>NZ_LQOT01000034.1 GCF_002101585.1 Mycolicibacter engbaekii | reverse complement strand
CTGCACGGGGGCGGCGCCGCCCGTCCGCCCGCCCGGCCGGCGCCGCCCCCGTGGCCCCGGAGCCGGCCCGGTCCGGCGTCGGAGGCGTCGGCGCCCACCCGGCCATACGTGGTCCCGCGGATGCCCCGGCAGGGCGGACCGTGGTGACGAGGTATTTCTACGACACCGAGTTCATCGAGGACGGCCGCACCATCGAGTTGATCTCGATCGGCGTGGTCGCCGAGGACGGGCGGGAGTACTACGCGGTCTCCACCGAGTTCGACCCGGATCGTGCGGGGCCGTGGGTGCGTTCGCATGTGCTGCCGAAGCTGCCGTCGCCGGCTTCGAAGGCGTGGCGCTCGCGCAGCCGGATCCGCGCCGACTTGGAGGAGTTCCTGGGCGTCGAGCGGGGGGACCCGATCGAGTTGTGGGCCTGGGTCGGCGCCTATGACCATGTGGTGCTCTGCCAGCTGTGGGGCACCATGCCCGACCTGCCGGCGCCGATTCCGCGTTTCACCCACGAGCTGCGCCAGCTGTGGGAGGACCGGGGCCGGCCGCGGCTGCCACCTCGGTCGGCGGGCAGTCACGACGCGCTGGTGGACGCCCGCGATCAGCTGCGCCGTTTCCAGGTGATCACAGCGGCCGACGAACTGGCCTGATCAGGGAGGGTCGGCGCCCCGCTACCATGGTCGGGTGAACTGGACTGTTGACGTACCCATCGACCAGCTGCCGGCGTTGCCGCCGCTGCCCGCGGATCTGCGCGAGCGCCTCGACGCCGCGCTGGCCCGGCCGGCCGTCCAACAGCCGAGCTGGCCCGCCGACCAGGCCAAGGCCATGCGCACGGTGTTGGAGAGCGTGCCGCCTATCACGGTGGCGTCCGAGATCGAGCGCCTCAAGGCGTTGCTGGCTCAGGTCGCCCGCGGGGAGGCCTTCCTGCTGCAGGGCGGCGACTGCGCCGAGACCTTCACCGATAACACCGAGCCGCACATCAAGGCGAACATCCGCACCCTGCTGCAGATGGCCGTGGTGCTCACCTACGGGGCCAGCATGCCGGTGGTCAAGGTGGCCCGGATCGCCGGTCAGTACGCCAAGCCGCGGTCGGCCGACATCGACGCGCTGGGCCTGAAGTCCTACCGCGGCGACATGGTGAACGGCCTGGCCGCCGATGCCGAGGTGCGTGAGCACGACCCGTCGCGGTTGGTGCGGGCCTACGCCAATGCCAGCGCCGCGATGAACCTGGTGCGGGCGCTGACGTCGTCGGGCCTGGCCTCGCTGGAGTTGGTGCACGACTGGAACCGCGAGTTCGTCCGCACGTCGCCGGCCGGGGCTCGTTACGAGGCGCTGGCGGGCGAGATCGACCGCGGGCTGAAGTTCATGTCGGCGTGCGGGGTGGCCGACCGGGAGCTGCAGACCGCGGAGATCTACGCCAGCCACGAGGCCCTGGTGCTCGACTACGAGCGGGCCATGCTGCGGATGGGCCCGGGCGGCGCTGACGGCTCCGGTGCCCCCAAGCTCTACGACCTGTCGGCGCACTACCTGTGGATCGGGGAGCGGACTCGTCAGCTCGACGGCGCGCACGTCGGTCTGGCCGAGGTGATCGCCAACCCGATCGGCATCAAGCTGGGGCCGACGACCTCGCCGGAACTGGCGGTGGAGTACGTCGAGCGGCTCGACCCGCACAACGAGCCGGGCCGCCTGACCCTGGTCAGCCGGATGGGCAACAGCAAGGTGCGCGATCTGCTTCCGGGCATCATCGAAAAGGTCCAGGCCACCGGTCACCAGGTGATCTGGCAGTGCGACCCGATGCACGGCAACACCCATGAGGCGTCGACCGGCCACAAGACCCGCCACTTCGACCGGATCGTCGACGAGGTGCAGGGCTTCTTCGAGGTGCATCATGCGCTGGGCACCCACCCGGGCGGCATCCACCTGGAGTTCACCGGGGAGGACGTCACGGAGTGCCTCGGTGGCGCCCAAGACATTTCGGACTCGGATCTGGGCGGTCGCTACGAGACGGCGTGTGACCCGCGGCTCAACACCCAGCAGTCGCTGGAGTTGTCCTTCCTGGTCGCGGAGATGCTGCGGGGCTGAGCCGTCGGCGGGCCCGGGGTTACAGCAGCGCGCCGACGTTGTTGCCCAGCGTCCATGCCACCGCCGCGACCACGGCGTCCAGCGCGAACACCACGGCCAGCCAGATCAGCACCATCCGGCGGGCGTGCTGGCGCTCCAGCACGAATCGGCTCAGTTCGACACCGCCGAATTGCCCTGTCACGAGCTGAGATTGATCGGTTTCCTCCGGCCAGTCCTGCGGGCCCCGGGTCATGTGCAGGGTCTGGTGGCGTGGCGGCGCCGGCTGCTGCGGCGTGCGCCCGGGCGCGGCCGCGATGTGCTGGGCGGAGTTACGCGGGGCGGGTACCCGAAACGCCGGCAGCGCCAGCGCTTCGGTGAGCAGGTCTACCGCGCGGGCCATCTGCAGACCATCGGGGTAGCGGTCCTCCGGTTCCCGGGCGGTGGCCCGGGCGACCAGGTCGTCGAATTCGCCGGGCACGCCGTCGATGGCCGAACTGGGCAGCGGGACATCGTGATCCAGCCGCTGGTAGGCCACCGTCAACGCGGAGTCGCCGGCGAACGGCGTGTGGCCGGTCAACAGCTCGTAGGTGAGTACGCCGGCGCTGTAGACGTCGCTGGCGGGGCCGGCGTTTCCGTCGCGGACCTGTTCGGGGGACAGGTAGGCCGCGGTGCCCAGAATCACGTTGGTGGAGGTGATTCCCGCCGCTGCGATGGCGCGCACCAGGCCGAAGTCGACGATCTTCACGTCGCCGTCGTCGGAGATCAGGATGTTCTCCGGCTTGACGTCGCGGTGCACCAGCCCGGCCTGGTGCGCGATCCCCAGTGCCCCCAACACCGGGCGCAGTACCGCGGCGACGGCGTGCGGCGGCATCGGGCCGCGTTCGTTGAGCAGTTCGCGTAGCGTGCCGCCCTCGACGAGCTCCATCACCAGGAACGGCTGGCCGGGATCGTGAATCGTGCCGAAGCCCTGGTCGTAGACCGCCACCAGCCCCGGATCCTTGAGCCGGGCGACGGCGCGGGCCTCGAGCTGGAACCGGGCCAGGAACTGCTGGTCGCCGGCGTAGCGCAGGTCCATCACCTTCACCGCGACCGGGCGGTCGAGGCGTTCGTCCACGCCGCGGTACACCGTGGAGGTGCCGCCGGTGGCGATCCGGGCGCCCACTCGGTACCGCCCGTCGAGCAGGGTGCCCTCCAAGCTGTCGCCGCCCCAGGTGGAAGTCACCTGGCAATGGTATGTGTGCGTCGGCGGCCGGTCCGGCGGTTCTAAACTCGTGTCGTGAGCAGCATTCCGGCCTCCGATGACGTCCTCGATCCCGACGAACCGACTTTCGACCTGCCGACGGTGGCCGAGATGCTCGGGGTGCCGGTCACCAAAGTGCACCAGTACCTGCGCGACAACCATCTGGTCGCGGTGCGGCGAAACGGTGTGCTGCTGGTTCCGCAGGTGTTCTTCACCGCTGACGGGGACGTGGTCAAGAGCCTGCCCGGGCTGTTGGCGCTGCTGCACGACGGCGGCTACCAGCAGACCGAGATCGTGCGGTGGCTGTTCACCCCGGATGCGTCGTTGTCGTTGACCCGCGACGGCGTGCGGGAACCGGTGGCAAACGCCCGCCCCATCGATGCGCTGCACGCCCACCAGGCCCGCGAGGTGATGCGGCGGGCCCAGGCCATGGCCTACTGAGCTCAGCCGCCCTCAGGCGTTTGGGCCGGCGCTTTGGACAGTCGGTGCCAGGCGTAGACGGCGCAGCCCGTCGCGCCGATCACGTGCAGCCAGGTGTACATGCCGTGGGAGCCGTCGGGTTTGAAGATCACCATGATCCAGGTCGAGGCCGCCGCGATCGCGGCGATGGAGGTCGGTGAGCGCACCAGGGTGGCGGCCACCGCCAGCGGCCAGGTGTAGTACCAGGGCAGGGCGGCCGGCACGAACAGCACGACCACCAGCATGGCCCAGGCGATGCCGGCGATCGCGCTGCGATCGTCACGCCGCGCTCGCCACCACAGCACCGGCAGGATCAGTGCGATCACCACGACCCCGCTGATCCGGGTGATGTGCAAGACGGCATAGAAGTTGACGGGGGCGACCAGTCCGCCGATGGCGTGGATCAGGTTGGCGGCCGCCGTGGGCACGGTCAGCCAGTTGATGATCTTGACGTTGCCGGCCAGCAGTGCGGTCAGCCAGCCCAAACCGACTCCGGCCAGGGCCGACAGCACGGTGAACACGGCGACAACGCTGATTGTCGAGGCTGCCGCCGCGGTGGCGAACGCCGGGAGCGTCGGGTAGCCGCGCTGTTCGCGCAGGCGGCGCATCCAGACCCACACCAGAAACGGCAGGGCGATCGCGGCGGTCGCCTTCACCGCCGCGGCCAGTGCCACCACCGTTATCCCCGCCAGGTGCCGGCGCTCCAGTGTCAGCGCGATACCCGCCATCACCAGGCCGACCATCAGCATCTCGTTGTGCACCCCACCCATCAGGTGGATGATCACCAACGGGTTGAGCACCGCCAGATACAGCGCCGCGGGGGCGCTGCCGCCGACCCGGGCGGCCACCCGGGGCGCGGCCCAGATCAGCAGCGCCAGCCCGGGCAGCATGCACAGTCGCAGCACCATGGTGCCGGCCACCACATTGTTGCCCACCAGCATCGTGACGAGCTTGGCGATCAGGATGAACGCGGGCCCGTACGGCGCCGTCGTCGCCGCCCAGATCGGGCTGACGTCGTCGAGCAGCGGGTTGGGATTTTCCACCGGCCCCACTTGGTACGGGTCGAAGCCATCGCGCAGCAGGGCGCCTTGGGCCAGGTAGGAGTAGGTGTCGCGGCTGAACACCGGCACCGACAGCAGCAGGGGAGCCAGCCAGAAGCCCGTGGTGGCGATCAACGTGTAGGTGCTGACGGCACCGTCGATCACCCGCCGGCCCAAGCCGAGCCAGGCCGCGAGCATCACCGCGACCCCGGCCCACAACAGCACCGACGACAGCACCAGGCCGTGACCGAACCGCAGCCACGACAGGTGCAGGGAGTCCAGGAGGGGATCCTGGATCCGGGTGCTGCCGGCGCCCAGCCCGCCCAGGGTGATCAGCAGTGCACCCAGGCATCCGGTCCACGCGGCGCCTGCCTGCCGGCTCGCGGCGAACTGCCGCAGGCCCGCAAGACCGCGCGCGGTGTCGCTGGGCGCGCTGGGGACCGGTGAGGTGGTGGGATTGGGCATCGGTGCTCCGGGATCTTCAGGCGGACCGGTCGGCTACCCGGCGAGCCAGGTCGGTCAGTCCGGCTTTGGCGACCTCGTCGATGGGTGCGCCCGCCAGCGCGGTCAGGGCACGGCGGATCAGCAGGTCAATACGGTCTTCGACGGCGGCAAGGGCGCCCACCGCCTCGATGGTGTCGCACAGTTCGCGGACCTGCGCATCGGTCAGGGCGGTGCCGATCGCGCTGCGCAACCGGTCGGCCGCCGCGGGGTCCGACTTGTCGGCCAGTTCCACGGCCTCGGCCAGCAGGACGGTGCGCTTGCCCGAGCGCAGGTCGTCGCCGGAGGGCTTGCCGGTCACCGCCGGATCGCCGAACACCCCCAGCACGTCGTCGCGCAGCTGGAACGCCACGCCCAGGTCGGTGCCGATCTCGCCGAACAGTGTCTGGATATCGGGCCGGTCGGCTGCCGCGGCGGCGCCCAGTTGCAGGGGGCGCACCACCGTGTAGGAGGCGGTCTTGTAGGTGTTGACGCGCATGGCCGAGGCGATCGAGTCCACGCCGCTGGATTCGGCGGCGATGTCGAGGTACTGGCCGCCCAGCACTTCGGTGCGGATGTCCGACCAGACCCGCCGCACGCGGCGCCGGGCGTCGTCGGGCAGATCGGCGTCGGCGACGATGTCGTCGGCCCACACCAGGGCCAGGTCGCCGAGCAGGATGGCGGCCGATATCCCGAACTGGTCGGCCGAGCCGCGCCAGCCGCGGGCGCGATGCAGCTCGGCGAACTTGCGGTGTGTGGTCGGATTGCCGCGGCGGGTCGCCGAGGCGTCGATCACGTCGTCGTGCACCAGCGCGCAGGCGTGCAGCAGTTCCAGTGCCGAGAACAGCAGCAGTTCGCGGTCGCCGGCGTCGCGGCCGGTGATGGCGCGCCAGCCCCAGTAGGCGAAGGCCGGACGCAGCCGTTTGCCGCCGTCGAGCACGAAGTCCTCGAGGCCGGTGATCAGGTCCTGGTAGTCGTCACCGATATAAGCTGTCTCGGTACGCCGCGTGCGCAGGTGGGTGCGCAGCTGTTCGGTCACGGCGCCGGCCAGCGCTGCGGCCGACGGTGTAGTCGTTGCCTTGGATGTCAGCTCGGCGTCCCTTTCTGCGCTGCCCCGGGCGGGAACCCCCAGCCTGGGCCCAGCGTAGAGTGTGCCACCACGCCCGGGGGGGACTCAGGCCGGTGGCGGCCGACGGCGGCCAAGACCGCCGGCCCGCGCCCTGTGGCACTGTTGACGTCTGCGGACCGTCTTTCATGAGGAGCTACCACGTGACCTTGAACACCGTCGCACTCGAACTTGTCCCACCGAACGTGGAACGGGGTCCCGAGCAGACGATCGAGGAGGCGCACAAGGTCGTGCGGTTCGCCGCCGAAACCGGGCTGCAGGGCAAGATCCGCCACATTCTGATGCCGGGGATGATCGCCGAGGAGGACGACCGTCCGATCGAGATGAAGCCCAAGCTCGACGTGCTGGACTTCTGGCAGGCGATCCGGCCCGAGCTGCCGGGCATGGCCGGGTTGTGCACCCAGGTCACCTCGTTTTCCGACGAGGCCGGCCTGCGCAGCCGGCTGCATCAGCTCACCACCGCGGGCATCGAGGGCGTGGTGTTCGTGGGCGTGCCCCGCACCATGGCCGACGGCGAGGGCTCGGGAGTGCCACCGACCGATGCGCTGGCGATGTTCCGCGAGGACGTGTCCAACCGCGGCGCGATCCTGATCCCGACCCGGGCCGACGAGCTCGGCCGGTTCCGTTTCAAGTGCGAGCGCGGGGCGACCTTCGCGCTGACTCAGTTGCTGTACTCCGATGCGATCGTGTCGTTCCTCACCGAGTTCGCCAAGCACAGCGATGCCCGGCCGGAGATCCTGTTGTCGTTCGGCTTTGTCCCCACGGTCGAGAACCGGGTCGGTCTGATCAACTGGCTGATTCAAGATCCCGGCAACCCGGCGGTGGCCGCCGAACAGGCGTTCGTCAAGACGCTCTCGGACAGCGAACCCGAACAGCGGCGCAAGCTGATGCTGGATCTGTACAAACGGGTGATCGACGGCGTCGCGGACCTGGGCTTCCCGTTGAGCATCCATCTGGAGGCGACCTACGGGGTGTCGGCGGCGGCGTTTCGGACCTTTGCGCAGATGCTCGACTACTGGTCACCCGGGCCGAGCTGAGCGGCGCCGCCTCAGACGCCGGCGTCGTCGGGCGAACGGAACCGCGGTGAGCGGTCCCGGCCCTGCCACGCCATCAGCGCGACCAGGCCTGCCGCGGCGAACGTCGACAGGGTCAGCCACAGGGCGGCGTGGACGAACGAGCGAGTGCTGGGGTCGGTGTAGCGGGCCTGGGCGCTCATGGTGCTCACCACACCCGGCTTGAGTTTCCAGCGCACCATGTCGCCGCCGAGGCGGTCGCCGTTGGTGGAGGTCACCTCGCCCGGGAACGCCACGCTCAGCTCGACGTCGGCCTCGGGGTCTTCCAGGGTGGTCAGATCGACGCGGCCCTCCAGGATCACCAGATTGCCGGCGCGACGCAGCGACAGGTCCACCCCGGCGGCGTCGCGATGCATACCCGCCAGCTGCGGCAGTTCGGCGAACGTCAGATCGGAGAACATCGCCTGGGAGCCGACGTAGCCGTCCCGGTTGTAGTTGGAGATCGCGACTTTTTGGGGGAACGGCACGTCGGCGCTGAGCTTGGGACCGGCGTCGTTGTCGTTGCGGGGCTTGGCCGCCACGATCAGCTGGCCGGAGACCTGGTCGTCGGGCGAGACGGTGATGCTGGCGCGGATGCGCACGCATCCGGCCAGGGGAACCGTGATCAACAGCAGCGCCACCAGGGCTGTCAGCCGGCGGTAGGTGCCGAACCGTCGGGCCCGGCCTGGAACGCGGACCCGCCAAAGCGATCGCCGAAGATGCACGAGGTCATCGTGCCAGACCGGGGGCCCGGTGCGGTGATGACGCGGCAGGTAGGGCCGCTATAACGGCAGCGGCCGGCCCAGGATGGCGAAGGGTCGGGGATCGCCGGCGAAGTGGTGCCCGCGCATGACGTCGGTGAAGCCCAGCCGGCGGTACAACCGCCAGGCGCGATTGCTCTCACCGCTTGTCTCCGGGGTGGACAGCAGCACGTTGGCCTCGGGACGTCCGCTCAGCAGGCGCCGCAGCAGGGCCTCGCCCAGGCCGCCACCCTGCGCCCGCGGCGTCACGTGCAGTTCGGTCAGCTCGAAGTAACTGGTCATCAGGCGGATGATCTCCGACCGGGGCAGGCCGCGGCGCTGCAGACCCAGCACCACCTGCTGCTGCCACCACTGGTCGGGGGCGCCGCAGTAGCCGTACGCCACCCCCAGCAGTTCGGCGCTGCGCGACACCGACGCCGGCGAGCCGGGGTGCCCGTTGCCGGCGGCTACCGGGTTGGCTTCGCCCGGGTCGCCGTCGTCGAAGGCCGCCACCGCACGCCACCCCGTGCGGCGCGTGTGGTCGAGCCACATGGCGGCCCGTTGACCCTCGGTGCCCGGCGGGTAGCCCATCGCGGTGACATAGACGTGCAGTGCCTCGCCGAGGCGGTCTGCCATCTCTCTCGGCGACATGTCGACCAGGAAGGTGACCACAGGGCAGGTTCCTTTCCCGTGTCGGCGAGGTTGCGTTCCTATTATCCGGTTTCGTCCTGCGGCGACGGCGGTTGTGGATCGACAACTTCGGACCGGGGCTACAATCGGCTGGTGAAGCCTGTGGTACGGCACGGGCACACCTCGTATCATCAGTGTTATGCCCGCATCAGGCGTGGGCAGTGATGTGAGCGGCCGTCGGCAAGGAGGGACGAATGCCACTCTCCGACCATGAGCAGCGCATGCTCGATGAGATCGAGAGCGCTCTCTACGCCGAGGACCCCAAATTCGCGTCCAGTGTTCGCGGCGGCGCCCTGCGTACCCCCACCACCCGTCGACGGGTGCAGGGGATGGCGCTGTTCGTGATCGGTCTGGTGCTGCTGGTCTCCGGTATCCCGATTTACGCGACCACGGTCAATCCCGGATTCCTGATCCTGAGCGTGCTGGGATTCGTGGTCATGTTCGGCGGGGTGGTGTTCGCCATCACCGGCAACCACGCGGCCCCCGGGCTGGACACCGCCAAGGCGGGCGGCGCCGCACAGCGGCGGGTCAAGGGCTCCAGCGGCACGTTCGCCAGCCGGATGGAAGATCGTTTCCGTCGCCGGTTCGAACCCTAGGCCGGGCTTCTAGACACACCGAAGATCTCAAAGGGCAGCCGATCGGCTGCCCTTTCTTCGTTGGGGGGCACGCGCCCTGCCCGCGCTCCCGGTGGGGCGCGGTGGGGAGTGCGCCCCACCATGCCCCACTTTGCCTCCATCTGCCGTGAGCTGGCCTTTTCGTGTCCTTCTGGGGCTGATTGGGCCCGTTTGGCTGGCCTCCGGGCGCAACTGGTGGGGCAGAGGGGGGAATCGAACCCCTGAAATGGTGCAGAGTGGGGGAATGTGGGGTATCGTGGGCTGACGACGACGACCGGGCGGGAGGTAGCCGATGTTCCTCGGCACCTACACGCCCAAGCTCGACGACAAGGGGCGGCTGACACTGCCCGCGAAGTTTCGTGATGCGCTGGCAGGAGGGTTGATGGTCACCAAGAGTCAGGACCACAGCCTGGCCGTGTATCCCCGTGCGGAGTTCGAGCAGTTGGCCCGCCGGGCGGCGAAGGCTTCGCGCAGCAACCCGGACGCGCGGGCCTTCCTGCGCAACCTGGCCGCCGCCACCGACGAGCAGCACCCCGACGCCCAGGGCCGGATCACCTTGTCGCCCGACCACCGCCGCTACGCGAACCTTTCCAAGGAGTGTGTGGTCATCGGCTCGGTCGACTACCTGGAGATCTGGGACGCGCAGGCCTGGAGCGACTACCAGCAGTTGCACGAAGAGAACTTCTCCGCGGCCAGCGATGAAGCACTCAGCGACATCATCTGAGGCGCACGCCCGTGCCTCGTGGCCTCTGTCCGAACCGACCCTGACGTACTTCCCCAACGTCAGGTTCGCGCCGTCGGGCAGGGACCTCGAGGCAAGGGCGGCCGACCGCGCATTTCACGGGCCGCAACGGGGAGGTGCTGCTGTGGCCGAACAGGGCGAATTCGGACACGTGCCGGTTCTGCTGGAGCGCAGCGTGCAGCTGCTGGCGCCAGCCCTGACCAGGCAGTCGGCCGACGGCGACGGCGCCACCCTGGTCGACGCCACGCTGGGAGCCGGCGGGCACACCGAGCGGTTTCTCACCGAGTTCCCCGGCCTGCACGTCATCGGGCTCGACCGTGACACCACCGCACTGTCCATCGCGGGCGCGCGGCTGGCCAGATTCTCCGATCGCCTCACCATGGTGCACACCCGCTACGACGGAATCGCCGCGGCGCTGGCCGAATCGGGACTGGCCCCCACCGGATCGGTGGACGCGGTGTTGTTCGACCTCGGGGTGTCCTCGATGCAGCTCGACCGGGCCGAACGCGGATTCTCCTACGCCCAGGACGCGCCGTTGGACATGCGGATGGACCCGGACAGCGACCTGACCGCCGCCGACATCGTGAACACCTACGACGCCGCGGCGCTCACCGACATTCTGCGCCGGTACGGCGAGGAGCGCTTTGCGGCGCGGATCGCCTCCCTCATCGTGCGTCGCCGGGCCCAGACGCCGTTCACCTCGACCGGGCAACTGACGGAGCTGCTCTACGAGGCGATCCCGGCACCGGCGCGGCGAACCGGCGGGCATCCGGCCAAGCGCACGTTTCAGGCGTTGCGGATCGCGGTCAACGGCGAGCTGGACTCGCTGCGGGCCGCGCTCCCGGCGGCGCTGGACGCGCTGGCGGTAGGCGGACGGGTGGCGGTGATGGCCTACCAGTCGTTGGAGGACCGCATCGTCAAACAGCTGTTCGCCGCGGCGACGGCGTCGCGCACGCCGGTCGGCCTGCCGGTCGAATTGCCGGGTGACGAACCGAAATTCATCAGTCTGACCAGGGGCGCCGAGCGGGCCGAGGCCGATGAGGTCGAGCGCAACCCGCGGGCGGGGTCGGTGCGGCTACGTGCCGTCGAGCGCGTGCAGTCCGGGCCGATCGTGGCATCGAGGGGGAAGTGATGGCGACCAAGCGCACCGCGGGGGCACGGCAGGCTGACCGCGGCCCCGCTCCCGAGGGCACGCCCCGCACCGGCGCGCGCCGGGCTGGCGAGGCGGCGCAGTCCCGGGGCCCGCGCCGGCAGCGCGGGACCGCGCCCGCACCGGGCCGGGAGTCGCGACCGCGCACCGGCCCGCAGCGGGCAGCATCGCTGCGCCCCGATGCCCGGCCGGTTCCGCCGAAGAACACCAAGCAGGCCAAGGCCCGCGCCAAGGCGCGAAAGGCCAAAGCCCCCAAGGTGGTCCGCGTACCGCTGCGGGAACGGCTCATCGCCCGGTTGGCCTCGGTCGACCTGCGGCCCCGCACCCTGGCGGCCAAGGTTCCGTTCGTGGTGCTGGTCATCGGTGCGCTGGGCATCGGGCTGGGAATCACGCTGTGGCTCTCGACAGACGCCGCCGAGCGCTCCTACGAGTTGGGCAACATCCGGGAGCGCAACCGGGTGCTGTTGTTGCAGAAGGAAGCACTCGAGCGCGACGTCCTCACGGCCGAGTCGGCGCCCGCGCTGGCCGAGGCCGCGCGCGAACTGGGCATGATCCCCAGCCGCGACACCGCGCATCTGGTTCAGGACCCGGTCGGCAACTGGGTGGTCGTCGGCGTGCCGAAGCCTGCTGAGGGGGCGCCGCCGCCGCCGCTGAACGTCAAGTTGCCCGACGACACGGCGCCGCCGGCCGAGGTGCCGGTACGGCTGCCCTTCACCGAGCCCAAGCCGGACAGTCGCCATCTGCGCGGCGGGTTCCCGCCTGCTGCGGTGACTCCCGGTGCGCCGCTGACCATTCCGGGCCTGCCCGGCGCGCCCGGTACGCCGGTCCGCGGACCGTTGCCCGGGCCCAGCGCGCAGGAGATGCCGCACCTGTCGACACCGGCTGTCCCGACCGCCGGTGTCCCGCCCGTGCTGCTGCCGCCCGGCACAGCGGTCCCGCCCGAGACGGTGGTGCCGCTGGAGCGCCCGGTTGCGCCGACGGTCGTACCGCCGGCCGGGGCGGGGGTGCCGCCGCTGCCCGCGCTGGCACCGGAACGCGTGGTGGCCCCGGTGAGCACCGGAGTCGTGCGGTGAAACGGGCCGCGCGGGGGAGCGGCCCGGCACGTCGTGACGAAGGTCCGGCCACGGCCGGCAAGCGAAAGGCCCGCCGTGCGGCCACCGCCAAAGCAGGCAAGGCCGCCAAAGCCGGCAAGGACACCAAAGTGGCTCCGGCGACCGAGCATTCGGCTCACGAACGCCGGACCCGCCCGGCCGCCGAACTGGGCGTGCGCAGTGCGTCGTTCGTCTTCCGGCACCGCGTCGGCAACGTGGTCATCTTCCTGGTGCTGGCGTTGTCGGCGGCCCAGCTGTTCTCCCTGCAGGTTCCTCGTGCGTCCGGGCTGCGGGCCGAGGCCGCCGGGCAACTCAAGGTCACCGACGTTCAGCAGGCGTTGCGCGGCGACATCATCGACCGCACCGGGGACAAGCTCGCGTTCACCATCGAGGCCCGCGCGTTGTCCTTCCAGCCGGCCAAGATCCGCAAGCAGCTCGCCGAAGCCAAGAAGAAGGACCCGTCGGCCCCCGATCCCGAACTGCGCCTGCAGGAGATCGCCAAAGAGGTCTCCCAGCGACTCGGCAACAAGCCCGACGCCGCCGCGTTGCTCAAGAAGCTGCGCAGCGACGAAACCTTCGTGTACCTGGCTCGGGCCGTCGACCCCGCGGTGGCCGAGGTGATCACCGAGAAATGCCCCGAGGTCGGCAGCGAGCGCCAGGATCTGCGGCAGTATCCGGGCGGTTCCCTGGCCGCCAACATCATCGGCGGCATCGACTGGGACGGCCACGGCCTGCTGGGCCTGGAGGACTCGATGGACGCCGTGCTGGCCGGCACCGACGGGTCGATCACCTACGACCGGGGTTCGGACGGCGTGGTGATCCCGGGCAGTTACCGCAACCGCCATCGGGCGGTCAACGGGTCGACGGTCCAGCTCACCATCGACGACGACATCCAGTTCTACGTCCAGCAGCAGGTGCAGCAGGCCAAGAACCTCTCCGGCGCCCACGACGTCACGGCGGTGGTGCTCGACGCGCACTCCGGTGAGGTGCTGGCGATGGCCGGCGACAACACCTTCGACCCGTCCCAGGACATCGGCCGCCAGGAGGACCGCGAACTCGGCAACCGGGCGGTGTCGTCGCCGTTCGAGCCGGGCTCGGTCAACAAGGTCGTCACGGCCGCCTCGGTCATCGAATACGGGCTCGGTCACCCCGACGAGGTGCTGCAGGTGCCCGGCTCGATCAACGTCGCCGACGTCACCGTCCGGGACGCCTGGGAGCACGGCGTCGCGCCCTACACCATGACCGGAATCTTCGGGAAGTCCTCCAACGTCGGCACTCTGATGCTGGCGCAACGGGTGGGCCCCGAGCGCTGGTTCGACATGGTGGAGAAGTTCGGCCTGGGTCAGCGCACCGGGGTGGCCCTGCCCGGTGAGAGCGCCGGTCTGGTCCCACCGGTGGACCAATGGTCGGGCAGCTCCTTTGCCAACCTGCCGATCGGCCAGGGGCTGTCGATGACGCTGCTGCAGATGGCCGGGATGTACCAGGCGATCGCCAACGACGGCCTGCGCATCCCGCCGCGCATCATCAAGGCCACCATCGGCCCCGACGGCTCGCGCGCCGAAGAGCCCCGGCCCGAGGGCATCCGGGTGGTCTCGGAGCAGACCGCGGTAACGGTGCGCAACATGCTGCGCTCGGTGGTGCAGCGCGATCCCACCGGAGTGCAGCAGGGCACCGGTTGGCAGGCCGCGGTCGACGGCTATCAGATCGCCGGAAAGACCGGTACCGCACAGCAGATCAACCCGGCCTGCGGCTGCTACTACGACGACGTCTACTGGATCACCTTCGCCGGGATAGCCCCGGCGGACAACCCGCGCTACGTCATCGGCCTGATGATGAACAACCCCCACCGCGCCGCGGACGGCTCGCCCGGCACCTCGGCGGCACCGCTGTTCCACAACATCGCCGGCTGGCTGCTGCAGCGCCACAACGTCCCGCTGTCGCCCGACCCCGGCCCGCCCCTGGTCCTGCAGGCGATGTAGTCGTCGCGCCGCCACAGCCGATCCCTCCACTGGCATCCGTAAAGAAAGACGTGATTCCGTCTTTGGGGCGGGCTTTGGGTGGTTATCGTTCGGGCAACGCGGGTCAAAGGGCGTCCCGCGTCGAAAAGAAAGGGTCAATCATGTCCCGAAAAGCCCGTGCGATCAGTTATGCAATTCCGTGGGGCCTCGCCGCGGCGGGCGGCATCGTCGCGGTGGGGATGCTCGGCACACCCATCTCCAGTGGCCACCATGCCAGTGGCTGTTTCATGACTACGGCCGGAATCTGCGAGGAAGTGCCGGACCCGACCCAGTACGGATGTCCTCCCGGTGACTTCCAATGCATGTTCGACAAGAAGCTGAAACAGCCGCCACCTTCTGACGGCTGATCCGCGGGGCCCTGCGGCACCGGCGGTCCCGCCACGACCCGCCGCCGGCCCAAGCCCGGTCGCCTGCGCTGCGGTCACTGCCCGCCTAGGTAGTCTCAGGGCCGATCCGGACGACCCGGCCGGCAGCACAGGGAGGTGATGGCTGGTGCCTGCTCTGCGCCCCGACGCCGGTGCCGGCTCCTCGCTGCGCGCACTCGCCGCCCAGATCGGGGCGGTCGCGGTCACCGGCGACGTGGTGCCGGAGCTGCCGATCACCGGGCTGACCCTGCGCGCCCAGGACGTGCGGCCCGGCGACCTGTTCGCCGCGCTCCCGGGCGCGAGCACCCACGGTGCGCGTTTTGCGCCCGACGCGCTCGCGCGAGGTGCGGTGGCAGTGCTCTCCGACGGGGCCGGGGCCGCCATGATCGCCGAGGACGCTGTTGCGTCCGGTGCCCCGGTGCTGGTGCATCCGGCGCCTCGGGCCGTGCTCGGCGAGCTGGCCGCGCAGGTCTACGGGCATCCCTGCGAGCGGGTCACCGTCATCGGCATCACCGGGACGTCGGGCAAGACCACCACCACCTATCTGGTGGAAGCCGGACTGCGGGCCGCGGGCCGCATCGCCGGTCTGATCGGCACGGTCGGCGTCCGCATCGACGGCGCCGACCTGCCCAGCGCCCTGACCACCCCCGAGGCACCCGCGCTGCAGGCTCTGCTGGCCGCGATGGCCCAGCGCGGCGTGGACACCGCCGTCATGGAGGTCTCCAGCCATGCCCTGACGCTGGGCCGGGTCGACGGCACCCGTTTCGCGGTGGGCGCCTTCACCAATCTGTCGCGTGATCATCTGGACTTCCACCCCAGCATGGCGGACTACTTCGAGGCCAAGGCCCGGCTGTTCGACCCGGCGTCGCCCCTGCACGCGGCCCGGTCGGTGGTCTGCGTGGACGACGACGCCGGCGCGGCGATGGCGGCACGTGCGAACGCGCCGGTCACCGTCAGCACCACGGGCCGCCCGGCGGACTGGAGTGTGGAGCAGGTCCGTTCCGGCGGATCGCGCGGGCGCGAGTTCGTGGCCGTCGATCCCGCCGGGGTGCACCATCGGATCGGCATCGGGCTGCCCGGCGACTACAACATCGCCAACACCCTTGTGGCACTGGCCGTTCTCGACGCGGTGGGGGTGTCGCCGGAGCAGGCCGCACCGGGTCTGCGGGCCGCGCGGGTGCCGGGACGCATGGAGGCCATCGACCGGGGCCAGGACTTTTTGGCGCTGGTCGACTACGCGCACAAGCCCGGGGCGCTGGAGGCGGTGCTGGCGACGCTGCGCCACGAGCTGCGCGACACCTCCGGACGGCTGGCCGTGGTGTTCGGCGCGGGCGGCGACCGCGACGCCGGCAAACGCGCGCCGATGGGCCGTATCGCCGCAGACACCGCCGACCTGGTGGTCGTCACCGACGACAATCCGCGCGGCGAGGATCCCGGCGAGATCCGGCGCGCGGTTCTGGCCGGAGCTGCGCAGGGCAGCGCCGAGGTGGTCGAGATCGGCGACCGGCGGGCCGCGATCGAGCACGCGGTGGCGTGGGCGCGGCCCGGTGACGTGGTGCTGGTCGCGGGCAAGGGACACGAGTCCGGGCAGACCGCCGGCGGGCACACCGCACCGTTCGACGACCGCGTGGAGCTGGCCCAGGCGCTGGAAGCGCGCGAGGAGCACCGATGATCGCGCTGACCGTGGCACAGGTCGCCGAGATCGTCGGCGGACGGCTGGCCGACATCACCCCCGAGCAGGCCGAGCGCACCGTCGTCACCGGCACGGTGGAGTTCGATTCCCGCCGGATCACCCCGGGTTCGCTGTTCCTGGCCCTGCCCGGTGCCCGCTCCGACGGGCACGACCACGCGGCGTCGGCGGTCACCGCCGGCGCGGTGGCGGTGCTGGCGGCGCGCCCGGTCGGCGTGCCGGCCATCGTGGTCAGCCCCGGAGATTCGGCCTCCGACAGCCGATCCGGCGCCCTCGAACACGACGACGCAGCGGGATCCGGCGCCGCGGTGCTGGCCGCGCTGGCCAAACTGGCCGCCGCGGTCTCGGCCACCCTGGTCGCCGGCGGGCTGAAGATCATCGGCGTGACCGGGTCCTCGGGCAAGACCTCCACCAAGGATCTGATCGCCGCGGTGCTCGCACCGCTGGGCGAGGTGGTCGCGCCGCCCGGGTCGTTCAACAACGAGCTGGGCCATCCCTGGACGGTGCTGCGGGCCGACGAGAACACCGACTTCCTGGTGCTGGAGCTCTCGGCGCGTCATCGCGGCAACATCGCCGCGCTCGCGGCGATCGCCCCGCCGCAGATCGCGGTGGTACTCAACGTCGGGACCGCGCACCTGGGTGAGTTCGGTTCACGCGAAGCGATAGCCCAGACCAAAGCCGAACTGGTCCAAGCAGTTCCAAAATCCGGTGTGGCGATCCTCAACGTCGACGACTCCGCGGTGGCGGCGATGGCCGACCAGACCGTGGCCCGGGTGGTGCGGGTCAGCCGTTCGGCTCCGGCCGACGTCTGGGCCGGATCGGTGGTGCTCGACGAGCTGGCCCGTCCGCGGTTCACCCTGCACTTCGGGCCGGAGGATGCCGACGGCGTCGCCGTCGCGCTCGGGGTCTCCGGCGATCACCAGGTGAGCAACGCGCTGTGCGCCGCGGCGGTCGCCGGTGAATGCGGCGCCACGCCGCAACAGGTGGCCGACGCCCTGGCCGGCGCCGGACCGGCCTCGCGACACCGGATGCAGGTCAGCACCCGCGCGGACGGCGTGGTCGTGATCGACGACTCCTACAACGCCAACCCGGATTCCATGCGGGCGGCGCTGCAGGCGCTGGCCTGGATCGCCCGCACCGAGCCGGCGCCCGGTTCACCCACGCCCGCCGGCAGGCGGCGCAGCTGGGCGGTGCTCGGCGAGATGGCCGAGCTGGGCGAGGACGCGATATCTGAGCATGACCGCATCGGACGGCTCGCGGTGCGCTTAGATGTGTCTCGTCTCATTGTCGTCGGAGTTGGGAGATCGATGGGCGCGATGCTGCACGGCGCGGTCATGGAGGGTTCGTGGGGCGCCGAGGCCACTGCGGTCCCCGACGTCGATGCCGCCCTGGCCCTGTTGCGCGCCGAACTACAGGCCGGAGACGTGGTGCTGGTCAAGGCGTCGAACTCCGCCGGGCTGACTGCGCTGGCGCAGGCGCTGGCCGCCGATGACGCAGGAGAGCGCCGATGATCATGATCCTGATCGCGGCCGGTGTCGCGCTGCTGGTCGCGATCCTGCTGACCCCGGTGCTGATCCGGGTGTTCACCAAGCAGGGCTTCGGCCAGGAGATCCGCGAGGACGGCCCGGCCAGCCACCAGAGCAAGCGCGGCACTCCGTCGATGGGCGGTGTGGCCATCGTGGCCGGGATCTGGGCGGGCTACCTGACCGCCGAACTGGCCGGCCTGGTGTTCTACGGCACCGGGCCGACGGCGTCGGGGCTGCTGGTGCTGGGGCTGGCGACCGCGCTGGGCGGGGTCGGCTTCGTCGACGACATGATCAAGATCCGCCGCGCCCGCAACCTCGGGTTGAACAAGACCGCCAAGACCATCGGGCAGGTCACCGCGGCCACCCTGTTCGGTCTGCTGGTGCTGTGCTTCCGTAACAGCTCCGGCCTGACCCCGGGCAGCCTGCAACTGTCCTATGTCCGCGACATCGCCACGGTCACCCTGCCCCCCGCGTTGTTCGTGCTGTTCGTCATCGTGATCGTCAGCGCCTGGTCGAACGCGGTCAACTTCACCGACGGCCTGGACGGGCTGGCCGCCGGATCGATGGCGATGGTCAGCGCCGCCTATGTGCTGATCACCGTCATGCAGCACCGCAACGCCTGTGCGATCGCGCCCGGCGTGGGCTGCTACAACGTGCGCGACCCGCTGGACCTGGCGCTGATCGCCGCCGCCACCGCGGGTGCCTGCATCGGCTTCCTGTGGTGGAACGCCGCCCCGGCGAAGATCTTCATGGGCGACACCGGGTCGCTGGCGCTGGGCGGGGTGATCGCCGGCATGTCGATCACCACCCGCACCGAGATCCTGGCGGTGGTGCTCGGCGGGCTGTTCGTCGCCGAGATCACCTCGGTGGTCATCCAGATCGTGGCGTTCCGCAGCACCGGCCGCCGGGTGTTCCGGATGGCCCCGTTCCATCACCACTTCGAGCTGGCCGGCTGGGCCGAGACCACCGTGATCATCCGGTTCTGGCTGCTCACCGCCATTGCCTGCGGCTTGGGCGTCTCCATGTTCTATGGCGAGTGGTTCACCGTCGTAGGTGGCTGAGGTGTCACCCGAACCGGGCCCGGACGGGCTGAGCGTGCTGTCTCCGGGCGCGCGGGTGCTGGTCGCCGGGGCCGGGGTGACCGGCCGGGCAGTCCTGACCGCGTTGGCGCCGTTGGGTCTGGACCTGACCCTGTGCGACGACAGCGTCGCCGCGCTGGGCGACCACCAGGTCGACGGTTGCAGCCCGGCGGCGGCTGCGGCGCAGATCGGCGACTACGCGCTGGTGGTCACCAGCCCCGGATTCGACCCGGCCACCCCGCTGCTGGCCGCCGCCGCGGCAGCCGGGGTGCCGCTCTGGGGGGACGTGGAACTGGCGTGGCGCCTGGATGCCGCCGGCCGGTACGGTCCGCCGCGGCGCTGGCTGGTGGTCACGGGCACCAACGGCAAAACCACCACCACCTCGATGCTGTACGCCATGCTGACTGCCGCGGGCCTGCCGGCTCAGTTGTGCGGCAACATCGGCAAGCCGGTCCTGGATGTCTTGTCGTCGGCACCCGAGCGCGCGGGTGAGGTGCTGGCTGTCGAGCTGTCCAGTTTCCAGCTGCACTGGGCCCCGTCGGTGCGTCCAGAGGCCGGTGTGGTGCTCAACATCGCCGAGGACCACCTGGACTGGCACGGCAGCATGGCCGCCTACACCGCCGCCAAGGCGCGTGCGCTGAGCGGGCGGGTGGCGGTGGCCGGTATGGACGACGCCCGTGCCGCAGCCCTGCTCCAGACCTCGGAGGCCCCGGTCAAGGTGGGCTTCCGGCTCGGCGAACCCGTATCCGGCGAGCTCGGGGTCGTCGACGGCATGCTGGTCGACCGGGCCTTCGCCGACGGGGACGTGGCGCTGGCGCCGGTGGCGACGCTGCCGGTGCCCGGGCCGGTGGGGATTCTCGATGCGCTGGCGGCTGCGGCGCTGGCGCGCAGTGTCGGCGTGCCGCCGCAGGCGATCGCCGAGGCGCTGGCGTCCTTCCAGGTCGGCCGGCATCGCGCCGAACTCGTGGTCGTCGACGGCGGTGTTCGCTACGTCGACGACTCCAAGGCCACCAATCCGCACGCGGCAGAGGCGTCGGTGCTGGCCCATCCCCGGGTGGTCTGGGTCGCCGGCGGGCTGCTCAAGGGCGCCGCGATCGAGCCGACGGTCGCCCGGATCGCCGATCGCCTGGCCGGGGCCGTGCTGATCGGCCGGGATCGCGCCGAGGTTGCCAAGGCGTTATCACGACACGCACCGGATGTCCCGGTCGTCCACGTTGTGACAGGCGAGGATGGTGGTATGGCTGATACTGCTGTGTCTCCAGTTACTCGTGTGGTTCAAGTGGCAGATGGGTCCCAGGAGTCGCTGGGCTCCCGGGTGATGACAGCGGTGGTGGCCGCCGCCCGCGGCCTGGCCAGCCCCGGCGACACGGTGCTGCTGGCACCGGCGGGGGCATCCTTCGACCAGTTCGCCGGCTACGGCGCCCGGGGCGACGCCTTCGCGGCCGCCGCCCGCGCAGCGGCGGGATCGGTGTGATCGGGCTGCTGGCCCGGCTGCGGCGCGGCGCCGGGCCCGCAGACGCAGCTTCCACAGACGCGGCGACCGAACAGAGCGCGCCGGCAGAGCCCCGCACCCGCTTCGGCGCCTGGCTGGGCCGGCCCATGACGTCGTTTCACCTGATCGTGGCCATTGCCGCGCTGCTGACCACCCTCGGGCTGATCATGGTGCTGTCGGCCTCGGGGGTGGAGTCCTACGGCAACGACGGGTCGGCGTGGCTGATCTTCGCCAAGCAGGTGCTGTGGACGGTGATCGGGCTTTTCGGCTGCTACGTGGCGTTGCGCATGCCGGTCCGCTTCATGCGCCGCATGGCGTTTCCCGGCTTCGCCTTCACCATCGTGCTGCTGGTGCTGGTGCTGATCCCGGGCATCGGGACGCTGTCCAACGGCTCTCGCGGCTGGTTCGTCATCGCCGGCTTCTCGATGCAGCCCTCTGAGCTGGCCAAGATCGCCTTCGCCATCTGGGGCGCACACCTGCTGGCCAGCCGCCGCATGGAGCGCGCGACGCTGCGCGAAATGCTGGTTCCGCTGGTGCCGGCCGCGGTGGTGGCGCTGGTGCTCATCGTCGCCCAGCCCGACCTGGGGCAGACGGTCTCGCTGGGCATCATCCTGCTGGCGCTGCTGTGGTACGCAGGTCTGCCGCTGAAGGTGTTCACCAGCTCGCTGTTGTCCGTGGTGTCCGCCGCAGTGATCCTGGCTCTCTCGGAGGGCTACCGCTCCGACCGGGTGCGGTCCTGGCTCGACCCCGACGCGGACCCGCAGAACGCCGGCTACCAGGCGCGCCAGGCCAAGTTCGCGCTGGCCAACGGCGGTATTTTCGGCGACGGCCTGGGCCAGGGCACCGCGAAGTGGAATTACCTGCCCAACGCCCACAACGACTTCATCTTCGCCATCATCGGCGAGGAACTCGGCTTCATCGGCGGGTTCGGGCTGCTGGCGCTGTTCGGGCTGTTCGCCTACACCGGCATGCGGATCGCCAAACGCTCCGCCGATCCCTTCCTGCGGCTGTTGACCGCCGCCACCACCATGTGGGTGATCGGTCAGTCGTTCATCAACGTCGGCTACGTGATCGGCCTGCTGCCCGTCACCGGGATCCAGCTGCCGCTGATTTCCGCGGGCGGAACCTCCACGGCGACAACCCTGTTCATGATCGGCATCATGGCCAATGCGGCGCGCCACGAACCGGAGGCGGTGGCCGCGCTGCGCGCCGGCCAGGACGATCGGATGAACCGGATACTGCGCCTGCCGCTGCCGGAGCCGTACTCGCCGACCCGCATCGAGGCCCTGCGCGACCGGCTGCGGTCACGCCCGCAGCAACCGGCCCGGCCGCGGGCGGCGGCACGGACGTCGGCTCGCCAGCGTCCCGCCCCGCAGGCGCAGGCCCGGGCGGCGAGCCGGGGCACTCGGCGCACAGGGCAAAATGGAGGCGGCCGGCGTCACGCCGGGCCGCGTCCGACCGGCGGACGCGCACGAGCATTGGAAGGTCAGCGATAGGCGGTGAACGACTCGGTCAGCAAGCCGGACCGCGGCGCCCCGTTATCGGTGGTCCTGGCCGGCGGCGGCACCGCCGGCCACGTCGAGCCCGCGATGGCCGTCGCCGACGCGCTGCGCGCCCTGGATCCCGACGTCCGGATCACCGCGCTGGGCACCGCCCGCGGTCTGGAGACCCGGCTGGTGCCCGCTCGCGGCTACGACCTGCAGCTGATCACCCCGGTGCCGCTGCCTCGCAAACTCAACGCAGACCTGGCCCGGCTGCCGCTGCGGGTGCTGCGTGCCGTGCGGGAGACCCGGGCGGTGCTGCGTGCTGTGGGGGCCGATGTGGTGATCGGTTTCGGCGGCTATGTGGCGCTGCCGGCCTACCTGGCCGCCCGCGGCCGGGGCGCCAAGCGGGTGCCGGTGGTGATCCATGAGGCCAACGCCCGCGCCGGCCTGGCCAACCGGGTCGGGGCCCGCGGCGCGCAGCGCGTGCTGTCGGCGGTCGCCGACTGCGGGCTGGCCCACTGCGAGGTGGTCGGGGTTCCGGTGCGCCCGGCGATCACCACCTTGGACCGGGCCGGGTTGCGCGCGGCGGCCCGCGCCGAGTTCGGCTTCGCCGAAGACGCCAAGGTGCTGCTGGTATTCGGCGGCTCGCAGGGCGCCCGCTCGATCAACCAGGCAGTGGCAGGCGCGGCCAAACATCTGGCTGCTGAGGGCATTTCGGTGCTGCACGCGCACGGGCCGAAGAACACCCTGGACCTGCCGGAGCCCGCACCGGGCGACCCGCCCTACGTCGCGGTGCCCTATCTGGACCGGATGGACCTGGCCTATGCCGCCGCCGACCTGGCCATCTGCCGTTCCGGGGCGATGACGGTCGCCGAAGTCTCGGCGGTCGGTCTGCCCGCCCTCTATGTGCCGCTGCCGATCGGCAACGGCGAACAGCGTCTCAACGCCCTCCCGGTGGTCGATGCCGGCGGCGGGATGCTGGTCGACGACGCCGAGCTGACCCCGGAGTTCGTGGCCGACACCGTCGCCGCCCTGCTCACCGACGACGCGCGGCTGGCCGCGATGACCAGCGCCGCGGTTCTGGCCGGGCACCCCGAGGCGGCGCAGCGGGTGGCCTCCTCGGCGCTCGAGGTCGCTGAGGCCCGGCGGTCGGGGAGTCGGCGTGGGCGCTGAGCAGCTGCCTGCGGAACTGAGCCGCGTGCACATGGTCGGTATCGGGGGAGCGGGCATGTCCGGCATCGCTCGGATCCTGCTGGACCGCGGGGGACTCGTCTCGGGCTCGGATGCCAAGGAGTCCCGCGGACTTCATGCGCTGCGCGCCCGTGGCGCCCAGGTGCGGATCGGTCACGATGCGTCGGCGCTAGATCTGCTGCCCGGCGGGGTGACCGCGGTGGTCACCACCCACGCGGCCATTCCCAAGACCAATCCCGAACTGGTCGAAGCCCGCCGCCGGGGCATTCCGGTGGTGCTGCGTCCGGCGGTGCTGGCAAAGCTGATGGCCGGGCGCACCACCCTGATGGTCACCGGCACCCACGGCAAGACCACGACGACGTCCATGCTGGTGGTGGCGTTGCAGCGCTGCGGGCTGGATCCGTCGTTCGCGGTGGGCGGCGAATTGGGTTCGGCCGGTTCGGAAGCCGGAACCAACGCCCACCACGGCAGCGGACCGCTGTTCGTGGCCGAGGCCGACGAGAGCGACGGCTCGCTGCTGGAGTACGCGCCCAACGTCGCGGTGGTCACCAATATCGAGGCCGATCACCTGGACTTCTTCGGCAGCGCGCAGGCCTACACCGAGGTGTTCGACGCCTTCGTCGAGCGGATCGCGCCGGGCGGGGCGGCGGTGGTGTGCGTCGATGACCCCGGCGCCGCCGAGTTGGCTGATCGCACTGCGGCGCAGGGCATCCGGGTGCTGCGGTACGGCAGCCACGGCACGGGCTCGGTGCCGCTCGACGGTACGTTGCTGAGCTGGGAGCAGCAGGGCACCGGTGCGCTCGCCGAGGTCGAGCTGGCCGGGACCGGGCAGCGCGCGACGATGCGGCTGTCGGTGCCCGGCCGCCACATGGCCCTCAACGCGCTGGGCGCCCTGCTGGCCGCGGTGGAGGTCGGCGCACCGCTGGACGGGGTGCTCGATGGCCTGGCCGGGTTCGACGGGGTGCGCCGCCGGTTCGAGCTGGTGGGTTCTGCCGGGACCGTCGGTGCGGTGCGGGTCTTCGACGACTACGCGCACCATCCCACCGAGATCGCCGCGACGCTGACCGCGGTGCGGGCGCTGCTCGATGAGCAGGGTTTTGGGCGCAGCCTGGTGGTGTTCCAACCGCATCTGTACTCGCGTACCAAGGAGTTCGCCACCGAGTTCGGCCAGTCGCTGGACGGCGCGGACGAGGTGTTCGTCCTCGACGTCTACGGGGCGCGCGAGACGCCGCTGCCCGGGGTGAGTGGGGCCACCGTCGCCGAACACGTCGGCGTCGACGTGCATTACCTGCCGGACTTCTCGGCGGTGCCGCAGGCGGTCGCGGCGGCGGCCGGTCCCGGTGACGTCATCCTCACCATGGGCGCCGGTGATGTGACCATGCTGGGCCCCGAGATCGTGACCGCGCTGCGGGCGCGGGCCGACCAGACCCCGCCGCCGGGTGTGGCGTGAGCGTGCCGCCCGAGACGCCGGACGTGCCCCCCGACGAGCCGGACGAGCAGGGGATCGCGCCGCCCGCCGACGGACACGCCGGCGAGGCCGCCCAGGGCGAGCCCGCCCAGGACGACCCCGCCCAGGGTGAGACCGCCCAGGACAACCCCGCCCAGGATGATCCCGCCCCGGGCGATCAGGAGGCCGACGGTGCCGAGGAACCCGACGAGGTGGAGGGCCCGCGGCGCCGGGCCCGGCGGGAACGCGCGGAGCGCCGTGCCGCCCAGGCGCGCGCCGAGGCGATCGAACAGGCCCGCCGGGAGGCCAAACGGCGTGCCCGCGCCGGTTCCGCCGAACCCGCCAAAGGCCTGCCCCGCGGCACCATCCGGGGCCTGAAGATGGTGCTGGCGGCCCTGCTGACCGCGGTGCTGGTGGTCGGGCTCGGCCTCATCCTGTATTTCACGCCGCTGATGTCGGTGCGCGAGATCGAGATCACCGGCATCACCGCGGTGACCCGCGAGGAAGTGCTGGACATGGCCCGCGTGCGCCCCGGTACGCCGCTGCTGCAGGTTGACACCGGCCGGGTGGCGGATCGGGTTGCGACCATCCGGCGGGTGGCAAGCACGCGGGTGCAGCGGCAGTACCCGTCGGTGCTGGGGATCTCGGTGGTCGAACGAGTTGCGGTGGTGTACAAGGACTTTCCGGACGGCCCGCATCTGTTCGACCGGGACGGGGTGGATTTCGCGACGGCGCCCCCGCCGACGATGCTGCCGTTTTTCGACGTGGACAACCCCGGCCCGGCCGATCCGTCGACGCTGGCCGCCTTGCAGGTGATGACCTCGCTGGCGCCCGAGGTGGCCGGCCAGATCAGCCGGGTTGCCGCCCCGTCGGTGGCCTCGATCACGCTGACGCTCGGCGATGGCCGGGTGGTGGTCTGGGGCAATACCGACCGCACCGC
Organism: Mycolicibacter engbaekii; assembly: GCF_002101585.1. Taxonomy (GTDB): domain Bacteria; phylum Actinomycetota; class Actinomycetes; order Mycobacteriales; family Mycobacteriaceae; genus Mycobacterium; species Mycobacterium engbaekii. Next base: position 9,788 of record NZ_LQOT01000034.1, on the reverse strand, counting down.
GGAGAAGGCACAGAAACTCGCGGCGCTGCTGACCCAGCCCGGGCAGACCTATGACGTGTCCAGCCCGGATCTGCCCACTGTGCGCTAGTTCGGTCAGGGAAAACTCATGACCGGCCAGGAAAATTCGCAGGGTGTGTCTCGGCGCGTCGGCACGGACGGGAGTCGCGGCGGCCCTACTGTGGCGATTGCGCGAAACAACTTGACATAACTCTAAGCCTATGGTTGAGGTTGAGGGTTTGGAATGTCGGATCGGGGAGTTTCGCGCCAAGCCCGGCCCAGAGAGGAATCCAATCCCACCAGGGAGGAAGACGAACGATGACCCCACCGCACAACTATCTGGCCGTCATCAAAGTCGTGGGTATCGGTGGTGGCGGCGTCAACGCCGTCAACCGGATGATCGAGCAGGGCCTCAAGGGCGTTGAGTTCATCGCGATCAACACCGACGCACAGGCATTGTTGATGAGCGACGCCGACGTCAAGCTCGACGTCGGCCGAGACTCCACCCGCGGCCTCGGTGCCGGCGCCGACCCCGAAGTGGGCCGCCGTGCCGCCGAAGACGCCAAAGACGAGATCGAGGAGCTGCTGCGCGGCGCCGACATGGTGTTCGTCACCGCCGGCGAAGGCGGCGGCACGGGCACCGGCGGCGCACCGGTGGTGGCGACCATCGCCCGCAAGCTGGGCGCGCTGACCGTCGGCGTGGTGACCCGCCCGTTCTCCTTCGAGGGCAAGCGGCGCTCCAATCAGGCCGAGAACGGCATCACCGCGCTGCGGGAGAGCTGCGACACCCTGATCGTGATCCCCAACGACCGGCTGCTGCAGATGGGCGACGCCCAGGTCTCGCTGATGGACGCGTTCCGCAGCGCCGACGAGGTGCTGCTCAACGGTGTCCAGGGCATCACCGACCTGATCACCACGCCCGGTCTGATCAACGTGGACTTCGCCGACGTCAAGGGCATCATGAGCGGTGCGGGCACCGCCCTGATGGGCATCGGCTCGGCCCGCGGCGACGGCCGTGCGCTCAAGGCCGCCGAGATCGCGATCAACTCGCCGCTGCTGGAAGCTTCGATGGAGGGCGCCCAGGGCGTGCTGATGTCGGTCGCCGGCGGCAGCGACCTGGGACTGTTCGAGATCAACGAGGCGGCGTCGCTGGTGCAGGACGCCGCGCACCCCGAGGCCAACATCATCTTCGGCACCGTGATCGACGACTCGCTCGGCGACGAGGTGCGGGTGACGGTGATCGCCGCAGGCTTCGACTCGGCGGGCTCCGGCCGCAAGCCGGTGACCGGCAACCCCAGTCAGGCCCGGCACGCGATGGCGCCGGGGCAGGCCGGCAAGGTCACCTCGTCGTTGTTCGACCCGGTCGACGCCGTCAGCGTGCCGGCCCCCACCAACGGGGCCACGGTCAGCGTCGGCGGGCGCAACGGTGACGACGGGTGCGACGACGACGACGTCGACGTCCCGCCGTTCATGCGGCACTGAGCCGATGACCGCTCGTCCGCGGCACCCGCGGGGTACTCCCCGGACATGAGTTTTCGTGTCCGCCGGGTGACGACTACCCGCTCCGGCGGTGTGTCGGCGGCCCCGTTCGACAGCTTCAACCTGGGCGATCACGTCGGCGATGACCCGGCGGCGGTGGCCAGGAACCGGGCGCGACTGGCCAAGGCCACCGGTTTGGGCCCGGATCGACTGGTGTGGATGCACCAGATCCATAGCGATCATGTGGTGCGCGTCGACGGGCCGCGCCCGGCTCCGGTCGAGGCGACCGATGCGCTGGTCACCACCGTGCCCCGCCTGGCGATGGTGGTGGTGACCGCGGACTGTGTCCCGGTGCTGCTGGCCGATGCGCGCGCGGGTGTGGTGGCCGCGGTGCACGCCGGCCGGGTCGGCGCGCAGCGCGGTGTGGTGGTTCGCGCGGTGGAGGAGATGCTGGCGGCCGGCGCGAGCGCCGGCGACATCTCGGTTTTGCTGGGGCCCGCGGTCAGCGGGTTGCACTATGAGGTGCCCGCAGCGATGGCCGATGAGGTCGAGGAAGCGCTGCCGGGCAGTCGAACGGTCACGTCGGCGGGCACTGTCGGGCTGGACTTGCGAGCTGGGATCGCCCGCCAGCTACGGGGATTGGGCATCGAGGCCATCGACGCCGACCCGCGCTGCACGGCAGCCGATCCCAAGCTGTTCAGTCACCGCCGCGACGGTCTCACCGGTCGGCTGGCGTCGTTGGTGTGGCTGGAATGAGTTCGCGCTAGATGTCGCTGGAGGGGGCGGGTGAAACCGGTGGGAACTGTCCGCGTGTCGGTACAGCGCCAACGCGCTCGCTGCCGTTACCGTCACCGTTATTAGTCACTTCAGTCACACCTTCATCACAGTCATCAGCCTAGAAGGGTCCAAGGATGAGCACACTCCACAAGGTCAAGGCCTACTTCGGGATGGCTCCGATGGAGGACTACGACGACGACTACTACGACGACGGTGACCACCGCATCGGTTCGCGCGACTACGCGCCGCGGGGGGAGCGGTTCGGCGAGGACGTTTTCGACCGGGTCGCCGGGCGTTCGGAGACCCGCTATGACGACCGTTTCGAGGACCGTGACTACGACGACGCCCCGGCCGGCTACCGGGGCGGGTACGACGACGAGCCGCGCTACCGCGGGCGTGAATTCGACCGCCCCCGTGACTTCGAGCGCCGGTTCGCCTCGCTGCGTGGCTCGACCCGCGGCGCCCTGGCCATGGAGCCGCGCCGGATGGCCCAGATGTTCGACGAGAGCAGCCCGCTGTCGAAGATCACCACGCTGCGGCCCAAGGACTACAGCGAAGCTCGCACCATCGGCGAGCGGTTCCGCGACGGTACCCCGGTCATCATGGACCTGGTGTCGATGGATAACGCCGACGCCAAGCGGCTGGTCGACTTCGCAGCAGGTCTGGCCTTCGCCCTGCGCGGCTCCTTCGACAAGGTGGCGACCAAGGTGTTTCTGCTGTCGCCGGCCGATGTCGACGTAACGCCGGAGGAGCGTCGCCGCATCGCCGAGACCGGCTTCTACGCGTATCGGTAGGCTGGAACGGCAGTCGAGCCGGTCAGCAATGCTGATGCGGGCCCACCCTCGTCAGTAAGGTCGCATTCCGTTGGCGCTGTTCTTCACGATTCTCGGTATCGCGCTATTTGTATTCTGGCTGTTGCTGATCGCCCGAATCGTCATCGAGTTCATCCGCTCGTTCAGCCGTGATTGGCACCCGCGGGGAACCACGGTGGTGATCCTGGAGCTGATCATGAGCATCACCGATCCGCCGGTGAAGCTGCTGCGACGCCTCATTCCGCAGCTGACCATCGGGGCGGTGCGTATCGACCTGTCGATCATGGTGCTGCTGCTGATCACCTTCGTCGGCATGGAGCTGGCCCTGCAGCACGCCGCCTGACCGGGGCGGCATCGCATATCGGCGCTCGACACGCCGAGGCCGGCAGGTAGCGAAATAGATCACATTCACCCGCATCGGGGTCTTTTGCGGTGCGCGGGTGCCGGCGGCTCGTGCGCTGTTCGCCCCCGCTGTGATCAGCCGGGGCGCGCGGTCTCAGCCTTAGCGGCCGGATCGCCGCTGGCCGATCGGTGCCGCTTTGCTGCCGTGCGGTATCTGCGTCCGCAATTTGAAATTCGCTCTTAATATCATTCACATTGCCGAGCGCAGCGGCAGATGTGACAGGATGGACGGCAGTTACACACGGCGAGCGTTTCCCGGTCGACCTAACCATGCCCGATCGGCGCTACCTACTACCTGACTCGAGGGGGCAGACGATGCCACTAACACCGGCCGACGTACATAACGTCGCGTTCAGCAAACCGCCTATCGGCAAGCGTGGGTACAACGAGGACGAGGTCGACGCCTTCCTCGATCTGGTGGAGGCCGAACTGACTCGGCTCATCGAGGAGAACGCCGACCTGCGTCAGCGGGTCAGCGAGCTCGACCAGGACCTGGCGGCGGCCCGCGCCGGTGGTGGCGCGCAGCAGCCGATCCCCTCGATCCCGGCCTACGAGCCCCCTCCCGAGCCGGTGGCAGCACCCCAGCCGGTGGTCGCCGCGTCGGCGGCTGCCGAGACCGCCCCCGAAGAGCTGCACCTCAAGGCAGCGCGCGTGCTCAGCCTGGCCCAGGACACCGCGGACCGGTTGACCAGCACCGCCCGGGCCGAGTCGGAGAAGTTGATGGCCGACGCCCGCGCCAACGCCGACCAGATCCTCAACGAGGCCCGCCAGACCGCCGAGACCACGGTCGCCGAGGCCCGCCAGCGCGCGGACGCGCTGCTGGCGGACGCCCAGACGCGGTCGGAGACGCAGCTGCGCCAGGCCCAGGAGAAGGCCGACGCGCTGCAGGCCGACGCCGAGCGTAAGCACTCCGAGATCATGGGCACCATCAACCAGCAGCGCACCGTCCTGGAGGGTCGCCTCGAGCAGCTGCGCACCTTCGAGCGCGAGTACCGCACCCGGCTCAAGACCTACCTGGAGTCTCAGCTTGAGGAGCTGGGGCAGCGCGGCTCGGCGGCGCCGGTCGACAGCAGTGCCTCCGGTGACGGCGGCGGCTTCAACAACTTCAGCCGCGGCGCCAACTGACCACCGGCCCGAGGTGGCCGCACGCGCGGCGGATTCGAATAGTTCGCCCGTCGGACTGGAGGTGATTCGATGCTGGTCATCGCGTTGGTATTGGCGGTAATCGGCCTTGCGGCATTGGTGTTCGCGGTCGTCACCAGCAATGCGCTGGTCGCGTGGGTCTGTATCGGTGCCAGCCTGCTGGGTGTGCTGCTGCTGATCGTGGATGCGCTGCGGGAGCGGCGCGCACACACCGTGGCCGCTGAGACACCCACCGACGCCGACGATGCCGGGGCCCCAACCGATGAAGGCGCAGATGACGCCGTCGACGAGGCGCGCCCCGAGGCGGCACCCGAGTCAGACGATGTGGCGGACTTCGACGCCGAGGCCACCGATGACACCGCCGAGGACCCGGCCCCGCATCGAGTGGACTAACCCGCTGTTCGGGTAGTCGGCGTGGCCAGCAGGTCGCGGACCTCGTCGTCGCTGACCTGGTGAAAGTCGCGGTAGGCCTGGCCCACCGCGTCGAAATCCTCCGGTGTGCTCACGCATACCACGTCGTCGGCCTCCTGGGCGATCTTGCGGCACGCCGCGCGGGCGGCCACCGGCACGCCCACCACGATCGACGCCGGTTCGGCAGCCTGAATCGCCCGCACCGCCGCCAGCACACTGGCGCCGGTCGCGATGCCGTCGTCGACCACGATCACCATGCGGCCCCGGAGCTCCGCCGGTGGGCGGTTCCCGCGGTAGGCGCGTTCGCGCCGCTGCAGTTCGCTGCGCTCGCGCTCGATCACCGCCTGCAGCACCTCCGCGCTGATGCCGAGGCTGCGAATCACCCGCTCGTTGATCACCACCCGCCCGCCGGCCAGGGCGCCCATCGCCAGTTCGGGCTGCCGCGGCACACCGAGCTTGCGGACCACGAACACGTCCAGCGGTGCCCCCAGCGCCGCGGCGACCTCCCAGGCCACCGGCACACCGCCGCGGGCCAGTCCCAGCACCACCACCCGGTGGGCGCCCGCTGCGCCGGGCAGGCGTTCGGACAGATACTGCGTCAGCAGCTCGGCCAGCGCGCGCCCGGCGTCACGGCGGTCGGCGAAGGTGCATGGTGCCGGCCGGCGACTGAACGCGCGCGGACGAGTCATCTCCCCATCGAGCCTACGACGTTGCGTCGGTGAGGGCTCGGGTCATGTCCGCCGTCCGCCGTTGACGCCGATGATCTGTCCTGTCACATAGGACGACTCGTCCTGGCAGAGGAAGATCGCAGCATTGGCGATATCTTCGGGGCGCCCGGCGCGGCGAACCGGGGTGATCTTCGCGAAATGCTCGAGTGATGCGGTGAATCGTCCCTCGTCGATCGCCTTTTCCAGCATCGGGGTCACCACCATGCCCGGTGGAATGGTGTTGACGGTGATGCCTTTCGGGCCGAGTTCGAGTGCCAGCGCCTTGGTGAATCCGATGACGCCCGCTTTCGAACTGACGTAGGCGGCCATCCGGGATTGGCCGCCTTGGGCGCTCGATGAGGAGATGTTGACGATTCGTCCCCACGCAGCGCTGAGCATGTCGGGCAGCACTTCCTGGGTGCAGATGAAGGGGCCCCGCAGGTTGACGGCCATCACCTGATCCCACTGCTCATCGGTGATCTCGGTGAACTTGCCGAACTGCTCGACACCGGCGTTGTTGACCAGGATCAGCACCGGACCGAGTTCTGCCCGTACCTGTTCGACGGCGGCCCTTACTTGGTTGCGATCGGAGACGTCGACGGCGTAGCCGTTGACCGTTGCGCCCTGATTCCGCATCCGGGCGACCTCGCTGGCGAGCTGGTCTGTCGCGAGATCGAAGATGGCGACCTTGGTGCCACGCTCGGCAAGGGCTTCGGTGATCGCCAGGCCCAGGCCCTGGGCGCCCCCGGTGACGATCGCGGTGGTGTTGTCGAATGGCATGGCGCCACTACTCCTAGGAGACCTCGTGCACCCGTTTTGCTGTCACTGCGAATCCGAGTCGGGCTCGAAGCTGGGCAACATTGACGGGTCCGGCAGCTGCATCTGCAGGTAGACGGCGATGTGCCGAATCTTGTTGTCGGCAGTGAACTCATACACCGATGCGGTGTTGACGTCGGTGTGGAAATCTCCGACCTCGCTGTGTTCCTCGAGCTCCAGGAACACCACATTCGCCGCCTCGGTGATGCGTTTGACGGAGCAGTCCCACTGCGAGGACTTGGCCCAGCCGGTTAGAAATTCGGTGTACTGGGCCCAGTCCATCTCCTCCTTGAACGGGCCGATCCGGACGAACTCGTCGGTGGCGATCAACTGGGCCAACGGATCCCAGCTGTCGACCGAGAATCCCGGCTGCTTGGCGCTGTCCACCAGCGCTTTGAGCGTCTTGCTGTACTGCAACACCGCCAGCGAGCGTCCGGTGGACGTCGCGATGGCCTCATCGACCGTGGTCATGCCGTCACCTCGCTGGCAACCTGCGGGGCATCGGTTGCCTGGGCCATGTGGCGGTCCACCACCGAATGGAAGTGCGCGATCACGACCTCCTCCTTGACCAGCGACATGTGGCTGAGCCGGGTGTTGCGCAAGCCCTTCTGCTGGCGGGGCATCTGCTCGTAGTCCTGTTGGAGCGCCTCGAAGTACTTGTAGCTGCCCGGCGTATCCACCACGATCGCCTCGGCTCGCACCGCGTCGCGGAACTCCTCGGGCAGGTACATGTAGCTGGCCACATGCCAGATGCACCGGTTCGGATCGCCGTCGAGGTGAGGGGCCGACATGATGACGTGGCACTCGCCGGCGCGGACGGTCATGAAGTAGTTGGGGAACAGCACCCAGCCCTGGTTGTCGACCATCTGGTCGTCGGTCAGGGCGCTGACGTCAAGGCCCATGCCCGTCAGTACGTCGCGAGTGGCTTGTTGCAAGAGGATGCGAGCGGTGACGCCGTCGGGAAAGGTGACCTTGCCATCTGCTGCCTGGTAGGGCGCGAGGAGTTCCTGGAATCGCGGGATCACCGCGGCGGTGCCGGGGAACGTCTCCGGCAGCGACAGCATCCCTTCGATCTGGTCTTGGACGGCGGCGCCCGCCACTTCGAACGGAGCCACTGCGACACAGTGGTTTTCGAAGAACCGGTACCGCGCGGTCAGCGGGTTGATGTGCAGTACCTGGAGCAGCTGCGGATGGATGCCGTTGATGTGGTAGCCCTCCTCGAAGGCATCCATGACGACTTTCCAGTTGCACTCGATGGTTTCGGTGACGTCCATGACCGTGGTGAACTGATCGATGTTGTAGGGCTCGATCAACTCGATGACGTCATCGCCGAGATACTCACGCAGCGGCGTGGCCTCGGGGTTCGGGTTGAGGAAGATGAAGCCGGCAAAGGTGTCGACCGACACCGCCAACAGCGAGTTCTGCGTCTTGTCGATCGGGCCGGCCAGGCTCTCGCGCAGCAGTCCCTTGAGCTTGCCTTCCAGGTCGTAGGACCAGAGGTGGTACTGGCAGAGGAATCCGCGCTTGGCGTTGCCGGTTTCCGCCGTGCACAACGCGTTACCGCGGTGCCGGCAGGCATTGACGAAACCGCGAAGGGCGCCGTCCTTTCCGCGGACGACGATGAACGATTGATCGAAGATCCGATACGTCTTCCAGTCGCCTGGCTTCGGCAGCTCGTCGACGCGGCCCACGATCTGCCAGGACCGCATCCAGATCGCTTCCCGCTCACGAGCTGCGTACTGCGGACAGGTGTACCGATCGGTGGAGATGGTCATGTTGAACGTGCCGGGCGGGATGTCGTCGAGTCCAAGGCCCAAGCCTGAAGCCGGGTCGAGCCATTCTCCGGAGCGTGTCGCTGGCATCAAGGGAGTCCTCCTCAGCTGGACGGGGCGGCTGCCCGTCGGCGGCTGTGACGTGACTCACCATACAGCAGTGAATCGGCGATACAAGTGTGTATTAAAGTGGTGGGCGTCACATACCCGGATTGGGAGCGTCATGGAGGTCGCAGATGGGCTATCGGCTCGACGTGGTCGCCGGAAGCGTTGTCGACGCCCTGCAGCAGGCGGGGGGTTTGATGTGTGACCGAAGCATGGCCGGATGGACTGTCACCGTGCGCACGGACGACATTTCGCACCGCCAGGCGCTGCTGATTCTCGGCGCCGAAATTCGGGCGTTCGAACAACCCGCAGCGGCGAGTGAGACCAGCCAAACCGTTGTCGCACAGGCCGATCGACCACCGGAGGAGGCGGCCCGCGTTGGGCTGCAGCCCGTCAAACACCGGCTGAGCTCGGCGGCACGGGCGTTCAAGGCGCACGCGCTGCGCGCCGCCGGGCTCGACAGCTGTGTGGAGGCCTCGGAGACACTCTGGGTGAGCGACGACCCGGATCCGGACCGTGTGCTCGGCCGGCATCTGAGGTGCCTTGCCGTAGACAACTTGGTGGGAGAATGCCCCGGTGGCTGAACGTTGGACCAGGGAGCGCCGGGCCGAGCATCTTCGCCAGCTGTTGCTCGATGCGGCCGAGGAGGTCTTCGCCCGCAAGGGCCTGACCGGCGCGGCGCTTGAGGAGATCGCTGACGCCGCGGGGTTCACCCGCGGCGCCATCTACTCGCAGTTCGGCGCGAAGGAGAAGCTGTTCCTCGCGGTCGTCGATCGTCAGCGCCAGAGATTTCTCGACGGTTTCACCGAAGTGATGATGTCGTTCCACCAGCTCGACGACGTGGATATCGACGAACTCGCCGATCGGTGGCGGCAACTGAGCAGCGCACCCGATCGCGCGGCGCTGGGATACGAACTCACCCTGTATCTGCTGCGTAACCCCGGGGCGCGGGAGGCGGTGGCCGCCCAACGCCTGGAAACGATCCGCGCACTCGGAGAGTTCATCAGCAACAACGTGGCACGCATCGGCGGGGTCCTCACCATCGACGCCGACACGCTGGCCCGGGTGATCCTGGCCGCCAACGACGGCATCACGCTCGACAGCCACATCGACGGTCAAGACCTTTACCGCCCCTACCTGCAGCTGGTCATCTCCAGCATCCATACCCCGGAGTAGGCGGGTGCCGCGAGCATCCGCGCCGAAAGCGATTGAGCGGTAGGCCATCTCGATGGATCGGCTGATATTGACGATACCGTTGGCGAACGACCCTGGGTCGGTCGTGTCGCACACTGCCTGGGTTCAACTGGTCCTTGCAACACCGGGTTATTGGAGTGAGCGTAGCTGCTCTTCGAACACCTCGGCAGGTG
>NZ_LQOT01000033.1 GCF_002101585.1 Mycolicibacter engbaekii | reverse complement strand
CTTCGCAGCCCAATCCTTCGTCGCCACTGTTGAACACCTCCACAGTCAAGGCGTTGCGACGACCAGTTGAATCCGCCTTGACTGCCCCTGTCGGAATGCACGATCGTCGCCACGGGTGAGCGTGACGCGACGGCATGGTCGAGCGCGGCCAGCGCCAGTGAGGACTTCATCCGCGAGTCCATTGAATAGCCGACAATCCGGTTGGAGTACACGTCTTTGATGGCGCAGAGGTAGAGCTTGCCTTCATCGGTCCGGTGCTCGGTGATGTCGGTCAGCCATACCTGGTCGGCGGCCGGGGCGCTGAACTGGCGGTCCACGAGGTCGTCGTGGACCGGTGGGCCGGAGCGGCGGTTCAATCCACGCTTCTTGGCGAAGATCGACCAGATGCGCTCCTGGGAGCACAGTCGAGCGACACGGTTCTCCCCAGCAGTGATCCCGCGCCCGGGCAGCTCGTCGGCGATGAACCGATATCCGAACGCGGGATCATCGGCATGGATGTCGCGGGCGGCGTTGATCAGGTGGGCATCGTCCCAATCACGCTGTGTCAACGGCGCTTTACGCCATTTGTAGAACGCCTGGGTGGAGAACCTCAGGACCCGGCAGGTCACCGTGACGGGCACGCCGTCAGCGGCAAGGTCAAGGACCAGCGGGTACATCATTTTGGGTTCGCATCCCGGGAAAGGTAGCCGACCGCGCGGCGCATCACTTCGGCTTCCTGTTCGAGGAGTTTGATCCGCTTGTGCGCCTCGCGTAGCTGCGCTGACAGCTCGCCATCGGATGCCGTAGACCCGGGCCGGTCGACGCCATCGTCACGGTCGGCGATCTTGAGCCAGCGATGCAGGCAGGCCTCGGAGATCCCGAAGTCTTTCGCGATCTGGCGCAAGGGTGCCTCGCCCTTGCGGGCTACAGCGATCACGTCAGCACGGAACTCGGCAGGAAACGGCTTCGGCACGAGATTGATCCTTCCAGCAAGGACGAATCCTCACAGGTCAGGAGTCAACCAAACCGGGGGCAGTCCCTGTGAGTCAGATACTGCGCTACAAGCACTCGTAATCCACATTTGGGGACGCGCGGTCCCCGGAGGAAGTCGCTGGCATGGGTATCTACGCGGCGTGGGCCCAGTTCAATGACTCCATGGCGCCATGAATGAGAAGGCCGAGTGGACTCGTCGGGCCATGACGACGTGGTCGGTAGGCCACTGCGACTCCCGGTTCGCCGCTAAGCGGGTAGCGACATACGCCAGCCAGGAACCCGACGGCGCGATGAAGCTCGCCGTGGGATTCATCAACCTGTCCACCATGTTGCTGACCGAGGTCGAGCAGCTGTCCGGTACGGACGCGACGACCATCCTGCAGGACATCGCGAAGTTCACCTTCGAACTGTCGCCTCGGGACTCCGCCCACCACAGAGGTCTAACTACAGGCCGGTGTCTCTGCTGCGTAATCGCCAGCAGAGTATATTCAGCAGCGCAACTGGTCTGTGGTGGCCTCTGGTCGCCACATCGAACGGCACACGCTGATCCAGGTGTGACGTGAGAGGGAACCCGGTGAGAATCCGGGACTGTCCCGCAGCGGTATGTAGGAACGACCGCCGTCAACGGCACTGGTCATCATGACTGGGAAGCGACGGCCATTAGGTGCACCGATCCGGTGCGTGCCTGCGAGTCCGAAGACCTGCCAGTCGTGCTGGGTGCGCCGCGCCCAGCGGCGCATCGCCTCGTGGAATGGGCGGAGGTCAACCTGCGGTCACACGACCGCACTGGCAGACGTCCTATGGCGATGAGCATCCCATCGTTCGAAGGACGCTGTACGTGCCTCGTACCGTTTCATCTTTAACCGCAACAATATTGGGAACGCCACGTGTCGGTCCCAACCGCGAACTCAAACGTGCCATCGAAGGCTATTGGGCTGGCAGGATCGACAAGGCCCGGCTCGAGTCGGTTGCTGCCGACGTGCGCACCCAAACCTGGAATCAACTGTCCGCGGCCGGCCTGGACTCGATTCCCGTCAACACGTTCTCCTACTACGACCAGGTGCTGGACACCGCGGTGCTGCTTGGCGCCGTGCCGGCTCGGTATGACGTGGTCCCCGACGAGCTGGACCGTTACTTCGCGGCCGCGCGGGGCACCGCCGCGATCGCGCCGCTGGAGATGACCAAATGGTTCGACACCAACTACCACTACATCGTCCCCGAGATCGGTCCCGCAACGCAGTTTGCGCTCAATCCGGCGAAGGTCCTCGGTGAGGTGGAAGAAGCACAGAAGCTCGGCACCGCGGCCCGGCCGGTCATCATCGGACCCATCACGTTTCTCGCGCTGTCGAAGGCAGTCGACGGCGCCGAGCCGCCGATCGGTCGGCTGGACGAACTCATCGCGGTGTACGCGACCCTGCTCGCGACGTTGGCGAACCACGGCGCCGAGTGGGTGCAGATCGACGAGCCGATACTGGCCACCGACGTGCTCGACAATGCCGCCGATCTCGCCCGGCACACCTACGGTGTCCTCGGCGACCTGTCGTACCGCCCGGCCATCTTCGTGGCGACCTACTTCGGCGAACTCACCGACGCGTTGCCGGCGTTGGCCGCAACTCCGGTTGAGGCGATCGGCGTCGACCTGGTAGCCGGTTCCGCGTCCGCGATTGCCGCCACGCCGGAATTGGCAGACAAGACCGTCGTCGCCGGCATCGTCGATGGGCGCAACATTTGGCGCACCGACCTTCAGTCGGCACTCGGCACGCTGGCATCACTGCGCGGCTCAGTGGGTCGGCTCGCTGTGTCGACATCGTGCTCGACGCTGCATGTCCCCTATACGCTCGACGCGGAGCCCGACATCGACGCAGTGCTGCGGAGTTGGCTGGCCTTCGGTTTCGAGAAGGTGACCGAGGTCGTCGCTCTGGCCAAGGGGCTTACGCACGGCAGGGAGGCGATTGCCGGTGAGGTGGCGGCGTCCAACGCCGCGGTAGCGTCGCGCAAAGCCGACCTACGCCTACACAACAGCGATGTCCGGGAGCGACTGGCATCGATCATGGCCTCCGGTCACAGCCGTGGCCCCGCGGCGGAGCGCCGTAAGAGCCAGGACGCGCGGCTCAATCTTCCCGCGCTGCCGACCACAACCATCGGTTCGTACCCCCAGACCGTCGAGATCCGCAAGGCCCGTGCGGCGTTGGTGGCCCGCGAGATCGACAAGGTCGAGTACACCAACCGGATGAAAGCCGAAGTGGAGTCGGTGATCCGGCTGCAGGAGCAGCTCGGCCTCGACGTGCTGGTGCACGGCGAGCCGGAACGCAACGACATGGTGCAGTACTTCGCCGAGCAACTCGACGGGTTCTTCGCCACGGCCAACGGCTGGGTACAGTCCTACGGCACCCGGTGTGTTCGTCCCCCGATTCTGTACGGCGATGTCGCCCGGACCAAGCCGATGACGGTCGACTGGGCCACCTATGCCCAATCTTTGACGGACAAACCCGTGAAGGGCATGCTGACCGGTCCGGTGACCATTCTGGCGTGGTCGTTCGTCCGCGACGATCAGCCGTTGGCCGATTCCGCCAATCAGGTGGCATTGGCGATCCGGGACGAGACGGTGGACCTGGAAGCCGCCGGTATCGCCATCATCCAGGTCGACGAACCGGCACTGCGTGAGCTGCTTCCGTTGCGACGCAAGGATAAGAACGCCTATCTGGACTGGGCGGTGTCCGCGTTCCGGTTGTCGACATCTGGTGTCGCGGACTCGACGCAGATCCACACGCACCTGTGCTACTCGGAATTCGGTGAGGTGATCGGAGCGATTGCCGACCTGGATGCCGATGTGACCTCGGTGGAAGCTGCCCGCTCGCACATGGAGATCGTCGGCGATCTGACGGCCGCGGGATTCGCCAACAGCATCGGCCCCGGTGTTTACGACATCCACTCACCCCGAGTGCCCGAAACCAGCGAGATCGTCGAGGGGTTACGCGCAGCGCTGTCCGCCGTCGGCCCCGACCGCCTCTGGGTCAACCCGGACTGCGGTTTGAAGACCCGCAAGACCGACGAGGTCGAGGCCGCGCTGCGCAACATGGTCGAGGCCGCCAAGCAGGTCCGCGCCAACGCCTGATCACGTGACACGTTGCGCCCCAGCAGCCCTGGGGCGCAACGTGTCCACCCAACGGAAATCGGAGACGCCTGGTGCCCCTGAACACCATCGCGCTGGAACTGGTGCCACCCAATACCGACCGCGGCGCCCAGCACGCCCGCGACGAGGCACACAAGGTCCTGCGGCTGTCAGCCGAAGCCGGCATGGCGGGCCGCATCGGTCACGTCATGATCCCCGGGATGATCCCGGAGGACGATGACCGGCCCATCGAGATGAAACCCAAACTGGACGTCGCGGACTTCTGGTCGGCCATCCATCCGGCACTTCCCGGCGTCCGTGGCCTGTGCACCCAGGTCACCTCGTTCCTCGACCAATCGGCACTGCGCACCAGGCTCACCGGTCTCGGCGAAGCGGGGTTCGACGGCATCATCTTCGTCGGTGTCCCCCGCACGATGAACGACGGGGAAGGCGGCGGTGTCGCGCCCACCGACGCCTTGTCGAAATTCGACGATCTCGTCGAGAACAGGGGAGTCATCTTGATCCCCACGCGCGACGACGAGAAGGGGCGTTTCGATTTCAAATGCGATCGAGGCGCCACCTTCGGGATGACGCAGCTGCTGTATTCCGATGCGATCGTCGAGTTCCTCTCCGAATTCTCGAGAATCAGCCACCACCGGCCCGAGATCCTGCTGTCCTTCGGCTTTGTGCCCAAGCTGGAAAGCACGGTCGGCCTGATCGATTGGCTGATCCAGGATCCCGGCAACGAGGCAGTCGCGGCGGAGCAGGAGTTCGTGCGAGCCCTTGCCGCAAGCGAACCGAATGTCAAACGCCGCCTGCTGCTCGACCTGTACCAGCGGGTTATCGATGGTGTCGCCGGATTGGGCTATCCGTTGAGTCTCCACTTCGAGGCGCCCTACGGTGTCTCTAAGCCAGCGTTTGACACCTTCGCCGAGATGCTCGACTACTGGGCGCCACAAGCATGAATTCGAGCCGATATCGAAACACGCCCCTGCGGGTGATGGGGATCTTGAACGTCACTCCCTGTTCCTTCTGGGCCAACAGCAGAGTCGAGACGCTGGAACGGGCGGTGACCGCGGGCCGGCAGATGTTCGACGACGGCGCGTGGGGGTCGACATCAGCGGTGAATCCACCCGGCCCGGTGCTGTGCCGGTGTCGGTGTCGGTGTCCGGATATCGGCAGACCGGTACACGTCGATCCGCACGCCAGCACCGACCTGCCCTACCCCTCGGCCGCCACCAGCTGAGCGTCGCCATCGATCAGCGCGGCCCGCGCGAGCACCTCTCGCGCCTTCTTCACATGAGCGGCGTCGACGAGAACACCTTCAACACCGACGGCGCCGCGCCCCTTGGCCTCTGCCTCCCGGTAGGCCGACAAGTTCCGTTGTGCCAGTGCGATTTCCTCGGCGGTCGGAGCGAACACCGCGTTGGCGATCGGCACCTGGGCGGGGTGGATGGCCCACTTGCCGGTGTAGCCGTACAGCGACGAACGGCGAGCCTCAGCCTCGTACCCCGCGGTGTCGCCGTAATCCGGGTAGGGCGAGTCGATGGCATCGATTCCGGCGATGCGTGCCGCGACCATAATCTTGTTGCGAGCGTAGGCCCAGAAGTCACCTGGGTACTCGCCCAGCGGAACGAAGTTGGTATCGACCCGCGCACCCTGCGATAGCGAGAAGTCGCCAACGCCGAAGATCACCGCGTCGATCCGCCTGCTGGACCGTGCGATTTCCGCGGCGTTGGCCAGCCCCTCGACATCCTCGATGAGAACCTCCAGCCGAATCTTCTTGTCCAGTCCGAGTTTCTCCTCAAGTTGGTCGAGCAGCACCTCTACCCACCAGACGTCCTTGGCCGTCTTGGCCTTCGGGACGACGATGGTGTCCAGTGCGGCGCCGGCGCGTGTGACGACGTCGATGATGTCGTCATGGCACCACGGTGTGTCCAGTCCGTTGATGCGAACAGCGCGGGCGGTGCGGCCCCAGTCGAGCTGGGTCAGCGCCTGGATAGCCTTGGCGCGGGACTCCACCTTCAGGCTCACCGGGGTGGCGTCCTCAAGGTCCAGGAACACGAGGTCGGCCCCGCACGTCACACCCTTGGCGAACATATGGTCGTTGCAGGCAGGTAGGGCGAGTTCGGAGCGGCGCAGCAGGTCGGTCATTGACGCGTATTCCCTTTCGGTTACAGCACATCGTTGGTGCGCAGTTTGTCAATATCGGCTTCGCTCAATCCGAGCAGGTCGCGGTAGACCGCCGTGTTGTGCTCGCCGAGGCGGGGACCAAGATGTTCGAGGAGTGCCGCAGCCGACGAGAACCGCGGTACCGGAGCTTGCACGGTCATCGGACCGAGTTCGTCATCGTCGACGGCGACGAAGACCTCGCGGTGCTTGAGTTGCTCGTCGGCCAGCAGGTCGGCGATGTCGTAGACCGGGGCCGCTGCGACCTCATGCGCATCGAGGATCGCCATGGCATCCGCGAGCGTCTGCCCGGCAACCCATTCTGCGACCATTGCATCGATCTCGGCGGCTCGAGCTAATCTGCGCTGCGGGTCGGAGAAGTCGGCATCGGCGACCAGATCGGCACGGCCGATAGCCTGGAACACCCTGAGCGCCAGCGTCGGCGAGCTACCCGACATCGCCAGCCACTTGTCATCGGAGGTCCGATAGGTGTTTCGCGGCGCGGAAATATCCCACCGATTGCCGGCGCGCCGCGGCACCAGGCCGAGCTGGTCGTGCGACAACAGCGTCTGTTCGAGCAGGCGCGCCAGCGGGTCTATGAGGTTGACGTCGATCAATTGCCCTGGCGCGTCGTGCACGTCGCGGTGATACAGCGCCATCATGACGGCGTACGCCGCGTTGAGGGAGGCGACCCCGTCGGCCAGCATGAACGGCGGCAGCGTCGGCGGCCCGTCGGCTTCGCCGGTGAGATGCGCGAATCCGCTCATCGCCTCCCCCAGCGTGCCGAAGCCGGGGCGCTCACTCTTGGGACCGGACAGCCCGAACCCGGTGATGTGCAGCATCACGATCTTGTCGTTGACAGCACGCAACCGCTCGTAGTCGAGACCCCATTTGCGCAGGGTGTGCGGGCGGGTGTTGACGATCGCCACATCGGCCTGGGCAACCAGGCTGCGCGCCAATTCCTGGCCTTCGGCCTGACGCAGGTTCAGAGTCACTGATCGCTTGTTGCGGGAGATCGACTTCCACATGAGCCCGATGCCGTTGCGCTGGTAGCCCCAGCCGCGGATCGGGTCGCCGCCATTGGGGTCCTCGACCTTGATGACGTCGGCGCCGAACTCACCGAGATAGGTGGCCACCAACGGCGCAGCGGCCAGGGTCGCGAAGTCGAGCACCCGGACACCGTCGAGCAGCGCACGGTTACTGGTCGGTGTCGCCATCTACGACGCCGACCCGGCGGTCTGAGGCAACGGACGCTCAAGTCCAAGATTGTCGCGCAACGTCTTACCTTGGTATTCGGTGCGTGCCAACCCGCGGCGCTGCAACTCAGGGATGACCATGCGTACAACGTCTTCGAAGGCACCGGGGAAATGTGTTGCCGCAAGGACGAACCCGTCGCACGCGCCCGCTTCGAACCACTCCGCCATCTGATCGGCCACCTCGGGCCCCGTGCCGACAAACCGTGGGCCCTGTAGCAGGGTCGCGCGATGCTCGGCGAGATCCCGAACAGTGACGGTATCCCCGCCGATGTGAACCCGCAGGTTCTGCACCAGCCCCCGGATTCCGGAGACCGAAGCGATCAGCTCATCGGTGACAGGATCGTCGAGATCATGTTGGGCGAAGTTGTAATTCATCAGCTCCGACAGGAGTGTCAACGATGCCGTCGGATGCACGAGGTCGTTGAGGAGCATCTCCTCACGCTCTTTGGCGTGCGCCTCGGATTCGCCGACCACGGCGTAGGCCATCGGGCAGATGCGCACCGATGCCGGGTCTCGGCCCGCGTCGGCGATGCGTTGCTTCTGGTCACGATAGTGATCGAGCGCGACCTGCAGGCCAGGGTCTCCGGTGAAGATCAGATCGGCCCAGCGAGACGCAAATTCACGTCCACGACCCGACGAGCCGGCCTGGATGATAACCGGCCGACCCTGGGGTGTACGCGGCACCGTGAGCGGTCCACGGGCCGAAAAGTATTGACCCACATGACCGAGCTCGTGGATCTTACCGGGATCGGCGTAGACACCCGTGGCACGGTCGTGCACGATCGCGTCGTCCTCCCAGGTGTCCCACAGACCCGCGACGACGTCGAGGAACTCATCGGCGCGGTCATACCGCTCATCGTGGCCCAGATGCGATTCCAGCCCGAAATTCTGCGCCTCACTGTCATTGACCGAGGTGACCACATTCCACGCGGCCCGGCCGCCGGACAGGTGATCCAGGGTCGCGAACATCCGCGCCACATGGAACGGCGCGTAGTAGGTCGTCGAATACGTCGCGCCCAAACCGATGTGCGAGGTGGTCTGCGCCAGCACGCCCAGGATCACGCTGAGGTCGAGTTTGACCGGACGCGCGCCGTAGCGGGCAGCCTCGGCGACCGACCCTCCGTAGATGCCGGGCATCGCCAGCCGATCGTCGAAGAACACCAGATCGAAGCAGCCCTCTTCGAGCTGCCGGCCGATCTTCGCGTAGTAACTCGCATCGAGGTACCGGTGCTCGGTGGCGGGATGCCGCCACGAGCCCGCGTACACCGAAGTGCTTCCGGCCTGCATGAATGCGACCAGCGACATCTGGTCGCACCGCCCTGACTTCGCCATGTTCGGAATCTAACATCTGATATGTCAGATTTCAACTTTGATGTGCAGCACACGCTAGAGTGCGGCTATGACGGTTGACATCGCCGGTACGGTGCGGGAACGCGCCGCCCGCGAGCTGCGGGACCGCATCCTGACCGGCGCGTTGCCGGCCGGTGCCCGCATCGACCTCGACGCCATTACCGCTGAGTTCGCGACCAGCCGCACGCCCGTCCGCGAGGCACTGTTGGAGTTGTCCTACGAGGGATTGGTCCGGGTGGCTCCCCGCAGTGGAATCACGGTGATCGGCATCCAACCCGAGGACGTTCTAGACAGTTTCACGATCCTGGGTGTGCTCACTGGGCAAGCAGCGGCATGGGCCGCGCAACGCATCACCGCACCTGAACTCGACCATCTGCGCGAACTCGCCGCCGATGTGGCCGCCCGTTCCGGGAGTGACAGCATCGGTGAAGCCAACTGGCGGTTCCACCAGGAGATCCACCGCGCCGCCCACTCCCCCAGGCTCATGACTCAAATCCGGCAGGCTGCGCGGGTGGTGCCGTCGAACTTCCTCACGGTGTTTCCCGACCACGAGCGGCATTCCCTCAGTGAGCATGAGGAACTGTTGGACGCCTTCGCCTATCAAGACCCGGCGAACGCCCGCACCATCGCCGAGCGCCACGTGTTGGAGGCCGGCCGTTCCCTCGCCGCGTGGCTGGATCAACGCTCGCCCTCAACGCAACCCGGCGATTAGGTCGGCGGCTGGGAAGCGGTCAGCGACGATCGGCCGCGCAGAGCACTGAGCGCCACCGGCGGCATCGGTCCGAATTTCGTGACGCGCCTTGACCAATCTTCCCCCGGAGTCACTGCCGTGGAGTTCTATTCGGAGCCCCAATTGCGCGTCTTATCGATCACGTAGCGCGACCGCTGGACACAACGGGGCCGCGCGTTGCGGTGTCCTCATTGAGTTGAGTCCCGCATAGTGGTGTAGCGCGGTTGCTGGGTTCGTCATCGTGTTGGTGATGGACGTAAAGCGGCCACCGCGTGATCCTTCGAGTCAACCTTCCACAGAATCCTCGAGGAGCATCACGATGACCGCACCCCACATTGTCGACCCTGCGGGTCTTCTTGGCGAGGCCCTGTCAGAAGCATCACCGGATCTGATGCGCTCGCTGCTGCAGACCGTGATCAACGCCCTGCTGTCGGCGGATGCTGATGCCGTGGTGGGCGCTGAATGGGGCCAGCCCACACCGGGACGCCGTGCCCAGCGCAACGGGTACCGCCACCGCGGCCTGGACACCCGGGTCGGGACCATCGATGTCGCGGTTCCCAAGCTGCGCAAGGGAACCTACTTTCCCGACTGGCTGTTGGAGCGACGCAAGCGGGCCGAGTCGGCGTTGATCACCGTGGTCGCCGACTGCTATCTGGCCGGGGTGAGCACGCGGCGGATGGACAAGCTGGTCAAGACGCTGGGCATCGATTCGCTGAGCAAATCGCAGGTCAGCCGCATGGCCACCGACCTCGACGAACACGTCGAGCAGTTCCGCCACCGCCCACTTGATCAGGCCGGCCCGTTCACCTTCGTCGCCGCTGATGCGTTGACGATGAAGGTGCGCGAAGGCGGCCGGGTCGTCAACGCGGTGGTGCTTTTGGCCACTGGAGTCAACGGTGACGGACACCGCGAAGTCCTGGGCATGCGCGTGGTCACCAGCGAGACCGGCCCCGCCTGGAACGAGTTCTTCGCCGACCTGGTCGCCCGCGGACTGGCCGGCGTACGACTGGTCACCAGCGACGCCCACGCCGGGCTACGCGAGGCCATCGCGGCCAATCTGCCCGGAGCGGCCTGGCAGCGGTGTCGTACCCACTACGCGGCCAACCTGATGAGCATCTGCCCCAAGAGCATGTGGCCAGCGGTCAAAGCCATGCTGCACAGCGTCTATGACCCACCGGACGCACCCGCGGTGGCCGCGCAGTTCGACCGGCTCATCGACTACGTCACCGACAAACTGCCCGCCGTGGCCGAACACCTGGCCGCTGCACGCGAAGACATCCTGGCCTTCACCGCATTCCCCAAAGACATCTGGACCCAGATCTGGTCCAACAACCCCGCAGAACGACTCAACAAAGAGATCCGCCGCCGCACCGATGCGGTCGGCATCTTCCCCAACCGCGACGCCATCGTCCGCCTCGTCGGCGCCGTCTTGGCCGAACAGAACGATGAATGGGCCGAAGGCCGCCGCTACCTCGGCCTCGACATCCTGGCCCGCTGCCGCCTAACCACCATCACCAACGACAACCCCGAAATAGGAGCCGACGACATGCCCGCACTCACCGCTTAACACACCGGATCACGCAGCACTACACCACTTCCCGGGACTTGACCCCTCATTGGAATACGAACTCGCGAAACGCTTTTGGGCGGTCACTTTAGGATGCTGGGTGACAGGCGGCCTGCTACCCGACCTGACCGCCGTGAATTACGCAAGGTCCACTATCGGGGCGGATCAGACTTCACCTACCCACCCCCACAGCCCTCGAATGCCCGGACTCCACGCCGGCAAAGACTGCGGGGCTCGTCGCCGGCCGCGTCATCGATAGGTTGACCTCAGTGCACATCGCGCTGAATTCGATCGCTGAGGTGGCCGCGGGCCTGCTCTGGGGTAACGCCGCCGCAGCCCTGGCGCTGGTGACGAACGGGACTGCCCCCGGTTTGGTTGACTTCTTGAACTGTGAGGATTCGTCCTTGCTGGAAGGATCAATGTCGTGCCGAGGCCGTTTCCTGCCGAGTTCCGTGCCGACGTGATCGCAGTGGCCCGCAAGGACAGGCCCCGTTGCGCCAGATCGCGTAAGACTTCGGGATCTCCAAGGCCTGCCTGCATCGCTGGCTCAAGATCGCCGACCGAGACGAGGGTGTCAACCGGCCTGGGTCTGCATCTGTCGACAGTGATCTGTCGGTGCAGCCGCGCGAGGCACACAAGCGGATCAACCTCCTCGAGCAGGAAGCCGAGGTGATGCGCCGCGCGGTCGGCTACCTGTCGCGAAGAGGGGGTTCTTAGAATCGCCTTCAAGTTCGGAAACGCAAGGATTGAACAGGACTTTTAATGGTGGGCGCGGACGGTATCGAACCGCCGACCGCTGGTGTGTAAAACCAGAGCTCTACCACTGAGCTACGCGCCCCTGCCTCGGGCAGGTTACCCGGATCGGTACCGCAGACCCAAAACGCCCCCCGACCGGCGACGAGCGGTGTGGGCTACTCCTTGAGCGCCCCCAGGGCGTCGAGCCACAGTTGCTGGTCTCGAGCCTCCCCGGGTTGCTTCATCTCGGCGAAGCGGATGATGCCGGACTTGTCGATGACGAACGTGCCCCGGTTGGGAAAGCCGGTGTCGGCGTTGAACACCCCGTAGGCCTGGCTCACGGCGCCGTGCGGCCAGAAATCCGACAGCACCGGGAACAGGAACCCGCTCTGGGTCGCCCAGATCTTGTGGGTGGGCGGCGGGCCGACCGAGATCGCCAGCGCCACGCTGTCGTCGTTGACATAGCTGGGCAGCTGATCGCGCAGCTGATCCAGCTCGCCCTGGCAGATACCGGTGAACGCCAGCGGGAAGAACACCACCAGGACGTTTTTCTCGCCCCGGAATCCGCTCAGGCTCACCTGCTGCTGATTCTGATCCTTGAGGGTGAAGTCCGGGGCTTGCGCACCGACCGGCAGCATCAGCGCTTGCCTGCCCGGGACTTGGGCTGGACCAGGCGACTGGCACTCCAGTCCCCCAGGTTGACCGACGACGTGGGCATCAGGCCGGCCGTGGGCGCCGCTTCGGCGATCTCCGCGGGCTGCACATGGCCCGAGCGGCCGGTCTTGGGTGTCAGCACCCAGATCACCCCGTCATCGGCCAGCGCAGTGATGGCATCCATCAAGGTGTCGACCAGATCGCCGTCACCGTCACGCCACCACAGCAGCACCACGTCGACCACCTCGTCGGTGTCTTCGTCGAGCAGCTCGCTGCCGCAGGCCTCTTCGACGTCGGCACGGATGTCGTCGTCGGCGTCCTCATCCCAGCCGAACTCCTGGACCAGCTGCTCGCTCTCAATGCCCAATTTGCGGGCGAAGTTCGGGGCGTTATCCGCCGCGACCACCGTGCGACCTCCTTCCGTCGTCAACGCGCCATGAATTGTGAATCATCGTTGCACAGTTGTGTGAGTTAATTGGGGGCGAATCCCCCGGTTATCCGGGTCCGGATGGGCTCAGAAGGCTTTGCACAGCTGCATCCCCCTGTCCCGGGCCCGATTGAGTTCATCTTTACGGGCGTTGTAAACCGCGACCGGCGCCTTTGACGAAATCGCAGTGGCGACTCCGCGCGCCGCCTCGGCATAAGTGGTGAAAGCGTCGGTCAGCTCCTTCGACAGCTTCTCGTTGATGGCCGCAATGACTTCATCGGCACTGCGATTGAGGGCCTCCACCGCCGGCCCGGCGGTCCCGGAGATGTCGCCGCCGTTGTTGAACGCCTCCACGTACTTGTTCACCACGTCAACAGCGTCACTGCTGCTGGAGGCGAACCGGCCGCACGCGCCGCGGACCGCCTGGGTGGTCATCGACTGCTGACGCTGGGTCTCGCGCAGGCTGGAGGTGGCTTCCGAGGCCGAAACCGACGCCGACACCGAGGAGCGGTAGGCCGGAGCCTCGGCGGTGTCGGCCTGCGGGGTGCCCCCGATGATGTTGGTACAGCCCACGACGCCCATCGCCAGCGCCGCGGCGAAACCGGCGACCGACGCGCCTATCCGAGCGTGTCGCCGCGCCTGGGCGCGCGAGGCAATCCGCCATCGGGTAAGCACAACTTCAAACGTTACCGCGTAACCGCAATCAGACCGATATCAGCCCACCCGACGGGCACTCACCCTCCGCCGCCCGCGCGCCAGGTGGGGCAGGATAGAAAAGACCGGACCGGCAATTCGATCGGTCGGTGCCCGTCCTGGCCACAAGCCGGGAGGCACATCTTGACCTCCGAACCAAGGAGCAATGCGTTGACCACTGAGGCCCAACATCAGGATCTGGCCAAAAAGCCAAGCAACACAGGAGATTCCGACCGGGTCCGGGTGATCCGCGAAGGGGTGGCCTCCTACCTTCCCGACATCGACCCCGACGAGACCTCCGAATGGCTGGAGTCCTTCGACGAGCTGCTGGCCCGCTCCGGGCCGGCCCGCGCCCGCTACCTGATGTTGCGGTTGCTCGAGCGCGCCGGCGAGCAGCGGGTGGCGATCCCGGCGCTCACCTCCACCGACTACGTCAACACCATCCCGACGGAACTGGAACCCTGGTTCCCCGGCGACGAGGAGACCGAGCGCCGCTACCGCAGCTGGATCCGCTGGAACGCCGCGGTGATGGTGCATCGCGCCCAGCGCCCCGGGGTGGGAGTCGGCGGGCATATCTCGACCTACGCGTCGTCCTCGACGCTCTATGAGGTCGGGTTCAACCACTTCTTCCGCGGCAAGAACCACCCCGGCGGTGGCGATCAGGTGTTCATCCAGGGCCACGCCTCCCCCGGCATCTACGCCCGCGCCTTCCTGGAAGGCCGGCTGAGCACGCACGACCTCGACGGTTTCCGCCAGGAGCACAGCCATCCGGGCGGCGGCCTGCCGTCCTACCCGCACCCGCGGCTGATGCCGGACTTCTGGGAGTTCCCCACGGTGTCGATGGGGCTGGGCCCGATGAACGCCATCTACCAGGCGCGGTTCAACCACTACCTGCACGACCGCGGAATCCGCGACACCTCCGACCAGCACGTGTGGTGCTTTTTGGGCGACGGCGAGATGGACGAGCCGGAAAGCCGTGGGCTGCTGCACGTCGGGGCGCTGGAAGGCCTGGACAATCTGACGTTCGTGGTCAACTGCAACCTGCAGCGCCTGGACGGCCCGGTGCGCGGCAACGGCAAGATCATTCAGGAGCTGGAGTCGTTCTTCCGCGGCGCGGGCTGGAACGTCATCAAGGTGGTGTGGGGCCGCGAATGGGATGCCCTGCTGCACGCCGACCGGGACGGGGCCCTGGTGAACCTGATGAACGTCACTCCCGACGGGGACTATCAGACCTACAAGGCCAACGACGGCGGCTATGTGCGCGAACACTTCTTCGGCCGCGACCCCCGGACCAAGGCACTGGTCGAGAACCTGTCCGATCAGGAAATCTGGCATCTCAAGCGGGGCGGGCATGACTACCGCAAGGTGCACGCCGCCTACCGCGCGGCCATCGAGCACAAGGGCCAGCCGACGGTCATCCTGGCCAAGACCATCAAGGGCTACAGCCTGGGCAGCTACTTCGCCGGCCGTAATGCCACCCACCAGATGAAGAAGTTCCGGCTCCAGGACCTCAAGGACTTCCGCGACGAGATGCGGATTCCGATCCCGGACTCCGAACTGGAGTCGGACCCGTACCTGCCGCCGTATTACCACCCGGGCGAGCAGGCACCCGAGATCCGCTACCTGGTGGAGCGGCGGCGCGCGCTGGGCGGCTTCCTGCCGCACCGCCGCACCGAATCCCGGCCGTTGCCGCTGCCGGAATCGAAGACCTATGCCGCGGTCAAGAAGGGATCGGGCAACCAGGAGGTCGCCACCACCATGGCGGCCGTGCGGGTGTTCAAAGAGTTGTTGCGGGACAAGCAGTTAGGTCCGCGCCTGGTGCCGATCATCCCCGACGAGGCGCGCACGTTCGGGATGGACTCCTGGTTCCCCAGCCTGAAGATCTACAACCGCAACGGCCAGCTGTACACCTCGGTGGATGCCGACCTGATGCTGGCCTACAAGGAAAGCGAAGTCGGCCAGATCCTGCACGAGGGCATCAACGAGGCCGGTTCGACGGCCTCGTTCACCGCGGTCGGGACGTCCTACGCCACCCACGGCGAGCCGATGGTGCCGATCTACATCTTCTATTCGATGTTCGGCTTCCAGCGCACCGGCGACGGGTTGTGGGCAGCGGCCGATCAGATGGCGCGCGGCTTCGTCCTGGGAGCCACCGCGGGGCGCACCACGCTGACCGGTGAGGGACTGCAGCACGCCGACGGCCATTCGCTGTTGCTGGCCAGCACCAATCCGGCGGTGGTCTCCTACGATCCGGCGTTCGCCTACGAGGTCGCCCACATCGTCGAAAGCGGCCTGCAGCGGATGTACGGGGAGGACCCGGAGAACGTCTACTTCTACGTGACGCTCTACAACGAGCCCTACGTGCAGCCCTCAGAGCCCGAGGGTTTCGACCCCGAGGGCCTGCTGCGCGGCATCTACCGCTTCCGGGCGGCCGGCGAAGCCCGGTCGAACACCGCGCAGATCCTGGCATCGGGGGTGGCGGTGCCCGAGGCGCTGCGCGCCGCCGACCTGCTGGCCGCCGACTGGGATGTGGCCGCCGACGTCTGGTCGGTGACCAGCTGGGGCGAACTCAACCGCGACGGCGTGGCGCTCGAACGCGAGCGGCTGCGTCATCCGGATCGTCCGGCCGGGGTCGCCTACGTGACGCAGGCGCTGGCCGAGGCCACCGGCCCGGTGGTGGCGGTGTCGGACTGGATGCGTGCGGTGCCCGAGCAGATCCGGCCGTGGGTGCCGGGTACCTACGTCACCCTGGGCACCGACGGGTTCGGGTTCTCCGACACCCGGCCGGCGGCGCGCCGCTACTTCAACACCGACGCCGAGTCGGTGGTGGTGGCGGTGCTGGCCGCGCTGGCCCGCGACGGCGCCATCGACGCCTCCGTCGCGGTCACCGCTGCCGAGCGCTATCAGATCGACGACGTGCTGGCCGCCCCGGAGCAGACGTCGGATCCCGGGGTCGCCTGACACCTGTTGTCGAAAGTAGCCAGAAAACAGGCGTAGCTTTTAGGGATGGTTGACAACGCCACTGCGGCCGGTCCGGGCGCCCCGGCCCTGCCACGCTCCACCCTGGATCAGCTGAGCGCCGTCCCGGACACGCTGCTGCGCCGCCTCAAGCACTACTCCGGCCGGCTGGCCACCGAGGCGGTGTCCATGATGGGCGAGCGGCTGCCGTTCTTCGCGGAGTTGGAGGCGGCCCAACGCGCCAGCGTGGCCCTGGTGGTGCAGACCGCGGTGGTCAACTTCGCCGAGTGGATGCGCGACCCGCACGGCAATGTCAGCCATACCGCCCAGGCGTTCGAGTTGGTGCCCCAGGACCTGACGCGCCACATCGCGCTGCGGCACACCGTGGACATGGTGCGGGTCACCATGGAGTTCTTCGAAGAGGTGGTGCCGCTGCTGGCGCGCTCCGAGGAACAGGTGACAGCCCTGACCGTGGGCATCCTCAAATACAGCCGCGACCTGGCCTTCACCGCGGCCTCGGCCTACGCCGACGCGGCCGAGGCCCGGGGCACCTGGGACTCCCGGATGGAGGCCAGCGTGGTGGACGCCGTCGTGCGCGGCGACACCGGACCGGAGTTGTTGAGCCGCGCCGCCGCGCTGAACTGGGACACCACCGCTCCGGCGACGGTCGTGGTGGGCACCGCACCGCCCGGCCCGGACGGCTTCGCCGGACAGCAGGCCAGCCAGGACATCCGCGACATCGCCGGCCGCCATGGCCGCGCCGCCCTGACCGATGTGCACGGCACCTGGCTGGTGGCCATCGTGTCGGGTCCGCTGTCGCCCACCCAGAAGTTCTTCGCCGACCTGCTCGGCGCCTTCTCCGACGGCCCAGTGGTGATCGGCCCCACCGCACCGTCGCTGACCGCCGCCTACCACAGCGCCACGGAGGCGATTTCGGGAATGAACGCCGTCGTGGGCTGGACCGGGGCACCCCGGCCGGTGCTGGCGCGTGAACTGCTTCCCGAGCGCGCCCTGATCGGCGACCCGTCGGCGATCGCGGCGCTGCACACCGATGTGATGCGGCCGCTGGCCGAGGCCGGGCCGACGCTCACCGAGACGCTGGACGCCTTTTTGGACTGCGGCGGCGCGGTCGAGGCCTGCGCCCGGAAGTTGTTCGTTCATCCAAACACGGTCCGCTACCGGCTCAAGCGAATCGCGGACTTCACCGGACGCGACCCGGCCGTACCGCGCGATGCCTACGTGCTGCGGGTCGCCGCCACCGTGGGGCGGCTGGCGAATCAGGCGCAGCATGCCAGCTTCAGCAGCGCCGCCACGCCTTACTCCCCCGATCGGGCGTCCGGCACCGACCCTGCCGAACCCGCCCAGGCCGGCCCGCAGGCGTGATCTGGCCGCCCGGGGCACCGGCAGCGGCGCCACAGCGGACCCCGTTGTCGCATTTCGGTATCGATGACATCGCAGCAACCGGCAGTTTTGTAGGGTCTCCACAAAAACATAAGACAATGTTCATAATCTAGGACATCCTGCAAACAGCGCTTCACAATGTTCTCTTAAAGATGTGATTGCGTTGCTCGCTCCCGGACAGGGATCTCAGACCCCCGGCATGCTGTCGCCGTGGCTCGAGGGGCCCGGTGCTGACGCTGCCCGCGCGCAGTTGGCCGCCTGGTCGCAGATCAGCGATCTGGACTTGGTCGCCCTCGGCACCACCGCAACCGCCGAGGAGATCACCGACACGGCGGTCACCCAGCCGCTGGTGGTGGCGGCGACGCTGCTGGCCCACGCGGAGCTGACCAAGCGCCGGCCCGTCGGCAGCGATGTCATCGTGGCCGGCCACTCGGTCGGTGAGATCGCCGCCTACGCCATCGCCGGCGTCATCTCCCCCGACGACGCCGTCATGCTGGCCGCCACCCGCGGCCGCGAGATGGCCAAGGCCTGCGCCCTGGAGCCGACCGGCATGGCCGCGGTGCTCGGTGGCGACGAGGCCGAGGTGCTGACGCGCCTCGAGCAGCTCGACCTCACCCCGGCCAACCGCAACGCCGTCGGGCAGATCGTGGCGGCGGGCCCGCTGCCCGCGCTGGACAAGCTCGCCGAAGACCCGCCCGCCAAGGCCCGGGTCCGCAAGCTGGCCACCGCCGGCGCCTTCCACACCCAGTACATGGCTCCGGCCCTGGAGGCCTACGCCGCCGCCGTCGAGCAGGTCAAGGCGGCCGGCGTCTCCGAACCCACCGCCACCCTGCTGTCCAACCGCGACGGGCAGCCGGTGGCGTCCGCGGCCCAGGCGCTGGACTACCTGGTCGCCCAGCTGACCCGCCCGGTGCGCTGGGACCTGTGCACCGAAACGCTCCGCGCCCGTGAGGTCACGGCAATCGTGGAGTTCCCGCCCGCCGGCACCCTTGCCGGCATCGCGAAGCGCGAACTTCGGGGGACGCCGACGCACGCCGTCAAGTCCCCCGCAGATCTGGACGGGCTGCCCGAGTTCTGACGCCCGCTCCAAAAGCTGCACAACCAGATATGCAGTAATCAAGCCGCACACCCCCGTGCGGATCCAACCGAAGGGAAACACAGTGGCTGCCAGCCAGGAAGAAATCATCGCCGGTCTCGCCGAGATCATCGAAGAGGTCACCGGTATCGAGCCGAGCGAGGTCACCGTCGAGAAGTCCTTCGTCGACGACCTGGACATCGACTCGCTGTCGATGGTGGAGATCGCCGTGCAGACCGAAGACAAGTACGGCGTGAAGATCCCGGACGAGGACCTCGCCGGTCTGCGCACCGTCGGTGACGTGGTGGCGTACATCCAGAAGCTCGAGGCCGAGAACCCCGAGGCTGCCGCCGCGCTGCGCGAGAAGTTCGGTTCCGAGAGCTAATCGTGTCCTCGCAGCCTTCTACGGCCAACGGCGGTTACCCGAGTGTCGTGGTAACCGCCGTTGAGGCCACCACTTCAATCAGCGGGGACATCGAGAGCACGTGGAAGGGCCTGCTCGCCGGTGAGAGCGGCATCCACGTGCTCGAGGACGAGTTCGTCACCAAGTGGGACTTGCCGGTCCGCATCGGCGGACACCTCAAGGACCCGGTCGACGACCACATGGGCCGGCTGGACCTGCGACGGATGTCCTACGTCCAGCGGATGGCCAAGCTGCTCGCCGGACGGTTGTGGGAGAACGCCGGATCGCCAGAGGTCGACCCCGACCGCTTCACGGTCGTCGTCGGCACCGGGCTGGGCGGCGGCGAGAAGATCGTCGAGACCTATGACCTGATGAACGAGGGCGGCCCCCGCAAGGTGTCGCCGCTGGCCGTTCAGATGATCATGCCCAACGGTGCGGCCGCCGTGGTCGGTCTGCAGCTCGGCGCTCGCGCCGGGGTCATCACCCCGGTCTCGGCCTGCTCCTCGGGTTCGGAGGCGATCGCCCACGCCTGGCGCCAGATCGTCATGGGCGATGCGGACTTCGCGGTCTGCGGCGGTGTCGAAGGCGGTATCGAGGCGTTGCCGATCGCAACGTTCTCGATGATGCGCGCGATGTCCACCCGCAACGACGACCCCGAGGGTGCCTCGCGGCCGTTCGACAAGGACCGGGACGGCTTCGTGTTCGGTGAAGCCGGCGCGCTGATGATCATCGAGACCGAAGAGCACGCCAAGGCACGCGGCGCCAAGCCGCTGGCCCGGTTGATGGGCGCCGGCATCACCTCCGACGCCTACCACATGGTGGCTCCCGGTCCCGACGGCAAGCGGGCCGGCCGTGCGATGACCCGGGCGCTGGAATTGGCGGGCCTGTCCCCCAAGGACGTCGACCACATCAACGCGCACGGAACAGCCACCCCGATCGGTGACACCGCCGAGGCGAACGCCATCCGGGAAGCCGGATGCGACCACGCCGCGGTCTACGCACCCAAGTCGGCGTTGGGCCACTCCATCGGAGCGGTCGGTGCGCTGGAGTCGGTGCTCACGGTGCTCTCGCTGCGTGACGGGGTCATCCCGCCGACGCTGAACTACGAGACACCGGACCCGGAGATCAACCTCGACGTCGTGGCCGGAGCACCTCGCTACGGCGATTACTCCTACGCCATCAACAACTCATTCGGTTTCGGTGGGCACAACGTCGCGCTCGCCTTCGGGCGGTACTAGAGCAGTACCAAGAGAGGGAAGTTCGCAACAGCCATGTCAACGCTGGCAACGGGAAAGGGTCTCCCCAACGTCGTCGTCACCGGCTTCGCCATGACGACGGCATTGGCCGCGGACGGGGAGGACACCTGGAAGAAGCTACTGGACGGCCAGAGCGGCATTCGCAAGCTCACCGACTCGTTCATCGAGGAGTATGACCTGCCGGTTCGTATCGGCGGGCATCTCATCGAGACCCCGGAGTCCTTCGACGAAGGGTTGAGTCGGACCGAGCTGCGTCGGCTTTCCTACCTGCAGAAGATGGCTTTGGCGCTGAGCCGGCGTGCCTGGGAGCACGCCGGCTCACCCGAAGTCGACACCCGGCGCCTCATGGTGTCGATCGGCACCGGGATGGGATCCAGCGAGGAACTCGTCTGGTCCTATGACGGGATGCGCGAGCGCGGCCTCAAGGCGGTCTCACCGCTGGTCGTGCAGAAGTACATGCCCAACGGTGCGGCCGCGACCGTCGGACTGGACCGCCAGGCCAAGGCCGGGGTGATCACCCCGGTCTCGGCCTGCGCATCCGGTTCCGAAGGTATTGCGCACGCCTGGCAGCAGATCGTGCTCGGCGAAGCCGACATGGCGATCTGCGGCGGCGTGGAGACCCGGATCGAAGCGGTGCCGATCGCCGGGTTCGCCCAGATGCGCATCGTGCTGTCCACCAGCAACGACGACCCGGAGGGGGCCTGTCGCCCCTTCGACCGCGACCGCAACGGGTTCGTGTTCGGCGAGGGCGGCGCGCTGATGGTGATCGAGACCGAGGAGCACGCCAAGGCGCGCGGCGCCAACATCATCGCCCGGATCATGGGTGCGTCGATCACCTCGGACGGCTACCACATCGTCGCGCCGGATCCCGACGGCCAGTCCGCCGGCCGGGCGATGACGCGGGCCATCCAGATCGGCGGCCTGACTCCCGGCGACATCAGCCACGTCAACGCCCATGCCACCGGAACCTCGGCGGGCGACGTGGCAGAAGGCCACGCCATCAACCTCGCCTTGGGGCCGCACGGCGGCAACGCCGCGGTGTACGCACCCAAAGCGGCACTGGGCCACTCGGTGGGCGCGGTGGGCGCGGTCGAATCCATTCTGACGGTGATGGCCTTGCGTGACCAGGTCATCCCGCCGACGCGTAACTTGGAGAATCTCGACCCGGAGATCGACCTGGACGTGGTGTCCGGGGAACCGCGGCCGGGCAACTACGAGTACGCGATCAACAACTCGTTCGGGTTCGGCGGACACAACGTCGCAATCGTCTTCGGCCGGTACTGACCGGCCGAAGACACACCCGCGATCAAACAATGCAAGGAGAGGCGCGATGACGACCATGGCTCCCGAAACGGTGGGCGAATCGCTCGACCCGCGCGATCCCCTGTTGCGTCTGTCGACGTTCTTCGACGACGGCACCGTGGAGTTGCTGCACGAGCGTGACCGCTCCGGGGTGCTGGCCGCCGGAGGCACCGTCAACGGGGTGCGCACCATCGCGTTCTGCACCGACGGCACCGTGATGGGCGGTGCGATGGGCATCGAGGGCTGCGACCACATCGTCAACGCCTACGACACCGCGATCGCCGAACAGAGCCCCATCGTGGGGCTGTGGCACTCCGGCGGCGCCCGGCTGGCCGAGGGCGTGCGAGCCCTGCACGCGGTGGGGCGGGTGTTCGAGGCCATGATCCGGGCCTCGGGGTTCGTCCCGCAGATCTCGGTGGTGGTCGGTTTCGCCGCCGGCGGCGCCGCCTACGGTCCGGCGCTGACCGACGTCATCGTGATGGCGCCGGAGGGCCGGGTGTTCGTCACCGGGCCCGACGTGGTGCGCAGCGTCACCGGTGAGGACGTCGACATGGCCGCGCTCGGCGGCCCCGACACCCACCACAAGAAGTCCGGGGTGTGCCACATCGTCGCCGACGACGAGCTGGACGCCTACGAGCGTGGCCGACGCCTGGTCGGGTTGTTCTGCCAGCAGGGTCATTTCGACCGCAACAAGGCCGAGGCGGGCGAGATCGACCTGCACGCGCTGCTGCCGGAATCCGCGCGCCGCGCCTATGACGTGCACCCGCTGGTGCTCGGGCTGCTCGACTCCGACGCCCCCTTCGATGAGTTCCAGGCCAAGTGGGCGCCGTCGATGGTGGTCGGGCTGGGCCGGCTCTCGGGCCGCACGGTCGGCGTGCTGGCCAACAACCCGCTGCGGCTGGGCGGCTGCCTGAACTCCGAAAGCGCGGAGAAGGCGGCACGGTTCGTGCGGCTGTGCGACGCATTCGGCATTCCGCTGATCGTGATCGTCGACGTGCCGGGCTACCTGCCCGGCGTCGGGCAGGAATGGGGCGGCGTGGTGCGCCGCGGCGCCAAGCTGCTGCACGCGTTCGGCGAGGCCACCGTCCCCCGCGTCACGCTGGTCACCCGCAAGACCTACGGCGGGGCCTACATCGCGATGAACTCGCGGTCGTTGGGCGCCACCAAGGTCTTCGCCTGGCCGGACGCCGAGGTCGCGGTGATGGGCGCCAAGGCCGCGGTGGGCATCCTGCACAAGAAGAAGCTGGCCGCCGCGCCCGACGACGAGCGGGAGGCGCTGCACGAGGAGCTGGCCGCCGAGCACGAGCGGATCGCCGGCGGAGTGGACAGCGCCATCGACATCGGCGTGGTCGACGAGAAGATCGACCCGTCCCACACCCGCGGCAAGATCACTCAGGCGCTGGCCGAGGCGCCCGCCCGCCGCGGCCGCCACAAGAACATCCCGCTCTAGTCGCTCACGAATTCCCGGGCGACGTCGAGCACCCGTTCCCGGTCTTGGGCCACCAGCCCGATCCGGGTGCGGCGGTCCACGATGTCGGCCACGGTCAGCGCGCCCTCGTGACTGACCGCGTACTCGAATTCCGCACGCAGCACGTCGATCCCCTCGGCCACCGGTTCGTCCGGCCGCCGGCAGGTGGCGGCGGCCAGCACATTGGCCGCCTCGGCGCCGTAACGCAAGACCAGCGACGCGGGCAGGCCGGCCCGCGACACCGGCGATCCGGGATTGCGGGGCGCGCCGATCAACGGCAGGTCGCGGGTGCGGCACGGTGTGGCCGCCAGTGCCCGCTGCCGCACGGCGCGGTCCAGCACGTCTTGCGCCATGTGCCGGTATTCGGTGAGCTTGCCGCCGATCACGCTGAACACCCCGCTGCCGGATTCCACTACGGCGTGGTTGCGCGAGACGTCGGCGGTATGCCCTGATCCGGTGTCGATCAGCGGCCGCAGCCCGGCGTAGGCGCCGCGCACGTCGCCGGCGTCCAGGGCGGTCCCCAGCGCGGTGTTGACCGTGTCCAGCAGGAAGGCGACTTCGGCCGAGGTCGGCTGCGGAACGTCGGGGATGGGCCCGGGGGCCTCCTCGTCGGTGAGACCGAGGTACACCCGGCCGAGCTGCTCGGGCATGGCGAACACGAACCGGTTGAGTTCCCCGGGGATCGGTACCGTCAGCGCGGCGGCCGGGTTGCCGAACGCCGCCGCGTCGAACACCAGGTGGGTGCCGCGGCTGGGCCGCAGCCGCAAGGCGGGGTCGATGTCGGCGGCCCACACGCCGGTGGCGTTGATGACCGCCCGGGCGGACAACTGCAGCGACTCCCCGGAGAACTGGTCGGTCAGCGTGACGGTGTCGCCGGTGGCGTGCGACGCCGCCACATAGGTCAGGATGGCCGCGCCGTACTGGGCCGCGGTGCGGGCCACCGCCGCGACCAGTCGTGCGTCGTCGATCAGTTGCCCGTCGTAGGCCAGCAGGCCGCCGTCGAGGCCGTCGCGGCGCACCGTCGGTGCCAGTTCGGCGACCTGCGCCGGCGAGACTCGCCGCGAACGGGGCAGCACCGTCGCCGGGGTGCCGGCCAGGCGGCGCAGGGCGTCGCCGGCGAGGAACCCGGTGCGGACCAGGGCCCGGTCGCGCGGGCGCATGGCTTTCAGCAGGGGCACCAGTTGCGGCATCGCCCGGACCAGGTGGGGTGCGGTGCGGGTCATCAGGATGCCGCGTTCGATGGCACTGCGCCGCGCGATGCCCACGTTGCCGGTGGCCAGGTAACGCAGTCCGCCGTGCACGAGCTTGGAGCTCCACCGGCTGGTCCCGAACGCCAGGTCGTGCTTGTCCATGCACACCACCCGCAGTCCCCGCGCGGCCGCGTCCAGGGCGATGCCGGCACCGGTGATGCCCCCGCCGATCACGACGACGTCGACGGGCGGGCCGTCGGCCAGTGCGTTGAGTTCAGCGGTGCGCCGGGCGGCGTTGAGTGCGGCGGTGGAGAACATCACGAGAGGTACCTGTTCAGGGTGTAGGCCAGTTCGGCGGAGAGCGCGGCCTCGTCCAGGATCGGCGCGACGAGCTGCGCGGACTGGATGGCCGACTGGGTGATCAGCAGACACATCGCGGCGAGCCGGCGCGGGTCGCCCGCGCGGACGCTGCCGGCGCTCTGCGCGGTGCTCAGCTCTGCGGCCACCAGGTCGATCAGCCGCCGCTGGCTGGCCCCCATCCGTTGCGCGATGTAGACCATCGCCAGATCGGGTGCGTGGTGCAGCACCTGCATCACCACCTCGTCGTGGCGCAGCCGGTCGGCGGTCGCCACGATCCGGCCGACCAGCGCCTCGCGCCCGGTTCCCGGTAGCGCGGCGGCCAGTTCCGTCCAGGCCGCGGTGACCCGCGATGTCAGCAGCGCGGCGATCACCGAGCGGCTGTCCGGCCAGCGCCGGTAGACGGTGGGACGGCTCACCCCGGCCCGACGGGCAATGGCCGCCAGCGTCACCCGCTCGACGCCGAGCGCCAGGAGGCAGTCCGCGGCGGCGTCGAGGATCCGCTCCCCGACTTCCCCCTGCTCGTCATTACTGGTTGACAGCATATGTAATACTGTAACGCATGACGCCGGCCGACGCCCAGGACGCCCTGACCCCGCCGATGAAATGGAACGCCTGGGGCGATCCGGCCGCGGCCAAACCGCTGTCCGAGGGCATCCGCAACCTGCTCAAAGCGGCCCTCGGCGTCGAGGGCACCGGCGCACCGGAAGCCGATCCCGCGCAGGTGCCGCTGACACCGTCGGCACTGTCGGAGGCCGACCACGCGGACCTGGCGGCGATCGTCGGAGCCGAGTTCTGCCGCACCGACCACACCGCCCGGCTGTTGCACGCCGGCGGCAAGTCCACCCTGGACCTGTTGCGGCGCAACGGTGACGGACCGCAGGATGCTCCCGACGCGGTGCTGCTGCCCGGCGGCCCCGACGGCGAAGACCAGCTCGCGGCCATCTTGGACCTGTGCAGCCGGCGCGGCATCGCCGTCGTCCCCTTCGGCGGCGGAACCAGCGTGGTCGGGGGCCTGGACCCCATCCGCGGCGACTTCGCGGCCGTGGTCTGCGTGGACCTGCGCCGCTTCGATGAGCTGCTGCACCTCGACGAGGTGTCCGGCGAGGCGGAGTTCGGTGCCGGCGTCACCGGTCCGGACGCCGAACGACTGCTCGGGGCACGCGGATTCTCGCTGGGCCACTTCCCCCAGAGCTTCCAGTTCGCCACCCTCGGCGGTTTCGCCGCCACCCGTTCCTCGGGCCAGGACTCGGCCGGGTACGGCCGCTTCGACGACATGGTGCGCGGGCTGCGCATGATCACCCCGGCCGGCGTGCTGGACCTGGGCCGCGCCCCGGCCTCGGCCGCCGGCCCGGACCTGCGGCAACTGCTGCTGGGATCCGAGGGCACGTTCGGGCTCATCACCCGGGTGCGGGTGCGGGTTCATCCGGTACCCGCGACCACCCGCTATGAGGCGTGGTCGTTTCCGGACTTCGCCACCGGCGCCGCGGCCCTGCGCGCGGTCACCCAGACCGGCACCGGCCCGACCGTCATCCGGTTGTCCGACGAAGCCGAGACGGGGGTGAACCTGGCCACCACCGAGCAGATCGGCGAGCAGCAGATCACCGGCGGCTGCCTGGCGATCACGCTGTTCGAGGGGACCGCCGAGCACACCGAAAGCCGGCACGCCGAAACCCGGGCCCTGCTGGCCGCGCACGGCGGCACATCCCTGGGCGAAGAGCCGGCACGCGCCTGGGAGCACGGGCGGTTCTCCGCGCCCTACCTGCGCGACGCCCTGCTGGCCGCCGGCGCGCTCTGCGAAACGTTGGAGACCGCCACCGACTGGGCGGGCGTGCCCGCCCTCAAGGAAGCGGTGACCGAGGCGCTGACCACCGCACTGGGCGACAGCGGCACACCCGCGCTGGTGCTCTGCCACATCTCGCACGTCTACCCGACCGGCGCATCGCTGTACTTCACGGTGGTCGCCGGTCAGCGCGGCAACCCCATCGAGCAGTGGCGCACCGCCAAAGCCGCTGCAGCCGAGGCGATCATGCGGACCGGCGGAACCATCACCCATCACCACGCCGTCGGCGCCGATCACCGGCCGTGGATGCGCGACGAGGTGGGCGAGCTCGGGGTGCAGGTGCTGCGGGCGGTCAAGGACACCTTGGATCCGGCCGGAATCCTCAACCCGGGCAAACTCATTCCGTGATGCCGCGCCGCGACGATGCGATGCGCAGCGACGAGGAGGGGCGGGCCCCGATGAACCGTGAGATCCACCGGATCACGCTGCTGACCAACCCGGCAGCCGGGCACGGCAACGCCCGGCATGCCGCCGAGCGGGCGCTGGCGCAGTTCCAGCGGCGCGGCATCGACGTGGCGCACCTTGTCGGAGCCGACCCCGCCCACGCGCGGCGGTTGCTCGACGATGCGCTGGCCGACGACACCGACGCCGTGGTGGTGGCCGGCGGTGACGGCGTGATCTCGCTGGCGCTGCAGGCGCTGGCCGGCGGCGACGTGCCGTTGGGAATCATCCCCGCCGGCACCGGCAACGATCACGCGCGCGAATACGGCCTGCCCACCGGCGACCCCGAGGCGGCCGCGGACGTGGTGGCCCAGGGCTGGGCCGACACCGTCGACCTGGGCCGGGTCGCCCACGACGACGGTTCGGTGACCTGGTTCGGCACGGTGATGGCGGCCGGTTTCGATTCGCTGGTCAGCGACCGCGTCAACCGGATGCGCTGGCCGCACGGGCGCATGCGCTACAACCTCGCCATGGTGGCGGAGATTTCGCAGCTGCGCCTGCTGCCGTTCCGGTTGACGTTCGACGACGACGATCCGGTGGACGTGGCGCTGACGCTGGCGGCGTTCGGCAACACGCGCAGCTACGGCGGCGGCATGCTGATCTGCCCGGGCGCCGACCACGCCGACGGTCTGCTGGACGTCACCATGGTGCACTCCGGCTCGCGGACCAAGCTGATCCGGCTGTTCCCCACCGTGTTCAAGGGCACCCACGTGGATCTCGATGAGGTGAGCACCCGGCGGGCGGCATCGGTGCGCGTGGAGTGCCCCGGCATCAACGCCTACGCCGACGGCGACTATGTGGGCCCGCTGCCGGTGACGGTGTCGGCGGAGCCGGCTGCGCTGGCGATTCTGCGCCCGGCCCCCAATCCTGCCGCCCAGCCCTAGCCCGCCGCGGCCTCTCGCTCAGCCGACCCCGCGGCTGAGCCAGGAGACCTCCGCGGAATCGCCGCCGTCCCGATAGGGCTCCAGGGCCTCGTCCCAGGCGGTGCCCAGCACCGTTTCCAGGTCCGCTGCCAGCGCGTCGGCACCGCCGGCCATCAGGGCGCGCAGCCGGTTCTCCCCGACCATCACGTCGCCGTTGGCGCTCATCGTCCCGCTCCACAGACCGAGCTGCGGGGTGTGGCTGAAGCGCTGGCCGTCCACTCCGGCACTGGGATCTTCGGTGACCTCGAACCGCAACACCGACCAGGAGCGCAGCGCGCTGGCCAGGACAGCGCCGGTGCCCACGGGGCCGACCCAGTTGACCACCGCGCGCAGTTGTCCGGGCATGGCCGGCTGCGGCGTCCAGTTGAGCTTCGCCTGACCGTTGCGAGCACCCAACGCCGAGGTCAACGCCCACTCGACATGCGGGCACACCGCCGCGGGCGAGGCGTGGATGTACACCACGCCGCTCGTCACGTCGGCGAATTGATTCGTCGCGCGCATCAATTGCTCCTTCGGCTCCACGAGGGACGTCTTCCCCAACGACCTGGCGGACCGAACCGAGCGGTGATGCAGCTGAGTATTTAGTGTTGTATGTGTCTATTGTGCCTTGTGTGACGCCTGTTGGCTAGTCCCGGCCGTAGACCGCCACCACGGCGTCGGACACCGCCGGCCAGCGCCCGGTGACCCAGTCCCCGAAGTCGCGGTCGGTGAGCACCACCAGCGCCCGCTCAATCGCCGGATCGACCCAGATCAGGGTGCCGGACTGCCCGAAGTGACCGAAGGTGCGCGACGAGTTGTCGGCCCCGGTCCAGTGCGGTGTCTTGCCGTCGCGGATCTCGAAGCCCAGCCCCCAGTCGTTCGGCCGCTGCGGCCCGTAGCCCGGCAGCACGCCGTCCAGGCCGGGGAACTGCACACGGGTGGCCTCGGCGTGCAGTTGCGGCGACACCGTGATCGGCCTCAGCAGGTCGCCGGCGAAGGCGGCCAGATCGGCGACGGTGGAGGTGCCCCCGTAGCCGGCGGCCGCCGCTCCCCCGTCCAACCGGCTGGCCGACATGCCCAGCGGCTCGAACACCGCCTCGCTCAGATAGCGGCCGAACTCGATGCCGGCCGCCCGCTCCACGGCGTCGGCCAGCACCGCGAACCCGTGATTGGAGTACACCCGCCGGGTGCCGGGCTTGGCCAGGATCCGGTCGGAGTCCGGCGCGAGCCCCGAGGCGTGCGCCAGCAGATGCCGCACGGTGGCGCCCGGCGGCCCGGCCGGGGTGTCCAGTTCCACCGCCCCCTCCTCCACGGCGACCTGCACCGCCCGCGCCACCAGGGGCTTGGTCACCGAGGCGAGGTAGAACGGCCGGGCGATGTCCCCGTGGGTGGCCAGCACCCCCGAGGGGGCGATGACGGCGGCGGCCGCATGGCCGACCGGCCAGTCGGCAAGGGCGGCGAGGGGATCTTGTGCGGCGGGCATCGGCAGTCAGCCTAGGCACAGCGGCGAGCCCGGGCGACTCCGCGGCGGCGACGCAGCCGGGCCGGGTAGAGAAATGTCGGCAGATGTCGAGACTTCGCCGGCGTTGCAGGCCATGCTGGGAGCGGTATCGGTCGGAAAGGAAACACCTGTGAGTTTTGACATCGTGATCCGGGGCGGCCGGTGGTTCGACGGCACCGGCGCACCGTCGGCGATCCGCAACATCGGTATCCGCGACGGGCACGTCGCCGCCATCTCCGCCGAACCACTCGACGAGGCGGGCTGCAGCCAGGTGATCGACGCGGCCGGCAAATGGGTGCTGCCCGGGCTGCTCGACATCCACACCCACTACGACGTCGAAATTCTGCTGAGTCCCGCGCTGTCGGAGTCGGTACGGCACGGCGTGACCACGGTGCTGGTCGGATCGTGCTCGCTGTCGACCATCCATGTCGACGGCCCCGACGCCGGGGACCTGTTCGGCCGGGTGGAGGCCATCCCGCGCCAGTACGTGGTCGACACCATCGATGCGCACAAGACCTGGTCGAGTTGTGCGGACTACATCGCCAGCCTCGAGAAGCTGCCGCTTGGCCCGAACGTGACGGCGTTCATCGGACATTCCGACATGCGCGCCGCGACCATGGGACTGGACCGCGCCACCCGCGCCGACGCCCGTCCGACCGCGGCCGAACAGGCCCGCATGGAGCAGATGCTCGACGAGGCGTTGCAGGCGGGATTCGTCGGGATGAGTTCCCAGCAGTTGCTTTTCGACAAGATGGACGGCGACGTCTGCCGCTCGCGCACGCTGCCCTCGACCTACGCCAAGCCCAGGGAACTGCGCCGGCTCAAGGCGAAGCTGCGCCGCGCGGGGCGCATTCTGCAGGCAGGCCCGGACGTCAAGAACCCGTTCGACGTGGTGTCGCAGCTGGCCCAGTCCCTGGGGATCTTCCGCCGGCCGCTCAAGACCACTCTGCTGGCCGCGGCCGACGTCAAGAGCAACCGCCTGGCCATACCGGCCATGGTCAAGGCGTCGCGGATGCTGAGCCGGCTGGGCGCCGATTTCCGCTGGCAGCACCTGCCGGTGCCGTTCGAGGTCTACGCCGACGGCATCGATCTGGTGATCTTCGAGGAGTTCGGGGCGGGCGCCGAGGCGCTGCACCTGCGGGAGTCGCTCGAGCGGGACGCATTGATGCGCGACGAGTCCTACCGGCGCCGCTTCCGCAAGGACTACGCAAACAAGTACGGGCCGCGGGTCTGGCACCGCGACTTCTTCGACGCCGAGATCGTCGCATGCCCCGATGCCTCGGTGGTCGGAAAGTCCTTCGGCCAGGTCGGCATCGACCGTGGTGGCGTGCACCCCGTCGACGCCTTCCTCGACCTGGTGCTCGAGCACGGCACCGCGCTGCGCTGGCACACCACGATCTCCAACCACCGCCCCGACGTGCTCAAGGAGCTCGCCGCCGAGCCAGGTATCCAGATGGGCTTCTCGGATGCCGGCGCGCACCTGCGCAATATGGCGTTCTACAACATGGGCCTGCGGTTGCTGCGCCACGTGCTGGACGCCCAGCAGGCCGGACAGCCGTTCCTGTCGGTCGAACAGGCCGTGCACCGGCTGACCGGTGAACTGGCCGACTGGTACCGGATCGACGCCGGGCACCTGCGTATCGGCGACCGCGCCGACATCGTGGTGATCGACCCCGCCCATCTGGACGACACCCTCGACGCCTACGCCGAGGAGTCCTTCGCCGCCTACGGCGGGATGTCGCGCATGGTCAACCGCAACGACGAAACCGTCACCGCCGTCCTGGTGTCCGGCCGCGCAGTGGTTCTCGACGGTCAGCCCACCAGCGTGCTCGGCACGCAACGCACCGGAAGCTTCCTGCGGGCCGATACCCGCACCCCCGCCCCGGGGGCGCAGGCCGCGCAAGCCAGCGCACCGGGCGCACAGGCGGCAACATAAGGTTGAGCCCATGAGTCAGACAGTGCGCGGGGTGATCTCCCGTGAAAAGGGCAAGCCGGTCGAGCTGACCGACATCGTCATCCCCGAGCCGGGCGCCCACGACGTCGTCGTCGCGATCACCGCCTGCGGGGTGTGCCACACCGACCTGACCTATCGGGACGGCGGCATCAACGACAGCTACCCGTTCCTGCTGGGCCACGAGGCCTCCGGCACCGTCGAGTCGGTCGGGTCGGAGGTCACCGCGGTGGCACCCGGCGACTTCGTGATCCTGAACTGGCGTGCGGTGTGTGGACAGTGCCGGGCCTGCAAGCGCGGCCGCCCGCACCTGTGCTTCGACACGTTCAACGCCTCGCGTCCGATGACCCTGACCGACGGCACCGAGCTCACGCCGGCGCTGGGGATCGGGGCATTCGCCGACAAGACCCTCGTCCACGAGGGGCAGTGCACCAAGGTGGATCCCAGCGCCGACCCGGCGGTGGCGGGGCTGTTGGGCTGCGGGGTGATGGCCGGCCTGGGTGCGGCCGTCAACACCGGCGGCGTCACCCGCGATGACACCGTGGCGGTGATCGGCTGCGGCGGTGTGGGCGACGCGGCTATCGCCGGCGCGGCACTGGTGGGGGCCCGGCGGATCATCGCCGTCGACACCGACGACACCAAGCTCACCTGGGCGCGTGAGTTCGGCGCGACGCACACCGTCAACGCCCGCACCCAAGACCCGGTCGAGACCATTCAGGAGCTCACCGACGGCTTCGGCGCCGACGTGGTGATCGACGCCGTCGGCCGCCCCGAGACCTGGAAGCAGGCGTTCTACGCCCGCGATCTGGCCGGAACCGTTGTGCTGGTAGGTGTTCCCACCCCGGACATGACCCTGGAGATGCCGCTGATCGACTTCTTCTCCCGCGGTGGTTCGCTGAAGTCCTCGTGGTACGGCGACTGCCTGCCGGAACGTGACTTCCCCACCCTGATCAGCCTCTATCTGCAGGGCCGGCTGCCGCTGGAGAAGTTCGTCTCCGAGCGCATCGGACTCGACGACGTCGAGAAGGCCTTCCACCGCATGCACGGCGGCGAGGTGCTGCGCTCGGTCGTGGTGCTATGAGCACCGGCAGCCCGATTCAGCGGGTGGTCACCCACGGCACCTTCGAACTCGACGGCGGCAGTTGGGAAGTCGACAACAACATCTGGATCGTCGGCGACGACTCCGATGTGGTGGTCTTCGACGCCGCCCACGTCGCCGCCCCGATCGTCGAGGCCGTCGCCGGGCGCAACGTGGTGGCGGTGGTGTGCACGCACGGCCACAATGACCACATCACGGTGGCTCCCGAACTGGGCCGGCTCCTCGACGCCCCGGTGCTGCTGCACCCCGGCGACGACATGCTGTGGCAGATGACCCACCCGGACAGCGACTTTCGCGCCGTTGCCGACGGCGACACCCTCACCGTCGGTGGCCTGGAGTTGCGGGCCCTGCACACCCCCGGGCACTCGCCGGGCTCGGTGTGCTGGCACGCACCGGAGGCCGGTGCGGTGTTCAGCGGCGACACCCTGTTCTGCGGCGGGCCGGGCGCGACCGGCCGCTCGTTCTCGGACTTCCCGACGATTCTGGAATCGATCTCCGGGCGGCTCGGCAAGCTGCCCGCCGACACCGTGGTCTACACCGGGCACGGCGACAGCACCCGTATCGGTGACGAGCTGGTCCATTACGACGAGTGGGTGGCCCGCGGCCACTGACGATGCGCCGCGAGGAACGAGCGGCGAGGAGGAAGCGGCCCAAAGACCCGGCCACTGACGATGCGCCGCGAGGAACGAGCGGCGAGGAGGAAGCGGCCCAAAGACCCGGCCACTGACGCCCTCAGTGCCCGCGCAGAATCCTTCGCTTCTCTTCGGCGAACTCCGCCTCGGTCAGCGCTCCGGAA
Source organism: Mycolicibacter engbaekii (assembly GCF_002101585.1). Lineage (GTDB taxonomy): Bacteria > Actinomycetota > Actinomycetes > Mycobacteriales > Mycobacteriaceae > Mycobacterium > Mycobacterium engbaekii. Next base: position 68,883 of record NZ_LQOT01000033.1, on the reverse strand, counting down.
TCACGCAGTGCCGTAATGGTTTTGAGCTGCTGAATCCGGATCGCCTGCCCGTCGGGCACGAACTGCTGGTCGTCCACGTCTGCGACGGTGCCGGCCGTCTGCATCTTCGGGCGCCGCCGGCGGCCTGCCAGCAGCGGTGCGACCAGGCCCGCTAGACCGAGCACGAACATCACCGGGAACACCCAGAGCGCCGCCGGGCGTCCCGCGGGCTTGCCGAAGGCCAGCTTCGGCGCGATGTACGCGCCGACCTGCCCGTCGGTGGCGATCTGATAGTCGCCGGCTTCGGCCACCTGCACCCGCCACAGCCTGCGTCGCGTGTCGTTGTTGACGGTGGTGGTCATCCCGACGCTTTCCTCGAACTCCGGATTGGCGACACCGTCCGGCGGCGTCACCGACACGCTGATCGGGGGCACCGGTAGCCCTCCGCCGGTGGGGCTGGAAATGACCTGGGTATGCAGGCTCACCGTCACCTCGCCGGCCGGCAGGTGCAGGCTGCCCGTTCCTGGGATCGGGACCTCGCCGTAGGCGTCGAAACGGTCCAGCAGGAAGACGGTGAGAAGCAGCGTGACCACAAAACCGATCACCCCGATGGTCATCAGCCCGGCCGCCCCGGCCCGGAGCCGTCCGCTCGTGCTCACGTCGGAAGTGTGCCACGAATTGTCGTTGCCACTACGGTTATCGATACACAGTTCGCCGGGGCGGAGGTGGCCATGCCAGAGTCGCGCATCGTCGTCCGCCCCGAGCCCGGCGGTACACCCTCGGGCAGGTTGCAGGCGGCCGGGCTGGCCCATGCCACCGGAGTGTTCGAGCAGCTCGCGTCGACCGTGCCGCTGCCCGCCGCACCCCGGCCGATCGTCATCACCGATTACGGCGCGGCCACCGGCGCCAACTCACTGTTGCCGATCGGCGCCGCGATCGCGGCGTTGCGCCGGCGCACCCGGGCCGACCATGCCGTACTGGTGGCCCATACGGACCTGCCGGACAACGACTTCAGCGCACTGTTCACCACGCTGGCCGAAGATCCCGACAGCTACGCCCGCACGGACACCGCCAGCTTCCCCTCGGCGATCGGCCGGTCATATTTCGCGCAGATCATGCCCTCGCAGAGCGTCACCCTGGGCTGGTCGTCCTGGACGACGATGTGGCTGGTCCGGCCCGTCGCGGGGCTGCCCGCATTCTCCGAGCACACCGACGACGCCGCGCGGCGCTCCTATGGGCGGCAGGCGGCGCAGGACTGGCATGACTTCGTGGCGTTCCGGGGCCGGGAACTGAGTCCGGGCGGCAAGCTGCTGGTGTTGACACCGGCGGTCGACGCCGCGGGCCGCTCGGGATACCGGCCGCTGCTCGACGGGATCGCCGAGGTTCTCGATGAGCACATGGCCGAGGGGCGGCTGACTGCCGACGAGATCGCCCGGGTGTCGATCCCAGCGCTCGGCCGCACCGAGAAGGAACTGCGCGCGCCGTTTGCCCCCGCCGGCCGGTTCGAGTCCCTGACCATCGAGCACCTGGAGATATTCGACGCCGAGGACCGGTTCTGGGACCAGTATCTGCTCGACGGGAATGCCGGCGCGCTCGGCGCCCGCTGGGCCGCGCTCATCAGCGCCGCGATCGCGCCGGCACTGGCCGCGGCGGTGACCGGGCGGGCCGGCGACCCGGCGACGGCCGAGGTGCTGCGGCACCTCCAGGCCTGCCTTGCCGCTCGACTCGCGAACAGCCCTCAGCAGGTGCAGATTCCGTTGGCGCTGGTGGTCCTGGCCAAGCAGCGTTAGGGAACCAGCGGGTTCTCGCTGGATTCGGGCGGCGGCGGCGGTAGCTCCGGCAGGGGCGGCACGACGGCTTCGGGGCTGGGCGCGAATGCCGGCGGCGGCTCGTATGCCGGCGGGGGTGCGGTGGTGGTGGTGGACGACACCGTGGTGCTGAGCTCGCTGGGGGCGGGTCCGGTGTCGGCGGCGTGCCGCAGGACCAGCACCGCGACCGTGCCCAGCACCATGGCGGCCAGCGCGGCCAGGATCACCACCGGGACCGGCCGCCGATACCACTGCGCGTCATGGGGACTGGCCGGCAGCTCGGGCTCGGCCACCGCGGGTGGGCGCGGTGCAACGGCAGCCGAGTGGACCGGTGCCACAGGAGGCGGCGGCGGTGACGATTGCGGTGGCTGCGGCGGTGCCCACGCCTGCGGTCCGGGGTCCGGGGCCGTGTCGACGGCCACCGGCGGCGGCTCGGCGGCCGGGGGCGGGACCGGCTCGGGGAACTGGTGCGGCGCCTGCGGCGGCGGCGTCTTCTTCGGAAGGGCCACAACGTTGCCGGCGACGCTGAGCGCAGCGCCGATGGCCGCGGTCAACTGCGGTCGCGGCGAGCTGATGACGGGCACCCCGAAGCGTTGCGCCAGGCCGGTCGTGACCGCGGGCATGTTCGCCCCACCGCCCACCGACACGATGGCAGACAGCGAATCCGGCCCGATCTCGTTGTCGTCCAGGGCGCTCTGCAACGCTGTGAACATGCCCTCCAGCGGTTGCCGCAGGGCCTCGTCGAGTTCCACGCGGGTCAGCCACGCCCCGCCGTGAAAGCCGGCAAGCTCGGCCACTGTCTCGGCGGAGAGCTGCTCCTTGGCGTCCCGGCACTGACTGCGCAGCCGGGTCAGCGACCCCACCGTCGGAGGACCGTCGCCGTTGCCACCGAGGTCGGCCACCACATGGTCCAGCAGTGCCTGATCGACCACGTCGCCGGAGAAGACGGTGACGCGCCGAGTGGTGCCGATCGGCGCGAAATCGCGGCCGGCGTCGACGAGGGTGAGGTTGGTTCCACTGCCCCCGAAGTCGCACACCGCGATGATCCCCTGCTCCGGCAAGCCCGGATTCGCTTGTAGCGCAGTGAGAGCCGCTGCAGCATCCGACATCAGTGTCACCTGATGCTGCGCGAACTGGGAAACCCGTCCCAGCGCGGTGCGCAGTGCCGCGACCGCTTCGGGCGACCAGTGCGCGGGGTGGGTGACGGCCACGGCGGGCGGTATCGGACGACCCTCGGTCACGGCATAGGCCAGGGCGTGCAGAGCGTCGGCGAGCAACTGCTCGGGGCGGTGGGTGGAGCCGTCGCTCGCCACCACCGGGCCGTCGCCGCCGACGCGATCCACGAAGTCGCTGACCACCAGGCCGCGGTCGCGAAGTTCGGAACTCGCCGAGGGGTTCTCCGACGGCATACCGACCTGGGACGGCCGGTCCCGAAACAGTGTCAGCACGGGCCGGCGGGTGATCGCGTGATCGGCGGTGACGGCCGCCAATGTGGTCGCCCCCACGGACATCCCCAACGCTGGGCCTGTCTCTTGCGCCATCGTGTCCCATCCCCGGTGTTGCCGGCCATCAGAACGCACCGGTCGCGCAATTTTATCGAGGACCATCCGATATACCTCGCATTGCAGCACCGTTGGTGCGCCGGAGAACTCCCCCGGCGGCGGTGGGAACGGTCCGGCGCCCACCGATGCCGACCGCGCCCAACCGTGCGCACCGCTCACCGGGTGGCCGGGAGATCGCTGGGTTCAGCGTTGCCGGCGCGCGACGCAGCGACACCGAACGGTGGCCCGTCAGGGCCATTCGACCAGCCCTTGCGAGTTTGCTCTGCGAGCCATCACGCGCGGCCATCTGACTGACACAATTCGGAAATATTCACGAAACCGAGCGGTTCCCCGCACATCTCAGCCGTCGTTCAGATGCTCAACATGACCTACTCAGCGTGCCGCCAGCAGCCCGGTTAACATCCGTTGAAAATGGCCTCTGCCAGGCTGTCTGCGTCGCGAGATACGGGTTCTTATGCCACCATGTAGCGATGAACCCACGTCGGATCCTTCGCTCCCTCGGTGTTGTTCTCGCCCTCACCTGGCTGCTGCACAGCACCGCCACCACCCCTGCACCCGCCTTCGCCGAACCGTGTCCCGATGTTCAAGTTTTGTTTGCTAGAGGCACCGGCGAGCTACCCGGACTCGGGCCGACCGGGGACGCATTCGTCAACGCGCTGCGGAACCGATTGCCGGATCGGCCGGTGGATGTCTACGCGATCGACTACCCGGCCACCAATGACTGGCCGACCGGCATTCAGGGCATCCGCGACGCCGCCGCCCACATCGAGGGCACCGCGGCGAACTGCCCCGAGACCAAGATGGTGCTCGGCGGCTTCTCGCAGGGCGCCGCGGTGATGGGCTTCGCCACCGCCAACGCAATCCCCGATGGGGTGGACGGCAATGACGTTCCGCGGCCGATGCCCCCGGAGGTGGCCGACCACGTCGCCGCCGTGGTGCTCTTCGGAACGCCGAACGACCGCGCCATGAGCTTCCTGGGCCAGCCGCCCCTGACGATCGGGCCCGGTTATGCCGCCAAGACGATCCAGTTGTGCGCGCCCGAAGACCCGGTCTGTTCGGAAGGACTGAACTTCTCCGCGCACGCACCCGGCGCCTACGACGGCATCGCGGACGAGGGCGCGGCTTACGCCGCAAACCGGCTCTGAGCACGGCGTTCACCCCACACCGACGGCCAGGTGGGGCGTCGCTGCCCCACCCGCGGGCCACCGGCGTCACCGGGACGTGTCAGCATTTAGGGATGACTTCGCGTGACGCTGTTCGCACCTTCGCCGCCGCGGCCATGCTGACCGGAGCCCTGGTGGCCGCGCCGGCGGGTATTCCGTCGGCTGCCGCAGAGCCGTGCCCGGACACCGAGGTGGTCTTCGCCCGCGGCTCGGGTCAACCCGCGGGCCTGGGCGACGTCGGCGATGCGTTCGTCGGGGCGCTCCGCGACCAGCTGGCCGATCGGGACGTCAGCGTGTACCCGGTGAACTACCCGGCGAGCACCGACTACCGCAACAGCGCAGTCCTCGGCGAGGCGGACGCCACCGCCCACATTCAGGCGACGATGGCCAACTGCCCCACGACCAAGCTGGTGCTCGGCGGCTACTCCCAGGGAGCCAGCGTCATCGCGATGTCCAGCAACGCCTTGCCGGCTTCGGCCGCCAACCATGTGGTTGCCGTGGCGCTGTTCGGTCCGCCGTCGAGCCCCTACTCCATGTCGCTGTGGGGCGGTCCGCTGCCGGTCCTGGCATCGTCCTACCAGCCGAAGACCATCGACTTCTGCCTGGCCGGCGACATCTACTGCGAGGACAGCGGAAGCGTCGTCCCGCACCTGATGTACGTCCAGGACGGCAAGGCCGTGGAGGCCGCGACGTTCGCGGCGAATCGGGTGACGGGCGGCCAGAGCGTCAACTGACGCTGCGGCGCCCGCCGGTCACGGCTCCAACGAGCCGCCTCAGAACAGGGTCGGAATCCGCGCGTCGATCAGGTGCGGGCCCGGTTCGGCCAGTGCCCTGCCGAATTGTTCGGCGAGTTCCTCGCAGGTGGTGGCGACCGTCGCCGGCACCCCGAACCCCTCGGCGATCTTCGCGAAATCCATGTTCGGCCGCGACAGGTCCAGCAGCGCCTCCGCCTTGGGGCCGTGGCCGCCGCCCTCGTCCTCGGCGCCCACCCGGGCCAGTTCCAGGCGCAGGATCGCGTAGGCGCTGTTGTTGATCAGCACCGTGGTCACGTTCAGGTTCTCGCGTGCCATGGTCCACAACGCGGAAATGGTGTACGCCGCGCTGCCGTCGGCCTCCAGCGCGATCACCGGCCGGTCCGGAGCGGCCACGGCCGCACCGACGGCGACCGGGAGGCCCTGCCCGATGGCGCCGCCGGTGAGCGTGAGCACGTCGTGGCGGGGAGAGCCGGCGGTGGCCGCGGGCAGCATCAGTCCCGAAGTGTTCGACTCGTCGGAGATGATCGCGTTCTCCGGCAGCAGCGCCCCGATCACCTGCACCCAGTTCTGCGGAGTGAGCTGCCCGCTCGGCAGGGCCGGGACGGCGGCCGGTGCGGGCCGCGACGGCACGCCGGCGGCCACCGCGTCGGCCAGTTGTTCCAGTGCGGCCACGACGTCGGTCTCGAGGCCGGCGAGGTTGTGCACGACGCAGCCCTCGGGAACCAGGTCGCTGGGCTTGCCGGGGTAGGCGAAGAACGACACCGGCGCCCGGGTGCCCGCCACCACCAGGTGCTTGATGCCGTCGAGTTGGTAGGCGGCCTGCTCGGCCAGGTAACCGAGCCGGTCGATCGCCGGGACCCCGGCGCCGCGGACGAGCCGGGTCGGGAACGTCTCGACCAGGGCGCGCGCGCCGGTGGCGGCGGCGATCCGGTCGGTAGCCTCCAGGGCGCGCACCGCGCCGGCGGCCGGGCCGCCGATCAGCAGGGCCGCCGGTTCGCCGCTGCCCAGTATGGCGGCGATATCGGCGACGGCCCGGGCGTCGGGGGCGGCGGCCGGGACGGGTTCGACCGGGCCGGCCGCCTGCGCGCCGTCTTCCCAGGAGATGTCGGCGGGCAGAATCAGATTGGCCACTACCGCCGGACTGGCCATTGAGGCCGCGACGGCTTCGGCGGCATCCCGGCCGACGTCACGGCCGGCGCCGGTACGGCGCACCCAGCCGTGGGTCCAGTCGGTCAGCGGTTCGATGTCGGATTCCAGCGGGGCGTCGTACTTCTTGTGGTAGGTCGCGTGATCCCCGATGACGTTGACCACCGGCACGTGCGCGCGGCGGGCGTTGTGCAGGTTGGCCAGGCCGTTGCTGAGCCCGGGCCCCAGGTGCAGCAAGGTGGCGGCCGGCTTGCCGGCCACCCGGGCGTAGCCGTCGGCGGCACCGGTCACCACCCCTTCGAACAGGCACAGCACCCCCCGCATCTGCGGCACCGAGTCCAGGGCGGCCACGAAGTGCATCTCGGACGTGCCGGGGTTGGCGAAGCAGACCTGAACTCCGCTGTCGACCAGGGTGGCGATCAGGGCCTGTGCTCCGTTGGTCATGTGGCTGCCTTTCTTGCCGGGCACCGGGGTATGGGTGTCGCGCGCGATCCGCTGCCTATAGAAGCACGCCCGGATTGAGAATCCCGGCGGGGTCGAAGGCGTCCTTGATTCGTCGCATCAGGGCGATCTTGACCGGATCCTCGAGTTCCAGGAAATGCTGGGTCTTGACCCGTCCCAGGCCGTGCTCTCCGGAGATGGCTCCGCCCAGTGCCATCGCCGCCGCGAAGATGTCGTGCAGCAGCCGGTGCCGGACGTCGTCGTCGGCGCAGAACACCGCCAGGTGCACGTTGCCGTCGCCGGCGTGCCCGCAGCCCACCACGCCGGCACCCACCGCCTGGGCCAATTCGTGTGCTTTGGTGAGGAATTGATCCATCGCCGCGCGAGGAACCACGGTATCGATGACATCGTGGGCACCGGCGGCCTTGGCCGTCCAGAACGCCTTCTCGCGGGCCTCGATCAGGGCATGCGCCGAATTACCCTCCAGCACATAGACATCAACGGCCCCGAGCGAGGCCAGCAGCTCGCCCAGCATGGCCACGTCGCCGTCGAGGCGGTCGCGGTCGCGATCCTCCACCCCCACGACCAGGTATGCCTCCGCGGAGTCACGCACCGAGTCGGGGATGCCCAGGTTCAGCTTCTGCGAGTAGCTGATCGCCGCCAGCGTGAGCTTGTCGACGTACTCCAGAATCACCGGGTTCACACCGCTGCGCACCACCGCCGGCACCGCGCGCATCACCGCGGGCAGGTCGGCGAACGGCGCCAGCAACGTGGTGGAGTGCCCCAGCCGCGGGTAGAGCCGCACGGTGACCTCGGTGGCCAGGGCGCAGGTGCCCTCCGAGCCGATGATCAGCTGCGTCAGGTCATAACCGGTGGACAGCTTGCTGATTCGGCCGCCGGTGCGGATCAGCTCGCCGGTGGGCAGGGCGGCCTGCAGCCCGAGCACGTTGTGCCGGGTCACCCCGTACTTGACCGCGCGCATACCCCCGGCGTTGGTACCGACGTTGCCCCCGACACTGGCGGACAACTCCCCGGGGAAGACGGTGTACATCAGACCCGCATCGGCCGTCGCGGCGTCGAGATCGCTCAGCGTGACGCCGGGCTGCACCACCGCGACCTGATTCTCGGTGTCGACCTCCAGAATCGCGTTCATCCGCTCAAAGGAGATCAGCAGACCGTCGGGACACGGGCGTGCGGCCGCCGACAACCCGGTGCCGGACCCGCGTGCGGTCACCGCGACCTTGGCTTCGGTCGCCGCGGCCAGCAGGGCGGCGACGTGCTCGGCGGTCTCGGGGCGGGCCACATAGCGCGGCGTGACCGGCGCACCGACCAGCGCCTCGTCGTGGCCGTAGTCGGGACTGATCTGGTCGCCGGTCAGCAGCCCGGTCTCCCCCACGATCTTGCTGAAGCGTGCTGCTATGTCGTCGGGTGCGCCCTCCGTGGTGCCCATGCCGGCCCTCACTTTCCGAATCCGGCGTCCCGTAGCGCCTGGGCCATCGACCCGCCAGCCGGTGCCGCGTCCCGGCGCCCCGTCCCGTTGCCGGGACCCCTCCCACGATTCTGCTTGGCGTTGCCGCCGCGTGCAGCCGGTTTGGCCGCCCCACCCCGCGCGGGCTTGTCGCCGGGCTTGTCCCCCAGCCGCAGGGTCAGCCCGATGCGCTGGCGTTCGACATCGACGTCGATGACTTTGACCTTCACCACCTGACCGGAACGGACCACCTCGTGTGGGTCGGAGACGAAGCGGTCCGCCATGGCCGAGACGTGCACGAGGCCGTCCTGGTGCACACCGACGTCGACGAAGGCTCCGAACGCGGCGACATTGGTCACCACGCCCTCGAGGATCATGCCCACCTTGAGGTCGGCCACCTTCTCGACGCCTGCGGCGAACGTCGCCGTGGAGAACGCCGGCCGGGGATCGCGTCCCGGCTTCTCCAGTTCGGCCAGGATGTCGGTGACGGTCGGGACCCCGAACCGGTCGTCGGCGAAATCGCCGGGCTGCAGCGACCGCAGGAGTCGCTCGTCGCCGATGATCTCGGCCAGCGAGACTCCGGAGCGGTCCAGGATGCGCCGCACCACCGGGTAGGCCTCGGGATGCACGCCGGAGGAGTCCAGCGGGTCATCGCCGTCGCGGATGCGCAGGAACCCGGCGCACTGTTCGAAGGCCTTGGGCCCCAGGCGTGGCACGTCGAGCAGGGCGGCCCGGCTGCGGAACGGCCCGTTCTGGTCGCGGTGCCCCACGATGGCTTCGGCCAGCGATTCCGACACCCCCGACACCTTGGCCAACAGCGGGGCCGAGGCGGTGTTGAGGTCCACACCCACGGCGTTCACCGCATCTTCGACCACGGCGTCGAGGCTGCGCGCCAGGATGCCCGGCGTCACGTCGTGCTGGTACTGGCCGACCCCGATGGACTTCGGCTCGATCTTGACCAGTTCGGCCAGCGGATCCTGCAGCCGCCGCGCGATCGACACCGCGCCGCGCAGCGTGACGTCCAGATCGGGAAGTTCGTGTGCGGCATACGCCGACGCCGAGTACACCGACGCCCCGGCCTCGCTGACCATCGCTTTGACCGGCGCGGGGGCGCCGGCGCTGGTGAGGTCGGCGATCAGTTCGGCTGCTAGGGCGTCGGTCTCACGCGACGCGGTGCCATTGCCGACGGCAATCAGGTCCACACCGTGGCGGGCGACCAGCGCGGCCAGCACCGCCTTGGCCTGATCCCACTGCTTCTGCGGCTGGTGCGGGAAGATCGCACAGGTGTCGACGACCTTGCCGGTGCCGTCGACGACGGCGACCTTCACCCCGGTGCGAAAGCCCGGGTCGAGTCCCAGCGTGGTGCGGTTGCCCGCCGGCGCCGCCAGCAGCAGGTCCTTGAGGTTCTTGGCGAACACCGCCACCGCGTCCTGCTCGGCACGCTGACGCAGCCGCATCCGGGCATCGACCGCCGCGGAGAAAGCCAGCCGGGTGTCCCAGGCCCACCGCACCGTGTCGGCCAGCCAGGGCGTGGCCGGCCCCGCTGCGCCCATGTCCACGCCGAGCGACCGGGCGATCATGGCGTGGTAGAACTCGTTCTCGCCGCCGTCGAAGGCCAGCGCCAGGGCGTCCTCCTTCTCGCCGCGCAACACCGCCAGCACCCGGTGCGACGGCATGGTCTCCAGGGCTTCGCTGAACTCGAAGTAGTCCCGGAACTTCTGTGCCGAGGGACTTTTCGCAGCATCCTCCGAGCGCGGCATGGTTCGCAACGAGCCCGCCGACCAGAACTTCTCCCGCACCGCGCCCACCAGCTCGGCGTCCTCGGCGGCCCGCTCGACCAGGATCGCGCGGGCGCCCTCCAGTGCTGCCGCGGCGTCGGCGACCTCCTCGCCGGTGTACTCCGTGGCGACCTGCTGGGGGTCGAGCGTGGGGTCGGCGAGCAGCCGGTCGGCAAGCGGCTCGAGGCCGGCCTCGCGCGCGATCTGCGCCTTGGTGCGGCGCTTGGGCTTGTAGGGCAGGTAGATGTCTTCGACCCGGGCCTTGGTCTCGGCCGACAGCAGCGCGGCTTTGAGCTCGTCGGTGAGCTTGCCCTGCTCCTCGATCGAGGACAGCACGGCGGCCCGGCGGTCGTCGAGCTCGCGCAGGTAGCGCAGCCGTTCTTCGAGGGTGCGCAGCTGACCGTCGTCGAGGCTGCCGGTGGCCTCTTTGCGGTAGCGCGCGATGAACGGCACCGTGGCCCCCTCGTCGAGCAGCGCCACAGCGGCCGCGACCTGTCGTTCGGCCACCGCGAGTTCCTCGGCGAGACGGGCGTTTACCGGTTTCAGGGTTACGTTCGCTGTCACGCCGACGGACCCTACCGAACGCCGCGGACAGGTCCCGGGTGCGGCACGGCGTGGTTATCGGGTGCGCGCAGGCTGGCTACGATGCCGCCCCACACAGGTGGCGAGCAGCTGTCTGCAGGCCGCTGGACGGGCGTTATCCACAATTGCCGGTTCATCCACAGATGGTCGCCCGACGCCGCCGTATGCGAACGTATGTTCGATACGTTGGAGGGGTGTCCGCCACCGATCAGGTCCTGCCTCCCGCCGCGGCGGCCCGCGCGGCCATCCGGGCGGAGCTGGCCTTGATCGATGACGCCCAGTCCCGGCTGCGGGCGGCCGACACCGACATCGTGGGCAATGCGTTCCGCGTCGAGATCGCCGAGCGCCTCGAAACCCAGCATCGGGTCAACCGCGGCCTGTCCTTCCGCATGTTCGGCGAACTGGCCGACCCACCCGACGGCCCCGACGACCCTCGACTGCCGGCCGACACCAAGCTCACCGACCTGCTGTGGTCACGCCTGCGCATCACCCGCGCCGAGGTGCGGCGCCGGTTCCGGGTCGCCGCCCGCATCCGGCCCCGTCGCAATCTGACCGGTCCCCCTGCCCCACCGGAGTTCCCCGCGGTCGCCGCCGCGGTCGAGGACGGCCGGATCGGCGACGACCACATCAGATCCGTCACCACCGCCCTCGACCAGCTGCCCGGGAACGTCGCACCGGCCGATCGGGCGGCCGCCGAGCGCACCCTGGTGCGCCACGCGACCGAACAGGATGCCGCCTTTGTGACCGCTCTCGGCCACGCCATTGCCGACGTCCTCAACCCCGACGGCAACTTCACCGATGCGGATCGGGCGCGGCGGCGCAACCTGGTGTTGGGCCGCCAGGGCCCCGACGGTATGAGCCGGCTGTCCGGCTGCGTCGACCCCGAGACCCGCGCCTACCTCGAGGCGGCAATGGCCGCGGTGCGGCCCGGCCACCGCCGGCCCGACACCCCCGAGCCGTCCGAGTGCCCCGAAGCACCAGCCGGTCCGGACCTGCGCTCCAACGGCCAACGAAACCACGACGCCCTCAAACTCGCCCTGCGCCACGGCATTGCATCCGGCGCCCTGGGCACCCACCGCGGTGTTCCGGTCTCGGTCATCGCCACCACCACGCTCGCCGACCTCGAGCAGGCCGGACGCGCGATCGCCGACCCGAGCCTCCCGATGCCCGGGCCTGCCCGCACCGGAGGCGGCAGCCGCCTGCCGATGCGTGATCTGATCCGCATGGCGGCCAATGCGATTCATTATCTGGTGGTCTTCGACGACCACTCGGAACGGCCGTTGTATCTGGGCCGCAGCAGGCGCATCGCCACGCTGGATCACCGGATCATCTGCCACGCCCGAGACCGCGGCTGCACCCGGCCCAACTGCTCCGAGCCCGGCTACCACTGCGAGGTGCACCACGCGACCGACTGGGCTCACGGCGGGCGTACCGACGCCGACCAGCTCTACTTCGCCTGCGGTCCCGACCACGGCGCTGCGACCCGCGGCGACCTTCAGACCCAGCTCACCGAGCGTGGCCGCCTGGCCTGGACCGACCGAACGGGCCAGCCGCGGATCAACCACCTGCATCACCCGATGGAGCTCCTGGACCGTGGCGATGATCCCGGGTAGCGCTGCGGGACAACGCTTCCGCGCGGCATTGCGGCGCCTATGCGTGGCCGCCGATCTCGCGGAGCCGTCCCTTGGCGATCTTGCCGCCAGAGGATCGCGGCAGCTCGTCGAGGACGACCAGGCGTTCGGGCAGCAGCTCCTTGGACACGCCCAGGGCCAGCAGGTGCTCGACGAGCTCGGCCAACTCCAGCGTGCCGGTCACCCCGGGTGCGCCCTTGGCGAGTTCGACGTAGACGCAGACCTTTTCGCCGAACACCTCGTCGCGCATCGGCACTGCGGCGGCCACCGCGATCGCCGGATGCGTCAGCACCGCTTCTTCGACCTGGGCGGCGCTGATGTTCTTTCCGCCGCGCAGGATGAAATCGGAAAGCCGGCCGGTGACGCTCAGATAGCCGTCGGCGTCGATCTCGCAGAGATCGCCCATGCGCATCCACCCGTCGGCGGTGAACAGCTTGTCGTGATCGACCCCGTCCAGATAGCCCAAACTGGTGGCCGGCCCGCGGCAGGCGGGCTGACCCCGCCCGGTATCAGTCACGTCGGTGTTGCCGTCCTCGCCGCCGAAAAGCCGGACCGCCATCTCGGGCACGATGCGCCCACCGGTGCGCAACCGCCGCTCCAGCGGGTCGTCGGGGGTGGTGGCGCTGAGCACCCCGGTCTCGTTGGACCCGTAGAACTGCAGGATGGTGGCTCCGGTGAGCTCCTCGAACCGCGCGGCGGGCCGGTAGGGCAACGCCTCCCCACCGGTGAACACCACCCGCAAAGAGCTCAGGTCGAATTCAGCGCTGAGGCGATCGGCCATCATCATGGTCAATTGGGTGCTGACACAGCACAATACGGTGACCCGGTGGCGCTCGATGGCCGCGAACGTCGCGGCGACGCTGAAGCGGTCCAGCAGGATCGTCTGGGCGCCGAGCCGGATGGGGGTGGTGTGGTTGGTCCAGATGCCGAAGCCGAACGGAGTCGGAATGACGGGCAGGAAGACGTCGTCGGGGCGCAGTCGCCCGTTGGACACCGCCAGCTGGTGAAAGTAATGCCAGCGGTTCTGGGTGTGCACCACGCATTTGGGCAACCCGGTGGTGCCGGAGGTGGAATTGATCAGAAAGACGTCGTCGGGCCCCAGTTGGGGGCCGGCGGCACTGGCGGCGACCGAGTTCAGCTCATCCATGCTCAACGTTTCGATGTCGAGGCCGGCTGCCGAGGCACGCCGCTGCGCGTCGGTGATCAGCACCCGGGCCCGCGAGGCGCCCAGGATCGCGGCCACCTCGCGGGTTCCGGCCCGTGCGCCGATGCCGACCACCACCGCGCCGCAGCGCTCGATCGCCACGTACAACACGTGGATGGCGGCGGAATCGCCATGCCACACCGCGATCCGGTCACCGGGACGCGCGCCGGCTCCCGCCAGCCGCGCCGCCAGCGCGTCCGCCGCGGCGTCGAACTCCTGCCAGGTCAACCCGGAAGCGGAAAAGTCCACATAGGCGTTGCGGGCCGAGAACTGGCGGGCGTTGCGGCGCACCGCGTCCGACAGCGTCGTCGGCGACCACCACCCCACGGCGTGATAGTGGGCGATCTCGGCGGCGGTGTAGGCCGGAGAGCGCCATGCGGGCCCGGTAGACATCGTCGCGTGCCGCCTCCGATTCGCCGGCTCCGGTTGCCGTCAGTAGATGTAGTCCTCGCCGCTGGCCCGCACCGTGATGTCGCTGATGCTGATGCCCCACGGCTGATCGATGACGTGCACCACTGCCTCGGCCAGATCCTCGGGAGTGATCAGCCAGTACTGCACCGAGTCGATGTCGGTCTGCTCGGGCGCCAGGGTGCCCGTGGTGTAGGCGGCGACGGACTGCTGGTAGCTCTCGCGGCGGGCTCCGACCATTTCCATGATCGCCGAGCCGTTGACCATTCCGTGGCCGAGGTTGGTGCCCATGACACCGGTCGGTTTGACCGTGGTGACCTTGATCTTGCCCTTCGCCTCGATACGCAGCGAGTCGGACAACGCGGTGACGGCGGCCTTGGTCGCGCTGTACACGCCGGCGCCCGCCACACCGGCGTTGCCGTAGATCGACGAGATGTTGACCACGTGGCCGCGGCCCTGGGCGATCATCTGGTCGTAGACAGCCGAAATGCCGTTCACCACGCCCTTGACGTTGATGTCGATCGCCCGGTGCCAGCGCTGCCAGGCCTTCTCGTGGTCGGCGAAGTAGGCGAGCGGCATCACCCCGGCGTTGTTGACGATGACGTCCACCGCGCCGAAGGTCTGCACCGCATGCTGCACCGCGGCCTTCATCTGTTCGATGTCGGTGACGTCGGCCACCTGATAACTGCCGGTCAGTCCCGCCTGGCGGATGCCGTCGAAGACCTCCGCGAGGGCCTCGGCGCCGATGTCCAGTCCGACCACGCGGGCCCCGGCGGCGGCGCACTTCTCGGCGATCAGTTTGCCGAATCCGCCGCCCGCACCGGTGACGACGACGACCTTGTCCTGCAGGTACTGCGACATTGTCGGCCTCCGGCACCACGAATCGGACTGAACAGTTCCGCAGCAGTGTAGGGGGCCGCGGTCGCCCCCGGCGCGGCCCCCCAATTTGCTCGGCGACTTTCCGTGCGTCCGGACGGCCGCTAACTTCTGCGGACGTTATGGTCACTGCGTGAAGCGTCGCACGGCATTGGGGCTGCCACTGCTGCTGGCGGCCGGCCCCACGTTAAGTCGGCTCCCACGGGCCGGCGCGGACCCCGGCCGCTGGTCGATCGAGCGGGTTAATCGCTGGTACCAGGCTCAGGGCTGGCCGGTGGGCTCCAACTACATCACCTCCTCCGCGGTCAATCAGCTCGAGATGTTTCAGCCGGGCACGTTCGATCTGCGGCGGATCGACGCCGAGCTGGGCTGGGCCCGCTCGGCGGGCTTCAACACCGTGCGGGTGTTCCTGCACGATCAACTGTGGGCCGCCGACCAGCGGGGCTTCCAATACCGGCTGGGCCAGTTCGTCGCCGTCGCCGCCCGCCACCGCATCAAGCCGATGTTCGTGCTGTTCGACTCCTGCTGGGACCCGCACCCCAAAGCCGGGCCCCAGCCGGCGCCGCGGGTCGGCATCCACAACTCACGCTGGGTGCAGAGTCCCGGCGCCGACCGCCTCGGGGACCGCAACTACTACCGCACTCTGTATGACTACGTCACCGGCGTGATGAGCCAGTTCCGGTACGACGAACGCGTGCTTGCCTGGGACCTGTGGAACGAGCCGGACAACATGGCCCGCGAGTACAGCGCCGTCGAACGATCGGACAAGCTCGACCTCATCAGCGACCTCCTGCCGCAGGTGTTCAGCTGGGCACGGTCGGTCGACGCCCGTCAGCCGCTGACCAGTGGGATATGGGAGGGCTCGCGCCAGGGCAGCACGATCGTCAACACCCAGCTCAACAGCTCCGACGTCATCACGTTCCACTCCTACGACAAGCCGGCCACGTTCAGTGACCGCATCGCCGAACTGGCGCCCCTGGGGCGGCCGCTGATGTGCACGGAGTATCTGGCCCGCACCCGGGGCAACACCATCGACGGGATTCTGCCGATCATGAAGCGCCATAACGTGGGCGCCTACAACTGGGGCTTCGTGGCGGGGCGCACGCAGACCTACCTGCCGTGGGACTCCTGGGACAGTCCCTACAGCGCAGAACCGCAGGTCTGGTTCCACGATCTGGTGCAGCCCACCGGCCGGGCCTATCGCAATCTGGAGATTCTGACGATCAGCAACCTCACCGGCCGCTGACCGGCGCCACCGGCTGATGGCCGCCGGGTCCGGTGATGAAATCATGGGCGGCGAAACCGTCAGGCACACAGTTCGGTGGCCGGGGCCGTGGGTTTCCGTGAGGAGTCGGTGATGGACGAGACCGCGTCGGGTTCGCGGGCCGGGTCACGATTGGGGCCCTACCTCCTCAAACGGCTGCTGGGCCGCGGCAGCACCGGTGAGCTCTACGAAGCGTTCGACACCCGCCGGGACCGCCCCGCGGCGCTCAAACTGCTCGCGCCGGCGCTGTGCGGGCCCGCCCTGCGCGAGTGGTTGCAGCGCGAGGCCCTGGTTGCCGGGCGGGTGCAGGAGCCGCATGTGGTCCCGGTCCGTGACTACGGCGAACTCGACGGCCGCGTCTACCTCGACATGCCGCTGGTTGCCGGTGCCGACCTGGCCGCGTTGCTGAAGCGGACCGGCGTGCTCTCCCCGCCGCGTGCGGTCAACATCGTGTGGCAGGCGGCCTCGGCGCTGGATGCCGCGCACAGTGCCGGGGTGTTTCACCGGGGCGTGCGGCCACGCAACATCCTGGTGACCGGCGACGACTTCGTCTATCTGGTGGATTTCGCGCTGGCGGGCGCGCCCGGGGCCGAGGCGGCCGAGCATGCGAGCGCCGGCTGGAAGTACGCGGCGCCGGAGCTGTTCTCCGGCAGTGAGTTCGGCCCGGCCGCCGACATCTATGCGCTGACGTGCGTGCTCTATCAGTGCCTGACCGGGACGCCGCCCTACCGGGCAGACAACCTGGCCGCACTGGCCCACGCGCACCAGACCAAGGCCATTCCGCGCCCGAGCCGGGCCGGGGCGGCGATCCCGGAAGCCTTGGACGAGGTGATAGCCAAAGGCATGGCCAAGGAGCCGCAGGCGCGGTATGCCAGCGCCGCCGAGCTTGCGACCGCCGCCTATCAGGCGCTCAGCACGCCCGATCAGCACCAGACGGTGCAGATCTACGAGTCCAGCCAGCAGGCCACCCCACCCCTGGTCGGTCAGCCCGAACCGGGCACACCGGTGGCGGCGACGAGCGAGGCGCTTGAAAGCGAAGCGTCGGTGCCGTCCACCGCGCCGGCCGAGCCGTCCACATCCCCGGACCTGGAGGCGGCCGAGCCACCTGCCCCGGCCGCCGATGCTCCCGCCGCCGATGTTCCCGAACCGGTACCCGCTGCGGCGCCGGCAGCCCTGCCCCGAACCGCAACCGGCGACGATTGGTTGCGTTCACCGCGCCGGCTGGGCCTGCCCGGCCGCCTGGCCGCTCGACCGCTGGTGTTGTGGATCGCAGCGGCGCTGGTCGTGGCCATCGTAGGGTTGGCCACCTGGATGACGAGTCGGCCGGCTTCCGACGGCGGTGGCGTTGCGGGCAGCACGTCCGGCTCGGCAACCGCAGCGGGCCAAGCCCCGACGACGGCGTCGCAGGCGGAGGCGCAGGACCGCCTTTTCAAGCTGCTGCCGCCGGGTTACCCGCAGGGCACCTGTAAGGCCGTCACGCCCTCGAACGGGGCGATCGCGGAGGTGACGTGCGGCCGCAACGTCGACGTCGACGGCCCGCCCACGGCGACCTACACCCTGTTCCGCGACATCGTTGCGCTGCGCGTGAGCTTCGACGACACCGTGCAGGCCACCAATGTGGTCACCTGCCCGGGGCGCATTCAGTCGCCGGGGGCCTG
The DNA here is from genome assembly GCF_002101585.1 of Mycolicibacter engbaekii. GTDB lineage: Bacteria > Actinomycetota > Actinomycetes > Mycobacteriales > Mycobacteriaceae > Mycobacterium > Mycobacterium engbaekii. Next base: position 51,160 of record NZ_LQOT01000033.1, on the reverse strand, counting down.
GCACCGTACCGCCACCCCGGACAAGACCGCCGGAACACTGCTGTGCGGTACGCGCAACGGGTCTGCGGTGCTGGTCTGGACCAACGACGCCAACCTGGTGATCGGCTCGCTGCGGGCCGAGCGCAACACCCCGACGCTGGAACAGTTCTACACTTGGTGGAGTTCGCATTCCTGACCGCGGATCGGCCTCAAGCGGGCCCACGCAGTCGTTGACTCCGTTAGCATTTTCGCTTTGGAGTCACTGCGTCATCCCCGAGCGATCCCGTCGAACCGAGGAGCCCACCGACCATGAGATTCTTCGCAACTGCCGTGGCAGCCGCGGGCGCGTTGGCCGCAGCCGGAGCCGTCACCGCCGCGACCGCCACCGCGGACGCCGGCGACGCCGCCCCCTCGACCCACCCGATCGGCAGCCAGGGCACCGTGAAGAATGGTGACGTTATCCAGGGCTGGACGGTCAGCGACCTGCGCCCCAGCTCGGACGCCATCCCCTACCAGCCGCAGGGCACCCTGTGGGAGGCCACCGCGACCGGAGTGGCGATTCAGGGCACGGTCACGCCGGTGGTCGCCAACCTCGGCGCCCGTTCGTCCAGCGGCCTGACCTACCCGGCGCTGTTCACGGTGGCCACGGCGCAGGGCGTCAACCCGGCCAACCTGACGCAGGGCCAGAAGACCAGCGGCAAGGTGTACTTCGACGTCACCGGCGACGCACCCAACAGTGCGGTTTACCAGGGCGCCGGCCAGGATCTGCTGGTCTGGATCCCCGCCGCACCGTCCGGTGACGCCTCGGGCAACCCGGCCACCGGCGCGCACCGGACCACCGGCCCAGCGGCCACCGGCGCCAAGCCCGCCCAGCAGGGCACCCCGGGTGCCGGGACTGCCACCGACGCCACGGCCGCCGGCAGCGAGGGCACCCCGCTGTCCGCCGGCAGCGAGGGCACGCCGCTGGCTGCTGAGGCCGACGGCACCGCGGCGTCCGGATCGCAGACAGAGGCCGGCACGGCAAGCACCGGGGCGCAGGCCGAAGGCACCGGCACCGCCGAAGCGTCGACGTCGGCCGGCACCCCGGCCCCGTCCTCGCAACAGGCCCCCGCCACGCCGGCTCCGTCTGAGGCCGCTGCGGCTGCCGGCAGCTCGGGAACGCCGCTTCCCACCGACGCCAGCGGCGCATCGACGACGGAGGCCACCGGCACCGCAAGCTCGGAAGGCACCGCCGGGGGCTCTGACTCCTCCGGCGGCGCAAGCGGCTCGTCCGCCGCGCGCTGACCACCGCCGATCACCCGTCGGGCTCGGCCCACGCGTCCTGCGCGTCTGGGCCGTGCCCGGCTCCGGCTACCCTGTCTGCGAGCCCGATACGGTCGAAGCACTTTCACTGCCAATATCTTCGGGACGCCGCCGCACTGGAGGAGTGAGACCCATGAAGTCCATATCGACCGCACTGGCCGCGGGAGCATTGGCCATCGCGGGTGCTCTGAGCACCGGGATCGCCGGCGCCGAGCCCGACACCATCGTCGCGGTGCAGGGCCCGGCAACCCAGCCGATCGGCACTCAGGGCACCGTTCCCGAAGGTCCCGGTGTGCACGGTTGGACGGTGAGCGACCTGCGGCCCAGCTCGGACGCCATCCCCTACCAGCCGCGCGGGACCCTGTGGGAGGTCACCGCCACTGACGAGGCGATCCAGGGCACCGTCTTCCCCATCGTCGCCAACTTCAGCGCCCGGTCGGCGAGCGGCCAGTCCTATCAGTCGCTGTTCACCGTGCCGACGACGCATGGCATCGTTCCGACCGCCTTGACCCAGGGCCAGCGGGCCAGCGGCAAGCTCTACTTCGACGTCACCGGCGACGCCCCGACCAGCATCGTCTACCAGACCGCCGGCGCGGACCTGGCCCGGTGGGTGGTGCCGGCGCCGCAACCGCAGGCACCGGCCGCCCCGCAGACTCCGGCCTCCTCCGGCGCTGCCGGCGAGCAGGCGCCGTCGCCGGCCCGTCCGCCGTCGTCACGCCCGGCAACACCGCCGCCGGCCAGCGCCGGGACCCCGCTGCCCGCGGGCAGTTCCGGCACCCCGCTGCCCGCCGGGTCCTGACCCCTCAGCCGCTTCGCGGGCCGGCTCAGCCGGGGATTCCCGCGCGCGTCGTCACGGACGGAATCGCCCGGCGAATCCGCGCAGCGGCAGGTCGGCGCTGGTCAGCAGGCCGGGCGGTGCCGCCACCACGGACTTGATCGCGTTGAGGGCGGGCAGCCCGGTCACGGTCATGCCGATGGAGGCGAAGTTGTCCGGGTTGGACAGGTCCACACCGGGCTTGGGGAAGATCATGTGCTTGTTGTAGACGCACGGGTCACCGGTGACCCGGGTGATGTAGCAGCCCTTGATGTTCCAGTTCGGCTCGGTGTAGGGCGTCATCTGCCACTCCAGGTGGGTTTCAACGCGCGGCACACCGTTCACCATGCCCTGGTACTTGATGTAGTTGCCGCCCAGTGAGCCTTTGGGCAGGGTGTACCAGCCCAGGTCGACATCCCGGGTGCAGGCGCCGAGTTCGTAGTCGAAGGTCACCTCGTCGAGGGTCAGGTCGAAGCAGTCGGCCATCATCAGCACACTGTCGGCGAAGACCCGGGTGAACTTCTCCAGCTTGGCTGGGATCTCCGGATCGTCCACCGGCTGGCCGTAGCCGACCTCGATCCAGGTGTCCTTGGAGTGGTGGCAGGACACGTCCACCGATTCGATGGTGGTGATGTTCTCGATCTCGGCGACGTCGGCCGAGCACACCACGCCGAGAATCTGGTTGAGCCCGGGGTTCATGCCGGTCCCGTAGAAGGTGGCGCCGCCTTTTTCGCAGGCCTCGGCCAGCAGCTGGGTCACCGGTTTGCCCGAGGGGTGCGGGTGGTTGGTGTCGCGGTGCCAGCCGGTGATCCAGTCGGCGGTGGTCACGATGTTGATGCCCGCTTCCAGGATCGCGACGTAGAGATCCTCGTCGGGGAACACGCCGTGAAAGGTCAGGACGTGGGGCTTGGCGGCGATGATCTCCTCGACGCTGCCGGTCGCGATCACGCCGTTGGGCGCGATGCCGGCCAGTTCGCCGGCATCCTTGCCGATTTTGTCCGGCGAATAGCAATGCACTCCAACGAGTTCGAGGTCATCGCGGGCGGCGAACCGCCGAATCATCTCGGTCCCGACGTTGCCGGTGGCGACCTGGAACACGCGGACGGGTGCGGCGGCTGCGTTCATGCGGTGAAACCTTTCTGGGCAATCATTTCAGCGACCTCAGCAGCGCTGCCGCCGATGCCGTCGGGATAGAACTGCTTGGCCCACTGGCGGATTGCGGTGAAGCCCTCGTACTCGGCGGTCGCCAGAGCAGGCGGATCCGAGTACCGCTGGTGCGACCAGATGTGGATGTCCTGCTCGAATTGGCGGATGACTTCGCGGCCGAAGTCCGCCGCTCTGGCCTCGGCTTTGGCCGCATCACGAGACGGGGTCCGGCCGATGTAGACCATGAAGCGGACATCGGATGTGGACTCGTCGACGGGCGTGATCGCCGAGATGGTGCGGTTGTCGATCATCCCCCAGCTCTTGGTCACCGCGATGCCCAAGCCGCCGTTGATGGCCTCGACACCGCTGTTGACATCTTCGATCGACTGGCCGTCGTCGCCCTCGAAGGTGATGGTGAAGTCGACGTAGGACACCGGTTCGGCGAAGTCGTGGCGGGTGAAGACCGGCACGATCGGGGTCTGGTGCACGTATTTGAAGTGGGCGAAGTCCACCCCGTTCTCCAGCACGTACTGCGGGTGCAGCTCCAGTTGCGGCCGGAACAGCCGCTGCTGCGGGTAGTAATCGGCGGCCGTGCGATCGTCGAAGCTGGCGAACACGTCCGGCGCGTCGAAGTACGGCTCACGGCCCTGCGCGTCGTTCCAGATGTATACCGACTCGTTGCGTTCGACGACCGGGTAGGTGGTGATGCGCCGGCCCCGGTTGGGCTTGTCCTGGTAGGGAATACAGACGTTGCGGCCCTGAGAGTTCCACTGCCAGCCGTGGAACGGACACTGCAGCACCTCGCCGCAGACTTTGCCGCCGTAGCCCAGATGAGCACCCAGGTGCTCGCAGTAGGCGTTCATCACGGTGAGCTGGCCCGACTCGGCCCGCCACGCGACCATCTCCCGGCCGAAGTACTTCATGGTGTGTACGTCGCCGACGCCGATCTCGTCAGACCAGGCGACTTGGAACCAGCCTGTCGGGTTCATCGACAACGGCGGCTTGGCCATGCCAACGCGTCCTCTCTGTGGTCTGGACCGGACACCGACTGTCGGAGCATAATGCGCCTCGCCACAGAATCATAGTGGGCACTATGGAAATCTTGTTAGGATTCCGGGGATGGCTCAATCGGAGGCGCGGCGCAGCAACAAGCGCGGGCTGGCTACCCGCGAGGCCATGCTGGACGCCGCGGTGCGCTCCCTGGCCACCGGCGATCCCGGCGCGGTCTCGGCCAGCCGGATCGCCAGGGAGTGCGGCGCCACGTGGGGCGCCGTGCAGTACCAGTTCGGCGACGTCGATGGCTTCTGGGCGGCGGTCCTGCACCGCACCGCCGAACGGCGCGACGCGGCCATCTCAGCCTTTGGAACCCTGAATTCGGGTGCGCCGCTGCGGGATCGGGTCGCGGCGATCATCGACACGCTTTATGAAGGGCTGGCATCGCCGGACTCCCGGGCGATCGAGAACCTGCGGGCCGCCCTGCCCCGCGACCACCGCGAACTGGAGCGGCTGTACCCGCGCACCGCTGCCGAACTGTTCTCCTGGGGCAAGAGCTGGCTGACCACATGCCATGCCGCCTTCGCAGATCTGGGCGTCGACCCGCAACGCGTACGCGAAGTGGCCGCCCTCATTCCGGGCGCAATGCGCGGCCTGGTGTCCGAACGCCAGCTGGGCTCCTACGCCGACCTCGACGAGGCCCGCCGCGGGCTGACCAATGCGCTGGCGGCCTACCTGGAGCCCTCGCGGAACGGCTGAGCCGCTGCGGATAACGGGCATCCAAGCGAGGATGTGAAGGTGTTTGGCCTCGTCGTCGTTGTCACCCTCGTCGCCACCGTGGTCCTGGGCACCGTCCTGGGCAAACGGTATCGGGTCGGTCCCCCGGTACTGCTGATCCTGCTCGGCGGCGCGCTGGGTCTCATCCCCCGCTTCGGCGATGCGCAGCTTGACGGGGAGATCGTGTTGCTGCTGTTCCTGCCGGCGATCCTGTACTGGGAGAGCATGAACACCAGCTTTCGCGAGATCCGCGCGAACCTGCGCATGATCGTGCTGGTCAGCGTGGGCCTGGTGATAGCCACCGCGGTGGCGGTGTCGTGGACCGCCCGCGCGCTGGGGATGGAGCCGCATGCGGCCTCCGTCCTGGGCGCGGTGCTCTCGCCCACCGACGCCGCCGCGGTGGCCGGACTGGCCAAGAAGCTGCCGCGCCGGCCCCTGACCGTGCTGCGTGCCGAGAGCATCATCAACGACGGGACGGCCCTGGTGTTGTTCGCGGTGACCGTCGCCGTCGCGACCGGCAGCCCGGCGATCGGGCCGCTCCATCTGGTGGAACGTTTCGTGGGCTCCTACCTCGGCGGTATCGCGGCCGGTCTGCTGGTGGCCGGGGCGGTGACGCTGCTGCGCCGCCGTATCGACGCGCCCCTGGAGGAAGGCGCCTTAAGCGTGCTGACACCGTTCGCGGCGTTCCTGCTGGCCCAGACCTTTGATTGCAGCGGCGTGGTGGCGGTGCTGGTCTCAGCACTGGTACTCACCTATGTGGGGCCGCGGGTGGTCGGGGCGCGCTCGCGACTGCAGGCCTTTGCGTTCTGGGACATGGCGACGTTTCTGATCAACGGCTCGCTGTGGGTGTTCGTCGGGGTGCAGATTCCCGGTGCGGTCCATGGCATTCACCACGTCGGCGCCGGGCTTCGGCACGCCACCGTCCTGGGACTGGCCGTCACCGCTGTCGTCATCGTCACCCGGATCGCGTGGACGGAGATCACCACCATGCTCATCCGCATGGTGGACCGCCGGGCCGTACAGCGCGCCCGTCGCGTCAACTGGCGTCAGCGCATGGTGTCGAGCTGGGCCGGGTTCCGCGGTGCGGTCTCGCTGGCCGCGGCGCTGGCCGTCCCGATGACCACCCATGCCGGCACACCGTTCCCCGATCGCCACCTGATCATCTATGTGGTGTCGTTTGTGATCCTGGTGACGGTGCTGTTGCAGGGCAGTACGTTGCCCGCCGTCGTCCGCTGGGCCCGCATGCCCGCCGACACCGCCCACGCCGAGGAGTTGCAGCTGGCCCGCACCCGTGCCGCCGAAGCGGCGTTGGAGGCGTTGCCGCGGGTGGCCGAAGACCTTCAGGCCGACGCGGACCTGGTGAGTGGACTGCGCCAGGAATACCAGGATCGGGCTGCGCTGGCGACGGCGCCCGAGCAGGCGAACGCCGTCGCCGAACGCGACGACGTCATGCGGCAGCTGCAGTTGGGCGTACTCGAGCACCAGCGCCGCGTGGTCACCGAACTGCGCGACCGAAATCAGATCGACGACATCGTCTTACGCGAGGTCCAGGCGGAGATGGACTTGGAGGAGGTACGCCTGCTGGGACCCGCCGACGCCGAATAGCGGCCGGATCTCATCCATTACAGCGCGGGGCCAGCTGAGCCGATCGGTGCCCGACGGCCGACGGTGCCCCGCTGCTCCGGTGGCGACGAGACGATGCAACGCATTACTATCCATTTCGTGAGCGAAACCCTGGCCCGCCGATTGCGACTCGCCGGCTCCGGCACGGTGCTGGCGGCTGCCTTGCTGACCGCGCCCGTCGTGATTCCCGCCGGGACGCCCGGAGCAGTTGCCCCGGCCGCCGCGGCCTGCCCCGACGTCGAGGTGGTGTTCGCCCGCGGGCGCCTGGAGTCCCCCGGGGCCGGTGCGGTGGGCAACGCCTTCGTCAGCGCGTTGCGCGCCAAGTCGTCGAAGAACATCAGTCTGTACGCGGTGAAATACCCCGCCGACAATCAGATCGACGTGGGCGCCAATGACATGAGCGCCCACATTCAGAACACGATCAACGGCTGCCCCAACACCCGCATCGTGCCGGGCGGATACTCGCTGGGCGCGGCGGTCACCGACGTGGTGCTTGCGGTCCCGTTCTCAGCGTTTGGCTTCAACAATCCCCTGCCGCCGGGCGCCGACCAGCACATCGCCGCGGTTGCGTTGTTCGGCAATGGCAGCCAATGGGTCGGCCCCATCACGAACTTCAACCCGGTGTACAACGACCGGACCATCGAGCAGTGCCACGGCGCCGACCCGGTCTGCAACCCCGCCGACCCCAACACGTGGCAGGAGAACTGGCCGCAGCACCTGGCCAGCGCCTACATCTCGTCAGGCATGGTCAACCAGGCGGCTGACTTCGTCGCCGGGAAGCTGTAGCGGCACAAGCGGTTGCGCCGCGACCCAGACCGCGGCGTCCCCCGGCCGGTGTTGGTAGCTCGGCACATCGTGGCGCGGATTTCGCACGGCCGTGCCGACAGCGCCCATTCCACCCGGGAGTGCAGGAGTGACCCGGGGTGCTGCGAGCGGATTCCGGACGTGACTTTCCGCAGGCCCACGGGCGGAGCCACCCAATAGAATCCTCAGCTAAGGCCACTGAAACTTCAGGTTGCGCTCAGTAATTGCTAACGCTACGTTCGTGAAAGCAGGAAAACTGTCCGTTAACTTCGCTGGGAGGGCACCCATGAACCACGTCCGTCGCACGCACGCAGCAGCAGCCATTGTCGCGGCCGGCGCCAGCCTTCTCGCCGTCGGTCCCGCATCCCCTCAGCTAAGCCAAGCCGCGGTCCAGCTAACAGCAGGCACAGCCGATTTCACCATCCTCCCCTATCCCGCAGGGACGGCCTCAGATCTGTTGCCGGCCTTGGGAATCAACCTGTCCCTTGCCGGAAACCTTGTGCAGGAGGGACTATCGGACCTCTTCGAACTCGACCTTTTGGGAGCCGTCGGAAACTTCGCCTCGGCCGGTGCCAATATCTTTCCCGCTGTCCCAGAGAACATCCTGCTGGCCGCGGTGGGCGGTGTGCTGGGCCAGAACTTCGGGGGCTACCTATCCTTCGCCGGCGAATTCGCCATCAACCCGCCACTCACGGACTGGTCCACGCTTGTTCCCAGCCTGACGGAGTTGTTCCAAGCCGGCGCCTACGAGCTCAGCGCAGGCGTGCAGAGCTTCTTCGCGGGCGACATCGCCGACAGCCTGTATCACACCTTCGCAGGCGTGGACGACCTGTTCGTCATGCTACCGGCGATGGTCTTCCTCGGGGTCCCTGCGCTGCTGGGCGACAGCCTGCTCGACCTCGTCGGCCTGTGAGAGGCGCGGGTAAGCCCGCCCGGCAGTGATCATGACACCCGTCCCGTCAGCGGCGCACCGGGCTGGGTCATCAGCATCGGTGGCAGAGCCGGCGGGACCGGGGCCGCGGGCACCAGCGGAGCCGACGGTGTCAGCGGCGACGCCGGCGACATCGGGGTCAGCGGTTCCGTCGGTGTCATCGGGGTCAGCGGCAATGTCGGGGTCAGCGGCGATGTCGGTGCCGGCGTGGACGCCGGTGCGGCCGGGGCGGCCGTGCCCGCGCTCCAGTTGCCGTCGTTGCCGGCGGTGTAGGCCAACCAGACCCGCTCGACACCGGCCTGGGCCTTGGCCGCCTTGAGCTGTTCGTTCTGATAGCCGTTGCGCGGCACGGCGAATGAGCCGTGACCGATGCAGCCAACGGTGCCGCCGCCGAACTGGCCGGATCCGGAGCTGACGTGCCAGCCGTCGGGACCCTGGCAGGCGTACGGCATGTTCTGGCCGCAGGACTCTGCCTGGAAGCGACCGGAACCGTTGTGCACCGCGCATTGCTGAGTGGGGCTGGACAGCGGTTGGCCGTAGGACCAACTCCATACAAACCCACCCAGCTGATCGCTCTGCGGGTCCACGAAGTTCAGCCCGGGCGCATTGGTGCCGCAGCGCATCATCTCGTGAATGGCCTCCCCCGACATCGGCTGGTAGGCGCCGCCGCCGGCGAGTACGTCGACCAGGGTGTTGGAGTCGAAGAAGCGGGTCCAGTTGGTGTCGAACTGCGCCCGGGAGAAGTAGCAGTCCGGGTACTGCACGGTGACCGGCTGGCCCTTTTCCACGACGTTGCTGTCATTGAAGCCCAGCGCATCCCAGCCCGGGTCGCGGCCGCATCCGCTGGTGTAGAGCAGGACCTGCTTTCCGGAGGCCTGGATATCGGCCAGGCTCACGTCCAGCGGTACCCCGGTGGTGGCGCAGGTGGCGCCAGCCTGGACCTGGCTGGGCCGGAACAACAGGTCGCGGGCCGAGGTGCTGCCCAGCGTGCTCTCGATGACCGCGGCACCGGCGGGCAGCGACTTGGTGACGTCGTCGACCGGGTCGTCGAGGCGGTTCTCGATGTAGAGGACGATCACCTGGTCGGGATGGGCGTCGAGCCAGCGGCGGATCTCCTGGAAGCCGGAGGCCGCGGTGCGTTCGAACGTGCAGCCCAGGTGATTGTCGAAGCCGTGACACAAGATGGGCGCGTACCCGCCGGGCGCGCCCAGGCTGGTGAACCAGTGCACGTCGATCTCCAGCGCCCGGATGTCCATGTCGAGCTGGTTGACCACCGAATACAGCTGGTCGGGATCCATGCCCGAAAGAGTCGGCGGGATATTGGCGTTGGTGTAGTTGTACGAGTTGTGGGTGGACGGCAGCTGGGCGTCCCGCAGAGGTAGGTCCAGGGTCAGCCGGTACTGCTGAACCAGCGCCCGGTGCACCGGCCCGGCAAGGTACTTCTGCACGCTGGCGTCGCCGATGGGACTGCCGCCGCGCAGGGCGCAGTAGTTGATCGGGCCGTTGATCACCCGGCATTGGCTGGCCACCAGTTGCGCTGCGGCGTCGAGGGTCTTGCATGTCACGGCGAGCTGTCCGGTGGCGACGTCGAAGCAGGCGCTGATCAACCCGTGCTTGTTGCCGCCGAACCAGCTACAGGCCGCCACCGAACCGACTGTGCTGCAAGCCTGTACCAGCGGATCGGTGACATCGCCGATCGCCGTACACACCGGATTGAACGCCGGGCCCAGGTCGGTGCAGGCGGTGGCCAGCGACGGCGGCGCCGACGACTCGGACACCACCTGGATGCCCACGGTAGCCGGGTTCGAGAACGAGGCGTCATCGGCCGTGGTGTAGCTGAAGGCGTCGGTGCCGACATAGCCGGTGGCCGGGGTGTAGGTGAAGGTGGCGTCGCTGACGGTCACGGTGCCGTGCGCGGGCGGGGTGACGATCGTGAACTGGGCGGCGGGGTTGGCCGGGTTGGCCACCAGTCCGGCCGTCACGGGGGTGGAGGTGGTGGTCACGGCCATCACGTTCTGCACTTGGGCGCTCGACGCGAACGGCACCGCCGGCACGCCCGAGGCGATCCCCGCTCCGCCGGAAAGCACTGAGAGAACGGCGATCACGGCCGTCCAGCGCAGTCGGCGTTTTATGGTCCTCGCCGGGGCGGTCCACCCCAGGTGGCGCCGAGACCGCTCAACTGCCCCTTGACCCACGAACCAAACTCCTCATTCGGTTACGACACCGACTCGCTCTCAGAACGCTCATGCAACGTCCGTAACAATGGGCAACAAAAATCACACCCGTAACACGACACGATCACAGAACAAGCGCAATACGTTCTTCGGGTTAACTTGGCTTGGATTTACCGGAGCAGGGGCCCGCCGGCGTCATCGGCGCCGGAAGGTTCAGAACTCGGGCAGCAGGTCGCCCGGATCGGCGAGCACGGCGTCTGCGACGTCCGGCAGCAGCGGTTCGGCGAGCGCGATGTCTACGACGTCCGGCACGAGGGGTTCGGCGAGCGCGATGCCTGCGATGTCTGCGACGTCCGGCACGAGCGGTTCGGCGAGCGGTGAGTAGGGGGCGCCGATCGATTCGGCGACGGCACGCGGCAGATAGTTCACCAGGGCGTCGACGAACCCGGATTGGTTCACATCTTCGAAGGGCGCGAGAAGTCCTGCCAGGCCGGGGGTTTCACTGTTGAGGAACGCGTCGAGAAGTTGGGCCGGCGCACCGATCAACCCGACCAGCGCACCGGCGATATCTCCGGAGGACAGGTCGTCGATGAAGTCGCGGGCAATCGTTCCCACCTCGGCGAACGCGGCCTGCACCGAGCTCAGCGCGGCCAGCCCGACCGGCACCTGGACCGCATGCAGCGTGGCCATGGCCGCGCTGACGACGTTGCCCACGATTCCGTAAGGAATCGCCACCAGGTGGTCCACCAATCCGAGGACCGGAAACGCGCTCAACACGACGATGATGCCCTGCCCGAGCGCCTCCACGATGTTCCCGGCCTCGATGGCACCGAACAGGACTTCCAGCTGTCCGGGCAGGTTGATCAGGCCGTCGACGAACGACCGCGCCGTGGCACCCAACAAGTCGAACGTCGTCTCCACATAGCCGAACCAGTTCGTGACGAGCTGCACCACCGTGGGCAGCGGGTCTTCGAGCCAGTGCCCGCCGATGGTGACCAGATTGTTGAACGTGTTGGTGACCAGGTCTACGTAGGGGTCCAGCGGATTGGCCGCCAACTCGACTGCGCGCGTGACAGCCGGCGGAGGCGGCGCCACCGACGGCGGCATGACGAGGGCACCGGCGGCCAGGGCTGCGATGCCGACGGTGATACGGGGGTGGCGGCTGACTGATCCCACAACACTCATTTCATGACTGGAGCCACTACGGTAACTCTAGGAACGCAGGTCAGCGAGGAGAAACGCGCGGGTTTGTGGTGCGGCGGGGGCCCGTCACGGCGTCACGGGCACCCCTCGCGGTAATCGCAGTAGTGGTAGCCGCCCGGACCCCACTTGCCCGGCTCTTTGCCTGACCAGTCGTATCCGCCGGGGTACCGATGGCCCCACGGCGGTACCGCCGCGCATGGTGACCACGGCAATTGGCTCGTGAATCCACACCCCGGCGGCGAATGGCCCTGCTCGGCACCGACCGGAGCAGCGAGCGCAGCCGCGGCCAGCCAGATGGCGGTGGCGCCGGCAGCAGCCGTGGCGGATGCAATTCCGAACTTCATAGCGCCATACTGTCGCGCCGGTCCGACAAGCGTGCGAGCTACCGATCGCTAGAGTTCCGACGTCACTTTGTACGGCTCCCCAGGTTAGGCGCTGCCGCAGCATTGTCAGACCTTTGCGGTAAACCAATCCACAACACTGCAAACCGGTACTACGGTGACCAGAAGTGCTGGTCACCGATTACCAAATGAATCTGAGGTGCAACACCATATGACGGCCACCAAGCAGCGGCAAATGGATGCCATTGCCGCAGAAATTCGAACGTGCCGGGCGTGTCCGGGAATGAACATTCCACAGGAAACCGAATCAGCACCGGGGTTTGGCTCGGTAGATTCCCCCGTGGTCATCGTCGGGCAAAGTTTGTGCCGTCAGTGCATGGAAACGGGCGTACCGTTCACTGGCGGCAGCGGTCGTTACATCGATGATGCACTCGACCAGGCAGGGCAGCGCAAGGACCAGATCTTCATCACGAATGTCGTCCACTGCCACCCGCCCGGAAACCGCAAGTCCAAGCGCCTGGAGATCAATAACTGTCGGCGATTTCTCCATGAGGAACTGAAACTGGTCGGACCTGTCCTCGCCATAGGCTTGGGCCAAGACGCCAGAGCAGAATTACGGGCGCACTACGGCGATGGCCACGAACTCCCCTGGCCATTCGAAGCCCCGCGCAAAGTGGACCCAGACACCACATATCTGCTGTTCCCCGAGCATCCCGGCTCACTGCGCTACAAGAAGACCACAGATCGTGCGTACTACTCCCCTAGCCTGGCCGCTGCCATTGAGTGGAGTTTCAAGGTAAGGAACCGCCAGCGCAGAACCTGAGCAAGCAGCTCTGCGATACCAAAAGCTGTAGGGCTGTTCAACGTCGGTTGATCCTTTGACGGACCTTCTTCGGTTGATCCGTGACACTCTAGGTAGTGATTGGGCCTTTCCGCGGATGCGGAACGCCCGTTTGTTTCTTACCTCACCGCGGCTGGTCCGCGCTGCGGTCTTGACCGCCCTAGGGAAAACCGTTGAGCTGGTGTGGCCCTGAAGATGGCTTGGTGCGGGCGGGCGGTGCTATACGCAGGTGAGCGAACGGCTCTCGGTTGCTGAGGAATTCAGCACGCAAACTGCGATGGAAGCGCTCAATTTTGGCCGTCCTCAACCGCGGGAACGGGTGATTTTTAGGTCTGCGGCTTGCGAGCCGGCCCGCGGTACCGGGCGCCGACGCCGCAGGGGCGAGCCCATCCGACGGGCCCCGCGGCGCCCGAACCCCACACCTCAACGGCACTGACGTTCGTCAACTTTCTTCTGCGACTATCTTGATTCGCCCCACCAAATTGACGCTGCTTGCAATAATTCTGTCAGTCGCCGGCGGACGGCGCGGCGCACGATTCGACATCTTCGGGGGCATGTCGCACGGCGCAGTCACGTGTCGTCCAATCAGCTTGGCGACATCGTCAGTGATTGTTGCGATCAAGGGGGGATCGATGAAGCAGATCATCTTCGGCGCCGTACTGTGTGGCGCCGCGCTGGGCCTGGCCGGTGCAGCCAACGCCGCCAACGACAATTACGAATTCCTCTACGGCTCAACCGACGCGTTGGTCCTGGGCCCGACCGGAATCCCGACACCAAGTGCCAACTACATCAGCAACGGGATCGACCTGTACCTCGAGCCACTGGGTTACAACGGCACCCTGGCGTCGACGTTGCCGCTGACCATGCCCAACAGCTGGGACTTCTTGAACAGCGTTCCGCAGGGTCAGGCGATCCTCGTCGATGCGATCCTCGCCGACTACCACGCCGGCGAGATGGGCTGCGACGCCTCGGGCGTCTGCACCGACCCGCTGACCATCTTCACCTACTCCCAGAGCAGCCTCATCGCTTCCTACGCCCAGGAGCAACTCGCCGAAGCCGGCGTACCCACCGAGGCTTTACGTTTCGTGATGCTCGGCGCCAACCCCGCTGCTGTCCCCACCGACCTGTACCCGACCGAGGTATTCAACATCGAAGGCGACGTCTTCGCCGACAACTTGGGCAAGAGTTGGTGGGACCTGCTGTTGGGAAACACGAGTTGGCAAGACCTGCTGTACGGATTGGCGATTCATCAGGTCTACTTCGGCTTGACGGCAGACCAAATCGACTCGGCCACCGCGACCGTCGACGGGATGACCACGTTCAACGATATTCCCACCCTCGACACCGGTGAACTGATCCAAGCGCTGTTCAACTCGTTCTTTTCGGTGTGATGCACCGATAAGGGCATTGCGCCCGGCACTGGGCTCACGTACGCCTCGCGGACGATTGATGGTAGGGCGGGTGGGGCTCGAACCCACGACCAACGGATTATGAGTCCGCGGCTCTAACCGACTGAGCTACCGCCCCCTGGTCTATCTGGCGACCATGACATTAGCGCCCGCCGGGGCCGTAGACGACACGGCGGTGCGGCACTTTCGCTGCCGCTGATACAGAAGTCAGCGCACCCGCCGCGGAACGAGCATCGGGACCTCGCCGCGGTACTGCCGGTACTGGTCGCCGAGCAACCGGATCAGGTCGCCCTCCTCCAAGCGCACCGCGATCGCGATGTAGGCGGTGGTCGCCGCGGCGAACAGCAGGTGGCCGGCGGTCATCTGAGGCGTCGACCAGAACGCGATCAGGAAGCCCAGCATCAGCGGATGCCGCACCAGCCGATACAGCATCGGTGTCCGGAACCCGACGGTGGTGTAGGGCTGGTCCCGCCACGCTTGGTAGACCTGGCGCAGCCCGAACAGGTCGACATGGCTGATCAGGAAGGTCGACACCAGCGCTATCCCCCAGCCGAGCCAGAACAACACCCACAGCGCTATCCGGCCCGCCGGGGCCGTCACCTCCCAGACCACCGCCGGAATCGGACGCCACTGCCAGAACAAGAGGGCCAGAACCACGTTCGAGGCCAGAACAAAGGTGCTGCGCTCGATACTCACCGGCACCACCCGGGTCAGCCACCGCTTGAACACCGGCCGGGCCATCACACTGTGCTGCACGGCGAACAGGCTCAGCAGCAACACGTCGATGGCCAGCGCCGCGACCGGGCGCGCCTGCGGTCCGTGGTCGACGGTGCGCGGCACCACGAGATCTCCCACGAACCCGACGGCATAGGCGAAGACAGCGAGGAAGACCAGATAGTTGAGCACCCCGTAGACGAGGGCGAGGTGACGTGCCATGGCGCGCTCCTAGGGAATAAGCCATTCTAGCTCGCATTTCCGCAGCTCGATAGGGGTTCGACCGGCCGTCTGACGGGCACCGATCGGCCTCGGCTTACGATCCCAGGATGACCGCCGAAACGTTCGTCACCCACACCCCCGGCGATCTCCGGATCATCTCCGACCGCCATGGTGACCCCGACGCCCGCGCCGTTGTGTTCCTGCACGGCGGTGGGCAGACCCGCCGATCCTGGGGCCGGGCCGCCGCGGCGGTGGCCGCACGCGGCTGGCAAGCGGTCACCGTCGACCTGCGCGGCCACGGCGAGTCGGATTGGGCGAACCAGGGCGATTACCGCCTGGTCAGCTTCGCCACCGACGTCCACGAGGTGCTGCGCACTCTGCCGCCAGACCCGGTGCTCGTGGGTGCCTCGCTGGGCGGGTGCACTGCAATGCTGCTCGCCGGCGAACTGGCGCCCGGGGCCGCCAGCGCGGTGGTGCTGGTCGACATCGTGCCCAACATGGACGCCTCCGGCGCTGAGCGCGTGCAGGCGTTCATGGCCGAGAACATGGAATCCGGTTTCGACTCCCTTGATGAGGTCGCCGACGCGATCGCCGCCTACAACCCGCACCGGCCCCGCCCCGCCGACCTCCAGGGCCTCACCACCAACCTGCGCCGGCGCGGCGACCGCTGGTACTGGCACTGGGACCCGGAGTTCATCCGTGGCCCCGAGCACCAAGGGCCGATGGAGATCCACGACGTCGACCGGCTCAACGCCGCGGTGCGCACCATCCTCGAGGGCGGTGTCCCGATGCTGCTGGTGCGAGGCCAGCTCAGCGACCTGGTCAGCGCCGCCAACGCCGAGGAGTTCCTGGCCCGATTCCCGCAGGTGGAGTTCGTCGACGTCGCCGGCGCCGGCCACATGGTCGCCGGGGACCGCAATGACGTCTTCGCCGACGCCATCCTGGAGTTCCTGGCGCGGCACGCCGACTGAGCTCAGCCGAACACCGTCTGGCCGTCGGCGTCCAGCAGATAGCGCTCGGTGCCGTCGGCGACCCGCGCGGCGTCGGCAGCCAGCGCCACCGCAATCTTGTTCCCAGCGTTGCGCATCACGTCCAGAGTCAGCTCGACGGCCTGCTCGTCGGTGAAGTGCCGGCGTACCCCGGCGACCACCTCGGCGTCGATGTGCGTTGGCGACCAGATCAGCGCGTCGACGTAGCGCAGCGCGGCCTTCTGCGCGTCGCTGAGCAACACCGACTCCTCGAAACGTTCGATGTCGTCGTAGAGCGACTCAGATCCGCCCGCATCCAGGGCAGTCGTCTCCCGCAGCGACTTGCACAGCCGGCAGTTGTGCTGAGCCGCACCGCGCAGCCGCACCACCTCGGAGGTCACCGCATCCAGGGACCGCATCCGGGCTACCGCGGGCATGAACCCGTTGAACAGCGCGTCGGCCAGCTGGCCCGAGGTATCCCCGCCAGCCGCAGGTGACGAGCCGGCTATCCCCAGGGCAGCGAGGCCGGCACGCACCCGCGGCGCAAAATCGGCGACGAACATCTGCACGACCGCCCCGGGCGTCTGCTCCCCCAGTGCTTCCCACAGCCGGCTGCGCTGATCATCAGTGATCAGCGAGACATCGACACAGAACTGCTCTGTGAACTCGGCCACCGCGGGATCGGACTCGGCCGCCGGCCCGCCCGCCAACGCCTCCAACCGATTCAGCTCAGCGAGGATGTCCATGCCAAGGATTATGGCCCGGGCGGGCAATAGGCTGAGGCCCATGCGCGTCGTCGTCATCACCAAGCACGGTCCCCCGTCGGTGCTGCGGGTACAGGATCGTCCCGATCCGCCCCCTCCGGCGGCCGGCCAGGTGCGGATCGCGGTCCGTGCGGCCGGGGTGAACTTCGCCGACCACCTGGCCCGCGTCGGGCTGTATCCCGATGCGCCGAAGCTGCCCGCCGTGGTCGGCTATGAGGTCGCCGGGGTCATCGAGGCCGTCGGCGAGGGTGTGGACCCGGCGCGCGTCGGCGAGCGGGTTCTGGCCGGCACCCGTTTCGGTGGCTATGCCGAGATCGTCAACGCCAATGCCGCCGACACGGTGACGCTGCCGCCGTCGATGAGTTTCGAAGAGGGCGCCGCGATTCCGGTCAACTACTCGACGGCCTGGGCGGCGCTGCACGGTTACGGATCGCTGCAGGCCGGTGAGCGGGTTCTGGTGCACGCCGCGGCCGGCGGGGTCGGCATCGCGGCGATCCAGCTGGCCAAGGCCGCCGGCGCGGTCGTGCACGGCACCGCGTCGCCGGGCAAGCACGCCCAGCTCACCGCGCTGGGTATCGACCGGGCGCTCGACTACCGCCGCAAAGGCTGGTGGCGTGACCTGCCGCCGTACGACATCGTGCTCGACGGGCTCGGCGGCACCTCGCTGCGGCGCTCGTTCGCGCTGTTACGTCCCGGCGGACGCCTGGTCGCCTACGGCATCTCGTCGCTGCAGCAGGGCGAGAAACGCTCGCTGCTGCGCGCGGCGCCGCAGGCGGCGGCGATGCTGCGCGGGTTCAGTCTCATCACGCAGATGGAGCAGTCCAAGACCGTCATCGGCCTGAACATGCTGCGCCTGTGGGACGACCGCGGCACCCTCGGCCCCTGGATCGCCCCGCTGACCGCGGCGCTGGCCGACGGGATCGCCGCCCCGGTGGTGCATGCGGCGGTGCCGTTCGCCAACGCCCCGGAGGCCCACCGC
Source organism: Mycolicibacter engbaekii (assembly GCF_002101585.1). Taxonomy (GTDB): domain Bacteria; phylum Actinomycetota; class Actinomycetes; order Mycobacteriales; family Mycobacteriaceae; genus Mycobacterium; species Mycobacterium engbaekii. Next base: position 33,176 of record NZ_LQOT01000033.1, on the reverse strand, counting down.
ATTCTGGCGGCCCGCGAAAACGTCGGCAAGGTGGTACTGGTGCCCTAGCCGGGCCCGGCTCAGACGGTGCGCGCCAGCCGGTGCGCCAGCAGCTCGGCGAAGCGGGCCGGATCCTCGAGTGCTCCGCCTTCGGCCAACAGCGCTGTGCCGTAGAGCAACTCCGCGGTCTCGGCCAGGCCGGGATCGTCGCTGCGCTCGGCGTGCGCCTGCCGCAGACCGGTGATCAGCGGGTGGGTCGGGTTGATCTCCAGAATGCGTTTGCCGACCGGCACATCCTGACCGTTGGCGCGGTAGATGCGCGCCAATGCCGGAGTGATCCCGAAGGTGTCGGTGATCAGGCAGGCCGGGGACTCGGTCAGCCGCGTCGACAGCCGGACCTCTTTGACGTGCTCGGCCAGGGTCTGCTCCAGCCAGGAGATCAGGTCGGCGAAATCCTTCTGCTGTTCCTTGCGCTCGGCTTCGTGCGCTGCCTTGTCCTCCTCGGAGTCCAAATCCACCTCGCCCTTGGCCGTCGACTGCAGCGGCTTGCCGTCGAACTCGGCGACGGTGTTCACCCACAGCTCGTCGACCGGGTCGGTCAGCAGCAGCACCTCGTAGCCCTTGGCCTTGAACGCCTCCAGATGCGGCGACTTCAGCAGTTGCTGACGCGATTCGCCGGTGGCGTAGAAGATCTGCTCCTGACCGTCTTTCATCCGTTCGACGTATTCGGCCAGCGTGGTGGACTCGGAGTCGCTGTGCGTCGAGGCGAAGGAACTGATCTCCAGCAGGGTCTGCTGATTGTCGAAGTCGGAGAGCAGTCCTTCCTTGACCACGCGACCGAACTCGGTCCAGAAGGTGCGGTAGTCCTCGGGCCGCTGCGACTGCAGCTCCTTGATGGTCGAGAGCACCTTCTTGGTCAGCCGCCGGCGGATGGCGTTGATCTGCCGGTCCTGCTGCAAGATCTCCCGGGAGACGTTCAGCGACATGTCCGCTGCGTCGACGACACCCTTGACGAAGCGCAGGTACTCGGGCATCAGCTGATCGCAGTCGCCCATGATGAACACGCGTTTGACATACAGTTGCACGCCCACGTGAGCATCCCGGTTGAACAGGTCCACCGGCGCGTGCGACGGGATGAACAGCAAGGCCTGGTATTCGAACGTGCCTTCGGCCTTCATCACGATGACCTCGAGCGGATCGTCCCAGGCGTGCGAGATGTGCTTGTAGAACTCGTTGTATTCCTCTTGGGAGACTTCGTCTTTGGGCCGTGCCCACAGCGCCTGCATCGAGTTCAGCGTCGCGGTCTCGACGGTGACCGTCTCTTCGCCGCCTTCCTCGGCCGGCGGCGTGCGGCGCTCCACCTGCATCCGGATCGGCCAGGCGATGAAGTCGGAATACTTCTTGACCAGGCTGCGGATCGTCCACTCGGAGGTGTAGTCGTGCAGCGCGTCTTCGGCATCCTCAGGCTTGAGGTGCAAGGTGATCGACGTCCCCTGCGGCGCGTCCTCGACCGATTCGATGGTGTAGGTGCCATCACCGCTGGACTCCCACCGGACGGCCTCGCTCTCGCCGGCCTTATGGGTGAGCATCTCGACCCGGTCGGCGACCATGAACACCGAGTAGAACCCCACCCCGAACTGGCCGATCAGTTCCTCGGACGCCTCGGCGTCGCGGGCTTCCCGCAGTTGCTGGCGCAGCTCGGCGGTGCCGGAGCGGGCCAGGGTGCCGATCAGATCCACCACCTCGTCGCGTGACATGCCGATGCCGTTGTCGCGGACCGTCAGGGTGCGCGCCGCCTTGTCCACGTCGATCTCGATGTGCAGATCGGAGGTGTCGACTTCCAGGTCCTTGTTGCGGAAGGCCTCGAGCCGCAGCTTGTCCAATGCGTCGGAGGCGTTGGAGATCAGCTCCCGCAAGAACGCGTCCTTGTTGGAGTACACCGAGTGGACCATCAAATCCAGCAGCTGACGAGCCTCAGCCTGAAACTCCAGCCGCTCCACACGTTCGCTCATAAGAGCCGAATTTTACCGACGGATTCGTCGCGATGCTCAGGGGGCCGAACAGGCGGCCCGGCGTCGCGGCAGGCCCCGGCAGCGGGGGCGAATCGAGCCTTTACCGGATCTTGACCGCCTGTTGAATCGGCCCACCGACGATTCTCCCGTGACTACCATTCAAACCGTGGAGCTGGGGGTTTTGGGACCTCTCCAGGCCCGGCGGGACGGCGCCTCGGTCGCCATCCCGGGCGCCAAACCGCGTGCGATCCTCACGATGCTGGGACTGCGCGGTGGCGCGGTCGTGCCCGCCGAAACGCTGATCGATCTGCTCTGGGGCCAGGATCCCCCGCGCACCGCCGCCAAAGCCCTACAAACCCACATCTCGGCGCTGCGGCGGGCGCTGGGCGACGGGTTCGTCCGCACCGAGGGCGCGGGCTGGGTTCTGGACGCGACCGAGGTGGACGCCCCGCGCTACCTACTCGCGGCCAAAGCCGGCCGAGACGCAGCGGCGGCCGGGGATGCCAATCAGGCGGCGGCGTGTTTCGAGGAGGCGCTGTGCCTCTGGCGCGGAGCACCCGAACTTCCCGGTTCCCGCCGGGGCGCCTCGGAACGGACCCGCTGGATCGAGGGCCACGCCGCGATGGTCGAGGACCGGGCCGATGCACTGCTGGCGACGGGGCGCGCCGCCGAACTCATCGGCGAACTGGAGGCCGCGGTGGCCGAGGCGCCGCTGCGCGAACGGCGCTGGGCCCAGCTCATGCTGGCCCTCTACCGTGCCGGCCGGCAGGGCGAAGCGCTGGGCGCCTATCAACGAGCGCGATCGCTGCTCGCCGACGAGCTCGGTGTCGACCCGGGACCGGAATTGCGGCGGCTGGCGGCCGCGATCGTCGCCCAGGACTCCGCACTGGATCACCCGGTGACCCAGCACCTTCCGTCGGTGACCCGGGCCGTGACCTTTCTGCTCACCGATATCGAGGGATCGACGGCCGCGTGGGAGGCCGATGCCGACGCCATGGGAAAAGCGCTCGCGCGCCACGACGAACTCGTCGAACAGGTCGTCACCTCCCGCGGCGGGCGGCTCATCAAAACGCGTGGCGAAGGCGATGCCACCTTCTCGGTCTTCGACCGGCCCTCAGCGGCGGCCGCCGCGGCCATCGAGCTGCAAGACGCCATCGCCCACGAGCCGTGGGCTCTCCATGACCCCATGCGCATCCGGATCGCCCTGCACACCGGCGAAGTCGAGCTGCGCGACGGCGACTACTTCGGTCGCGCGGTCAACCGCGCCGCCCGTCTGCGGTCACTGGCCGCCGGCGGCCAGATCCTGTGCTCAGGCGCTACGGCCGAGCTCGTCATCGACACCCTGCCCGACGACGTCGTCCTCGACGACCTCGGGATGCGCGCACTGCGTAACCTGCCGCGACCGGAGCATGTCTTCGAGCTCCGCCCGCAGACCGCGCAGCAGCCCGAGGAGCCCCTCGGCGAACCCTTCGAGCGGCCCGATCTGCCCGCGGTGCTGACCGGCCCCGGGCGGTTCGTGGGGCGCGGTCTGGAGCTGGAACGACTGGCCGCCGCGTGGAATGTCGTGCTGGCAGGCGGCATTCACGCAATGCTGATCGCAGGCGAACCCGGTGTGGGCAAGACGCGTCTGGCCGGTGAATGGTCGCGACAGGCCTTCGAGCAGGGCGCCGTCGTCTTGTACGGCCGGTCCGACGAGGACCTCGGAGCGCCCTATCAGCCATTCGCCGAAGCGCTGCGCTCACTCGTACCCTGCATCGGCACACACCGACTCCGCGGATTGCGCGGCGTTGAGGCGCTGCTTGCTCTGATTCCCAGCTTGAGCGAGCTACTCCCAGATCTGTCCGCGGCGCCCCGCGCCGACCCTGACACCGAACGTTATGCGCTCTTCGACGCCGTGGTCGGGCTGCTGGAACTGGCCTCTGCCGGTGCGCCCGTGGTGTTGATACTCGACGATCTGCACTGGGCGGCCAAACCGACACTGTTGCTGCTGCGGCATCTGCTGCGTTTCGGCGATCACACCCGGGTGCAGATCGTCGCGACGTACCGAAGTACCGACCTCGACCGATCTCATCCCCTGGCGGCAATGCTCGCCGACCTTAGCCGGGACGGCACCGCAGACCGCCTCTCCCTCGGGGGCCTCGGCGCCGACGACGTGACCGCCTATATCGCCGAGGCCGGCTACGACGACGAACAGCTCGCCCGGGCATTGGCATCGGTGACCGGCGGCAACCCGTTCTTCTTGATCGAGGCACTGCGCCACGTGGCGGAAAGTGGCGGAGTCTGGGATCCCAACACCTTGCCGCAGGGTGTGCGTGAAGCCGTGAGCCGCAGGCTGTCGCGTCTTCCGGCAGAGACCAACACGTCCCTGGCCGCCGCCGCCGTGGTCGGCAGCCACTTCGCCGTGGACCTCGTGGAGCGGGTGGTCGGACGCGACCTGGTCGACGACTTCGACGAGGCCTGCAAGGCCGGCATCGTCATCGAAGAACCCGGCGGTCGATACCGGTTCAACCACGCCCTGGTTCGGCAGGCACTGATTGCCGAGCTGGCCTCGGTGCGGCGCATGCGACTGCACCAGCGCATCGCCGCCACGCTGGAGGCCACCCACGGCACCGACGAGGAGCTGCTGGGAGAACTGGCATACCACTATTTCGAATGCGCGTGGGCGGGAAACGCGGCCAAAGCCGTCGAATACTGCCGGCGAGCGGCAGACCAGGCGATGTCGCGCCTGGCCTACGAAGCCGCCGCCGATCTGTACGACCGGGCGCTGCACGCCCTGGAGGAGATCGACGACGAGCTGCCCGATCGGGGCGACCAGACCGCGGATCTGCTGGTCGCGCGCTGCGAGGCGCTGCTGGCCGCCGGTGAGGTGACGGCGGCCACCCACGCGGTCTCGCAATTGCAGGCGGCGACGGTGGATTCGGCTCGGTTGGCGGCGTGGGCGACCTGCTTCGACGGCCAACTGTCGATGCTGATGCATCCGGAGCGATTGGACGAGATCGAGGCCGCGTTGGGCGCGGCCGCCGACCGGCTGGCCGGATTGGGCGACCCCGAAGGAGAAGCCAAAGCCCACACCGTGCGGGCGGGATGCCTTGCCCGTCTTGGGCGAATCGGCGACTGCGAGATCGCGCTGGACAGGGCGCTGACCGCGGCGCGGCACGCCCGCGAGCAGCGCCGGGTCAACGCCGTGCTGGCGGGAGCGCCTCTGGCCGCACTATGGGGTCCCAGCCCGGTTCCGCGTGCCGGTGGGCGTTGTCTTGATGTGGTACGGCTGTTGCGTATCACGACGGATTCTCCTGCGGTGGAGGCGACGTCGACGCGATGCCAAGCCGTCCTAGAGGCGTTCCGCGGCCGTGCCGCCACCGCCCGACGAATGATCGACTCGGCGCGGCGCACCGTGGCCGAGATCGGCCTGCGCCATGCATTGCTCGAGGTGGAGCAGTTCGCCGGAATCATTGAGCTGGTTCTCGATGACCCAGGCGGCGCCGAGCCACACCTACGTCAGGCCTACAACGGTTTTCGTCGCATGAGGATGGACACCGACACCGCCGAGACCGCTGCCCTGCTTGGCCGTGCCTGCCTGGCGCTTGGCCGAGATGCCGAAGCCGAGCAGTTGTGCACTGAGAGTGAGCGTCTCGCGGGTCATGCGCTGAAGGCGTCCATCGCCTGGCGGACTCTGCGCGCGCTGTTGGCGGCGCGCCGCGGTGATCATGAGCAAGCCCGCCGGTTCGCCGAAGCTGCCATAAACCTGGCTGAACGCACCGACGCCCTGGTCGATCACGGCGATGCCTGCCTGGCACTGGCGACGGTGCGCCACGCCGCCGGCGACACGCAGGGAGCGCGAGCCGCGGCGGAGCGAGCGACGGGGCTCTACGAGCGGAAAGGCGCGGAAGCGCTTGTCGCCAAGGCGCGCCGGATCTTCGGTGATCACGACATGCACACCGCACCACCGCCGCCCGAAGAACCGCCCGTCGAACCGGTCAATGCATGCGTGCGAGTAGTCCGCCGCATCGAAGCAGCTTTTGATCGGGAAGCCTGGCAAGAGGTCGAGCAGCTGTACGCGCCCACGGTCTTGGTCGAGAGCCGCCGCAGGTTGGTTGGTTTCGGCCCCCACAACCTCCCGGCAATCGAATGGGCCCGCGAAGCAAGGCGTTACCGTGCGATGTTCACCGTGCGGCACCGGAACATGGTGGTATCAGTGCGGGGCGAACGCCTCGCACTCACCCGGCTGGAGGTAGGCACTGCCGACGTCAGCCCTGGGGCGCCGAAGGAGGACATACTCCAGCTGTTCGGTCTCGGCGCGGATGACCGGATCGCACTGCGGATATCGTTCGACTTCGAAGACATGGACGCCGCAATCGCTGAACTCGATGCGCTGCACGCGGAGTGCGAAAAGGCACATCCTCGACTGCCGCTCGGGAACTTGGCAAGCAAGATGGCTGAGCGCTGGCGGGAACACTTCGCGGCGCGTGACTGGGCCGCCATGGCAGCTATGTCAGCCGACAATATCTGCACCGACGATCGGCGGCGCGTGGTGGGCGCCGGGGTCAGACGGGGGCGAGATGTCGCAATCGCCGACATGCGGGTTCTCGCCGAGCTTGATACGAACATGATGTCGACGGTCGTGGCCACCCGCGGCGAGCACCTCGCCCTCTGCCTTGACCGACTGTCGGAACATGAGCACCGGCCCGATGCGTTTCATGGCGAGATACTCAGCGTCATCGAGATCGACACCGACGGACGGCTCGCGGCAGGTGTCATCTTCGATGCTGACGACTCCGCTGACGCATTGGCCGTGCTCGATGCGCGGTATCTCGCGGGCGAAGCGGCCGGGTGTTCCACCACCTGGTCGGCGATCACAACGGCTTTCGGCGCGCTGAATCGGGGCGACACGCCGACGACCATGCCCGCCTTCACCGATGTCGACCATCGGGCGCTTGCGATCGTCGGGGCGGGCGACTTGATGGCATACCTTCGCGTCGCGCTGGCAGACATGGAGCGAACCTTCATCTACGTCGAAGCCGTACATCGGTTGACCGACCGCGGCGCAGTGATCACGCATGTGGCCAAGGGGACATCGCAAGACGGCTCAGACGTCGAGTGGCGCATGGTCGACACCCTCGTGGTCGACGGCGGTCTGATCAGCCACTGCGAGATGTTCGACGAGGCAGACCTCGACACCGCACTGGCACGGCTGGAGGAGCTGCAGTCGCGCAAGACGCGGCGATTGCACAATATGGCAAGTCAGGCGTCCCAACGCTTCCTAGCCCAGTTCACCAACCATGACTGGGCCGCTATGGCCGATATATGGGCCGACGACTACTACCACGACGACCACCGCAGCATCGTGAACGCCGGGATTCGACACGGCCGAGAGGCTGCCCTGGCCAACATGCGGGCTGTCGCCGACCTCAATATCACCGACGTCGACGTGAGCGACATCGCGACGCGCGGGGAGCACCTCATCCTCACTCGGAGCGTCTTCTCATTCCGGGATCAAGACCCCGAGGCATTCGTCGCCGAGCAACTCGACGTCGGGGAGTTCAATGCGGAGGGGCGGTTGGCGGCGAGTGTCTCGTTTGACCCCGACGACTTCGAGGCCGCCCTCGCCGAGCTTGACGCCCGCTACCTGGCCGGCGAAGCGGCGGCCTACGCACACACGTGGTCGGTAATAACCGCGGGCTATGCCGCCTTCAACCAACGCGAATTTCCCGAACTCGACTGGGAGAATGTCGATCATCGTCGCGGGAGGGCATTCGCCCCCGGTGAGTTGGCCGCCTATATGCGCGCTACGTGGGACCTCGCGCCCAACGTCGGGTGCTACGGCGAGGCGGTGCATCGGCTGAATGGCTTGGGTGCAGTCGTCACCCAAGTGGTGCGCGGGACCTCACAAGAGGGGTTCGAGGCCGAATGGCGCGAAGTCGTGCTGTTCACGGTCGAGGGCGAAATGATCAGCCGCTGCGAAGTATTCGACGAGGCCGATCTCGACGACGCACTCGCCAGATTCGACGAGCTGAGCCGATCGAGATCTGCGCTGGAGAACGCAGCCACACGGCGCTGCGTACTCGCTGCCGACGCTTTCAACCGCCGTGACGGGGACGCGATCTTCGCCCTTACCAGCGAGGACGGCCGGTATGACGACCGGCGCAAAGGTCTGCGTTCTGTGCTCGAGGGCCCAGATCGGCGGAAAGTCATCGACGCCACGGTGACAACGGTCCCAAGCACCTGGCGGATGGAAGTCAAACCCATCGCCGTGCGCGGATCCCGGCTCTCGCTGACCCGCGACTGCTATCGCGACATCGATGATCCCGACCGCCCGATATCCGTCGAGCTGTTGCATCTGGTGCAACTCGACTCCGCCGGTCTCATACAGCTGACCATGTCCTTCGACATCGACGACCTCGACACCGCGCTGGCCGAACTCGACGCCCGTTACATCGCCGACGAGGCCGCCGCCTGTGCGCAGACGTGGTCGCTGGTCACGGCCGCCTATGACGGGTTCAACCGGCGCGAAGTCTTTCCGACGACGCCGGACTGGATCAGCATTGACCACCGGCGGGGAGCAGGTTTCGAGTCCGGGGACATGATCCCCTACATCCAGGCCGCCTGGGCCGATTCACCAGACACCACCATCTATATCGCAGCGGTGCATCGGCTCAGCAGCTTCGGAGCGGTCGTCACCCACGTGGCGCACGGGATGTCACAAGACGGTTTCGCCGCCGAATGGCGCGATATCGTCGTCATGACTGTCGACGGCCACCTGTTCAATCGTTCTGAACTGTTCGACGGGGACGACCTCGACGCCGCGCTCATCCGGTTCGACGAACTCAGTTGATCGCAGCCGCCGTCATTGCGCCTGACTCACCGACGACATGTGGAAGTCGGGAATGCGCAGGGACGGCATCGACGCCCGGGTCGCCCAGTCACCCCACTCGCGCGGCAGCGTCGGCTCGGCGATCCCGGCCTGGGTGGCCCGGCGCAGCAGATCCAGGGGGCTCTCGTTGAACCGGAAGTTGTTCACCGCCGCGGTCACCTGGCCGTCTTCGACCAGATAGACACCGTCGCGGGTCAGCCCGGTCAGCAGCAGCGTGGTCGGATCCACCTCGCGGATGTACCACAGCGTGGTCAACAGCAGCCCACGCTCGGTCGAGGCGATCATCTCGTCCATGCTGGCCGAACCGCCCGTCATCAACAGGTTGTCGGCAGGCAGGGCGACCGGGGCACCGAACTCGGCGGCCACGGCCCGCGGATAGGCCAGCGCGTTGATCACCCCGCCCCGAATCCAGTCCACACACCCGATGTCCAGGCCGTTGTCGAACACCGACGCCGTCTCCGAGGACGTGCCGGTGGCAACGAACGGCGCGCACTCCAGCCCGTACGCGTGCGGGTCGGAGTACAACGTCAGCGGCAGTTCCGTCAGCCGCTCCCCCACCCGGGTGCCGCCGCCGGGTGCCGCCAGCGCGGTGCGGCCTTCCTGGGCTCCGCGGCCGCTCATCGTCCAGCCGAGATAGATCATCATGTCGGCCACCGTCGAAGGCGGCATCAACGTCTCGTAGCGCCCGGCCGGCAGCTCCACGGTGCGTGCCGCCCAGCCCAACCGCGTCCCCAGCTGCTCCAGAAGGGAATCGGTCGGGACGTCGACGAAGTCCGGGGTGCTGATCCCGGCCCAGGCACTGGCGCCGTCGCGTTTGCCGTTGATCTCCACCGTCCCGGTGGGCTGGGTGAAACGCCGCCGCAGTCCCGTCGAGGACGCCAAGAACGTGGTCTCCACCTCGTGGCGGGCAAAGCCGTAGAGCGCCTCGGCGCCCTTGAAGCCGCGACTCAGTCCGGCTGCCAGCTCGGTGAACACCTCCGCGCCGGTCTGGGGCACCGGCGCGTCCCAGTCCTGCGGTACGTCGGTGCCGCCCAGCAGCGGCGCGGCGTCACGCGCCGGCGGTGCCTGCGCGGCCGCCGCCGCCGACGCCGCGACCAGTTCGGGGATCAGCGCGGGGTCCACCTCGGCCGAGCTCAGCGAGCCGACGCGCGACCCCTCGTCGTCGGTGAGGATCGAGATCACCGTCGTGGTCCGGCTGGTCGACACCCCGTTGGTGGTCATCGAGTTGCCGGCCCAGCGCAATGACGCCTCGGTCCGGTCGGTGACCAGCACGATGGTCTCGGCCCCGTCGCTGCGGGCCGCTGCCAGCGCGGTGTCGACGACGTCTTGCGGCCCGATCATTCCCGGCCCCCCTCGCTGCGCGTGTTGAGCACGTTGATCCCCCGGAACAGCGCCGACGGGCAGCCGTGGCTGACCGCGGCCACTTGACCGGGCTGAGCCTTTCCGCAGTTGAACGCCCCGCCGAGCCGCCATGTCTCGGGCCCGCCGACAGCTTCCATCGCATTCCAGAACTCCGTGGTGGTCGCCTGGTAGGCGACGTCACGGACCTGCCCGTCGAGCCGGCCGTCCCGGATCCGGAAGAAACGCTGCCCGGTGAACTGGAAGTTGTAGCGCTGCATGTCGATCGACCAGGACCGGTCTCCGACGATGTAGATGCCGTCGTCCACCCGGCCGATGAGATCGGCCGTGGACAGGCCGTCGGTTCCGGGCTGCAGCGACACGTTGGCCATCCGCTGGATCGGAACGTGATGCGGAGAGTCGGCGTAGGAGCAGCCGTTGGAGCGGGCTTGGCCCAGCCGGGGGGCGAACACCCGATCGAGCTGGTAGCCCACGAACCGCCCGTCGCGCACCAGGTCCCAGCTCTGAGCGGCCACCCCTTCGTCGTCGTAGCCGACACTCGCCAGCCCGTAGGGCACCGTGCGGTCGGCGGTCACGTTCATCACCGGCGAGCCGTAGCGCAGCGTGCCGAGCTTGTCCGGGGTGGCGAACGACGTCCCGGCATAGGCCGCCTCGTAGCCGATCGCTCGATCGTATTCGGTTGCGTGGCCGATCGATTCGTGGATGGTCAGCCACAAATTGGTCGGGTCGATCACCAGGTCCGTCGGCCCGGCCGCCACGCTGGGCGACTTCACCTTCTCGGCGAGCAGCACCGGAATCTCCGCCAGCTCGCCCGACCAGTCCCACACCTCGTCGCCGGCGACCGCCTCCCACCCGCGTGCGGTCGGCGGCGCGCATGTGCGCATCGAGTCGAAACCGTCCGGACCGACGGTGACCGCGTCGCACACCGGCATCAGCCGCACCCGCTGCTGGGTGATCGACGAGCCGAACGTGTCGGCGTAGAAGGTCTGCTCCTTGACCGCGGTCAGCGCGGCCGTCACGTGGTGCACGCCGTCGGCGGCCAGCAACCGGCCCGAGTAGTCCTCCAGCACGGCGATCTTGTCGGCCGTCGGCACCTCGAACGGATCGATCCGGTAGTCCGAGACCCAGCTGGCGTCGCGGTACACTGGTTCGGCGGCCAGCTCGACCCGTTCGGCGTTGAGGACGGCCAGCGTCTTGGCGACCTGCACCGCACGGCGGGCGGTCTCGGCGGCCACGCCGGGCGCCAGTTCGGCATGCGAGGCGAAGCCCCAGGTGCCGTCGACGATCACCCGCACGGCGAAGCCCAGTTCGCGGTTGAGCACGGCGGTCTCCAGGGCACCGTCGCGCAGCCGGATGACCTCGGTGGCGATCCGGTGAATACGCAGGTCGGCGTGCTCGGCGCCCGCCGCTTTGGCCGCCGACAACGCGGCGTCGGCCAACTCGTGGCGGGGCAGGTCCAGAAACTCGGTGTCGATCCCCCGGTTCGCGCTCACCCGTCCACCGTAACGACGTACCGAAGGTTGACCACGGAATAGGTGTCCATAATGATCACGGCGTGACTGCGCCGCAGCGACTGGTTCAAGACGGTGTCCGCCACTACGGCCGCTTCGACGGGCGAGTCCGCGACGTCAACCCCGTCGACGCGCACCGCGGTGTCGCGCGCCTGTGGCGCGAATTTCGGCTCAAGGAATGGATCGGATTCGGCCTGGTCCATCCCGAGATATCGGGCGCGATGATCATGCAGGACGTCAAATACCTGGCGTCGTCGGAGCTGTTCGTCCGTGATCAGGCCACCGGTGTCCTAGTGGAGAAAAGCGCCCGCTTCCGGGGCGCCAGCCTGGGCCTGCCCGACGACCTGCTGCACGGCGGCCACTGCCGGGTCAAGACCCGGCGTTATCTGCTCGACTACGCCTTCGACGCCCCAGCCGGCACGATCACCATTCGGATGGACTGTGCGGCCGACCGCCGTGGGCCGGCGATCGCCGGGGCGCTGACGCTGTACCTCGACGGGGCCGCGCCGCCGCTCAGCCTCAGCGCCAGGCTCACGTCGACGATGGACTACTACACCTTCAAGCAGCCCCTCCCGGCCGGCGGGACACTCACGGTCGGTGACCGCAGCTACGTCTTCGACCCGGCCCGCGATTTCGCCATCCTTGATGAACATCGTTCGCAGTTCCCGTATTCGACGACGTGGACGTGGGGCACGTTCGCCGTGCACATGGGCGGTGGTGTGGTCGGTTCCAATTTCGTCGAGCGGCAGGAGCTCAGCGATGACGACGACGAGTCCTGCAACTGGGTTCCCGGCGGAGTGGAGCCGCTCGCCGGGGTCGAGTTCGCCTTCGCGTCCGACGAGCCGCGCTCCAGCGCGCAGGTGCGCGACCGTGACGGTCGTCTGGATGTGACGTTCACGCCGGCGGGCCGCAAAGCGGTCAAGGCCAACCTGGTGGCCGCCGGAATCGACTATTGGCAACTCAGCGGAACCTACCGGGGAACAGTGCGATCCTTAGCCGGAGAGTGTTTCGCCTTCGATCACGTGCCGGGGGTGCTTGAGCGGATGAAGGCCCGCTTTTGAGTCCACGTCAGCGCCGCGCTGCTCCGATGAGCCCGACGCTGGGTTATGCGCTGCTGGCCCCCAGCCTGTTCGGCGTGGTCACCTTCCTGCTGCTGCCCATGCTGGTGGTGGTGTGGCTGAGTCTGCACCGCTGGGATCTGCTGGGGCCGATCAGTTATGTGGGGGCCGACAACTGGCGCTCGGTGCTGACCGATCCGGTGTTCGGCAACTCCCTTGTGGTGACCGTGCTCTTCGTCGCGTTCGTCGTGCCGGTCCAGACGGTGCTGGGGCTGGCGGTGGCGATGCTGCTGGCCCGCGGACTGCCGGGCAGCGGCGTGTACCGCACCGTGTACGTGCTGCCCTGGATCTGCGCACCGTTGGCGATCGCGGTGCTGTGGCGCTGGATTCTGAGCCCCACCGACGGCGCGGTGAGCACCGTGCTGGGTCACCGCATCGAATGGCTGACCGATCCCGGGCTGGCGCTGCCGGTGACCTCGGCGGTGGTGGTGTGGACCAATGTCGGCTATGTCGCGCTGTTCTTCCTGGCGGGCATCCTGGCCATCCCCACCCAGGTGCTGTCGGCGGCACGGATCGACGGGGCCAACGCGTGGCAGCGGTTCTGGCGGGTCACGTTGCCGATGCTGCGCCCCACCATGTTCTTCGTCGTGGTCACCGGCGTGGTCAGCGCAGCGCAGGTGTTCGACACCGTCTACGCGCTGACCGGGGGTGGGCCCGGCGGACGCACCGACCTGATCGCGCACCGCATCTATGACGAGGCGTTCGGGTCGGCGGCCATCGGCCGGGCCGCGGTGATGGCACTGGTGCTGTTCGCCGCGCTGGTCGGGGTGACGGTGCTCCAGCAGCTCTCCTTCGGCCGGCGGGTCAGCTATGACCTCACGTAACGCTGCCGTGTATGCGCTGCTCACCCTGGGCGCGCTGATCACCCTGGCGCCCTTCGGGCTGGGACTGCTGACGTCGTTCACTCCGGCCCGCCAGTTCGCCACCGGAACCCCGCTGTCCTGGCCCGACCCGCCGACACTGGACAACTACGCCGACCTCGCCGGCGCCGGCTTCGGCCGGGCGGCCGCGGTCACGGCGCTGATGACGGCGGTGATCGTGCTGGGCCAGTTGACCTGCTCGGTGCTGGCCGCCTACGCGTTTGCGCGCCTGGAGTTTCCGGGTCGCGACCAGCTGTTCTGGGTGTATGTGGCAACCCTGATGGTGCCGGCCACGGTGACGGTGGTGCCGCTGTATCTGATGATGGCGCAAACCGGCCTGCGGAACACCTTCTGGGCGCTGGTGCTGCCCTTCGTATTCGGCTCTCCGTACGCGATCTTCCTGCTGCGCCAGCATTTCCGGACAGTGCCCAACGATCTGATCCACGCCGCCCGCCTGGACGGCGCGAACACCCTGGACGTGATCGTGCACGTGATGATGCCGGCCAGCAGACCGATTCTGGTCACCCTCGGCTTGATCACCGTGGTCTCGCAGTGGAACAACTTCATGTGGCCGTTGGTGATCACCAGCGGCGACAAGTGGCGGGTGCTCACCGTGGCGACCGCCGCGCTGCAGTCCCGCTACGACGCCCAGTGGACGCTGGTGATGGCGGCAACCACGGTGGCCATGATCCCGCTGATCGTGCTGTTCATGGTGTTTCAGCGACGCATCGTGCAGTCGATCGTCGTCACGGGGATCAAGTGAGCCGGCCGCGGTTCTCCACCGCGTTCGCCGCGGCGATCGTGGCACTGACGGGGTTGCTCGGCGCGGCGGCGGTGCTGCTGGACCGCGGCGCGACCCCCGCAACGTCCGGGGCGACGGTGGTGACGGTCCGGCTGTGGGACGAGCCGGTGGCCGCCGCCTACCGCCAGTCGCTGGCCGCGTTTCGCCGCAGTCACCCCGGCATCGAGGTGCGCGTCAACGTCGTCGCCTACCGGACCTACTTCGACACGCTGCGCACCGACGTCGCCGGCGGCGGCGCCGACGACATCTTCTGGCTCTCCAACGCCTATCTGGCCGGGTACGCCGACAACGGCCGACTGCTGAGCATCGATGCGACGGACCCGGATTGGGAACCCTCGGTGGTCGCGCAGTTCACCCGCGACGGCACGCTGTGGGGAGTTCCGCAACTGACCGACGCCGGGATCGCGGTGTTCTACAACGCGGATCTGCTGGCCGCCGCCGGGGTCGATCCGGCTGTGCTGGCGCGGCTGCGCTGGGACCCGCAGGGCACGCAGGACACGTTGCGCCCGCTGCTGGCCCGGCTCACCCGCGACAGTGCCGGGCGCAGCGCCGGCACCCCGGGCTTCGACGAGCGCCGTATCCGGCAGTGGGGGTACAACGCCGCCAACGATCCGCAGGGCATCTACCTGAATTACGTCGGCTCAGCCGGCGGAGTCTTTCAGCGCGGTGACGAGTTCGCCTTCGACAATCCGGCCGCGGTCGCGGCCTTCAGCTATCTGGTGCGCCTCATCAACACCGATCACGTGGCACCGCCGGCATCGGAGACCAACACCAACGGGGACTTCTCCCGCAACCAGTTCCTGGCCGGCCGGATGGCGCTGTTTCAGTCCGGCACCTACAGCCTGGCGGCGATCGCCGAGCAGGCCCGGTTCCCCTGGGGTGTGGCGATGTTGCCGGCCGGGCCGGCGGGCCGGGTCAGCGTCACCAACGGGATCGCGGCGGTGGCCAACGCCGCCACCCGGCACCCGGCAGCGGTACGGGAAGTCCTGGCGTGGCTCGGCAGCAGTGCGGGCAACGCGTACCTGGGGCAACAGGGGGCGGCGATACCAGCGGTGCTCAGCGCCCAACGGGTCTACTTCGACTACTGGCGCCGGCGCGGTGTGGACCTCACGCCGTTCTTCGCGGTACTCGACGGACCGCGAATCGCCGCGCCCGGTGGCGGGGCGGGCTTTCCCGCCGGAAACCAGGCCATCAAGCCCTATTTCGACGACATGTTCCTCGGCCGCACCGAGGTGGGCACTGCCCTGCGAGACGCCCAGGAAGCCGCCAACGCCGCCGCCCGCCGGTAACGCGGACGGACCGCACGGGCCTCAGGGCGTGGCCAGCACCGTCAGTTCCACCGCCACAGCCGAACCGCACATCAGCACCACGATCGCCGCGGCAACCAGGTCGTTGACGCCCGGCCGCGCCGGCGCGGCCGAAATCTGGCCGATACCACCGCGGGCGGTGATCGCGTCCCCCATCTCGTCGGCCCGCCGCAGGGTGACGGTGATGGCGGCCGTGATCAAGTCGATGGCCTCGCGCGCCCACTGCCGCCGCCGTTGCCGCCGGGTACGCGGCCGCGTTCGGGGCCGCAGCCGGCGGGCGGCGTAGAGCACCCGGAACTCGTCGATCAGCATCGGAAACGCCCGCAGCGCCAGCGCCAGCGTCACCGCCCAGTCGTCGATGGGGATCCGCAGCACCCGCAGCGGCTTGCCCAAACTAGCGACCGCCGGGGCGATCTCGGCGACATTGGTCGTCCACGACACCATCGCGCCCAAACCCAGCAGCACGATCGACAGCGCCGTGATCCGCAGGAAGTACAGCAGCCCGCCCAGGCCCGCCGGATCGCCGCCGGACATGGCCGCGGTCACGCCGCCCACCACCAGCAGCACCCACAACCAGCGCGGCACCGAGGGCACCGCACCCCGGGGGATGTGGGCGAGCCGGGCCGCGCCGAGCACCAGCAGCGCCACCGCCCCGATGGTCGCCCAGCCGGGGTAGAAGGTCAGCAGGACCGAGATACCGAAGACCACCGTCAGCTTGGTCCCGGCCCACAGGCGGTGCACCACGGAGTCGCCGGGCACCGGCCGCAACAGCACCACCGGGCGCGGCTGCCCCGTCACGCCGCACCCGCCGGGGCCGGCACCAGGACGCCGTTGCGCAGGTGCAGGGTTCGCGGGCACAGGTCGCCGAGCCCGGCGAAGTCGTGCGAGATCACCACCACCGTCAGCCCGGTCTCGCGCCGCAGGTCCTCGAGCAGGCGCAGCAAGCCGTCCCGGCTGGCGGCGTCGAGCCCGGCCAGGGGCTCGTCGAGAATCAGTGCCCGGGGCGATCGGGCCAGCAGGCCCGCCAGCACCAGGCGGCGCATCTGTCCGCCGCTGAGTTGGTCGATGCGCCGGCCGGCCAGGGCCGCGTCCAGGCCGACGGCGGCCAGGGCGGCGCTGACCCTGTCGTGATCGCGGGGGGAGAATCCGGCCGCCGACGCCACTTCCAGGCCGACATAGCCGCGCATCAACTGCAGCCGCGCCGCCTGGAAGGACAGCGCCACCGCACCCACCTGCTGGTCGGCGGGCCGGCCGCCGAGCAGGCAACTGCCCGTCGTCGGGGTCGTCAGGCCGGCCATGATCCAGGCCAGGGTGGACTTGCCCGAACCGTTGCCGCCATGGATCAACAGGCCGTCACCCTCGGCGACGCTGAAGGTGATGTCGCGCAACGCGGTCTTGGCCCACGGGGTGCCGCTGCCGTATTCGTGTCCCACGCCGCGCAGTTCGAGCACCGGCGGCCCGGACCGGCGCGGTGCGGCGCCGCCTGCGGGGGTGGGCACCTGCGCGGTCTCGACCATGACGGTGTTGTCGCGGGAACCGGACAGGTCGATGGTCCGGTCGGCACTGCCGGCCTCGTCGTTGTAGTGGGTGATGTGCACCAATGACGTGCAGCGCCGGCCGGAGCACCCGGCCAGCTCCGAGAGCACTCCCAGCAGCACCTCCCGGCCCTGCGGGTCGACCATGCTGGTGACCTCGTCGGCGATCAGCAGCGCGGGTTCGCGGGCCAGTGCCGCCGCCACCGCCAACCGCTGCAGTTCCCCGCCGGACAGCCCGCCGGTGTCGCGCTCGGCGAAGCCGGCCAGGCCGACCTCCCCCAGCAGCCGCTCGACGTCGGGGGTGGTCCCCGGCGGCAGGCCCCACACCACGTCGTCGGCGACCCGGGTGCCCAGCACCTGGCTCTCCGGGTGCTGCATCACCACGGCGGTGCCACCGGGCGCCCCGAGGCCCACCGCGCCGGGACGCTCGACGGTGCCGGCGGTCGGCGCCCGTCCGGCCAGCAGCAACATGAGGGTGGTCTTGCCCGAACCGTTGGCGCCGGTGACCGCGACGTGTTCGCCGGCACGCACTTCCAGACTCACCGGCCCCAGGGCGTCGTGGTCGGACTGCGGATACCGGAACCGCACGCGATCCAGCCGGACCGGGACCGGCGCCACCGGGCCGGACTCGTCCGGCAGGTCGAGTTTGTGCACGTCGGGGACCCCGCGGAGCCGGTCGAGCACCCGCGACAGCGCCCACCAGCCCAGCAGCGAGACGATCATGACGCTGGTGGTCATCTGCGCCAGAATCAGCCACTGCCAGTAGCGCAGCAGCACTCCCAGGAATCCGTTCAGGTCCGCGGCGGCGCGCTGGAACTCCGGTAGCGGGACGCGCGCCATGGCCGCCGCGACACCGTTCACATTGGCCGTGATGGTGTCGAAGATCAGGTGGCGCAGCCGCGACAGCACCGTCAGCGCCAGCACCATGGCGATGCCGAAAACCCCGCCGGCCACCGCAGAGGCCGCAATCACGGTGGGCAGACCGCGTCGGTGACGCTTGATGACACCGGTCAGACCGCCGATGTAGGCACTGTTGACCACCGTCATGAAGCCGCCCATCCCGGCGATCAGAAACGCGATGGTCGCGGCGGCGACGGTGGCGGCGATCAGCACCCGGATCCGGTAGCGGTAGGCCAACAGACCCATCGGTACCGTCCCGAGCAGCGCCAGCCCGCCGGCGAACGGAACCACCACCGCGATGATCGCCGTCGCCGCGCACAGCGCCGCCATCACGGCGGCCTGCGCGGTCTCGACGGGCCGCATCGACCGCCCCCGGACTCGCGCATCGCCCTGGCCGGTCTTCGTCACCCGTCGATTCTGCCAGCCGTCGGGCCCCTGCTCGCGGCATGTACCGGCCTCGTCCACTTTCGTGCACGGTTGTGAAATACTTGCCCGATGGTTGCCCCCGCCCAAGCCAGCCTTGGAGCCGATTTGCTCAGCGTGGTATCCCGGCTCAATCGGCTTGCCACTCAGCGCGTCGCGCTTCCGATCCCCGGCGCGCAGGCTCGACTGTTGTCCACTATCGAGGACTTGGACGTAGCCCGGATCTCCGACTTGGCAGCGGTGGACCACTGCTCCCAGCCGACCATGACCACCCAGGTGCGCCGCCTGGAGGATGCGGGCCTGACCACCCGTACCCCCGACCCGCTCGACGCCCGCGCCGTCCTGATCCGGATCACCGAGAAGGGCGTCCAGACCATGGCGCGGGTTCGCCAGGACCGGGCCGCGGCGATCGACCCCGAGCTCGACCGGCTCTCGGCAGCGGATCGCCAGACCCTCGCCGACGCCGTCGAGGTGTTGCACCGCTTCCTCGCCGAGACCGCACCGGCGCGGCCGGCCCGCTAACCCCACGCTGCGACCCGGGCCGCATCCCGGCCCCCGAATTCCCCGCGGCCAAACCGCCGCGCCTCGCGCCGGTCGGCTCGCACCGTTTCCGCGGAGCTGTTTCCAGCCCGGCCCCTTTCGGAATATGCTCACAGCGGCATCGGCCCGAAGCGATCCAGGCTTCCTGCGGCGGGCCCCTGGGCTGGCGGTCTTCGGGGGAAGGACATCGTGGCGGATAGATTGGCGCTGGTCACCTCGATCGCCGCCCAATTGATGGCCACCACGCCTTCGACGGCAGCTGCGATCAGCGAACGGGTGCTGCAGACGCTGGTCGAGCAACTGCACGTCGACGCCGCGTTTCTGCGCCACAACGATCATGAGATCCGCGCGTCGAAACTGGTCGCCGAATGGCCGCCGCGCACCGATCCTCCGGACCCGGATCCGCTCGCCGTGGTCTCGTTCACCACCGCCGACCCGGTCTTCACCTCCTGCGCCCACGGCAAGCAGGTCGCGGTCATGCGCCCAGACCCCGGGGAGTCCGGCTACGTACGCCAGATGGCGCGGGAGCATTCGGTGGAGTCGCTGTCGGTGGCCACCGCGCCGCTGATCTCCGGCCCGGTGACCATCGGCATGCTGGGGCTGGTCAAGTTCCGGCGACCCAAGTGGCGGACCGAGGAACTCAACACGATCGAGGCGATCGCTTCGCTGTTCGCTCAGCTGCAGGCCCGTGTCGCCGCCGAGGAGCGGCTGCGCTATCTGGCCGACCACGACGACTTGACCGGCCTGTACAACCGGCGTGCGCTGGTCGCGCACCTGTCCGAGCGGCTCGTCGCGGGCCAGCCCGGACCGGTCGGCGTGTTCTACATCGACCTCGACCGGCTCAAACCGATCAACGACTACCTCGGACACGCCGCCGGCGACTGGTTCATCCAGGACTTCGCCCGGCGGCTGCGCGCCTATGCCGGCAACCGGTCCGTGGCCGCGCGGATCGGCGGTGACGAATTCGTCGTCATTCCGGACTGGCCGATGTCGATGGCCAGCGCGGAGACCTTCGCCGACCGGCTCCAAAGCGCCCTGCGCGCGCGGGTCGACATCCAGGGCCACTCGGTCAACAGCACCGTCAGCGTGGGCGTGACGGTGGGTTTGCCCGGCCAGGACACCAGCGCGGGTCTGCTGCACCGCGCCGACGAGGCGGTGCTGGCGGCGAAACGCGGCGGGGGCAACCAGACGGTCAGCTCCACCGACGACATGTCGCTGAAAAGCCTGTTCCGCAAAGACATCGAGCTGCACATGCAGGGCAAGATCGATGACGAGTCGCTGCTGCTGTACTACCAGCCCGAGGTCGATCTGTGGAGTGGCGCAATCGTTGCGGTGGAGGCGCTGGTGCGCTGGCGGCATCCCACCCGCGGGCTGCTGCTGCCGAGCTCGTTCATCGGCATCGCCGAGTCGGCCAATCTCGCCGACGATCTGGGCCGTTGGGTGATGCGCAGTGCGTGCGCGGAGTACAGCCGGTGGCAGGCCAACGGCGTTCGGACCAACGCCACCTTGCGCATCAACGTCTCGCCAGTTCAGTTGGCCGCCCGCGGCTTTGTCCAGAATGTGGTGGACACCGCCGCCGAGTTCGGCCTACGGCCGGGCTCGCTGTGCCTGGAGATCACCGAGCGCGCGGTGGTGCAGAACATCGAGACGACCCGTCGCACGCTGGCCGAACTGCGCGAAGCGGGTGTTCAGATCGCCATCGACGACTTCGGCACCGGCTACGCCGTGTTGTCGCACCTGAAGGATCTGCCCGTGGACATCCTCAAGATCGACACGGTGTTCGTACGTGAATTGGGCGTCAACCCTGGCGATCTCGCGATTGTTCGGGCCATCATCGCCCTTGCCGAGGCGTTCGGACTGCAGGTGGTCGCCGAGGGCGTGGAAACCTCAGCGGCCGCGCTCACCTTGATGCGGCACGGTTGTCACCGGGCGCAGGGTTTCCTGTTCTCGCGTCCGGTTCCGGGTCCGGCCGCCGAAGCTATGCTGGCGTCGCGCTGGATGGCGATGCCATTCCTGGCAGACAGCCAGGCTTTGGTGATCTGAGAAAGCAACTCGCCCGGTGGAAAGCGGCACGCAACCGCACCCCCGACTGCCTGCCGGCGAGCACAGCCGTCGGTGCGGTGCACCAACGCGGCTCGGCGTGCGGCGGCAGTCGGCGATACGGACCCCTCGAGGTGCCCCGGGCGATGCTGTGGGAGGAAGAGGAAGACGACGGCCGCGGCGCACGCGTGGGCGCCACCGATCCGTACAGACCAGTTCCTCGCATAATTCCGAATAGTACATACCTTTTGAATGGTGTCCAATCACCAACAGACTGTGTGTCACATCACGCTCCCACGCGGCACCGCGGCCCACATTTCCGACACCGGCCGCCCCGCCGCCAGAACCGCGCATCGAAACGCTCGGCACCCGTCATAATCAGCCGATGGAGCGACGGCGCAACGCGCAAACCCCCCTGGCACCGATGGAGACGCTGCGACAGCTGCCGGCCCTGGTCGCCCTTGAGCGGATCCCCGTTCCGGTGCTCGCGATCGCCGACGACGGCACCATCCTGTTCGCCAACAGCGGGTTCGCCGCCATGCTGGGCTACAGCCAGGAAGAGGTGCTGTCCCTGGAATTCCGCCAGATCTTCGGGGAAGTACCCCCGGCCGAGGAGTCAGCCCTGTCGGTCATGCACTCGCTGGCCAATCTGGTTGTCTCCCTGGAACATCGGGACGGCTCAACGGTCCGGGCACTGATGAGCAAGTCAGCACTCGAACGCGCCGACGACCGCGTCGCCCTCGCCACCTTCCAGGACCTCACCGAGCAGCTCTGGCTCGAAGAGCGCTAGCGCATTGCCGCCGCGGCGGTCGAGCCGCTATGCGCGTTGATACCGCAGGGCATCGCGCGCCAGAAACTGTTGGAAGTACGCCAGCGAATCGGCTGCCACGATGGCCGGCAGCATCATCTCCCACATCCGGGTCACGCGGCCGACACCGTCCTGCGGGGCGTGCGTCAACAGCCACGTCCCGAGCATGGCCGAGGTGATCGATTCGGCAGCGTGGCGCGCATCGAGGTCCTCGCGCAAGTCGCCTTCGGCTATCGCGCGCAATATCTGGTCGGTGATCGCAGCCGCCCATTCGCCGCCGACCCGTGCCCCCAATTCGTTGTCGTCGGCCAGCGCGAAGACCAGGTGACCGGCGGCGCGCGCCTCCTTGTCGACCGACAGCACCTCCGTGACCGCGAAGATGCCGTGGATCATGCCCTCCAGGGCAGGCGACGACGGCTGGCACATCTTGCGGAAGGTGGTCAAGACGGTGGTGAACCCGCCTTCGATGATGGCCGTCACCAACGAGTCCATCGATTCGAAATGGTGGTAGAGGGCCCCTTTGGTCACCCCCGCCCGCTCGATGATCGCGGTTCTTCCCGCCGCGACATAACCGACCTCGCCGAACACGTCGATGGCCGCGTCCAGCAGCTTGCGCCGGGTCACCTCGGACCGCACCTGGCGTGCCATCAGCCGGCCTCATCGTCGAGCACGGTGGGGTTGGGCTCCTGCTTGGGCTCCTGCTTGGGTTGCTCGCTCGCGGCCTTGATCGCCAGCACGGTGCGACGCCTGACGAACTGAGCGAAATAGTCGATGCGGTCGGCGGGCACCACGCTGGGCAGCACTATCGACCAGACCCGCTCCAGCTCGCGCAGAAACTGTTCGGGTTCATCGAGATTGCCCGCCTGGCGCAGGCCCAGGTACAGCGCGACCATCATCCGGACCATGTCCTGCGGATCACGCTCGAGCACATCGCCTTCGGCGATGGCCCGCTCGGCGACCACACTGAGCCCCCGGATCACCTTGTTGAGCACCGATGCCTGCAGCCCCTCGGCGCGGCCCACCACCGGCAGCAGATGCAGCAAAGCCCGGGCGCCGTCACTGGTGAGGTCTTCGACCGCCATCAGATAGCCCACGTCCAGCAGCGTTTCCAAGCCGGAAAGGTTGCGGTCCACCAACGCCCGGACAGCCGTTCCGCTCTTGGCGAGTTGTTCGTCGATGACGGCAAGTGCGAGCGCATGCTTAGAACGAAAATGAAAATACATCGCGCCCTTGGTCAATTCCGCTTCGGCGAGAATGTCGTCGAGCCCGACGTCGTGAAAGGGCCGCTGCGCGAACTGATGCGCAGCGGCACGGATGATCTGCTGGCGCGTTGCATCGGCACGCCGGTCGGTCGAATCAGCCAATGCCCGTGCTCAGCCTCATCGAAGTCCCCCAGTCGTACCACACCGGGGTAACGGTATCAGTCGAATGGCAAAGTTGACCCATTTCTATACTTGGAATAGCCATTCACCTTCGATGCCATTCTGAAAACGCCAATTCTGCGGCGCCGGATTGCATTCGGTCTGCTCGCGCCCGTCCCGCACGGCGGTGCACGCCGGCGGGGGGACACGCCGCTGCTACCCGGCGGGCAGTGCGAACGCGACGAACTGGGTCACCTGGCTCGGCGAGAAGTTGTCGTCGCTGACCAGAATCACCGTCCGGCGGCCATCGGGCAGCCGCGGGCCCAACGTCAGGCCCTCGATGTTGTCCAGCGGGTGCAGGCCCGGGGTCATGGACAGGTCGGCCAACAGGGTCTTGCGCATCGGGGTCACCTCGGAGCCGGCCAGCGCCGGGGTAGCCAGCACATCGGTGGCGTCGGCGATCTCGGCGCGAAACAGCCGCACCGTCGGGTGTTCGCCGTAGGCACGCTCGGTCACCAGGAACTCGGTGTCTGACAGTGCCACCAGGTCGGTGAGCCCGTTGGTGCCCGCCCGCCCGGCGCCCTGGTCAGCCGGCTCCAGCCGGTAGGCGTACTGGGCGACCGGCGCGTCGGGGGCCGGCCCGGTCAGGTCGTAGGCGGTGATGCGTGTCAAGGCGCCGTGGGCAGCATCCGGCAGGGGTCCGTCGTCGTAGCCCGGCCCCTCCATCGCGGCAAACAGCATCCGCCCGTCGCCGGTCACCGTCAGTCCCTCAAGGGTGGTGTTGCGGCGCGGCCCGGTGAGCTCCTGCGACATGGCCAGCTGCGGCGGCATCGAGAACCGGCCCAGGTAGCGGCCGTCGAGTCCGGCGATCCGGACCCACGGGTCGGCCAGCACCGCACCGTGTGGGCCCTCGGTGCGCTCCCCCTCCGACGACCAGTACAGCCGCTGGCGGCCGGCATCGAAGGCAATGCCCTCGGGGTCGGGTGGGATGACCGGCGGTGTCGCGGCGAAGTCCCGCGGACCGAACGGCCGGCCGTCGTCGTCGAGCAGCGGGTGCACGCCGCTGATCGTCACGTCGGTGACGCCGCTATCGGACACCGACATCCGAACCGTGTAGAACCGGGCCGGGCCGCTGGCGGAACGGTCGTCGCTGATCACGTAATAACAGTCGCGGCCGGCGTCGTAACTGATCCCGGACAGGCCGCCCACCACCGTGCCCTCGACCACGGTCTGCGGCGCCAGCACGGCTTGGCCCAGATACTGCAGCCCGGCCGCAGGCGGGGCGGTGTCGCAGGGCGCGCAGCCCGAAAGTGCGGCCCCTCCGGCGAGCACTACACCGCACAACATCGGCGCCCGGCCCGGTTTCCCACGCACCTTCGTAATGTAAACCCGGTTTAGCAGCGGCTCCGCGCGGATACGGTGGTCGAGGTGGACACCTCTAAGGCCCTGCGCGACACCCTCGACGGCCGCTGGCGGCCGGTGAAGCAGCGGGTCCGGGCCACCTTGAGCGACGAGAAGTTTCGCCCGCACTACACGCCCAACACCGTGATCGCCCGAGCCAAGGTCGCCGAGCAGCTCAGAATCCTCGCGGGCTCCGGGGCGGCCGCGGACAGTTTCCGCAAGGAACACGGCGGCAACGGAGACGTCGGCGCGGCGGTCACCATGATCGAGATGCTGGCGATGTCCGACCTGTCGCTGATGGTCAAGGCCGGCGTGCAGTGGGGCCTGTTCGGCGGGGCGGTGGAAAACCTCGGCACCGAACGCCACCACCGCGCCTACGTGGAGAAGATCATCGACCTCGACCTGCTCGGCTGTTTTGCGATGACCGAGACCGGCCACGGCAGCGACGTGCAGTCCCTGGAGACCACGGCCACCTATGACCCGTCGACCCGGGAATTCGTCATCGACTCTGCCACCGGGACCGCACGCAAGGACTACATCGGCGGCGCAGCCGAAACAGCTACGGTAGCCGCGGTTTTCGCCCAGCTCATCACCGAAGACACCAGCCACGGCGTGCACTGCTTCCTGGTGCCCATCCGCGACGCGCAGGGCAACGATCTGCCCGGTGTCACCACCTCGGACTGTCACTACAAGGGCGGGCTGCCGGGGGTGGACAACGGTCGTATCGTCTTCGACCACGTCCGGGTGCCCCGGGAGAACCTGCTGAACCGCTACGCCGACGTGGAACCCGACGGCAGCTATCGGTCCGCGATCGACAGCGACGGTCGCCGGTTCTTCACCATGATCGGCACCCTGGTCCGCGGCCGGGTCTCCGTCGGCGGGAGCGCGGGTGCCGCCGCCCAGGTGGCGCTGGACATCGCCACCCGATACGCCCTGCAGCGCAGGCAGTTCAGCGCGCCGAGCGACGACGGCGACGGCGAGGAGGTGCTGATCATGGATTACCTGATCCACCAGCGCCGGCTGCTCCCGTTGATAGCCCGCTCCTACGCCCTGCAGTTCGCCCAGAACGAATTGGTGGGCCGCTGCCATGATCTGCAGACCGCCGACGATCCCGACGCCGAAGAACAACGCGAGCTCGAGGCCCGGGCCGCCGGACTCAAGGCGGCCAACACCTGGCACGCCTCCCGGGCCATCCAGGAGGCCCGAGAGGCCTGCGGCGGCGCCGGGTACATGGCCGAGAACCGGCTGATCGCCCTGCGGGCCGACATCGACGTGTTCACCACCTTCGAGGGCGACAACCACGTGCTGACCCAACTGGTGGCCAAGCAGCTGCTGACCGCCTACGCCGATGACATCGCCGACATGAGCCCGGCCGCATGGGTGCGATTCGCCGCCGAGACGGTCGGCGAACGGGTGCTCAAACGCACCGCGGCCGAGACCATCATCCAGACCATCGTGGACGCCCGGCAGGACAGCGAGGAGGAGGGCAGCCTGTTCAACCGCGGCACCCAGGTGCACATGTTCGAAGACCGTGAGCAGTACCTGCTGTCCTCGGTGGCCCGCCGGCTGCGGGCCAAATCTCAGGAGATGGGCGACTTCGACGCCTTCAACGCCGTCCAGGACCACATGCTGCACGCGGCCACCGCGCACATCGACCGGGTGATCCTGGAGGCGTTCGTCGCCGGCATCGCGACCTGCCTCGATCCCGGCGCCCGCGAGCTGCTGGGGCTGGTGTGCGACCTGTATGCGCTCAGCGTGATCGAAGACGACAAAGCCTGGTACATCGAGCACCGGTATCTGTCCACCGAGCGGGCCAAGGCCGTGACCCGCGCCATCAACGACCGGTGCCGCAAGCTGCGTCCGCACGCCCAGACGCTGATCGACGGATTCGGCATCCCCGAGCAATTGCGGTACGCCGAGATGCTGCATCCGGAACACTTGGCGGTACCGCCCGCCGGTGCGCCCCCCAGGTAGCCGCCTTTATAGGCTGTCTGGACCCCAGACGAACAAAGGAGTACCTCATCATGGCGTGGTTCCTCGCCCTGAATGCCACCCCCACCAAGGGTGTGCAAGCACCGACCTACGAGCTGCACGAAACCGCTGACATCGAGCGGATCACCGAGGAATTGGCCACTTTCGCGGCCAGCGACCGGGCTGTTGCCGTGCCCGCCGTGTTCAACAGCGGCCGCCAGCGGGTCACCGTGTACGTGCGCCCGGCAGCCTGGGGCGCGTGGGCCATCTACGAGCTGTCCGAGGAAGAGCGACGCGAAATGATGGCCAACAACCCGCTGGTCAGCGCACTGGCCCAGGCCCGTGCCGCCCAGCAGCAGTCGCAGTCAGCGCCGGCGATGTTCGCCCAGCAACAGCCGCCTTCGCAGGCGGGTCCTTCGGTGATTCCCCGGCTGGACTAGCGCCGGTACCAAACGTGGCTCCCCCGGGTGGACTCGAACCACCAACCCTCCGGTTAACAGCCGAATGCTCTGCCAATTGAGCTACAGGGGACTGCTGTCCGCGTGGACTTGCAAGACTCTAGCGCATACCGAAATCACCGCCGTGCAACGGGGGTCGCACCCGGCCCCCGTGCCGGCGCGTGAGGCAGGATGGAACTACTGCATCAACTGTTCTAAGGGGCCACATTGATCGGGTATGTCGTGGTGATGGGGGTCGGTTACGTGCTGGGCACCAAGGCCGGCCGCCGCCGCTACGAGCAGATTGTCGGCACCTATCACGCGATGACGAGCAGTCCGGTCGCCCAAGCGGTGATCGACAAGGCGCGGCGCAGCATCGCCGACCGCATCCACCCCGACCCGACGATGGTGACGCTGACCGAGCTCGAAGAGGGCATCACCGTGGTGCGCCCGGAAGAGCCGGGCGACGACACGCAGCGGTGAGGCGATCAGGCCCGACCTCCACGCCTGACCCGCTGCACCCGACCTCCGGCCGGGTTTGCGATCAGGCCCCACCCACAACGCCTGACCCGCTGCACCCGACCTCCGGCCGGGCTTGCGATCAGGCGGTCAGATCGTCGCCGCTGGCCTGCTCCAGCAGGCTGCGCCGGTAGGCCTCCATGGCGACCAGGTCGCCGAACAGCGCATGGTATTCGTCGCTGTGCTCCACCGGTGACATGCGCTGCAGCTTGGACTTGACCTCGGCGATCTGGCGGCCCACCCACACCTCCTGCAGCCGGGCCAGCACCCCGCCGATGTAACGCGGCACCTTGTCGTCGTCGACGCGGATGGCCTCCACGCTCAACTCCTGGATCAGCGCCGTGGTCAGCGGCGAGGTCGTCTGCGCACGCACCGTCTCGACCCATTGCGCTCCCCCGGCGCCGGCCACCCCGGCGGTTCCCCCGGCGGCGTCGATCGCCGACCGCACCGCGGCGTAGCCCGGGTGGGTGAAGCTCTCCACCGTCAACGTGTCGAACACCGGACCGGCCAGCGCCGGGAACTGCAGCGCCGCCTTGAGTGCCTCGCGCTGCGGCCACAGGGTCGGGTCGGCCGGGTTGGGCCGGGCAACCGCCGGTTGTTCGGCGGATGTGGCGGCCTCCCGGGACACCGGACGCTGACCGCGTGGGCCGACGTCCTTGGCCCCGCCCTTGGCCTGGGCACGCACCCTGCCGATCACCTGCGCGACGTCGTCCCAGCCCACCCATCCGGCCAGCTGGCGGGCGTACTCGTCCCGCAGCGTCGGGTCCTTGATCTGGGCGACCATCGGCACGCAGCGGCGCAGCGCGGCGACGCGGCCCTCGGCGGTGTCCAGATCCATCTCGCTCAGCGCCGTGCGCACCGCGAATTCGAACAGCGGGGTCCGGCGTGCCACCAGGTCGCGCAGCGCCTCGTCGCCGTGCGCCAGGCGCAGATCGCACGGATCCATGCCGTCGGCGGCCACCGCGACAAACGATTGCCCGGCAAGCTGCTGTTCGCCTTCGAGCGCCTTGACCGCGGCGGCGCGACCCGCGGCGTCGCCGTCGAAGACATAGATCAATTCGCCCCGAAAGAACTTGTCGTCCATCATCAGTCGCCGCAGCATCGCCAGGTGCTCATCGCCGAACGCGGTGCCGCAGGAGGCGACGGCGGTGGTCACACCGGCCAGGTGCATCGCCATCACGTCGGTGTAGCCCTCCACGACGATCGCCTGATGCCCGCGGGCGATGTCGCGCTTGGCCAGGTCCAGGCCGAACAGCACGTTGGACTTCTTGTAGAGCGTGGTCTCGGGGGTGTTGACGTACTTGGCCTCCATGGGGTCGTCGTCGAACAACCGGCGGGCGCCGAATCCGATCACCTCCCCCGCCGACGACCGGATCGCCCACAGCAGCCGGCGGTGGAATCGGTCCATCGGGCCGCGGCGGCCTTCCCGCGACAGACCCGCGGCCTCAAGCTCCTTGAACTCGAAGCCCTTGCGCAGCAGGTGTTTGGTCAGGGTGTCCCAGCCCGAGGGGGCGAAGCCGCAGCCGAACCGTTCGGCTGCCGCGGCGTCGAAGTTCCGCTCGGTCAGATAACGTCGCGCCGGTTCGGCCTCCGGGGTGCCCAGCGCCGCGGCATAGAACTCCGCGGCCGCCGCGTTGGCCGCGATCAGCCGGCTGCGGCCGCCGCGCTCGCGCTGGATGTTGGTCGCCGACGCGCCGGTGTAGGTGATCGTGTGACCGACCCGATCGGCGAGCATCTCCACCGCCTCGACGAAGCTGGCGTGCTCGATCTTCTGCACGAACGCGTAGACGTCGCCGCCCTCCCCACAGCCGAAGCAGTGGAAGAGACCGTGGTTGGGCCGGACGTGAAAGGACGGCGACTTCTCGTTGTGAAACGGGCACAGGCCCTTGAGCGAATCCGCGCCGGCCCGCCTGAGCTGCACGTAGTCGCCGACCACGTCCTCGATGCGGACACGTTCGCGGATGGCGGCGATGTCGCGATCGGAGATACGGCCGGGCACCGGGTCAGTCTAGAGCGCGCCCTGGACCCCCGCGGCGCTCATGCGCGGTGAAACCGGGCAGAGCTGCCCGGTGAGCCGCGGCCGGTCCGCTCAGCCGGCGACCAACCGCTCCAGCCGCCCCTCGGTGCACGACGCGATCTGGTCGACGATCACCCGCAGCCGCTCGCCGTCGTCGGCCGCGGCGGCGAACGCCGGGGCGAAGACGGGGTCCAGGCTCTCCGGCGCGGTGATCGACAGCCGATGCGCGACCTCGTGCACCCGCTCGCGCTGGGCGGCCTGAATCCTGCGGTGCTGCTCGGAGGAGATGATGAACTGGACCGCAAGGGTTTTCAGCACGGCCACCTCGGCGCGGACCAGTTCGGGGACCTTGAGATCGGCTTGGTAGCGCCGCAGCGGCCCGGGCCCGGCGGCCTCCTGGGTGGCGGTGATCGCCGCCGAGGCGAAACGCCCGACGAGTTCACTGGTCAACCGCTTGAGCGCCACCGACGCCGACAGGGTCCCCGGGAAGCTGCCGTAGGCGCCCACCGCGGCCACCACCGGCAGCTCGGTGAGCCGGCGCGCCGCCCCGGCCAGATCGTGCACCCCGTCGGGGTCGCCCAGCCGGGCCAGCTCGGCCACCGTGGACGGATCGGCGAGGACCCGCAGGTCGATCCGGCCCGAGATGACGCCGTCCTCCACATCGTGCACCGAGTAGGCGACGTCATCGGCCCAGTCCATGATCTGCGACTCCAGACAGACCCGCCCTTCCGGGGCCCCCTGGCGCATCCATTCGGCGGCGGCCCGGTCGTCGTCGTAGAAACCGAATTTGGTGCGCAGCGCACCGTCTGACGTGCGCCGGTACCACGGATACTTGGTGACCGCATCCAGCGCCGCCCGGCTCAGATTCAGTCCGGCGCTGGCACCGTCGGGGCCCATCACCTTGGGCTCCAGGCTGGTCAAGATGCGGAAGTTCTGCGCGTTGCCCTCGAAACCGCCACAGGTCGAGGCGATTTCGTTGAGCGCCATCTCCCCGTTGTGCCCGTAGGGCGGGTGACCGATGTCGTGGGCCAGCCCGGCCAGGTCGACCAGGTCAGGATCACAGCCCAGACCGATCGCCATCCCCCGCCCGATCTGCGCCACCTCCAGCGAGTGGGTCAACCGGGTGCGCGGGGTGTCGCCGTCGCGCGGGCCCACCACCTGAGTCTTGTCGGCCAGCCGGCGCAGCGCGGCGCAGTGCAGCACCCGGGCCCGGTCGCGGGCGAAGTCGGTACGGTACTGGCCGTCGGTTCCGGGCAGGCCGGCCGTTTTCGGGGACTCCGCCACGATGCGGGCGCGGTCGTGCGCGTCGTAGCTGTCAGGGAAGTTTGTGGCCACCGCCGCCAGTCTATTTTGACCTCGCCCGCGCGGATGACACGGCGGGCCGAAGCGGCCCGCCCGAGTGCGGCGGAACCGGACGGCCCGGTCGCAGAATCGGCGTGGATCACCTGCCGATCGCATATAGATTGGCCAGCATGCGCATCACCCGGCTGGCCAGCGCCGCCCTGGCGTTTCTCATCGCAGTGCTGCTGGTGTCTCCGGGCGCCGCGGCGGAACCTCCGATGCGTCTGCCCAGCTCGATCACCGACAACGCCGGGGTGCTGTCGCAACCCGAGCGGACCAAGGTGCAGAGCGCCATCGACACGCTCTACGCCGACCGGCACATCCGGCTGTGGGTGGTCTATGTCGATGTGTTCTCCGGGCAGACCGCTGACAACTGGGGCCGCAGCACCGCGCGGCTGAGCGAACTCGGCAGCAACGACGCCGTGCTGGCCGTCGCCATCGCGGACCGCAGTTACGCCTTCCTGGTCTCCGAGGGCATCCCCGAGATCAGCAGCGGCGACGTCGACGCGTTACGGCGCAACCAGATCGAGCCCGCGCTGCGCCGCGGCGACTGGTCGGGGGCGGCCACCGCGGCCGCCACCGGACTCGACGCCGCAGCCGCACCCACCGAGGTCAGCTGGGCGCCGATCCTGATCGCGCTGGGCGCCCTGGCGCTGGCCGGCCTGATGGTGGCGCTGGTGGTGCGCCGGCTGCGAAGCCGGCGACGGGTGGCGGCGCTGGCGGCCGCCCGGCGGCTCGATTCCACCGACCCCAACGCACTGTCCGAGGTGCCGGTGTCCGCGCTGGACGCGCTGTCCCGGGAGAAGGTCGTCGACGTCGACAACGCGGTGCGCACCAGCGCCAACGAGTTGCAGTTGGCCATCGAGGAGTTCGGCGAGCAACGCACCCAGCCGTTCGCGCAGGCCGTCGCCTCGGCCAAGGCGGCCATGGAGCACGCCTTCACCGTGCGCCAGCAGCTCGATGACGACATTCCCGAAACCCCGGCCCAACAGCGCGACCTGTTGACCGGTGTGATCGTCACCGCGTCGACGGCCGACCGCGAACTCGAGGCCCAGCGGGCGGCGTTCGAGCAGTTACGCGATCTGGTGCTGCACTCCGCCGAACGGCTCGACGCCCTCACCCAGCAACTGGTCGAGCTGACCGGGCGTATCCCGGCCTCCGAACAGCATCTGAGGCAGTTGCACTCCGAGTTCGACGCCGCCGCCCTCAGTTCGGTGTCCGGCAACGTCAAGACCGCCCAGGACCGGGCGGCCTTCGCCGAGCGCAACATCACCCGGGCGCGCAGCCTGGCCGAACGTCCGGTGACCGGGGGGCAGAGTGAACTGGTGGACGTGGTGCGGGCCGCCGAGTCGGCGCTGGTCCAGGGCCGGGCACTGCTCGACGCGGTGGACAGTGCGGCCAGCGACATCCGCCACGCCGTCGCCGCGCTGCCGGAGACCATCGCCGACGCCGAGGCGGGCATCGCCCAGGCCGCCGCACAGCTGGCGCGGGGGGTGGGTGCGCACCGGGCCGAACTGACCACCGCGCGCGACACCGTGGTCAAAGCCGTCGCCGACGCCCGCACCCCCGGAGATCCGCTGGGCGCGTTCACCGCGCTGATCAAGGCCGACGCCGCCCTGGATCAGCTGCTGGACACCGTCGCGCAAGCGCGCGCGGCCGCCGAACGGTTGGCCCGCACCCTCGAGCAGGCGCTGTTCACCGCGTCGTCGCGGATTCGGGCCGTATCGGATTACATCGACACCCGTCGCGGCAGCGTCGGGCCGGAAGCCCGTACCCGGTTGGCCGAAGCCCGGCGCCGGCTGGATGCGGCAGAGGCGCTGCGCGGCACCGACGTGGCCGGCGCCATCAGCCAGGCCAACGGCGCGGCCACCCTGGCCGCCGCGGCGCAGTCCCTGGCCAAGGCCGACGTGCAGGAGGCCCAGCGCGCCTACTACGGGCGCTACGGCGGCGGTCCCGGCGGTGGCAACGACACCGGCGCCATGCTGGGCGGCATCATCATCGGCAACATCCTCAGCGGGGGTGGCGGCGGCTTCGGCGGGGGCAACTTCGACCGGTTCTCCACCG
>NZ_LQOT01000032.1 GCF_002101585.1 Mycolicibacter engbaekii | reverse complement strand
TCCTCAACGACACACCAGAGCCCAACCGCCCCGGTCAGCCGCAGGCCCGAAACCCCACCACCCCAGGGGACTTACCCGACAGAGGCGGTGCTTTGCGCCAATTCGGCGAACTGGGCCGCCTGTTCGGCGGTTATTCTTCCGGGAGAGTGGACGGCAAGGTTTCGCATCGTCGCAATTCCTTCTAGAGCAGTCGCCGTTCGCACGTCAATTAGCGATGCATCGGCGGCCTGCTTAGCCAACGCGGCCAAGCCTAGACTTTCATCCTCGACGCCTGCTTCTTGCAAGGCCCGTCGAAGCGTGACCTCAAGGCTTGTCGATTCGTGAATGATGGCCGCTGCTGGCGAGTCAACCGATCCCCAGCTAGCGTTCGACGCGGAGCTTGGCGGACCTACCAGCTCGGATTCGGACTCGAGCGCGACTTGGGTTCTTGCCGCAGCGGAAGCCCATTCAGCCTCGAATGGCCCCACCTTCAGCCTCTGCGGGCGCTCCTTTAGCCATAACCTCAACGGCTTCTGGAAAAGGAGCAAACCCACTATGACGATAACGGGCCATGCCAGCGCGTCTATGAGCGAAGCGAGGCTTTCCAGGTCCATGTGGTCAATATTCGCAGTATTCGGTCCGCGGCGCGCCGTACATGGCAAATCTCGGCGGCGCACGACTTACGTAACCGCCGCCGCTAATGCTTCTCAGAGCTAAAGGGTTGAGATGCCACCTCCGGGCACCACTGCTGTCGCAAAGTTCCACGACGAACTGTGTCAGACGGGCCTCAAAATGATTTGCCGCAAATTTGGCCGCTCTCATCTCGGGTGTCGCGGGTTCAAGTCCCGTCAGCCACCCCAAACGTGAGTTATCGCCCCACCCGCACACGCGGGTGGGGCGACGTTCGTTTCCGGGCCGGCACCCAGCGCAAGCATGCGACTCCCCGCGCCTGCGAAGCCTTGCCGTACCAACCGGGGCAGGTGGCCCGCCGAGATAGTCTGCGCGGGGGACGAAGCGGAATGAACGGTGTTGCGGGTACGGGTTTTGTTTCGGCGAAAGGGATCAGCGGCATGATGCGCATCACGGCGACCTTGTGGGCAGCCTTGGCAAGCGTCGGCCTGGCCGCCTGCGGCACCGATACCGGGAACACCACGCCGGAACCAACGCAGACCGAGACCTCGGGCACCGTCGCAGCTCCCCTGGGCGACCGGCTGGACACCGACGGAACCGCCAGCTACTTCTGGCCGATCCAACCGAAGGGTTACGCCCTGTTCTCAGTCGAGTCCGGCGAACCACCCGACATCCATGTCTTCTGCCCCCACGATGTCGCGGGCTGCACCACCGTGAAAAGCGGCGACAAAATCCATGTCGTGGCCGACTATCAGACGATCGAGGTGCCGTCGTTCGCCAAGGGCCCGATGCCGACCTTCGTGGTCCAACACATCACGCTGAAGTAGCTGCTCCGGGCGTGCCGGTTTGAAGTCGATATAACGTTTTGGTTACGGTTCCCTGCGTGCTCACGCAAGGACTAGTAGATCTGCGCATGAAATCCTCGGTGCTGGCCGCGACGACTGTGTTGCCGGCAGCCGTGTTCCTGGCCGGTGCAGTGGGTGCCGAGCCGGGTAACACCGACGAGCTGCCACCCCCGGCCGCCGCGGACGCGCCACCGCCCGAAGACGCACCGCCGCCCCCCGACTGGGGGCTACCGGTGCCGGACCTGCTGAGCAACTGGGCCATGCCGGCGCCGCAGGCGCTGCCTCCCAGCGTGGTCAACGAGCACGGCATGCAGGTCAAGACAATCCTGGTGGCCCGCAGCATCAGCGAGGCGTTCCCGCAGATTCACGACATGATCGGCGTGCGCCCCGACGGCCAGCGCTGGCACCCCTCCGGCCTGGCCATCGATGTGATGATCCCCAACCCCGGCAGCCCTGAGGGCATCGCGCTGGGCGACGAGATCGTGGCCTACGCGCTACGCAACTCCGGGCGGTTCGCCCTGCAGGACGCGATCTGGCGGGGCACCTACTACACGCCGGGGGGACCCAGCGGCAGCGGCAACGGGCACTACGACCACGTGCACATCACCACGTTCGGCGGCGGTTACCCCAACGGCGGCGAGGAATACCTGCGCGAGGAGGGCTGACGGGCCCGCAGCCGGTGTCAGCGCACCGGTTCCGTCTTCGCGTTGCCGGCCTGCCACTCCGGCCACGGGATGTTCCAGTCCCCGAGCCCCTCGGTGCCCGGCAGCAGGGAGCCGATGGTGTTGGTGATCTGCACCACATCACCGCGTTTGACGTGGTCGTAGAACCACAGCGCATTGCTGGGACTGACGTTGATACAGCCGTGGCTGGTGTTGGAATAGCCTTGAGCTCCCACTGACCACGGGGCCGAGTGCACGAAGATCCCGCTGTAGGAGATCTGGGTGGCCCAGTCGACGTCGGTGCGGTACCCGTTGGGCGAGTTGACCGGAACGCCGTAGGTCGAGGAGTCCATGACGATGTGCGCGAAGCGCTCACCGACGATGTAGGTGCCGTTGTTGGTCGGGGTGCTCTCCTTGCCCATCGACACCGGCATGGTCTTGACCACTTCACCGTTGACCCGGACCACCATCGACTTGGTGTTGTCGTCGACCGTGGCGATCACCTCGTCGCCGATGACGAAGTGACTGGCGGCGTTGTCCTGCCCGTAGACCCCGTTGCCCAGGTCCACCCCGTAGGTGTTGACCTGAACGTCGACCACCGTGCCAGGCTTCCAGAAAGCCTGTGGCCGCCAACGCACCTCACGATTGTTCAGCCAGTAGAAGGCACCCTCCACGGGGGGTTGGGTGGTGATGGTGATCGCCTTTTCGGCCGCCTCACGGTCGACGATGTTCTCGTCGAACCGGATGGCCACCGGCTGACCGACGCCGACGACCTCGCCGTCGCGCGGCATGACGTAGGGCATGGTCAGGTTCTGCGGCGAGTGCGTCTGAAACGTCATCTGCCGGCTGGTCACGCCGCCAAGACCCAGCGCCCTCGCGTCCACCGTGTAGCGCTTGTTGTAGCCGAGCTGCTCAGATGTCGCCCAGGTCAAGCCATCTGCACTGAGCTTGCCGTCGACGACCGCGCCGTATTCGTTGACCATGGTGACCGAGTCGAGCACGCCGTCCTCGGCGGTGACGGTCACCGGCGCGTCTACCGCGACGCCGACCGCCTTGTCGGTGACGGATGCGGTGACCTTGGGAACCAGCAGGTCGGCATACGGCGTGCCCTTGTCGGTGATGATCCTTGCCGCCTCGGCGTCGGCGTCACCGCCGCAGGCACTCAGGCTCCCCACCGCGGCCGAAACCATCACCAATGCCGCCACCCGGGACCCGAACCCCCGGCAGCGTTGCACCCAACCAACCTGCCCCATACTTTTCCCACCTGATCGTGCTCCGTGCTGCTCCGCAGGCAGTCTAGTGGTTAATCGGCAGTGTCGCCGTGGCTGCGGTCACCAGGTAAGAACCCGCTGATTTCGTCTCATGGCACGGCGCCTGTTATTGTCTGTCTCGCGGTTATGACCGCCCAGCGCCGTTAGCTCAGTTGGTAGAGCAGCTGACTCTTAATCAGCGGGTCCGGGGTTCGAAACCCTGACGGCGCACAGTTGTCGCAGACGATGCGATTGTTCTGGCAGGCCGTTGTAGGCCGCTACTCTCCCCTTTCGCCCGGCACGCAGCTGCCCGTACTTGGGGCCCCATCTGCGCCCCGGCGACGCCGGCGCAGCGCCCTCAGCGCCATGCCGGCACGCACCTGAGAACACGTCCCCATCACCCGGAAGTTAGGCAAGGGGTACTTAGGTAAGGGTTTCCTTTGATTAATTGCTATTATCGGGCGCGCAGGATCCTGCTCCCTAAATCAAGGGCGCAGCTCATAAAACGTCAAAGGAGTAACCGTGGAGTTCGCCCTACACCCCGACGCGGCCCCGCGCCGCGCCGGTCACGCGACCCGACTTGCCGCCGCCGGGATCGCCCTGGCAGGAGCCGGCCTGGTGGCTGTTCACCCCGTCGCGCCCAGTCAGCTCGACATCCGGCACCAGGCAGTCCAGTTGACTTCCGGCATTGAGGGCTTCTTCGGCTGGTCTTCGGTGTTCGAGCGGACGGCGGAGAACCTGAGCACCCTGTTCAGCAACGCCAACGTCTTTGACGTGATCGGCCAGGCCGCCAGCAACTGGGGCGACTACGCCCAGTTGATCATCGGCATGGAGGACGTTCCGCTGGACGCCCGCGAGGGCATGGAGCCGCGGTTTGTCACTTCGGGCTTCGCCGGCATCGGTGAGGCGTTCGAGAAGATGATCTTCGGGGTCGAGGGCCAAGACGTGAAGTACCCCGGCCTGGAGGTGCTGCTGGAGCGCATCGGCGAGGCTCTGGCCAACGGGAACCCCTTC
This sequence comes from Mycolicibacter engbaekii, assembly GCF_002101585.1. Classification (GTDB taxonomy): domain Bacteria; phylum Actinomycetota; class Actinomycetes; order Mycobacteriales; family Mycobacteriaceae; genus Mycobacterium; species Mycobacterium engbaekii. Next base: position 49,046 of record NZ_LQOT01000032.1, on the reverse strand, counting down.
GAGGCGTTCAACGAACTGAACATCTGGACGCTGTACGGCATCGAGGACATCGGCAAGGCTCTGGGCCCGGTGCTGTCCATCCCGGCCCGCGAGATGGAGAACATCTCCACGCTGTTCAACGAGTTCATCGGCCCGCTCGACGCATGGGCGTTCATCAAGGCGGTGAGCCAGACCATGATGGCGCCGATGATCGGCGTGTTCTACCAGTTCGCCGAGACTCTCACCAATGTCCTCGGTGGCGACTTCGAGGCGCTGCTGAGCGCGCCTGCGGACCTGGTGAACACCTTGGTCAACGGGTACGAGGTTCCCGTGACCGAGGCGGTGTTCGTCGGCCTGATCAACAACGACAGCATCTTCGATCTGTTGCTGGTGGACTGGCCCGCCCGCGCCGCCGAAGCCCTCACCGTGGGCACCGCGGACCTGCCGGTCAACGCCGTGGAGATCCTGCCCGCCAGTGCCGACTTCGACCTGTTCGGGGCGGACTTCCTGTCGAGCCTGTTCGACGGCAGCATCTGGGACGCCTTCGCCGGATAACCACGTCAGTACCGCGGCCGGGGAGGGACCTCTGGGTCCCTTCCCGGCCGTTGTGCTTTGGCGCCGACACCGACGCACGCTGTCAGGTCCCGCGGACGGATCGCCGAACCGATGGCCGACTGGCCTGGCAGACCCCCGGGGCCCTCAGCGGTTGCGGATGCGGCGAATCGCCAGAATCAGAACCAGTCCCCCGACACCGGCGAGCGACGCCATCACCGCGGGTTGTTTCAATGTCTCGATCGCGCGGGCCTTTGCCCGGTCGGCCAGCCGACGGGGGTTGGCTCGGTCCGCGAGAATGTCGACCGTCGACGCCAACTGCTCGCGGGCCTGGTCGATGTCCTTCATGATCGCGTCGGGATCGCGTTCCGCCACTATCGTCCTCCCTGTCCGATGCTGACCCTGTCGAACTACCCTAGAGCAGCCGGGGTTGGCCGCACCCTCCGGCGAGCAGAAAGGGGCAGTTGTTGACCGACACCGCACGCCTGGCGCCCGGAGATCAAGCGCCGGAGTTCAGCCTTCCCGACGCCGACGGCAACACCGTGTCGCTCTCGGACTACCGGGGACGACGAGTCATCGTCTACTTCTACCCGGCGGCCTCGACGCCCGGCTGCACCAAGCAGGCCTGCGACTTCCGGGACAACTTGCGTGACCTCAACGACGCCGGCCTCGACGTCATCGGCATCTCCCCCGACAAGCCCGCCAAGCTGGCCAAATTCCGCGACGCCGAGGGGCTGACCTTCCCGCTGCTGTCCGACCCGGAGCGGTCGGTGCTGGCGGCGTGGGGCGCCTACGGCGAGAAGAAGATGTACGGCAAGACGGTGCAGGGTGTCATTCGGTCGACGTTCGTCGTTGACGAGCAGGGCAAGATCGCCGAGGCTCAGTACAACGTGCGCGCCACCGGGCACGTGGCGAAACTGCGGCGGGATCTGTCGGTCTGATCGCCCTGAGCTTGCCGCCGGCCGACGAGGAGCAGCTCATGCCAGTCATCCGGACGAGCCTGTGGTTCGACACCGCGGCGCTGGAGGCCGCCGAGTACTACGTGTCGATCTTCCCCAATTCAAAGATCACCGAGGTCTCGTACTGGGGCGCGGAGAACCCCGAGCGGGAGGGCAGCCCGCTGGAGGTGCTGTTCGATCTCGACGGCCGGCAGTTCTCGGCGATCAACGGCGGACCGAGCTTCACCTTCGATGAGGCCGTTTCGATTCAGGTGTACTGCGCCGACCAAGCCGAGGTGGATCGCTACTGGGACGCGTTGAGTGCCGGCGGCCGGCAGGTCCAGTGCGGCTGGCTCACCGATCGCTACGGATTGTCCTGGCAGGTGATCCCGAACCGGTTGGCGGAGTTGATGACCGACCCGGACCCCGAGCGGGTGCTGCGGGCCAGAAAGGCCATGCAGACGATGGTCAAACTCGACATCGCCGCGCTGGAGGCCGCAGCCGATGGGCGCTGACCGACCCACAAAAGATCCTTGTGACCTAACAAGAACAAGCCCCCTAGTCGCCGACCGCCGCCCGGCGCAGCATTAATTCCATCGCTCGATGATCTCCACTCGATGGAAGGCAGGAACATGACTGGGTACAGCTGGGCAGTGATTGGGGCGGGCCCTGCGGGCATAGCGGCGGTGGGCCGACTGCTCGACCATGGCGTCCCGGCAGCCGAGATCGTCTGGATCGATCCCGACTTCGCCGCCGGCGACCTCGGCACCAAATGGCGTGCGGTGCCGGGCAACACCCATGTGGCCCTGTTCCTCGACTATCTGAACGCCTCACCGGCCTTCCGCTTCGCCGCAGCCCCGCCCTGTGAGCTGACCGAGGTCGATCCGACTCAGACCTGTCTGCTCGGCCTGGTCGCCGAACCGCTGGTGTGGATCACCGAACACCTCTGCGAACGGGTGACACCGGTTCGCGCCATGGCCACCGAACTCACCTTGCGCAACCGCCGGTGGCTGGTGGGCACCGAGGCCGCCGAGATCGAGGCGAAGAATGTGATCCTGGCCGTGGGTTCCGTCCCCAAGAAGCTGCATCACCCCCACCTGGAGGAGATTCCGCTGGAGGTGGCGCTGGACCCGCGCAAGCTCGCGCAGCGGGACCTCGATGACGCCACGGTGGCCGTCTTCGGTTCTTCCCACTCCTCCATGGTGGCGCTGCCCAACCTGCTCGACACCCGGGTCCGCAACATCGTCAACTTCTACCGCAGCCCCAACAAGTACGCGATCTACCTCGACGACCGAATCCTGTTCGACGACACCGGATTGAAGGGCAACGCGGCCGTGTGGGCCCGGGAGAACATCGACGGCACGTATCCGGATCGGCTGCAACGGTGCCACGTGAACGACCCGGCGTTCGACGAGCAGCTGCGCGCCTGCACTCACGTCGTCTACACCGTCGGTTTCGCCCGGCGGCAACTGCCCGCCACCCCGCAGTGGGGTGAGCTGGAATACGATGCGGCCAACGGCATCCTGGCCCCCGGACTGTTCGGGGCGGGGATCGCCTTCCCCGAGTACGGGATCGACGCATCCGGCTCCGGTCAGTATCGGATCGGGCTCATCAAGTTCATGCAGCGGATCACCACTGCGCTGCCGCTGTGGCTGCAATACGGCACCTAGCCGCTGCGGCCGGTCAGTGCTGGGCGGCGGTGCTGCCGATGTGGCTCAACAGCTCCCGGACCGCACCGGCCGGTGGATTGCGTCCACCTGTCCAGATCGCCCGCAGCGTCCGGCGCAGGTCCACTTCGGGCACGTCGACGCAGCGCAGCCTGCCGATCGCAAGGTCGTCGGCGACGGCCAATCTGCTCATCACCGCCGGCCCGGCGCCAGCCAGCACGGCACCGCGCACGGCCACCGACGACGACAGTTCCAGCGCCGGAGCTGCCTGCTGGACGCCGGGACCCAAGACGGCGCGTAACGCCGCCGTCAGCGTGTCCCGCGTGCCCGACCCCTGTTCCCGGACGACCAGCGGGGTCTGGCTCAGCTCCGCGGCGCTCACCGGCTTGGAGCGACGCACCCATTTGTGGTCGGGCGGGACGACCACCACGAGGCTGTCCTGGGCGACGACCCGGCTGCGGATGCCCGCCAGTGCCCCCGGACTCTCGATGAAGCCGAGGTCTGCCGAGCCGTCGCGGACGTTGGCGATCGCCTGCTCGCTGTTGCCGGCGGCCAGAATGACGTCCGGGGCGGGGTGTCCCGCTCGAGCCGCGGAGGCCTGCAGTGACACGATCCACCGGGGCATCAGATGTTCGGCGACGGTCAGGCTGGCGGCCACGGTCACCTTCTTGCGGCTGGCCGACCGCAACGAAGCCAGCCCGGCATCGACGTGGGCGGCTACCTCCAGCAGCTGGTCCGCCCACTCCGTGACGACGGCACCGGCCGAGGTCAGTTGCGAGCCCCGGGCACTGCGGGTCACCAGCCGTACTCCGGTCTGGGCCTCCATGGCCGACAGGCGCGCCGAGACGGCCTGCTGTGTCAGCCCCAGTTCCCGGCCGGCCGCACCCAGGCTGCCGGTCTTGGCGATGGCGAGCAACATCTCAAACGCCGGCAGATCGGGCATGCGGGGGCTCAGCGGCATCTGCCCAGCTTCTCCAGTAACAGCGCCTCGGCGGTGGCGGCGCGTTCCAGCACGCCCAGATGCAGGCTCTCGTTGACGCTGTGCGCCTGGGTTGCGGGATCCTCCACGCCGGTCACCAGAATGGTCGCGTCCGGATAGGCCGCGGCGAACTCGGCGATGAACGGGATGGAACCGCCCATGCCCATGTCGATCGGCTGCACGCCCCATGCCTGGGCGAACGCGGCCCGGGCGGCGTCGTACACCGGGCCGGTGGCGTCGATCGCGTAGGGCTGACCGACATCGCCCGGGGTGACCGTCACCTGGGCCCCCCACGGCGCATGCTGCCGCAGGTGCGCGGCCAGCGCATCCAGGTGGGCGGCGGCGTCGCCGCCGGGGGCTACCCGCATGCTCACCTTCGCCCGCGCCCGGGGAATCAGCGTATTCGACGATGCCGCAATGCTGGTCGTGTCGATTCCGATGACGGTGATCGCCGGCTTGGCCCACATCCGTTGCGGTACCGAGCCGGAACCGATCTCGGCCACCCCGTCCAGCAGCCCGGTGTCGGCCCGCACGCGCTCGGGCGGGTAATCGACCGGCGCGGCCACGCTTTCGTGAAGGCCGGCGACTGCCACGTTGCCGTCGTCGTCGTGCAGGCTCGCCAGCAGGCGTACCAGCACGGTCAGCGCGTCGGGCACCACTCCGCCCCACAGGCCCGAGTGCAGGCCGTGGTCGAGCGTGGCGACTTCCACCACGCAGTCCGCCAGCCCGCGCAGCGACACTGTCAGCGAGGGGATCTCGGTGCTCCAATTGTCCGAGTCGGCGATGACGATCACGTCGGCGCGCAGCGCTTCGCGGTGCGCGGCCAGCAACGCGCCCAGCGACGGTGACCCGGACTCCTCCTCGCCTTCGACGAAGACCGTCACCCCGACCGGCGGGCGGCCGCCGTGCGCCCGGAAGGCCGCCAGATGTGTGGCGATCCCCGCCTTGTCGTCGGCGGTGCCCCGGCCGTAGAGGCGCCCGTCGCGTTCGGTGGGCTCGAACGGCGGCGAGTCCCACTGCTGCGCGTCCCCCTCGGGCTGCACGTCGTGGTGGGCGTAGAGCAGCACGGTGGGCGCTGCAGGCGGTGGCGGGTAGTGGGCGATGACCGCCGGCGCTCCCCCTTCGGCGACGATGCGCACCTGCGGGAAACCCGCCTGGCTCAACAGATCCGCGACGCGCTGTGCACTGCGGTGCACCTCGGGGCGGCGGGCCGGATCGGCCCACACCGACTCGATACGCACCAGATCCTCCAAGTCGGCCCGCACCGACGGCAAGACGTCGCGGACCCGCGCAACCAGATCACTCATCACCGACCTGCCATCTCGCTAAGCCTCCAGGATGGCGACCGCGGCGGCGGTGTCGCCGTCGTGGGTCAGCGACACATGGATCGTCACCTCAGCCAGATGCTGTGCGATCTCCCCGGAGAGTCGCACCTTCGGGCGTCCCCAGGTGTCGGTCACCACCTCGATGTCGCGGTGAATCGCCTCCGGCAACACCGGCTTCTGCGCGAACCGCGACCCCGACCACGCCTTGATCACCGCCTCCTTGGCCGCCCAGCGGGCCGCCAGGTGCCGTGCCGCCGAAGAACTCTTGTCGGAGGCATCCCGCCGCTCACCGGGGGTGAACGTCTCGGTGAACACCGTCCCGGGTTGGTCGACCTGCTCGGCGAAATCGGGAATCGAAACGAGGTCGATCCCCACACCAACGATGCTCATGCACCGCTCCTCGTCGTCGGTTCGCTGTGCATCGTCGCGGCGCGGCCCATAGCCGGTGACGTTAGCCGATATAGACGTCGTCGTCGCCGAGCCGTGCCGCCGGGTTGAGCAGCATCGCCGACTCCTGACGCTTCTCCGGCGTGGAGTGGTCGAACCGCCGGTCCGCGGGCCGCTCGTACATCGGCTTGCCGCCGGCGATCGCCGAGGCGAGACGCCGCTGGCCGGCCAGCACCCGGGCAGCTGCCTGCTCCTGGTAGGTCGCGCGCTGAGTCGGGTCCAGCGCCGCCAGGAACGCCGCCGGGTGCACCAGGGCGACCAGCCCCGAGACGTGACCGAATCCGAGGCTGGTGACCAGCCCGGCCTTGAGCGGGAACTTCTCCCCCAGCTCCAGGGTCTCGCGCGCCCACACCAGGTGCCCGGCGGTCGCCAGCTCGTCGTCGACGCAGTCCAGGCTCCGGTTCGGCGGAATGACCCCGTTGGCCAGCACCTGGCACAGGCCCATGATCTGGAACACCGCCGCGCCGCCCTTGGCGTGCCCGGTGAGGCTCTTCTGGCTGATCACGAACAGCGGTGCACCCTCCGAGCGGCCCAGCGAGTCGGCCAGCCGCTCATGCAGCTCGGTCTCGTTGGGGTCGTTGGCCAACGTGGAGGTGTCGTGTTTGGACACCACCGCGATGTCATCGGCGCCCACGCCCAGTTTGGCCAGCGAGCGGGCCAGCACCGAGTCCTTGCCGCCGCGGCCCGCGCCCAGCGCGCCCAGGCCCGGCGCCGGGATCGAGGTGTGCACGCCGTCGGCGAAGCTCTGTGCGTAGGCCACCACGGCCAGCACCGGCAGGCCCATCTTGGCGGCCAGGTCGCCGCGGGCCAGCAGAATGGTTCCGCCGCCCTGGGCCTCGACGAAGCCCAGCCGGCGCCGGTCGTTGGCGCGGGAGAACTTCGAGTCGCTGATGCCCTTGGCGCGCATCATCTCGGTGTCGGCGGTGGCCGCCATGTCACCGAATCCGATGATGGCCTCCAGCGTCAGGTCGTCGTACCCGCCGGTGACCACCAGCTCCGCCTTGCCCAGCCGGATCTTGTCGACGCCCTCTTCGACCGAAACCGCCGCGGTGGCACAGGCGGCCACCGGGTGGATCATCGCGCCGTAGGAGCCGATGTAGCTCTGGACCACATGCGCCGCAACCACGTTCGGCAGGACTTCCTGCAGGATGTCGTTGGGCTTGGCGCGCCCGAGCAGGTTGCCGTGATACATGGTCTGCATCGAGGTCATGCCGCCCATGCCGGTGCCCTGGGTGCTGGCCACCAGCGACGGATGCACCCAGCGCATCAGCTCGGTCGGGGTGAAGCCCGCCGACAGGAACGCATCCACGGTGGCGACGATGTTCCACAGCGCCACCCGGTCGATGGACGTGGCCATGTCCTGGCTGATGCCCCACACCGTGGGGTCGAACCCGGTCGGGATCTGAGCACCCACCGTGCGCGACAGCTTGCTCTTGCGCGGGACCCGGATCTCGGTGCCCGCCTTGCGGATCACCTGCCAGTCCGAGGAGTCCGGCACCGGGCGCACCACGGTGTGCTCGGGGTCGAACTCGACGAACGCGCGCGCGTCGGCCTCGCTGGAGACCACGAACGAGAAGTCCTTGTCCAGGAACACGCTGACCAGCAGCGGCGAGGCGTGGTCCGGGTCGATCGCTCCGTCGTCGACGAACTCGCGGATGCCGACTCGTTCGACCACGGTGTCGTGGTACCGCTCGACCAGCTCGGCCTCGTCGACCAGCTCGCCGGTGGCGGTGTCGTACCAACCGGGTGTCGGGTCGTCTTCCCACGTGACCAGCCCGGTGGTCCACGCCAGCTCCAGCACACCGGCGGCCGACAGCTCGCCGGAGACCTCCATCTCGAAGCGGGTCCGAGAGGAGCCCAGCGGGCCGAGTTCGGCGCCACCGACGATGACCACCATGTCGGCCAGGTCGACGTCGAGGTCGGCCCAGGCCGGCGCGGGTGCCGCGGTGTGCCCGCGCGGCGGGCTCGGCAGTGCCGCAATGGTGTCGGCGTCCGCGGAGTCGTCCTCGGCTGCCGCTTCGGCGGTCATCTCCTCACGCGCCCGGGCGGCCAGCTCTGCCATGTCCAGGTTCGCCTCGGCCAGGCCGCCGGTCAGGTCGGCCTCGATCGGCGCGTTGGCCGCGGCCACCTTGGACTCGACGCTGCACAGCTCCAGCAGCATGGCGGCCATCTGCTCGGTCGAGTAGGTGGTGACACCGGCTTCCTCGACCGCATCGACGATGACGTCGTTGTGGCCCATCAGCCCGGTGCCTCGGGTCCAGCCGATCAGGGCGTGCGCGAGGCTGACCCGCGAGGCCCACGACGACTCGGCCTTCCACCGCGCCACCAAGGCGTCCAGCGATGCCTTGGCCTCGCCGTAGGCGCCGTCACCGCCGAACATGCCGCGGTTGGGCGAACCCGGCAACACCACGTGCAGCCGCGAGGCGATGTCACGTTCGGCACCGATCTTCGACAATCCGCCGATGAGCCGCTGCACGGCCCACAGCAGCACCTTCATCTCCATCTCGGCACGCGGACCGGCCTCGGACAGGTCGCCGGCGACCCGCGGTGCTGCGAATGGGAACAGCAGCGTCGGGGTCTGCGCATCCTTGAGATGAATCGACTGCGGCCCAAGGTTTTCGGCCTGCTCGGTACCGACCCACTCCACGAGTGCGTCGATATCGGTGTAGGAGGCCATGTTGGCGGGCACCACCCACAGCGCGGCACCGAACCGGGCGTGCTCGCGGTAGAGGCTGCGGTAGAAGCCCAGCCGCTCGTCATCGAGCCGGGAGGTGGTCGCGATCACGGTCGCACCGCCGTCGAGCAGCTGCCCGACCACCGACGCCGCGATCGAGCCCTTGGAGGCCCCGGTCACCACCGCGATCTCGTCGCTGTAGCGGCCCCGGCCGGGGTTCTCCGCGCCGGCGGCGATCCGGGCGTAGAGCGAGGCGTGAATCTGCCGGCCCGACGCCAGCGCCCGGCCCTGCCACCAGGTGGCCTGGGTGGCCACGACATGGCCGGTGCCCTCGAAACGCTCGGCGAGACGGGTCCAGTCGGCGTCGATCTCGCCTTCGTCGGTCAGCCACAGCTTGACCAGGTCCTCGCGGGCACTGGCCCAGCGGTCGTCGAGCAGCACCGCTTTGCGGCCGTCGAACGCCGGCGCCACCAGGCGCGGCCAGTCCGACCCCAGTTCGGCGGTCACCAAATCGATCAGCTCGCTGTCGGTGACACCCGCCGGCGCACTCACGGCGTCGTCGAATCCGAGCTGGCCCAGCACCAGCCGGGCAGCAGAAGCGAGCACGCCGTCGCGGCCGGTGATCTGGGCGGTGAACTCGCCCAGCGCGGCAGCGTCCACGGTCGCACCGCCGCCACCGCCTGCCGACGGCAGGCTCACCGCGACACCGCGCCGCGCGGCAACAGCCTGCACGGCCGCGTCGATCACCTTGTCGACAGCCGCAGCGTCGGCGAGCGCACCTTCGTGCAGGCCGCCCAACGGTCCGCCCCGGACGCTGGAGCCTTCGCGCGTCCCCAACGCCACCTCGACGGTGACGTGCTTGGCCCAGCCGTCACCGAGCTCCCAGGTCTTCTTGACCCGCTCGGCGATGGCGCCGGGCCGCTTGCCCGAGGGCCCCAGAATGGTGCGGAGCTGGTCGTTGATCGCGTCGGTCAGCACCGGGCCGTACGGCTTGTAGGTGCGCGCCAGCTTGGTCACCTGCGACTTCAGCCCGGCCAGGTCGGCCTCGGCGGCGCCGTCGATGGCGCCCAGGTTCAGCTCGGAGCCCAGGTCCACCAGCAGCTGGTTGCGCCGCGAGGACGCCCCGTCGGTGATGGACTCGATGGAGTCCAGGGCCTCGATCTGGTCGATGCGCATCTTGGCGCTCAACGCGATCAGCGCGCAGGTGGCGTCGGCGGCGTCGAACGCGATGTCCTCGGGGCGCGGGCCCCCGGACGGCGCGGCCGGCGCGGCCGGTGCCGGGGCGGCGGCCTCGGCGGGGGCGGCTTCTGCCGACGCCTCCGCCGGCGCCGACTCCTCCTCGGGCTCCGGCTCGGGGTCGGTGTCGGTGGCGAACAGCACCGCGGCGTCCCGCTCGGCGTTGAGCACTTCCACAGTGCTGTGGGCGTACTCGGGCAGTTTGAGGGTGTTGGTGGCCAGCCCGGCGACGGTCGGTGCGGTCTTCACACCGATCTCGACGAACCGCTCCACGCCCAGCCCACCGGCCGCCTGCTCGATGAACAGCAGGTCCTGGGTCTCGATCCAGCGCACCGGGCTGGCGAACTGCCAGGCCAGCAACTCGATGACGATCTTGCGGCACAGTTCGGCCGGCTTCTCGTTGCGCCAGGTGTCGTAGTCGGCCAGCACCTCGTCGAGGGGCTCGGCCGGCACCAGGTCGCGGATCTCCTGGACGAAATCCCGGTCCAGGGTGAACGGCCTGGGCACCAGGTTGGGGATGTAGCGGCCGATGAGCAACCCGGGGTCGGCGTCACGCGGCATCACCCGCTCCAGCGAACGGCGGAAGTCGTCCACGCCGATGCGCAGCACGCTCGAGTGGAACGGCACGTCGATGCCCGGCACCAGGATGAACGAGCGCTTGCCGCCGCTGATCTCGCGGCGGCGCTCGACCTCGGCCTCCAGAGCCTCCAGACCGGCCACCGTGCCGGCGATCGCGTACTGCGAGCCGCGCAGGTTGAAGTTGACGATCTGCAGGAATTCCCCGGTGCGCTCGGCGATCTCGGCGACGAAAGCGGTGACGTCGGCGTCGTCGAGGTCGATCTGCGACGGCCGGATGGCGGCCAGCCGGTAGTTGGACCGGCCCATGGCGTCGCGCGGCACGATGTCGTGCATCTTCGAACCGCGGTGGAACACCACCTCCAGCAGTGCTTCGAGCTCGTAGACACCGCTGACGCAGGCCAGGGCGGTGTACTCACCGACGGAGTGACCGCAGGCGATCGCGCCTTCGACGAAGGCGCCCTGCTCGCGCATCTCGGCGACCTGCGCAGCGGCAACCGTGGCCATGGCCACCTGGGTGAACTGCGTCAGGTTCAACACGCCGTCGGGGTGCTGGTAGTGCACGCCGGATGCGATCAGGGACGTCGGGTTGTCGCGCACCACGTGCAGCACCGAGAAACCCAGGGTTTCGCGGGTGAACTTGTCCGCCGAATCCCACACCGTGCGGGCGGCCTTGGACCGGGCCCGGACCTCCATGCCCATGCCCTTGTGCTGGATGCCCTGGCCCGGGAACGCGTAGACGGTCTTGGGGGCGCTCAGCCGCGCGGTCGCCGACATCACCAGATCCGACCCGATCCGGGCGCTGATCTCCAAAACCTCTGCGCCCAGGTCGATTCCGACCCGATCCACCCGGAAGTCGACCTCGTCGCCGGGCTTGACCATGCCGAGGAAACGCGCCGTCCAGCCGACCAGCCGCGCCGGCGGGCGGGCCTGGCCGTCGGTGGCGGTCACCACGTGCTGGGCCGCGGCCGAGAGCCACATGCCGTGCACGATGGGCGATTCCAGGCCGGCCAGCAGTGCCGCGGCCCGATCGGTGTGGATCGGGTTGTAGTCGCCGGAGACCGCCGCGAACGGCCGCATGTCCACCGGTGCGGTGACGGTGACGTCACGCCGGCGGCGGCGCGGGGTGTCGGTGGCGTTGTCGGAGACCGCGCCGCCGGCCCGGACCGGGTCGGTCAGTTCCGCGGCGCCGGTGCGCCCGCGGATGGCGAACCGCTCCTCCAAGGTGGCCAATTCGGTTCCATCGGCCGCGCGGACCGTGACCGACACCGGGACGACCCGCCCGACCTCGGTATCGGTGGCCGCCGAAGCGGTTGCGGTGACGGTCAATTCGGCCGGCTCGGCCGGCAGCGCGCCGAGCAGCTGCGCCGCGTGATCCAGGTGCACCAGCGACAGCAGGCCCTCGACCACCGGGAAACCGGTGTCGGTGGTGGCCGAGCCGATGGCGGCGAACACCGCCGGCCAGCATCGGCCGACGAGCGCGTCGGGCACGGTGGACAGTCCCGGCGCCAGCGGCGCACCGAAGGTCGCGGTCACCCCGGTGTGGTCGGCGACCTGCTCGGGGTCCCACGCCACGGTCACGGTGGCCGTGCCCTCGTGCACCGCGGGCAGGGCCTCCGGGCCCTCGACACCGGCGGCGATGGCCAGCACCGAGCGCATCGCGGCGGCGGCGTCTTCGGTGGACACCAGCGGGGCAGCGCCGTCGACGACGGCGGCCGGCACGGTGAAGCGGATGCTGATCCACACACCCGACAGCGGCACCTTGAGTTCGACGGTGGACTCCGACACGGCCTCCAGACGCGCCCCGGTGGACGGGTGGCTGGCGGTGCGGTTCTCGTGCACCTGCCACTCGTGGGGGTCGGCGATCCGGTGCACCGGGTTGGTGGCGGTGCGTCCGGCCCACAGCACGTCGGGAGCGTCGAGCACGACGGCCAGCGCACCGGTGACATCGGTGCGCCCCCGCCGGCGCGCGCTGACCGGTACCGGCTCCGTGCCGGCGGCCAGCACCTGGTCGACCGCGGCCTGCTCGAAGCGGTCCAGCAGCTCACCGACCGGCTCGTCGATGCGGGTGATCCCGGCGACGGCCGCGGTGCCCGGAATGATGCAGACCTGCTCGGCGGTGTAGCGGGCGTCATGCGCCTGCCACAGCGAGTCGCTGCGCCACCAGCGGCGCACGTCCTTGTCGATCACCGGCACGAAGTTGACCGGCTTGCCCGGGGTCTTGCACAGCTGGGTGAAGAACGGCGCGTCGGCCGGGTGCAGCCGGACCGTCTCGGCATCGGGGTAGCGGGCCACCAGCGCCTCGATGGCCTCGGCCGGGCGGTCCAGGATCGCCTGACCCTGCGGGGTGTCGGCGAACAGGGTCTCGATCGGCCCGGACTCCAGCTCGTGCAGCCGCGCTTCGGCGCGCTGCAACATCGAGCCGAACCGCTCGCGCCAGGTGTCGGCCAGCCACGGGCTGTCCGGCGAGGCGGTGTCGGCGGTGGAGTCGCCTGCGCCGATTGCCAACTCGACATACCGGCGCAGCCATTGCGCATAGGTCATCTCGGCGACATCGCCGAAGTAGGGCTTGGCGGTGTCGGCCATCGCGGCGATGATCTCGTCGCGGCGCGCGGCGACGGCCTCGCCGTCACCGGCGACTTCGTCGAGCAGCCGGCCGCAACGCGAGGCGACGTTGTCGATCTCGTGAATGTCGGCACCGAGCTGGCTTCGCGACGAAGCCATGCCGCCCTGGGCCTTGCCGGCGCCGATCCACTGGTCGGTGCCCACGGTGTCGACGAGCATCTGCTTGACCGCCGGCGAGGTGGTGGCCTCCTTGGTGGCCATCGCCGCGGTGCCCACCAGGATGCCGTCGACGGGCATCAGCGGGAAGCCGTGCTGCTGCGACCACCGGCCGGACAGGTACTCGGCGGCCTGCTCGGGGGTGCCGATGCCGCCGCCGACGCACAGCGTGATGTTGGGCTGCGAACGCAGCTCGGAGTAGGTCGCCAGCAGCAGGTCGTCGAGGTCCTCCCACGAGTGGTGACCGCCGGCGCGGCCGCCCTCGACGTGCACGATCACCGGCGCGGTGGGCGCCTCCGCGGCGATGCGAATCACCGACCGGATCTGTTCGACGGTGCCGGGCTTGAAGACGACATGGCTGATGCCGGCGTCGTTGAGCTCGGCGATCAGCTCGACGGCCTCTTCCAGTTCGGGGATACCGGCACTGATCACCAGGCCGTCGAACGGGGCGCCGGACTGCCGCGCCTTCTGCACCAGCCGCTTGCCGCCGACCTGCAGCTTCCACAGGTAGGGGTCCAGGAACAGCGAGTTGAACTGCACGGTGCGGCCCGGTTCGAGCAGCTCGGTCAGCTGCGCAACGCGGTCGTCGAAGATCTCTTCGGTGACCTGCCCGCCGCCGGCCAACTCCGCCCAGTGCCCGGCGTTGGCGGCCGCGGCGACGATCTTGGCGTCGACGGTGGTCGGCGTCATGCCGGCCAGCAGGATCGGCGAGCGGCCGGTGAGCCGGGTGAACTTGGTCTCGAGCTTGACCCGGCCGTCGGGAAGCGCGACCACGGTGGGTGCGTAACTGGTCCAGGGCCGGGCGACCTCGGGCACGGCGCCGATGGTGAACAGGTTGCGCTGTCCCCCGCGGGTGGCGACCGGCACGATGCCGATGCCCAGGCCGCGGATCACCGGTGCGGTCAGCCGGGTCAGGATGTCGCCGGGGCCCAGATCCAGGATCCAGCGGGCGCCCGCCTCGTGCAGCGCGGTGACCTCGTCGACCCAGTCGACCTGGCCCACCAGGATCGAACTGGCCAGCTGACGGGTCAGCTCGACGTCGAGGCCCACCCTGGCGGCCCACTGACCGACGATCTCGACGCCGTCGGACAGCCGCGGCGAGTGGAATCCGACTTCGACCTGCACCGGCTCGAACACCGGGGCGAAGACCGCACCGCCGCGCAGTTTGTTCTTACGCTCGGCGGCCTCCTTGTCGGCGATCTGCTCGCAGTACAGCTCGAAACGGGAGAGCTGTTCGGGAGTTCCGGTGATGACCACCGCGCGCCGGCCGTTGCGGATGGACAGCACCGGCGGCAGCACCGTGCGCACATCCTGGGCGAACTCGTCGAGCAGTTGGCTGATGCGCTCGGGGTCGACATTGGTGATCGACACCATGGGCGGACGGTCACCGAGCACCGAGATGCCACGACGCCGGGCCACCAGGGTTCCGGCCGCGCCCACCAGTTGGGCGATCGCCAGCAGCTGCACGTCGTTGGCGCCGCCGGCCTTCAGCGACTCGACGGCCAGGATGCCCTGCGAGTGCCCGGCCGCGGCCACCGGCGGGGTTGCCGCCAGATCCAGACCCTGGCGCTCCAGCGCGCGCATGGCGGCGATCTGGGTCAGCAGGACGCCCGGCACCGACACCGCAGCCGAGGTCAGCTGCTTGGCCGACGGGATCGGGTCCTCGGCGGCCAGCGCCCGCACCCACTGCAGCGGCTCGAAGCCGATGGGCCGGACCACGACGAGTTCGTTGGCGATCGGCTCGAGCAGCAGGTCGGCCTCACCGGCCAGGGTGGCCAGCTCCGTCTCGATCCCGGCGGAGGAGACCAGCTCTTCGAGCGACTCCAGCCAGGCGCTGCCCTGCCCACCGAAAGCGACCGCGTACGGCTCGCCGGCCGTCAGCCGGTCCACCAGAGCGGACGAGGCGCTGGGGAACCGCCCAGAGCCCGATCCGTCGGCGGACACCCGGTCGTGTTCGTGGATCGTCACGTTATATATCTCCCCTGCCCTGGTTAACGTCGCGTCTTCGTCGACGCCCGCCGGGATAGCCGGCCCAATCGCGGGCCCTCGCATGTTCGCGGCCGCGCTCAGCTGTAAGAGTGTCATAAGAACCTGTGCCGTTTCCGCAGCAAATTGGTTACTGGCGAGTTCTACGCTCGGGTAACCCGGCCCCGGATATCACGGCCCGCTGTGACGGCCGGAACGTTCCGGAACAAACGTCCTGCATGTGTGGGGTTACGGTCGAGTAGCCACAACGGCGCTGATCAAGGCTGCATTGTTATCTAATCGTTATGTTTGAATCAGCGAGGCCAACCGGCTTCGGGCTCGGCTGCAGCTCAGGCCCACAACCGGCGCGGCAATCCCGGGCCCCCCGCGGCGGCGGGCGGGGCCAGTTTGCTGGACTGCCGGCGTCGCGCCGCCGGTGACCCCCGACACCCGAACCGGTTCTCCGGATGCCGTCGCCGGCCGGAGTCCGCCGACGGCTTCGGCACCCAAACCGTGTGCGACCATTGCGGAGTCCCAGCGCTTAACAGACAAGGCAGGCCCAGATTGCGTCCCTGGATCGTGTGGGGCACCGGCCTGCTGTCCTATCTGGTCGCCGTGCTGGACCGCACCACCTTCGGGGTATCGGGTCTCGACGCCGCCGAACGGTTCCACGCCGGGCCGTCCACCTTGTCGTCGTTCGTGATCGTGCAGCTGATCGTCTACGCCGCCATGCAGATTCCGGCCGGCGTGCTGCTCGACCGCTTCGGCGCGCGAGCCATGATCGCCACGGGCGTGGCCGTGCTCTCCGCCGCCCAGGTCACCTTGTCGCTCACCCATTCACTGCCCATCGCGGTCGGCGCATACGGGGTCGTGGGCCTGGGCGACTCGTTCATCTTCATCTCGGTCATCCGGCTGCTGCCCAACTGGTTCGCACCGGAGCGCGTTCCGATGCTGACTCAGTTGACCGGCATCTGCGGTCAGTTCGGCCAGTTCCTGTCGGCGGTGCCGTTCCTGGCAATCCTGCTGCACGGTGGCTGGACCGCCGCCTACCTCTCAGCGGCCGGCCTGGGCCTGTTCGCCATGGCCCTGACGCTCGCCGTCGCCCGCGACGCCCCGCCGGGGGCCCCGCCCGCCGTGCAGGCGCGACCGCTGCGGTCGGCATTCAGCGACGTCAAGACGGTCTGGTCGCGGCCGGGAACCAAGTTGGGCCTGTTCACCCACATGGGCAACTCGTCCTCGCCCGGCGTGTTCGCTCTGATGTGGGGCGTGCCCTACCTGACCACCGCGCAGGGCCTCTCGCGCGACGTGGCGGGGGCGGCGCTGACGCTGTCGGTGGCGGCCTTCGTGGTGGTCGGACTGTTGGTGGGGACCATGTCGGCGCGCCGGCCCGACCGTCGGTCCAGCGTGGCGCTGGCGACGATCGCCTTGATCGCGTTGATCTGGACGGTGGTACTGGCGCTGCCGCACCCCGCGCCGCACTGGTTGCTGGTGGTGCTGATCCTGGTGATCTCGGCCGGCCAGCCGGTGTCGATGCTGGCATTCGACTTCGCCCGCACCTACAACCCGCCGGCTGCCATGGGCACCGCCCAGGGCATGGTCAACACCGGCGGCTTCATCGCGACGCTGCTGGTCATGCAGGCGATGGGCCTGGTGATCGCGATGTCCGGCGGCTATTCCTTCACGGCGTTCCGGATGGCCTGGACCGTGCAGTACGTCATCTGGGCGGTGTCGGCGGCGGCCGTGGTGATCTACGCACGCAAAGTCCGCGACAGCGAACCCCTGGGCGAAGCTCACATACCCGTGGCGGCCGCACCCTAGCGGGGGATCACGCCGGTGTCGTGTACGGGTCCGGCGACTGCGGGCAGTACGCCTGCCGAGCCGCGTTGATGACCAGATGCGCGGAGCCCGGCGACATTTTCAGGTGTGCGATGACCGACACCGGTACCAGCTTGGGCGCTTCGCTGAGCCCCACACAGACCTCGTGGGCCTCCCGCACCAACACGTTGCGCAGCGGCTCGCACACGGGACCGCAGACCGGCCGGTCGTAGTCGGAATTCAGCCCCTGGCGCACCAGCTCGTCGAAGAAGACCTGATCCTCTTCAGGGTCGGCCGATACGGCGGGCGCCCAGGCCACCGCGCACGAGAGCACCGCGAGGAACACGGCTGGAATCAACCCTTTGCCCATGACGCCGCACCAATCCATGCAGGGACCAGAAAACCAGTGTGGCACCGATGTGGCCGAGAGCACAGGGGTGTTGTCGCCGATTTACTGGTGCGGGCGGAGGGACTCGAACCCTCACGCTCTTTCGAGCACGGGCACCTAAAACCCGGGTGTCTGCCAATTCCACCACGCCCGCAAGCGCACGTCATCGTACGTCGCCCGCGGAGCTTCCCCCAACGCGAACCGCCTTGGGGCCGCCTGCACCCGCCGACGCAGGCGGTACGGTCAAGGGGTGTCCACTACACGGCGTCGGAGACCGGCACTGGTCGTGCTGGTGATCGTCGCCGCCTGCGCGTGTCTGGCGCTGGGCTGGTGGCAGTGGACCCGTTTCCAAGAGGTCAACGGGAACTTCCAGAATCTCGGCTATGCGCTGCAGTGGCCGCTGTTCGCCTGGTTCTGCGTGTACGCCTACCGCAAGTTCGTCCGCTACGAGGAAGAACCGCCGGAGCTGCACCCGGCCGACGCGGTGACCGAGATTCCGGCCGGGTTGCTGCCCGAGCGTCCGGCGCCCGCCGCCACCCCGACCGATGATCCCGAGCTTCGCGAGTACAACGCATATCTGGCCGAACTCAGCACGACGAAACAAGAGAACAGGAACACCGCATGACCGGCACACCCGCCAAGGCCGCCCCTGCCGAGAAGGTCCGCAGCGCACTGTTGCCCTACCGGGTGCTGGCGTGGACAACGGGCATCTGGCTGATCGCGCTGTGCTACGAGATCGTGGTCCGCTACGTGGTCAAGGTCGACAACCCGCCCATCTGGATCGGTGTGGTGCACGGCTGGGTGTATTTCGCCTACCTGCTGGCCACTTTCAACCTGGCGGTCAAGGTTCGCTGGCCGCTGGGCAAGACCGTGGGTGTGCTGCTGGCCGGCACCATTCCGTTGCTGGGCGTCATCGTCGAGCATTTCCAGACCCGTAACGTCAAGGCGCAGTTCGGCCTCTGAGGGCCCGCGGTACTAGGTGTACTGACCTGAGAGGTTAGGTACGCGGGTGGCGGGTGGCTGGCCTCCGAGCGCGGTGTGGCCGCGATGGTGATTGTAGGTGTGTAGCCAGCGGGGGTATTCGACGCAGCGCTCGGCGTCGCTGGTGTAGAGGCGCGCATAGGCCCATTCATCGGCCAGGGTGCGGTGGAAGCGTTCCACCTTGCCGTTGGTCTGAGGTCGATAGGGCCTGGTGCGGCGGTGTTCGATATCGCCGAGCGCGTCGCGAAAGGTGTGAGACCGGTAGCAAGAGCCGTTGTCGGTCAATACTTTTTGGACCGTGATCCCGCACTGCTTGAACCAGGTGTTGGCGCGTGCCCAGAACGCCGCCGCAGTCTCTTTGCGTTCATCGGCGAGGATCTCGCTGTAGACCAGTCGAGAGTGACCGTCGATCGCGGTATGCAGAAAGTGGTAACCGCGCAGCGGCTGGCGGTACTTGTTGAAGACTCCGCTGCTCTTGTCCATGCTGGCGTTGTGGCCGCCTGTGGTACGGCCGAGCATCCGCCAGCCGCCGCCGGCGGGGACCTTGCCGAGCTTCTTGACATCGACATGGACCAGATCGCCGGGCGCTGCGGATTCGATGCGGCGAATGACCCGGCCGGTGGCACGGTCGAGCCAACGCAGTCGGGCAACCCCGTAGCGGGTCAGCACCCGGTGCACCGTCGAGGGGTGAATACCCAGCAGATAGCCGATTTGGGCGGGGCCCCAGCGACGGATGACCCGCACCTTGATGATCCGTCGTTCGGTACGGGTGGGCGTCTGATTGGGGCTGTGATGCGGCCGTGAGCTGCGGTCAGTCATGCCGGCCGGTCCAAGTTCGCGATACCGAGAGGCCCACCGCTGGGCCGTGGTGACGGCGACCTGAAACCGCTCAGCGGCCCGACGCAGCGACCACCCTTCCTCGACAACACAACGAGCCAGTCGCAGGCGGCCGGTTTCTGACAATGGGGCATTACGGTGGGACACGAAGACCTCCGAGGGTGGGGAGCGTTCCTAGACAGCTCGCACTCCACTCGGAGGTCTTCGTCATGTCACGACACCACGCCGTACCTAACGTCCGTGGTCAGTACAACTAGGCCAGCGAACGCAACGCCGGCAACAGCAGCTCCAGAGCCCGGCCGCGATGTGACTCCGCGTCTTTTTCGGCTGGGCTCAACTGCGCGGCGGTGCGGTCGCCGCCCGCCGGGATGAACACCGGGTCGTAGCCGAATCCACCCTGGCCGTGCGGTTCCCGAGCGATGCTGCCCGCCCACTGCCCGCGCACCACCAGCTCGTGCTCAGGGCCGTCGCCCCAGACCAGTGCGCACGCGGACACGAACGCCGCGCCGCGCCGCTCGTCGGGCACGTCGCGCAGCTGCGCCAGCAGCAACGCGGTGTTGGCCGCGTCGTCGCCGTGGCTACCCGACCAGCGTGCCGACAGCACTCCCGGCATCCCGTTGAGCGCTTCGACGGTCAGACCGGAATCGTCTGCGACGCAAGGCAATCCTGTGGCGTTATAGCCGTCGCGGGCTTTGGCCAGGGCGTTGCCCTCGAACGTCGCGGCGGTTTCCGGGGCTTCCGGGTACGGCGCGACATCGTCGAGCGAGACCGGTTGCAGCCCCGACAGACCGGCGTGCTCGAGCACCCGACTCAGCTCGGCCAGCTTCTTGCGGTTGCGGCTGGCCACCAGCAGTCGCCTCATGCGGTCAGCTGCCGAACGCCTTCTTCGGCGCCGGCCCCTCCGGCAGCACCCCCGGGTAGGGCAGCTCCAGCGCCTCGCGCTGCACCACGAACAGCTTCTCGCAGGCGGCCAGCGCCGCGTCGAGCATCTTGTCCAGCGTCGAACGCGGGAAGGTCGCGCCCTCACCGGTGCCCTGAACCTCCACCAGGGTTCCGGTGTCGGTGGCGACGACGTTCATGTCGACCTCGGCGCGCGAGTCCTCCTCGTAGGGCAGATCGACGCGCACCCGGCCGTCGACCACGCCGACGCTGACCGCTGAGATGGCGCAGGACAGCGGACGAGGGTCGGACAGTTTGCCGGCGGCCGACAGGTAGGTGACCGCGTCGGCCAGGGCCACGTAGGCCCCCGTGATGGCCGCGGTGCGGGTGCCCCCGTCGGCCTGCAACACATCACAGTCGATCGCGATGGTGTTCTCGCCCAGCGCCGCCAGGTCGATGCAGGCACGCAGCGAGCGGCCCACCAGCCGGCTGATCTCCTGGGTGCGGCCGCCGACCTTGCCCCGGACCGACTCGCGGTCCGAGCGGGTGTGGGTGGCGGCGGGCAGCATGGCGTACTCGGCGGTCAGCCAGCCCTGGCCGGAGCCTTTCCGCCAGCGCGGAACGCCTTCGGTGACGCTGGCGGTGCACATGACCCGGGTGTTGCCGAATTCGACCAGTACCGAACCGGCCGGGTTGCTGGTGAATCCACGGGTGATGACGACCGGGCGCAGCTCGTCGTCGAGGCGACCGTCTTCTCGTTTGGACACGCGAACAACCCTAGCGGGGACCGCCAGCGCGGCGGAGCCGGGCGCAGCGGGTCACCGCAGTCGAACACCGCGGGGACCGCCAGCGCGGCGGAGCCGGGCGCAGCGGGTCGGCGCGGGACTCTGGGCGGGATCAGCCCTTGGTGATGTCGAACGACTCGTCGCACACCACGGCGTGCACCGGGCCGTCGAATTCGGCCTTCGCCTCCCGGATCACGTCCTCGCGCGCGGTCCAGGGCGGGATGTGGGTCAGCAGCAGCTGCCCCACTCCGGCGGCCGCCGCGGTACGCCCGGCATCGGTTCCCGACAGGTGCAGGTTGGGCGGGCGGTTGGCCTCATGGGTCCACGACGCCTCGCACAAGAACACATCGGCGCCGCGCGCCAACTCGATCACCTCGTCGCAGAAACCGGTGTCGGCGCTGTAGACCAGGGTCGCGCCGGAGGGGTCGGTGATCCGCATGCCGTAGGACTCGGTGGGATGCGAGACCAGGCCGGGCACCACGGTCAGCGCGCCGAAGGTGACGGGCTCGCCGTCCGCCCAGGCGCGCACGTCGAAGATGTCGGTGATGTCGTCGATCTCACCGCCATAGGGCGAGGACGCGGCACCCATCCGCGACCAGGTGTCACTGGGGCCGTAGAGCAAACCCTTGTCGAACGGCTTGGCCGCCACCGAGGGGTGGTACCGGCGCCAGACGAACAGGCCCGGCAGATCCAGGCAGTGGTCGGCATGCAGATGCGACAACAGCACGTGCACCGACCCGGGGTCGACATGGCGCTGCAGGGCGCCCAGCACCCCGCCGCCGAAGTCGATCACCAGCGGCGGCGTGTCCGGCGCCTGCAACAGGTAACCCGATGCCGGCGAGTCCGGACCCACCACACTGCCGGAGCAGCCGAGCACGGTCAGTCGCACGTTCCCTACTGTGCCATGTTCGCTGCGGCCATGACGAAGACACCGGTGCTTTACCCACGATTCGTCATCGAAATCACCGCCTAGCGCGAAGGCGCACGGCGGTGGACCGCTCCGACACCGCTGATGGCCGGCCCCAGAAATCGGGTGGCCAGGTGTGCGAACGCCTCCGGGTCGCCGGTGGCCTCGAAGACCCGCGTGGCCGGGCTGGCCTCGTGGGGGCGCAGGAGGTCCTGCTCGGTGAGCACCCGCAGCAGTTCTTTGGCGGTCTCCTCGGCGCTGGAGACCAGCGTCACCTGATCGCCCATCACCAGCTGGATCAACCCCGACAGCAGCGGGTAGTGCGTGCAGCCGAGCACCAGCGTGTCGACGCCCGCGCGTTGCAGCGGCTCCAGATATCCCTCGGCGAGTCCCAGCACCTGCCGGCCGCTGGTGATGCCGCGCTCGACGAAGTCGACGAAGCGGGGGCAGGCCACCGCGGTGATCTCGGTGTCGCGGGCAGCGGCGAACGCATCCTGGTAGGCGTGACTGGCGATGGTCGCCTGTGTCCCGATCACCCCGATGCGGCCGTTGCGGGTGGTTGCCACCGCCCGGCGCACCGCCGGCAGGATCACCTCCACGACCGGCACGTCATAGCGTTCCCGCGCATCGCGCAGGCACGCCGCCGAGGCGGTGTTGCAGGCGATCACCAACGCCTTGATGCCCCGCTCGACCAGATCGTCCCCGATGGCCAGGGCATGCGCCCGGACCTCGGGGATGGTCAGCGGGCCGTACGGGCCGTTGCCGGTGTCGCCGACATAGATGATGTCCTCGTCGGGCAGCTGGTCGATGATCGAGCGGGCGACGGTCAGCCCACCGACACCGGAGTCGAAGATTCCGATCGGGCTCACGCCGCCGTCCCCCGGCGCCGTTCGCGGGCTTTGCGTTCCGGGCGCGCCAGCAGGTAGGCGGCCAGCACACCGGCGAGCGCCCCACACAAGTGGCCCTGCCAGGACACCCCACCGCAGACGTTGAGCACCGGCACCGCTCCCCACAGAATTCCGCCGTAGAGGAACAGCACCACCAGGCCGACCAGGATCTGCCAGATCCGGCGGGTGAACCAGCCGAACACCAGCAGGAAGGCCAGCCAGCCGAAGATCAGTCCGGAGGCGCCGATGTGGTCGGTGGGCCCGCAGGAGGATCCGACGTTGCCGATCAGCCAGGTGCCCAGACCGCCGACGATCCATATGATCGCGGTGGCAAGCACAAACCGGGACAGCCCGGTCAGCGTCAGCAGGAAACCCAACACCAGCGCCGGACCGGTGTTGGCCAGCAGGTGCGCCCAGTTCGCGTGCAGCAGCGGGGCGAACAGCACCCCCCACAGGCCGTCGGTCTCCAGCGGACGGATGCCGTTGCGGTCCAGCTGGTGACCGCCCACCTGATCGACGGCTTCGACAAGGTAGAGCAGGCCGACGAACGCGAGAATGGTGGCCCCGCCGGTGCGCCAGACGGGCTTGTCGGCCGGCTGCGGCGCGGGTGCCGTCTTACCGCGGGAGCTCACTGCTCACCCACCCGCGCGCTGTCCAGGCGGTCGCCGGGCCGCTCGGCGAAGGCGCCCGGCACCGTGGCGCGGTAGGTCGGGATACCGGCCACCGGATCGGCCGACAGCAGCCCACCGAGCACCGCTCGGGCCAGACAGTCCGCCGCGGCGGCGCCGACCTCGGTGATCAGTCCGGTCTCCGGAGACAGGGCGGCCGGCGTCCCCGGCAGCGGCGCCACCTCCACGGTCCCGGTCGACAGCGCGAACACGGTGTCCCCGTCCACCGGGGTGTGCGAGGGCCGGATGGTGCGGGCCAGCCCGTCTTGAGCGGCGACGGCCATCCGGCGGCAACCGGCCGGACTCAGCGCGGCATCGGTGGCCACCACGGCGATGGTGGTGTTGAGCGTCAGGGATTTGGGCTCCAGACCCGCCAGGATCGCCAGCTGCTCGGACGGCGGCGCCGTCAGCCCGAACTCCTCGATGAGCAGCGCCGACCAGGGCAGCCCGGTGGTCGCGTCGATGACTTCACCGGTGGGGTTCACCACCACGATCGCGCCCACGGTGACCACCCGGTCGCCGAGCTCCAGCGTCGTCGAGGCGGTCCCCACACCACCTTTGAAGACCCCGGCACGCGCACCGGCTCCGGCGCCGACACTGCCCACCGCCGGCAGAGCGCCCTCGGGGCCGGCGGCCGCCGCCACGGCGGCGTAGCCGAACTCCGCGGTGGGACGCCGATCCCAGCCGCCGACCGGGAGGTCGAAGATGACCGCGGCCGGCACGATCGGCACCACACCGCCGTCCAGCGCCACGCCACGGCCCTGTTCTTCCAGCCAGGTCATCACGCCGTCAGCGGCTGCCAGCCCGTAGGCGCTGCCCCCGGAGAGCACGACGGCATCCACCCAGCGCACACTGTTGGCCGGGTCCAGCAAATCGGTCTCGCGGGTACCGGGTGCCCCACCCCGGCCGTCGACCGCGCCAACGGTTCCGGGCGGCGCCAGGACCACGGTGACACCGGTGGCCCAGCCGCTTCCGAGCGTCGCATCGTCATCGATCCGCTGGTGGTGGCCCACCCGGATGCCGGCGACATCGGTGATCGAACCCATGCGCGTCATCGTCTGGGCCTTCCCATCAGTGCGACTACCAGGAATTCTTGCAGCACCGTGAGCCACTGGTAGACGTTGAGCTGCGCGGCCGCCACGTCGCCGGCAGGCAACTGCTCGGGGCCGTCGGGCCCGATCTTGAGCACCGTGCCCAGCGCGAGCCGCACGTCGTTGACGGCGGCGATCCATGCGTTCGCCTGGTCTTCGGTCAACTCCAAACGGCCGCCCTGTTCGGGAATGGTGTCCAGCACCTGTTGTGCCGCCGCGCGTTTGGCGTCGATGATCTGCGGCTCGTGCAGGCTGCGCAGCGCCGCGTTCAGGCTGTCGGCGTCGACCGCGGGGTCCTGCCCGGGGCCTTGCGGGCGGTAGAAGTCCGGCAGCAGCCGGCGCGTGGTGTCGTCTGCCGGTGGGCGGGTGTTGCCGGTTCGCATCCCGGTGATCTGCTCGAGTTCGTCTGGCGGGGAGCCGGACTCCCGTGCCTCGAGCATGCCCAGAACCGAGCCGATCAGGTTGCGCAGCAGCCCGGCCTCGTGCAGGGCCAGCGCAGAACGGAAGCGGGGCCCGTCGGCGGTTTCGACCCGCTTCCAATTTCGCACGGTGACGTCCCGGTTCCCTTCCGATCGAGTCTCAGCGGTCCTGCTGCATGGTCGCCCACAACCCGGCGGCATGCAGTTTGGACACGTCGACCTCCATCGACTCCCGGCTGCCGGCCGACACGACGGCCTTGCCCTCGTTGTGCACCTGCAACATCAGCTTGGTCGCATGCTGCTCGCTGTAACCGAACAGCTTTTGGAAGATGTAGGTCACATACGTCATCAGGTTGACCGGGTCGTCCCAGACGATGGTCACCCACGGGGACGCCGTCCCCTCGACCGGGTCGGCGCGCCGCTCCCCGGTGCCCTGTGGTTTCACCGGGGCAGACGTCGGTGCTGACGTGGCCATACCGGTCAGGATACCGAGCCGAGCCGGGGTGCGGTCCAGTCGATACGGTTGGCAGGTGGACTCCTCGGCCCGGTGCAGCGGGCTGCTCACCGACAAGTACGAGCTGACCATGCTCGCCGCGGCGCTGCGCGACGGCACCGCCACCCGGCGGGCCGCCTTCGAGATGTTCACCCGCCGGCTGCCCGAGACGCGTCGCTACGGGGTGGTTGCCGGCACCGACCGGTTTGTGCAGGCTGTGCTGGACTTCTCTTTCGACGATGCCGCGCTGCACCTGCTCTCGGAGTTCCTGGATCCCCCGACGCTGCAGTTCCTGGCCGATTTCCGCTTCCGCGGCGACATCGACGGCTATCCCGAAGGTGAGCTGCACTTCGCCGGCTCGCCGGTGCTCACCGTGCAGGGCAGTTTCGCCGAGTGCGTCGTGCTGGAGACACTGGCCCTGTCGATCTTCAACCACGACACCGCGATCGCCTCGGCGGCGGCCCGCATGGTGCACGCCGCCGCCGGGCGGCCGCTGATCGAGATGGGTTCGCGTCGCACCCACGAGCAGGCCGCCGTGGCCGCGGCACGCGCCGCCTACCTGGCGGGTTTCGCCGGGACCTCCAATCTGGAGGCG
Organism: Mycolicibacter engbaekii; assembly: GCF_002101585.1. Classification (GTDB taxonomy): domain Bacteria; phylum Actinomycetota; class Actinomycetes; order Mycobacteriales; family Mycobacteriaceae; genus Mycobacterium; species Mycobacterium engbaekii. The sequence goes on along the minus strand of NZ_LQOT01000032.1, from coordinate 23,182 downwards.
CACCGCCGCTTCGGGTTGCCGGTGCTGGGCACCAGCGCCCACGCCTTCACCCTGCTGCACACCGGAGCCGACGGCGAGCTTGAAGCGTTCCGGTCCCAGGTGGCCGTGCAGGGCGTCGGCACCACACTGCTGGTGGACACCTATGACGTCGCCACCGGGGTCGCCAACGCCGTGGCGGCGGCCGGACCGGACCTCGGTGCGGTACGGATCGACTCCGGAGAGCTGGCGGTGCTGGCCCACCGGGTGCGCGACCAGCTGGACCGATTGGGCGCCACCGCAACCAAGATCGTCGTCTCCGGCGACCTCGACGAGTACGCCATCGCGGCGCTGCGGGCCGCGCCGGTGGACAGCTACGGCGTCGGCACCGCCCTGGTGACCGGTTCGGGCGTGCCGACCGCCGGGTTCGTCTACAAACTGGTCGAGGTCGACGGCAGACCCGTGGGCAAACTCAGTGCCGGTAAGCAGTCGCAGGGCGGATGCAAACACGCGATGCGCCTGGCGCGCAACGGCACCGCCGTCGAGGAGGTCGTCTACCCGGCCGGGCGCCCGCCCGCCGCGGATGCACCGGCCCGGGGTTTGACGGTTCCGCTGCTCCGCCGCGGCGAGGTGGTGGCCGAGACCGGTCCGGCGGCGCTGGCCGCGGCGCGCGAGCGCGTGGTCTCCGGGCTGCACAGCCTGCCGTGGGAGGGCCTGAAGCTCGGCCGTGGTGAGCCGGCCATCCCGACGCGGGTGGTGTCCGGCGACGGCTGAGCACCGGCGGTGCTACCTGCCGTTGCGCTCCCGATGCTTGCACCCGGGCCAGCAGCACGGACGCCGCTTGCCTTCCTCGAGTTCCTCCCGGGTGCGGCGGATGCGGTGCTCCCGGGTCGCCTGCTGCTTGGCGTCTTCGACCCAGCAGATGAACTCGTTGCGCGCCAAGGGGGTGATGTCGAGCCAGGCGGTCACCGCGGCGGGGCACTCCAGCAGGCCCTCCCGCAGGTCTGCGGGAAGTTGGTGCACCGCGCCGCCCGGCAATTGGCCGCTCATGACCCTCAGGGTAGTGCGCCTGAGGCGTTGCGCATGCCGATCGGCCGCGGGCTACCGTGTGCACACCATGGCTGACCCGTCCGTACCCGAGCTGCTCGCCGCCGCGGTGGCCGCACTCGGCGGCAGTGAACGCCAGGGCCAGGTTCAGATGGCCGAGGCGGTGGCGCGCGCCTTCGAGACCGGCGAGCACCTGGCTGTCCAGGCCGGCACCGGCACCGGCAAATCGCTGGCCTACCTGGTTCCGGCGATCGCCCGGGCCCTGGCCGACGAAAGCCCGGTCGTGGTGTCGACCGCGACCATCGCGCTGCAGCGCCAGCTCGTCGATCGGGACCTGCCGCGACTGGCCGGCGCCCTGGAGAAGGTGTTGCCCCGGCGGCCCACCTTCGCGCTGCTCAAAGGCCGACGGAATTACCTGTGCCTGAACAAAATCCATACCGGCGCAGCCGATGAGCAGGACGAGGGTCCACAGGCCGAACTGTTCGATCCCTTCGCGGCCAGTGCCCTGGGCCGCGACGTGCAACGACTGACCGCGTGGGCCGAAGACACCGACACCGGTGACCGCGACGACCTCAAACCCGGTGTACCGGAACGGTCCTGGTCGCAGGTCAGCGTCTCGGCGCGCGAGTGCGTCGGTGCGGTGCGCTGCCAATACGGCACCGACTGCTTCGCCGAGCGGGCCCGGGCGGTGGCCGCACAGGCCGACGTCGTCGTCACCAACCACGCGCTGTTGGCCATCGACGCCGTCTCGGAGAACACCGTGCTGCCCGAGCACCACCTCCTGGTGATCGACGAGGCACACGAACTCGCCGACCGGGTGACGTCGGTGGCCACCGCCGAGCTCAGCGCCACCCTGCTCAGCGTCGCCGTGCGCCGGGTGGCGCGGCTGGTCTCCCCCGAACTGGTCCAGCGCCTCGACGCCGCGTCGCTGACGTTCGGCTCGGCGATCCACGACGCCACACCCGGGCGGATGGATCATCTCGACGACGAGCTGGCCACCTATCTGGCCGCGCTGCGGGATGCGGCCGGTGCGGCCCGCGCGGCTATCGACACCGCCCCCGCCGACCCCAAGGCCGCCGCCGCACGCAAGGAATCCGTCGCGGCATTGACCGAGATCTCCGATACCGCGGCCCGGATCCTGACCTCGTTCGAGCCGGCCATCCCCGACCGCTACGACGTGGTCTGGCTCAGCCATGAGGACAACCGCGGCTCGGTGCGCGCGGTGTTGCGGGTCGCGCCGCTGTCGGTGGCGGGCCTGCTGCGTGAGCGGTTGTTCGCCCGGGCGACGACGGTGCTGACCTCGGCGACGCTGACGGTCGGGGGCTCCTTCGACGCGATGGCCGGGGACTGGGGTCTGCGGCGCGGCGCCGAGGCTCAGGCGGCGCGCTGGCGCGGCCTGGATGTGGGCTCCCCGTTCGACCACGCCAAGGCGGGCATCCTCTACGTCGCCGCCCATCTGCCGCCACCCGGGCGCGACGGCACCGGAACCGACCAACAGCTGGAGGAGATCACCGCGCTGATCACCGCGGCCGGCGGCCGGACCCTGGGATTGTTCTCCTCGATGCGGGCGGCGCGGGCCGCTGCCGAGGCCATGCGCGAGCGGCTGGACACCCCGGTGCTGTGCCAGGGCGACGACACCACCGGCGCGCTGGTCGAACAGTTCGCCGAGGATGCCGAGACGTCGCTGTTCGGCACGCTGTCACTGTGGCAGGGCGTCGACGTGCCCGGACCGTCGCTGTCGCTGGTGCTCATCGACCGCATCCCGTTCCCGCGACCCGATGACCCACTGCTGACAGCCCGCCAGCGCGCGATCACCGCGCACGGCGGCAACGGTTTCATGGCGGTGGCCGCCAACCACGCCGCACTGCTGCTGGCCCAGGGCGCCGGCCGGCTGCTGCGCGGGATCGACGACCGCGGCGTGGTGGCGGTGCTGGACTCCCGGATGGCCACCGCCCGCTACGCCGGATACCTGCGAGCCTCGCTGCCGCCGTTCTGGGCCACCACCGACGCCGGCAAGGTGCGACTGGCGCTGCAGCGGCTGCGCGGCGATTAAGCGCACTATCGTGATACCCCATGCGCCAAGCCCCCCGACGGCACCGTGATGATGCGGCGGCCCCAGTTTCGCCTCTCCGTCGTCGAGGCTCGCTGAACCGCTGTGACTATGCGCCGGCCCCAGCTTCGCCTCTCCGTCGTCGAGGCTCGCTGAACCGCCGGGTTCTCGTCACCGCCTGCACGATGGTCCTGCTGCTGAGCGGCTGCGCCCGGATGATCGACGGGACACCGGTGTCGATCTTCGCCGACCCGTTCCGGGTGGGGGGACTGCAGGCAGTCGACGGCCCCACCGGTCTGCGCCCCGACGCCCCACCGCCCACCCGGGAGGTCCAGGGCACCGACGGCGGCCGCATCGATTCGCTGGCCGCCCAGTCGGTCAGCGACCTCGAGACTTTCTGGACCACCACCTACCCCAACACCTTCGACGGCGATTTCCGGCCCGCCAACGAGCTCAAGTCATGGGATCCCAGCCAACCCCGCGGAAAGTTCTGCGGTAACCGGACTTTCCTGCTGGTCAACGCCGCCTACTGCTACCTGGACAACACCATCGGCTGGGACCGCCGGCTGCTGCTGCCCGCGCTGCGCAGCGCCTATGGCGACATGGCCATCACCATGGTGCTGGCCCACGAGTACGGCCACGCGATCGCCCGCACGGCCGGGATCACCAAACGGCGCCAGACCCCCACCCTGGTGGCAGAGCAGCAGGCCGATTGCCTGGCCGGGGTCTATCTGCGCTGGGTGGCCCAGGGCGACTCCCCCCGCTTCACGCTGAGCACCGGCGACGGGCTCAACAGCGTGTTGGCCGCGATGCTGGCACTGCGCGATCCGTTGCTGAATCCCGGCGAGACGATCGGCAACAACGAGCACGGCTCGGCTTTCGAGCGGATCTCGGCCTTCCAGTTCGGGTTCACCGACGGCGCCGGATCGTGTGCGGGCATCGACGCCAAGGAGATCGAGCAGCGGCGCGGCGAACTGCCTGTTCAGCTGCAACAGAACGAAACCGGTGAAGTACCGGTCAGCGAGGACTCGGTGCGACTGGTCCTCGACGCGATGAACATCGCCTTCACGCCGGCCCAGCCGCCCAAGCTGACCTTCGACGCCGCGGACGCATCGTTGTGCCCCGATGCCCGCCCGAGCCAGCCGGCCTCGTACTGTCCGGCGAGCAACACCATCTCGATCGACCTGCCGGCGCTGCAGGCCATGGGCACCCCCAGCAATGACCAGAAGCTGGCGACGCTGTCCGGCGACAACACCGCCTATTCGGTGCTGATCTCGCGCTACCTGCAGCGGGTTCAGATCGAACACGGCGGGCTGGTGCTCGACAATGCCGCCGCCGCGCTGCGCACCGCGTGCCTCACGGGAGTGGCCACCACCCTGCTGTCCCAGGGCGTCACCACCTCCAACGGGGGCCGGATCGCGTTGACCGCGGGCGATCTCGACGAAGCGGTCGCCGGGCTGTTGACCAACGGGCTGGCGGCCGGCGACGTCAACGGCGAGTCGGTACCGGCCGGTTTCTCCCGTATCGACGCCTACCGCACCGGGGTGCTCGGCGATTTCGATCACTGCTTGGCCCGCTTCCCCTAATCTCACCATGGCGAGCAGACGTCAAAGCCCCCTAGAACACTCGCTTTTGGGGGCTTTCGCGTCTGCTCGCGGAGAATGCCGCCGCCCCTCCCTCAGGCCAGCGTGACCAGCCCCAGCTCGGCATCGCCGGACAGCAGCGGATGGCTGGGCAGCACCCGTACGGTGTAGCCCACCGACCCGGCCACCGGCAGCCGACTGGTGGTGGAGAACACCTCGGTTCCGTCGGCGTCGGTATGCGAGTGCGACATCGCCACTTTGACCGGATCCAGCAGGGTGTCACCGGAATCCACCCGGCCCAGCACCGCCTGCACCACCACCTCGTCGGGCCGCAGGCCGGCCAGGCGCACCGAGGCCGTCAGTGTCAATTCCGAACCGAGCCAGGGCGCATCGGGTAAGCCGGTGCTGTCGACGTCGGTGATCTCGATGTGCGGCCAGGCCGCCTCCACCCGGCGCCGGTAGTCGGCCAGTTGACGTGCCGCACCGTAGGGCACGCCGTCAATCGGCTCGCAGGTGCGCCGCAACGACAGCGCCGCCGGCGCATAACACTGCTCCACATAGTCGTGCACCATGCGCGTTGCCAACACCTTGGGGCCCAGCGTCTGCAGGGTGTGGTGCACCATCTCGATCCAGCGCGGCGGCACGCCACGCTCATCGCGGTCGTAGAACTTGGGCACCACCGAGGTGGCCAGCAGGTCGTAGAGCGCCGCGGCTTCCAGATCGTCCCGACGATTCTCGTCGGCGACACCGTCGGCGGTGGGGATCGCCCAGCCGTTCTCCCCGTCGAACCACTCGTCCCACCAGCCGTCCCGGATCGACAGGTTCAGGCCGCCGTTGAGCGCGCTCTTCATCCCCGAGGTGCCGCAGGCCTCCAGCGGCCGCAGCGGATTGTTCAGCCAGACATCACATCCGGAGTACAGCCGCCGGGCCATCGACATGTCGTAGTCGGGCAAAAAGGCGATCCGGTGCCGCACCTCCGGCCGGTCGGCGAACCGCACCACCTGCTGAATCAGCGCCTTGCCGCCTTCGTCGGCCGGATGGGATTTACCGGCGACGATCAACTGGACCGGGTGCTGCTCGTCGAGCAGCAGGCGCTCCAACCGCTCCGGATCGCGCAACATCAGCGTCAACCGCTTGTAGGTCGGCACCCGGCGGGCGAACCCGATGGTCAGCACGTCGGGGTCGAACGCCGTGGCGATCCAGCCCAGTTCGGCCTCCGAGGAGCCGCGCTGCAGCCCGGACTGCAACAGCCGCAACCGGACTTCGTCGACCAGCAGGGCGCGCAGTTGCGAGCGGATCGCCCACAACGCCACCGGGTCGACCTGCGCAATGCGCTGCCACGCCGCGGGCGAGGCGCTGGAGTCGGCGGCGCCCACGTCGCGGCTCAGCTGCAGCCACGGCGGCGCCGCCCAACTCGGCGCGTGCACCCCGTTGGTGATCGAGCCGATCGGCACCTCGTCGGCGTCGAAACCCGGCCACAGGTCATTGAACATGGTCCGGCTCACCCGGCCGTGCAGCCGGGAGACACCGTTGGCCCGCTGCGCCAGGCGCAGGCCCATATGGGCCATGTTGAACGTGTCCGGATCGTGTTCGACGCCCAGTTCCATGACCCGCTCGGTGGGCACCCCAGGGACCAGAGCCTGACCGCCGTCGTCGAAGTAGCGGCGCACCATCTCCGTGGGGAACCGGTCGATGCCGGCCGGAACCGGTGTGTGGGTGGTGAACACCGTCGCCGAGCGCACCACGGCCAGAGCGGTGTCGAAATCCAGGCCCTGCTCGGCGATCAGCTCGCGGATGCGCTCCACGCCCAGGAAGCCGGCATGGCCCTCGTTCATGTGGAACACCTCGGGGGCGGGCGTGCCCTGCAGCCGGGTGAACTCCCGGATCGCCCGCACCCCGCCGACCCCGGCCAGGATCTCCTGGCGGATCCGGTGCTCCTGGTCGCCGCCGTACAACCGATCGGTGATGCCCCGCAGCTGGTGCGGGTTCTCCCCGATATCGGAATCCAGCAGCAACAACGGCACTCGGCCGACCTGGGCCACCCACACCCTGGCCCGTAGCCGGCCGGCACCGGGCAGGGCCACCCCGATCAGCACCGGTGTGCCGTCGGCCTCGACCAGCAGCCGCAACGGCAGTCCCTGCGGGTCCAGCGCGGGATAGGTCTCCCGCTGCCAGCCGTCGGCGGTCAGCGCCTGGCGGAAATAGCCGGAGCGGTAGTAGAGCCCGACCGCGATCAACGGCACACCCAGATCCGATGCCGACTTCAGGTGGTCGCCGGCCAGGATTCCCAGCCCGCCCGAGTAGTTCGGCAGCGCCTCGGCAACGCCGAACTCCATGGAGAAGTAGGCGATCGCCGTCGGCAGCGCGGCGCCGTCGTCCTGGCGGTGCTGGTACCAGCGCGGCTTCGTCAGGTACGCGGTGAGGTCGGCAGACAGCGCGTCGAGCCGGGAGGTGAATCCGTGATCGCCGGCCAGCGCCTCCAGGCGCCCCGGACTCACCGCGCCCAGCAGCGCCACCGGGTCACGCCCGCACCCGTCCCACAGTTCGGGATCGATGGCGGCGAACAGCTCCTGGGTGGGTTGCTCCCAGGACCAGCGCAGGTTCATCGACAGCTGCTCAAGCGCCAGCAGCCTCTCGGGCAGGTGGGCGCGAACGGTGAACCGGCGGAGGGCCTTCACGGTTGACCACACTACCGGCGACACGAATCTGGGACTGCCCCCTAGATCTGACAATTCGGTTGCGAACATGTTGCGTGATGCCGGGCCCCCGGGCGGCGGCTACCGTGGGCGGAGTATGCCCGACGGCGAATGACGACGAACGGAGTGCGGTGGCTGGCCGAGTCGAGGTCGACGATGTCGCACCGGTCGTCTCGTGCGGCCGCTATCCGGCCAAGGCCGTGGTCGGAGAGACCGTGCCGGTCAAAGCCACGGTCTGGCGAGAAGGCCATGAAGCCGTCGCGGCGACATTGGTGGTGCGCTTCCTGGGGCGGCGCTATCCGCTGCCCGGGGACGTCGCGTCCGCCGCGTCGCCCGGCTCCGCGCTGCGCCTGCCCATGCACACCGGCTTCGACGCCTATGTGTTCCACGGTGCGTTCTGCCCCGACGCCGTCGGCCTGTGGGCGTTCCGGGTCGAAGGCTGGGGCAATCCGCTGCAGAGCTGGCGCGAGGCGGTGACGGCCAAACTGGACGCCGGCCAGGGGGCGGCCGAGCTGGCCAATGACCTGGTGATCGGCGCCGAGCTGCTGGACCGGGCCGCGACCGGCGTTCCGGCGGCCCTGCGCAAACCTGTGCTGGCGGCCGCCGCGGCACTGCGCGCGCCGGGTGATCCGCTGAGCAGAGCCGCCCCGGCGCTGTCGGCAGATCTGGACGAGCTGCTGGCCCACCACCCGCTGCGGGAGCTGGTCACCCCCAGCGCCGAGCACCAGGTGTGGGTGGACCGGCCGCAGGCCCGCAGCGGTGCGTGGTACGAGATGTTCCCCCGCTCCACCGGCGGCTGGGATTCCCACGGCCGACCGGTTCACGGCACATTCGCCACCGCGGCGGCGGCCCTGCCCCGGATCGCCGAGATGGGGTTCGACGTGGTGTACCTGCCTCCGGTCCATCCCATCGGCCGGGTCCATCGCAAGGGCCGCAACAACTCCGCGACCGCCGAACCCGGCGACGTCGGCTCGCCGTGGGCCATCGGCAGCGCCGAGGGCGGCCACGACGCGGTGCATCCGCAGCTGGGTGACATCGACGATTTCGACGCGTTCGTCGCCGCAGCACAGCGGCTGAATCTGGAAGTCGCACTCGACCTGGCGCTGCAATGCGCACCGGATCACCCCTGGGCCACCGAGCACCGGGAGTGGTTCACCGAACTGCCCGACGGGACCATCGCCTACGCCGAGAACCCGCCGAAGAAGTACCAGGACATCTATCCGCTGAACTTCGACAACGATCCGGCCGGTCTGTATGCCGAGGTGCTGCGGGTGGTGCAGTTCTGGATGGAGCACGGCGTCAAGATCTTTCGGGTGGACAACCCGCACACCAAGCCACCCGATTTCTGGCTCTGGCTGATCGCCGCCGTCAAGAACATCGACCCGGACGTCCTGTTCCTGTCCGAGGCGTTCACCCCACCGGCCCGCCAGTACGGCTTGGCCAAGCTGGGCTTCACCCAGTCCTACACCTACTTCACCTGGCGCACGACCAAATCCGAGATCACCGAGTTCGGGATGGAGATCGCGGAATTCGCCGACTTCCGCCGGCCGAACCTGTTCGTCAACACCCCCGACATCCTGCACGCCAGCCTGCAGCACGGCGGTCCGGGAATGTTCGCGATCCGCGCGGTGCTGGCCGCGACGCTGAGCCCCGCCTGGGGCGTGTACTCCGGCTTCGAGTTGTTCGAAGACCGCGCACTGCACGAAGGCAGCGAGGAGTATCTCGACTCCGAAAAGTACGAACTCCGGCCCCGCGACTTCGCCGGCGCCCTGGCGGCGGGCCGTTCGCTGGAGCCGTTCATCGCCCGGCTCAACGAGATTCGCCGGCTGCACCCGGCGTTGGACCAGCTGCGCACCATCCGCTTCCACCATGTGGACAACGACGCGCTGCTGGCCTACAGCAAGTTCGACCCGGCCACCGGCGACACCGTGCTGGTGGTCGTCACCCTGAACCCGTTCAGCGCCGAGGAGGCGACCCTGCACCTGGATATGTGGGCGCTGGGAATGCCGGACTACCAGCGGTTCTGGGTGCGCGACCAGATCAGCGGAGAGGACTACAACTGGGGTCAGGACAACTACGTGCGGCTGGACCCGGCGCGCGCGGTCGCCCACATCGTGACGATGCCGGCGATCAACGCCGGCAGCCGCACCGAACTGCTGCGCCGTTGATGGCCGCCACCACCCGACATCTGGCGCCCCCGGCTGCCGAGCTGGCGCGGCTGCTTGCCGGTGAACACCACGATCCGCACGCCATTCTGGGTGCACACGAGGTTGGCAGGAACACGATTATCCGGACCCTGCGTCCGCGGGCACACCGGGTGGTGGTGATCGCCGGCGGGCAGCGATTCGTCATGCGTGATCTCGGATCCGGGCTGTTCGCGGCGGCCCTGCCGTGCACCGGTCTGGCCGATTACCGGCTGGAGGTGCACTACCCCGAATCCGCGAAGTTCGCCGAACCGACAGGTGTGTGCGCCGTCGCCGACGGCTACCGGTTTGCCCCGACCCTGGGGGAACTGGACCTGTACCTGTTCGCCGAGGGGCGCCATGAACGCCTCTGGGAGGTGATGGGCGCGCATCGGCGCACCTTCACCACACCGGACGGCGAGGTATCCGGCGTGTCCTTCGCGGTGTGGGCCCCCAACGCCACCGGCGTGAGTCTGATCGGCGACTTCAACGGGTGGTCCGGGGACGACGCGCCGCTGCGGTCGTTGGGGTTCTCCGGTGTCTGGGAGCTGTTCTGGCCGGACTTCCCCGTCGACGGTCTCTACAAGTTCCGCGTGCACGGAGCCGACGGCGCGGTCACCGAGCGCGCCGACCCCTTTGCCTTCGCCACCGAGGTGCCGCCGCGCACCGCCTCGGTGGTGACCTCGAGCGACTACACCTGGAACGACACCGAGTGGATGGCGCAACGCGCCAGGCGTGACCCGGTGAACGAACCGATGAGCACCTACGAGGTCCACCTGGGCTCCTGGCGGCCCGGTCTGAGCTACCGCCAGCTCGCGGTGGAACTGACCGAGTACGTCGCGCACCGGGGCTTCACGCATGTGGAACTGCTGCCCGTGGCCGAACACCCCTTCGGCGGGTCCTGGGGCTATCAGGTGACGTCGTACTACGCCCCGACGGCCCGCTTCGGCTCCCCCGACGACTTCCGGGCGCTGGTCGACGCGCTGCACGGTGCCGGCATCGGCGTGATCGTGGACTGGGTGCCGGCACACTTCCCCAAAGACGACTGGGCTCTGGGCCGGTTCGACGGGACCCCCCTGTATGAGCACTCCGATCCCCGCCGCGGTGAACAACTCGACTGGGGCACCTACGTGTTCGACTTCGGCCGCCCGGAGGTGCGCAACTTCCTGGTCGCCAACGCCCTGTACTGGCTGACCGAGTTCCACGTGGACGGGCTACGGGTGGACGCCGTCGCATCGATGCTCTACCTCGACTACTCACGGCCGCACGACGGGTGGACCCCCAACATCCACGGGGGCCGGGAGAACCTGGAGGCGGTGCAGTTCCTGCAGGAGCTCAACGCGACCACCCACCGGGTCGCGCCGGGCATTGTGACCATCGCCGAGGAGTCCACCTCCTGGCCCGGGGTCACCCGAGACACCGGCCTCGGCGGCCTCGGCTTTTCGATGAAATGGAACATGGGCTGGATGCACGACACCCTGGCCTATCTGGGCCATGATCCGGTGCACCGCAGCTACCACCACCACAACATGACGTTCTCGATGCTCTACGCGTTCAGCGAGAACTACGTGTTGCCCATCAGCCATGACGAGGTGGTGCACGGCAAGGGCACGTTGTGGTCGAGGATGCCGGGCGACGACCACCACAAAGCCGCGGGCCTGCGGGCCCTGTTGGCCTACCAGTGGGCCCACCCGGGCAAGCAGTTGCTGTTCATGGGCCAGGAGTTCGGTCAGCGCAGCGAGTGGTGCAACGAACGCGGCGTCGACTGGTTTCAGCTCGACCCCGCCGTCGAGCCCGACGGCTACTCCCCCGGCATCCTGCGTCTGGTCGGTGACCTCAACGCCCACTACCGGGCCCTGCCCGCCCTGTGGACCCAGGACGCCGACCCCCGCGGCTACTCGTGGATCGACGCCAACGACTCGGCCAACAACGTGCTGAGCTTCCTGCGCTACGGCACCGACGGCTCGGTGCTGGCCTGCGTGTTCAACTTCGCCGGCGTCGCCCACACCGACTACCACCTGGGACTGCCGCAGTCGGGGCGCTGGCGCGAGGTGCTCAACACCGATGCGGCCGGCTACCGCGGCTCGGGCCAGGGCAACCTGGGCGGCGTCGAGGCCACCGCCAGCCCGTGGCACGGCCGGCCCGCCTCGGCGGTGCTGGTCCTGCCGGCCTTATCGGCGGTCTGGCTCGCGCCGGAGTAGTCCGCCGGGCAACCGGTGTCAGTACAGGGCGTTGGCCAGGTTGCGCCGTCCGGCGATGACCTCGGGGTCGGCCGGGTCGAACAGCTCGAACAGCTCCACCAAACGGGTCCGGACCTGGGCGCGCTCGTCACCGGAGGTACGTCGCACCAGGGCGATCAACCGGTCGAAGGCCGCGGTGACGTCCTGGTTGAGGATCTGCACATCGGCGGCGGCGAAAGCGGCCTCGATGTCGTCGGGGTCGGCGTCGGCGCGGGCCGGCGCATCGGGCTGCCGGCTGGTCGCCCGCTCCAGGAAGGCGAGCTGGCGCAGCGCACCCTTGGCCTCGGTGTGGTTGGGGTCGGCATCCAGCAGATCCTGGTAGGCGGCTCGCGCGGCGGAGAAGTCGCCGGCGTCGAGGTGGTCGCGGGCCTGCGCCAGCTTCGGATCCACCTGCTCGGGCTGCTCGGCGTCGCCGGCAAGCTTGCCAGCGGTGGCCGACACCAGCGAGTCCACCCAGCGGCGCAGCTGGTCGGGAGGCTGGGGGCCCTGGAAACTGGTGATCGGCTGGCCGGCGGCCAGGGCCACCACCGTGGGCACCGCGTCCACGCCGAACACCTGCGCCACCCGGGGGGCGACGTCGACGTTGACGGTGGCCAGCGACCACTTGGCCGGACCGCCGGCGTTGTCGGCCTGCGCCAGCGCGGCCAGCGTGTCGGCCAGCTGGATGCAGGCCTCGCTGCGCGGCGACCACAGCAACACCACCACCGGCACCTGGTTGGACCGGACCAGCACCTCGTCTTCGAAGTTGGCCTCGGTGATCTCGGTGGCGCCCGGCGGGGCGGCGGCGGTGCCGCCGGCGGCACCGCCGGATTGGGCCGGCTTCTTGAGGCCGGACAGGTCCACTGCTCCGGCCAGGGCCGGACCGATCGGGGGTCGAGGACGCGTCACGCCGTCAAGTCTGTCACGCCGCCCGGGCGACACCGCCGAGGGCCGTTTTCCCGCCCTCCCGCCCCGCTATGACGAAAATCACACGAGACGGGCGAGCGGGGCACTGCCCTCGCCCCAGCAACACCGAAGCGCAGGACAGCCGCTACCCGGCGCGCAGGATCAGCGCGTCCCCCTGGCCGCCGGCGCCGCACAGCGCGGCCACCGCGTAGCCCGAACCGCGCCGCTTGAGCTCCAGGGCGGCGTGCAGGGTGATGCGTGCCCCCGACATGCCGATCGGGTGTCCCACGGCGATCGCACCACCGTGCACATTGACCACGGCGGGGTCCACGCCCAGCTCGCGGGTCGAGGCCAGCGACACCGCAGCGAACGCCTCGTTGATCTCCACCACGTCGAGCTGGTCGACCGAGATGCCCTCCCGGGCGATGGCCTTCTTGATGGCGTTGGCCGGCTGCGACTGCAGGGTCGAGTCCGGCCCGGCGACCACACCGTGCGCCCCGATCTCACACAGCCACTCCAGGCCCAGTTCCTGCGCCTTGGCTTTGCTCATCACCACCACCGCGGCGGCGCCGTCGGAGATCTGCGACGACGAACCGGCGGTGATGGTGCCGTCGGGACGGAACGCCGGCTTGAGCCCGGCGAGCGACTCGGCGGTGGTGTTGGCGCGGATGCCCTCGTCTTCGGTGAACTCCAGCGGATCGCCCTTGCGCTGCGGGATCTTCACCGGCACCACCTCGTCTTCGAACACGCCGTCTTTCCAGGCCGCGGCGGCCTTGCGGTGCGATTCGGCGGCGAACTCGTCCTGCTCGGCACGGGTGAACTTGTCCACGTCGTTGCGCTGCTCGGTCAGAGCGCCCATCGGCTGGTCGGTGAAGACGTCATGCAGGCCGTCGTAGGCGAGGTGGTCGCGCACCGTCACGTCGCCGTACTTGTAGCCCGACCGGCTGTCGAGCAGCAGGTGCGGGGCCTTGCTCATCGACTCCTGGCCGCCGGCCACCACCACGTCGAATTCGCCGGCGCGGATCAGCTGGTCGGCCATGGCGATGGCGTTGATTCCCGACAGGCACATCTTGTTGATGGTCAGCGTCGGCACGTCCCAGCCGATGCCGGCGGCCACCGCCGCCTGCCGGGCCGGCATCTGCCCCGCCCCGGCGGTGAGAACCTGGCCCATGATGACGTATTCCACCAGCGACGGCGGGACCTGAGCCTTCTCCAGCGCCCCGGCGATGGCAACGGCACCGAGGTCACTGGCGGAGAAATCCTTCAACGAACCCATCAAGCGGCCGATGGGGGTCCGAGCCCCAGCAACGATCACCGATGTCGTCATTACTACCTCCCGGGCAGGTCTTGTGGGGCCGATCTTCCGGTCGGCTCAGCACGATGTTTCCGCCCAGGTTACCGTTGCGTTATGACGACCGAATCCGTCGCTGACTCCTGCGAGGTACGCCCCGCCCTGGCCTCGGCCCTGGTGACCGCTGTCGACCACGTCGGTATCGCGGTCCCGGACCTCGAAGCTGCCAAGAAGTGGTACCACGACAAGCTCGGCATGATCGTGCTGCACGAAGAGGTCAACGAGGAGCAGGGCATCGTCGAGGCGATGCTGACGGTGCGCGGCGCCCCGGTCGGCAGCGCGCAGATTCAGCTGATGGCCCCCATCGACGAGTCGTCGACCATCGCGAAATTCCTGGACAAGCGCGGCCCCGGCCTGCAGCAGCTGGCCTACCGCACCAGCGACATCGACGCCCTCTCCGAGCGGCTCCGCGAGCAGGGCGTTCGCCTGCTCTATGAGGTCCCGCGGCGCGGCACGTCGAACTCGCGCATCAACTTCATCCACCCCAAGGACGCCGGCGGCGTGCTGGTCGAGCTGGTCGAGCCGGCGGGCGAGGCCCCGGCGTCGCACTGACGCCTTAAGACCACTTGCGGGTCGGGCGCCGGTTGTCCCGGTTCGCCCAGCACGGCGTATGCCAATGCCGGCGATCCTCGCCGGCGGAATCTGTTGAGTCGGCCCGCCATGTCACCACATGCGCGACACCGCAACGGATCTCGTGGTCACATCCCGGGCATCGATAGACCTTGACCGCCCGGGCGCCGGCGATGGACTGGACCACGTAGTCGTACCCGTCCGGCCCGGTCTGGATGCGCGGTGGCATGCGCAACGCCGGAAGCGGTTGCGCACGCGACGATCCGCGACGACGAGCCATGACCACCAGCCTAGGACCAGGCGCCCGCCCTCAGGCCAGTGCTGAGAGGGCGGCTGCGGCGTCGTAGCCGGCGAACCCGCCCAGCTGGCCGTCGCGCAGCATGTTCACCCAGTTCGGTTCGGTCAGCAGGGCTCGTCCGATCGCCACCACATCGAACTCGCCGGCCTCGAACTGTTCGACCACCCGGTCGATGGGAGCCGGCGCGATCACCTGGCCGCGCTTCTCCGCGCGGAACTGCGTCTCCAGTCCCACCGATCCCACCGCGATCACCGGTTTTCCGGTGAGCTTCCTGGTCCAGCCGGCCAGGCTCATGTGGGGGTCGTGTTCGGGGAACCCGGGTTCGTAGTGTCGCCGGGTCGAGGGATGCAGGACGTCGACGCCGGCGGCGACCAAGGGCATGAGCAGCTCCTGGAGCTCGGCTGGGCGCGCGGCAATCGACGCCGCGTAATCGGTTCCCTTCCACTGGGAGAAGCGGTAGATGATCGGATAGTCCGGGCCCACCGCCGCGCGGATTGCCGCGACCACTTCGGCCGGAAAGCGCGTCCGGGCCGCCGGCGAGCCGCCGTAGCCGTCGGTGCGCCGATTGGTGCACTCCCACAGGAATTGATCCAGCAGATAGCCGTGGGCGCCGTGGATCTCGACCGCATCGAAGCCGAGGTCGCGTGCGGTGGCGGCACTGGTTGCGTACAGCTGGGCGATACCGGCGAGTTCGTCGGTCCCCAGCGCGCGGCCGCGGGGCTGGCCGAGCCCGTTGACGCCCGACGGGCCGACCGGTTGCACACCGTCGTCATCGCGGCGCTCGACGCCCTGGTGCCACAGCTGCGCCGCGATCGTGGCGCCTTGGGCGTGCACTTGCTCGATCACTCGCGCCCATCCGGCGAGCACGTCGTCGCCCGCCAGCGTCGGCACGCTGGCGGGGTAGCCCGCAGCGGGATCGGGGAGCCGTATGCCCTCGGTGATGATCAGCCCGACACCGCCAGCAGCCCGCCGCCGGTAGTACTCGGCCACGTCGGCGCCCGGGACGCCCTCCGGCGAGGCCTGGCGGGTCATCGGGGCCATCGCGAACCGGTTGGGCACCGTCAGCGAGCGCACGGTCAGCGGCTGGAAGAGATCGTCTAATGCCACGGTGGGCTCCAACGTCGGGCCGGGCCGGACTATTCCGGCGAGCCGTCAAAACAGCCGGTACTCGTCGCTGTCCAGGCCGCGCATGGCGTCGTAATCCAGTGTCAGGCAGCGGATGCCGCGGTCGGTGGCCAGCGTGCGCGCCTGCGGCTTGATCTGCTGGGCGGCGAACACCCCGCTGACCGGGGCCAGCAGGCTGTCGCGGTTGAGCAGTTCCAGGTACCGGGTGAGCTGTTCGACTCCGTCGATCTCGCCGCGGCGCTTGATCTCCACGGCGACCGCCCGTCCGTTCTCGTCGCGGCACAGCAGGTCCACCGGGCCGATCGCGGTCATGTACTCGCGCCGCACCAGGGAGTAGCCCTCGCCGAGCAGCTCGACATGTTCTGCCAGCAACGCCTGCAACTGCGCCTCGACGCCGTCCTTCACCAGGCCGGGGTCCACGCCCAGTTCGTGGCTGGAGTCGTGCTCGATCTCCTCGATGGTGATCCGCAGCTGGTCACCGGTCTTGTTCGCGACCACCCAGACCGGGCACTGCCCGTCGGTCTCCTCGGTGAGCCGGCATGGTGGGCTCATCCAGTTCAGCGGCTTATAGGCACGGTCGTCGGCGTGCACGCTGACCGACCCGTCGGCCTTGAGCAGCAGCAGTCGCCGGGCGGATGGCAGGTGTGCGGTGAGGCGGCCGACGTAGTCGACGGTGCACTGGGCGATCACGAGTCGCATCCGAACCACCTTAAAGGCCCAGCCGAGCAACTATTCTTACGCCACGATGAAGCCGCCGAAGACGATCGCGCAACGGCTGGGTCGAGTGCTGGAGTTGCTCACCCGTCAGAGCGGTCGGCTGCCCGAGACACCCGAGTACGGATCGTGGCTGCTGGGCCGGGTGTCGGAAAGTCAATACCTGCGCCGCATTCGCATTCAGTTCATCTTGACCATCGTGGTGGTGGGGACGAATCTGACCGGTGTCGCGGTGGAAATTCTCCTGGTGACAGTGGCTTTTCCGGTGCCCAGCGTGTTCAGCGACGCCCCGGGCTGGCTGACCTACGGGTTGGTGCCGGCCTATGTGGTCACCGCGTTGATCGGCGGGACCTTCGGGGTCACCCGGCGCACCATCAAGAAGCTGCGCTGGGCCATCGAGGAACAGCCGCCGACTCCCGAGGACGAACGCAACGCCTTCCTCACGCCGTTTAGGGTGGCACAGGTCGTGCTGGGTCTGTGGGGTGTGGCGACGGTGTTGTTCACCGTGCTCTACGGGATGTCAGACAAGATCTTCATCCCCATCATCGGGTTCTCGCTGTGCGTCTGCGGCTCGCTGGTGTCCACCGCCAGCTATCTGTTCACCGAATTCGCGTTGCGGCCGGTGGCCGCCCAGGCCCTGGCCGCCGGCCCTCCCCCGCGGCGCATGGTGTCGGGGATCATGGGCCGAACCATGATGGTCTGGCTGCTCACCTCGGGCGTTCCGATCCTGGGCATCGCCCTGGCGGCACTTTTTGCCGTGGTGCTCAAGAATCTGACCTTGGAGCAGTTGGGCGTCGCCGTGCTGATCGCCTCGGTGGCCACCCTCACATTCGGCTTCCTGCTGATGCTGATCCTGGCCTGGCTCACCGCCACTCCGGTGCGGGTGGTGCGCGCGGCGCTGCGGCGCGTCGAAAGGGGCGACCTGCAAGGCGACCTGGTGGTGTTCGACGGAACCGAACTCGGCGAACTGCAGAGCGGCTTCAATGCGATGGTGCACGGATTGCGCGAGCGTGAACGGGTGCGCGACCTGTTCGGCCGCCACGTCGGGCGCGACGTCGCCGCGGCCGCGGAGCGCGACCAGATCCAACTGGGCGGCGAAGAACGCCATGTCGCAGTGCTTTTCGTCGACATCGTCGGTTCGACCCAGATTGTGACCGCCTGCCGCGCCACTGAGGTGGTCACATTGCTGAACCGCTTTTTCGCGGTGGTGGTCGACGAGGTCGACCGCCACCACGGGCTGATCAACAAGTTCGAGGGTGACGCGACGCTGGCGATCTTCGGCGCACCGAACCACCTCGAGCAACCCGAGGACGAGGCATTGGCCGCGGCGCGGGGAATTCTGTACCGGCTGGCCGACGAGGTGCCCGAGATACGGGCCGGAATCGGTGTGGCGGCCGGCCAGGTGGTCGCCGGCAACGTCGGAGCCAAGGAGCGTTTCGAGTACACCGTGATCGGCGAACCGGTCAACGAGGCCGCCCGGCTCTGCGAGTTGGCCAAGACCTATCCGGTGCCACTTCTGTCCTCCGCGAAGACCGTTCTCGCGGCCAGCATCAGCGAGCAGGCCCACTGGGTGCTGGGCGAATCGATCGTGCTGCGCGGCTACGAAGCGCCCACCGTGCTGGCCAACCCGCTCTAACCGGGAACCGGTTTCTCCCACTGCGCCGTCTCGGCCAGCGCCTCCTCCACCGAGGCGAACACCAGCCCGGAGTAAGCCGCCGGGTCGGGCGTCACCGAACCGGACGGATCGACCAGCAGGCCCTGCTTGCCCAGCGCCCGCAGCTCCTCGGCCAGTCCCGCAAGCAGTGCCCGCGAGGGTTCGCTGATCGCATGCAGCCGCGAGACATCCAGGATCGCGACGTCGAACTCGGCGCACTCGCGGGTCGCGGTGCGGGCCACCTGCTCGGCGCCGGCGAACAACAGATCGCCGTGCACCTCGTAGACCCGGATTCCCGGGCGCGGTGAATACACTCCGCGGATGGCGGCATGCGCGTCGCTGCTCACGGTCAGAAAGTGCAGGCCGAGCTGGCGAGAAAGGCTACGGCACACCAGCATCCCCCGAACGCTGTTGCCCTTGGCATCGATCCGCGGCGAATAGACGCCGATGCCGAGCTGGCCGGGCAGCACCGCCACGATGCCGCCCGCCACCCCGCTCTTGGCCGGCATGCCGACTGCGCTGACCCACTCGCCCGCCGCGTCGTACATGCCGCAGGTGACCATGACCGACAGGGTGCGGCGCACCACCGCCGCACCGGTGACCTGGCGCCCCGTCAGCGGGTTGAGGCCGCCACGCGCCAGCGTCGCCGCCATCCGGGCCAGGTCCGTGCTGGTGACTTTCAGCGAACACTGGCGGATGTAGAGGTCCAGGGCATCATCGGGGTCCGAGCCCAGGGCGCCGAAACTGTCCAGCAGATAAGCGATCCCGCGATTGCGGCTCCCACTGGCCCGCTCGGAGGCGTAGACGGCGTCGTCGAAGTCCAGGTTGCGTCCGGCGCATGCGCTGAAGAACTCCCGGATCAGGGCGAAACGGTCGGCGACGGTCTTGCCGGGGATCAGCGAGCACGCCACGATCGCGCCGGCGTTGATCATCGGGTTCTTAGGCACGTTGGTGACCTGATCGACACTGATCTTGTTGAAGCCCTCACCGGACGGTTCCACACCGATCCTGGCGTCGACGGCGGCGTGGCCGAGCTGATCGAGGGCCAGGGCGTAGGTGAACGGTTTGGAGATCGACTGCATGGTGAATGGCGTCCCGGCGTCGCCGGATTCGTAGACGTAGCCGTCGGAGGAGGACAACGCCAGCCCGAACCTGGTGGGATCGACCTGCGCGAGTTCGGGAATGTAGCTCGCCAGGTCCCCGTGGTTCACCCCGGCATGCTCGGCGAGAATCCCGTCCACGTACCGCTGTACCAGTGCCGCCACCCACCGATGCTAGCCCGCACGGACGCACCCCGGCCCGACACTGCCGTGTCGTTTTCCCGCTCGTGCGGGCGCCGGCCACGTGTCATGGTTGAACTGTGCACGACGACTTCGACCGCTGCTACCGCGCTGTGAAGTCCAAAGACGCCCGCTTCGACGGCTGGTTCGTCACCGCGGTGCGCTCCACCGGGATCTACTGCCGGCCCAGCTGTCCGGCGCGGCGACCGCTGTCCCGGAATGTGCGGTTCTACCCCACCGCCGCCGCGGCCCAGCGGGCCGGTTTTCGCGCCTGCAAGCGCTGCCGGCCGGACGCGGCGCCGGGATCGCCGGAATGGAACGTTCGCGGCGACGTCGTGGGGCGGGCCATGCGGTTGATCGCCGACGGCACGATCGACCGGGAGGGCGTCGGCGGGCTTGCCGGTCGCCTCGGTTACTCCGCTCGCCAGCTGCAGCGGCTGTTGCAGACGGAGGTGGGCGCCGGGCCCCTGGCGCTGGCCCGGGCGCAGCGCGCCCAGACCGCCCGCATCCTGATCGAAACCACCGACCTGCCGTTCGGCGACGTCGCCTTCGCCGCGGGTTTCGCCAGCATCCGGCAGTTCAACGACACCATCCGCGCCGTGTGCGCCACCACGCCGTCGGTGCTGCGCAGCAACGCCGCGGCACGTTCGTCCGCCCACGGCCGCCGCGAGGCACCCGGACCCGGGGTGCTGTCGCTACGACTGCCGGTACGCACCCCGTTCGCCTACGCGGGAGTGTTCGCGCACCTGGCGGCCTGTGCGATTCCCGGCTGCGAGGAGGTGCGCGACGGGGCCTACCGGCGCACCCTGCGGTTGCCGCACGGCAACGCCGTCGCCAGCCTGCGGCCCGGCAGCGACCACGTCCTATGCCGGCTGGCGCTCGACGACTTCCGGGATCTGACGGCCGCGATCACCCGCTGCCGACGGTTGCTGGACCTCGACGCCGACCCGCAGGCCGTTGTCGACATCCTGACGACCGACCCCGATCTGGCGCCCCTGGTGGCCAAGGCACCGGGCCAGCGCATCCCGCGGACCGTCGATGAAGCCGAGCTCGCGGTGCGCGCGGTGCTCGGTCAGCAGGTCTCGACCACGGCGGCACGCACCCACGCCCATCGGCTGGTGGTGGCGCACGGCGAGCTCGTCGACGATCCCGACGGTGGACTGACCCACGTCTTTCCGTCGGCGCAGCGCCTCGCCGAACTGGACCCGGAGCGGCTGGGCCTCCCCCGCTCCCGTCGGCGGGCGCTGCTGGCCTTGGTCACCCAACTGGCCGACGGCACGCTGAGCCTGAGTGCGGGCTGCGACTGGCAGCGCGCCCGCCACGATCTGCTGACGTTGCCGGGAATCGGGGCGTGGACCGCCGAGGTGATCGCCATGCGGGCACTCGGCGACCCGGATGCATTTCCCGCCACCGACCTCGGGGTGCAGGCGGCTGCGCGCCACCACGGCCTGCCGGAGAGTCCGCAGGCCCTGATCGGGCACAGTGCACGCTGGCGGCCCTGGCGCGCCTATGCCACCCAGCACCTATGGGCCAGCCTGGATCATGCCGTGAACGTCTGGCCGCCGGCCGCGAAGGAGATCGCATGAGCACCTACCGCATCATCGACAGCCCGCTGGGCCCGCTGACGCTGGCAGGGCGCGGCGGCACACTGCGCCATGTGCTGATGCTCGATCACGCGCACGCGCCCAACCGGCTGGACTGGGTCCGCGACGACAGCGCGTTCGCCGCCGCCGTTGAGCAGCTCAGTGCATACTTCGCCGGCGAGCGCACGCAGTTCGACCTGGACTATGAGATGGTCGGCACCGAGTTTCAGCGCCGCGTCTGGACCGCCCTGCTGACCATCCCGTACGGCCAGACCCGCTCCTACGGCCAGTTGGCCCTGCAGATCGGGGCCCCCACCGCGTCGCGCGCCGTGGGGTTGGCCAATGGCCGCAATCCGCTCTCGATCATCGTCCCGTGCCACCGTGTCATCGGCAGCACCGGCAGCCTGACCGGATACGGCGGCGGCATCGACCGGAAAAGGATCCTGTTGGATCTGGAGCGACGGCACACCCACGCCACGCTGTTCGACTGATCGCACCGCTGCGGCCGCTGCGCCTCGGTGGCGAACAGGCTAATCCGGCATGGGGTATTCGGTCGTGTCGGTGAAGCCCTGGAAGAACTCGACCAGACCGGTCAGCGCTTCGCTCAGGGTCGGGGTGGGCGTGTCGATGGCGCCCACGATGTAGCCCTCTTGGATGAGTCCGGCCAGCGACGGGTGTTCGATCAACGGGATGATCTGGTAGTTGTCCGGGTCCAGCAGCGTCGCGATGGCGTTGCTGATGCCCTGCTGCACCCCGTTGCCCAGCGCGGTGACCAGTTCACCGAGGTCGACATTGGGGAACAGTCCCGATCCCGCTGCCGCATCGACATCGCCGGGCGGCCAGCCGTGCTCGATGTTGCCGTAGCCGAGGTTCACCAGGATCCGGGTGACCGGCTCCCAGAGCTCATACAGCGGTTGGCCGATGAACGGGATCAACTGCAGCGGGGCCAGCACCGGCAGCAGATCTGAGGTGATCATGTAGATGCTGGCCAGCGAATCCGGGTCCGAGGTCGGAAGTTCGATTGCCGAGGCAACCTGCTCGGGTGTGGCGCTCAACAACACCGAATGCCCGTAGATGAAGCCCAGCGCCGAGTTCAGGTCCGCCAGCGGGTTGAAATACGTCGGGCGGAAGGACACCGGGTCGTATTCGTAGTTGTAGACGTCGGTGGAATACAGATCCGTGGGAACACCGCTGGTTCCCGGCGCGCCGATCAGCACGAACCGCACCAGGTCGTTGGACACGCCCTCCTCGGCGAGCCTTTCCATCAGGGCTACCGAGATGGATGCGCTCTGCGAGTACCCGAACACCACCACCGGGTTGTCGGCGTCGACCTCGCCGCCGTTGATCTGGCCCATCACCGCGTTGTAGAGAATCTGGCCGCCGACCGCCTGGGAGGTGGAGCTGACGTTCTCCGGCGTCCACAGCGAGACCAGCTCGCCCCCGAACCCGTGCGGTTGCAGGTACAGGGTGTCCACCGCGTCGAGGTAGCGGTCCGACGGCTGCGGCATGCCGGTGCCGCCCATGATGTAGGCGATGCCGTCGCCGAGGGCTGTGCCGTTGCCGGTCAGCGAAACCGCGGTGGACTGGGCGCCGGCGGTCGGCGCCACCACCGGTGCGCCGGCGAATACGCTGGCCGCAGCGAGGGTCGCGACAAGCGGCAGACAAGTATTAACGCGCACGCAGGTCCTCCTGGAACGTTTCTCAGCCAACGCTTAAAGGTATCGCCTCGCGACGTATCCAGCAACAGCAGTTCGGTCCGTCTGCCGGCGCCGGCGATGCCCGTCCAGTCGGACGGCGCGGTCCATTTTCGGCAGACAATTCTCCCGCGGTGCGCAAGCCCGCAGATGCGCGTAAATACGCCCGAATGCATAAATGCCTGTGCCCCCCAATTTCTTGGGGGGCACAGGGCTTTATGTTGTGTTCGGCGGTGTCCTACTTTTCCACCCG
>NZ_LQOT01000031.1 GCF_002101585.1 Mycolicibacter engbaekii | reverse complement strand
GGCGCCGAAGGCATGGCAAAAAACAACAACAAACAAAAACCACCAAACACACTATTGAGTTCTCAAACAACACGCCCGGCTTCAGGCAACCCCGCTACTATACTCCGTAGTCGGAGTTGAGTCAACTCCGAGTTTTTCGGGGCTTCCGGAAGGACTTCCAGTCGGCTCGGCGTTCCGCATCCGCGGGGTGCCGGCCCGATCTATATTACACGCTCAATCTCAGCGCCCAAATCGGCCAGGTTTTCCACGAACAACGGGTAGCCGCGATCGATGTGATAGACGTCGTGGACCTCGGTGTCTCCGTCTGCGACCAGGCCCGCAAGCACCAGACCGGCGCCGGCCCGGATGTCGGAAGCCCACACCGGCGCACTGGAGAGCTGCGGCAGACCGCGCACCACCGCGTGGTGTCCGTCGGTGCGCGCATCGGCACCCAGACGGATCATCTCCTCGACGAACCGGAACCGTGCTTCGAAGACGTTCTCGGTGATCATCGAGGTGCCCTCGGCGATCGCCGCCAGGCCGATCGCCATCGGCTGCAGATCGGTGGGGAATCCCGGGAACGGCAGGGTCGCGACGTTGACGGCCTTGGGCCGGTCGTACTGGACCACCCGGAACCCGTTATCGGACTGGGTGACGGTGGCGCCGGCGTCGTGCAACTTGTGCAGGACCAGCTGCAGGTGCGCCGGGTCCACCCCGGTGATGGAGATGTCGCCGCGGGTCATGACCGCGGCAATGGCCCACGTCGCGGCGACGATCCGGTCGCCGATCACCTCGTGTTCGGTCGGGTGCAGGCGCGGGACCCCGGTGATCTTGAGCGTCGGGGAGCCGGCGCCCTCGATCTGGGCGCCCATCTGGTTGAGCATCATGCACAGGTCGGCGACGTCGGGCTCGCGCGCCGCGTTGTGGATGGTCGTGACACCCTCGGCCAGCACGGCGGCCATCAAGATGTTCTCGGTCGCCCCGACCGAGGGAAACTCCAGCTGGATCTCGGCACCCCGCAGCGCGTCGGCATGCGCCACCACGCAGCCGTGCTCGATGTTGCAGGTGGCACCGAGCTGGCGCAGGCCGGCCTGGTGCATGTCGAGCGGACGCGACCCGATCGCATCGCCGCCGGGCAACGCGACCTTGGCCCGCAGGCAACGGCCCACCAGCGGCCCGAGCACGCATACCGAGGCCCGGAACTGCCGCACCGCGGCAAAGTCCGCGTCGTATTTCGGTTCATCCGGCGAGGTGATGCGCACCGTGGTGCCGTCCAGTTCGACGGTGGCGCCCAGCCCGCGCAGCACCTCGGCCATCAACGGCACGTCCAGGATGTCGGGGCAGTTGGTGATGGTGCTGGTGCCCTCGGCCAACAGTGCCGCCGCCATCAGCTTCAGGACGCTGTTCTTGGCCCCGCCGACCGCGACCTCACCGGACAACCGGTTACCCCCGGTAACCACAAAACGCTCTCCCACTCGCGTCAGTGTAGTGACGTCAGGTGTCGCGTCCCGACCAATCCGGCCTGGGGCCCCGGGGCCGGATCGCGCGGGGCGCCGCCCCGGTACGGTTTGGGCTATGGCCGTGCACATCACCCGCGTCTACACCCGCACCGGCGACGACGGAACCACCGGGCTCAGCGACTTCTCCCGCGTGCCCAAGACCGATCCGCGACTGGTGGCATACGCCGATGTCGAGGAGGCCAACGCTGCCATCGGCGTCGCGATCGCCCTGGGCGAACCGGCCGACGAGCTGCGGGCGGTGCTGCTGCGGATTCAGAACGACTTGTTCGATGCGGGCGCGGACCTGGCGACGCCGCTGGCCGACAATCCCAAGTACCCGCCGCTGCGGATCACCGAGGATTACATCCACCGCGTGGAAGCCTGGTGTGACGAGTACAACGAGCAACTGCCCGCGCTGAACTCCTTCATCCTGCCCGGCGGAACACCGCTCTCGGCCCTTCTTCACGTGGCCCGCACGTCCGTGCGCCGCGCCGAGCGCGCGGCCTGGGCGGCGCTGGAGACCTATCCCGAGGGCGTCTCGGTGTTGCCGGCCAAGTTCCTCAACCGGTTGTCGGATCTGATGTTCGTGTTGTGCCGAGTGGCCAACGCCGGCGGCGACGTGCTGTGGAAGCCCGGCGGCGGATCTCCCGCCGACCAGCCCGAGCGCTGACGGCGCGCTGCGCGCCGGGGATATCTCAGTAGTTCTGGCGCCGCGCCCGCGGTGACGGCCGAGCTTCCAGCCACGACAGGAAGGCCGTCCGCGCGCCGCGATCCAGCGCGATCTCGAAACCGGCCCGCCGGTCCTGGGTGGTGTCACGCAGTTCCAGCACCACGATCTCGTCGGTCATGATGTCGAACTCGTCGCCCCGCGGAGCACGCCGGGCCACCACCTCCACCCCACCGCGGGACAGCCGGCGGTCGGGCCACAGCCGCACACTGGAGATCCGGTAGAAGGCCGCTTCGCCACCCCGGTACCGGACCACGCCGTGGCGCCAGCCCTGCCCGCCGACCGCCGGAAGATCGCGCATGATCGCCGCCGTCCCACCCTGCCGCAGCTTCCACAGCCGGTAGCTCAGCGCTGTCACCGCGCCGAGGAGAACGGCGACGAGCACGACCATATACAGCATGGGCGTGCTCATCGGTTCACGCCGATTAGTCGATCACACCCAGGGCGCGCAGCCGTGCCCGTCCCGCAGCGGCCATCTTCGGGTCGCTGGACTGGGCCTCGTGCCGCGCGGTCGCCTCGTCGATCTCCGCGGCGAAGTCGACCGCCTCAGCCAGGATGCTGACGCCCTCTTCGGTCACCGACAGGAAGCCGCCGTGCACGGCGAGCCGCAACTCGCCCTCCTCGGCGCGGTCGACCCGCACCATGGAGTCGTCGACGAGCTGGGCCACCAGCGGAATGTGTCCGGGCAGGATACCGATCTCACCGGCGGTGGTCCGGGTGAAGATGAACGTGGCCTTGCCCGACCACACCTTGCGATCGACAGCGACGATGTCGACGTCAAGCTCTGCCATTACCCACCGCCTTTCGCCGCCAGAAGATTCCGGGTCACAGCTTGGCGCCCAGGCTCTCGGCCTTCTTGGCCAGGTCGTCGAGGCCGCCGATCAGGAAGAACGCCTGCTCGGGCAGGTGGTCGAAGTCGCCCTTGGTGAGCCGGTCGAAGGCTTCGATGGTCTCCTTCAGCGGCACCGTCGAACCGGGCTGGCCGGTGAACTGCTCGGCAGCCATCATGTTCTGGCTCAGGAACCGCTCGATACGACGCGCCCGGCCGACCAGCTGCTTGTCCTCTTCGGACAGCTCGTCGATACCGAGGATGGCGATGATGTCCTGCAGGTCCTTGTAACGCTGCAGGATCCGGATGACCTCCTGGGCGACCCGGTAGTGATCTTCGCCGACGATCGCCGGGTCCAGAATGGTGGAGCTGGAGGCCAGCGGGTCCACCGCCGGGAAGATGCCCTTGGAGAACACCGCACGGCTGAGCTCGGTGGTCGCGTCCAGGTGCGCGAACGTGGTTGCCGGGGCCGGGTCGGTGTAGTCGTCGGCGGGCACGTACACGGCCTGCATCGAGGTGATCGAACGGCCGCGGGTCGAGGTGATCCGCTCCTGGAGCTCACCCATCTCGTCGGCCAGCGTGGGCTGGTAACCCACGGCCGAGGGCATGCGGCCCAGCAGCGTCGAGACCTCCGAGCCCGCCTGGGTGAACCGGAAGATGTTGTCGATGAACAGCAGCACGTCCTGGCCCGCCTCGTCGCGGAACCACTCGGCCATGGTCAGGGCCGACAGCGCCACCCGCATACGGGTGCCCGGCGGCTCGTCCATCTGGCCGAACACCAGCGCGGTGTCCTTGAGCACGTTGGCGTCCTCGAGCTCGACCCACAGGTCGTTGCCCTCACGGGTGCGCTCCCCCACGCCGGCGAACACCGAGGTGCCACCGAAGTTGCGGGCGATACGGTTGATCATCTCCTGGATGAGCACGGTCTTGCCCACGCCGGCACCACCGAACAGGGCGATCTTGCCGCCACGCACGTACGGGGTGAGCAGGTCGACGACCTTCAGGCCGGTCTCGAGCATCTCGGTCCGCGGCTCCAGCTCGTTGAAGGCCGGGGGCTTGCGGTGGATCGCCCAGTGCTCGAAGTCTTCGCCATAGCCCGGCTTGTCCAGGCAGTTGCCGAGGGCGTTGAACACGTGGCCCTTGACCTCGTGGCCGACCGGCACCGAGATCGCTGCGCCGGTGTCGGTGACCTCGGTGCCACGCACCAGACCGTCGGTCGGCTGCATCGAGATCGTGCGGACCAGGTTGTCACCGAGGTGCTGGGCAACCTCGAGGGTCAGGGTCTTGGCCAGCTCCGAGAAGCTGATCTCGGCGTGCAGAGCGTTGAACAGCTCGGGCACCGCGCCCCGGGGGAACTCGACGTCGACGACGGGGCCGGTCACGCGCACCACGCGGCCGGCGGTTGTCTTGTCAGCGGTAACAGTCATTATCTTCTTCGCTTCCTTGGGGACTTACCGGGCGGCGTCGGCGAGGGCATTCGCACCGCCAACGATTTCGCTGATTTCCTGGGTGATCTGAGCCTGACGCTCGCGGTTGGCCTCAAGGGTCAACGCTTTGATCAAGTCGTCGGCGTTGTCGGTCGCCGACTTCATCGCGCGCTGGCGCGAAGCCAGCTCCGAGGCCGCCGAGTCGAGCAGCGCCGCGTACACGCGGGTGGTCAGGTACCGCGGCAGCAGCGAGTCGAACAGCGTGGTGGCGTCCGGTTCGAAGGAGTACAGCGTCCGGGGACCGGTCTCCTCGCCGACGTACTCCACCAGCATCGGGGCGATCCGACGCGCCTCCGCCGACTGCGAGAGCATCGACCGGAAGTCGGTGGCCACGATGTGCAGCTCGTCCACGCCGAGCAGCCCGTCGGTGCCCGGGTGGTGGCCGTCGTCGTCGGCTCCGGCCAGGAACGCCTCCACCAGGGTCGAGGCGATCTCGGCGGCGTTCTCATACGTCGGCTGCTCGGAGAAGCCGGTCCAGGAATCGGTGACCGTCCAGTTCCGGAAGCTGTAGTACGCCAGGGCCTTGCGGCCGACGACGTAGAGCACCGGGTCCTTGCCCTCCGAACGCAGCAGCGCGAACAGCTCCTCTGCGCGGCGGAAGACGTTGGCGTTGTAGCCGCCACACAGGCCACGGTCGGACGACACCACCAGGACACCCGCCCGCTTGGGCTCGCTGCGCTCGACCAGCAGCGGGTGGTCCAGGGCCGCCTCGGCAGCCAGCGTGGTGAGCAGCCGGGTGATCCCGTCGGCGTACGGCCGTGCGGTTTCGAGCCGAGCCTGCGCGCGGCCGATACGCGAGGTCGCGATCAGCTCCTGGGCCTTGGTGATCTTCTTGATCGACCCGGCAGAGCGGATTCGCCCGCGTAGTTCACGAAGTGTGGCTGCCATAGCGGCGTTACTTCTTCTTCGCCGGCGCGGCCTTGCGGACCTGCACCGCTTCCTTGCCGAGCTTGTCCTCGTCGAGTGCCTCGACGTGCTCGTCGGGAACCACCGAGCTGCCGTCAGTGGCGGCGAACCCCTTCTTGAACTGGTTGATCACCGCGACCAGCTTCTCGCTGGCCTCATCGGAGAGCTTCTTGGACTCCCGGATGCCGGTGAGGATGTCGCTCTCGGAGGCCCGGATGTGGTCCAGCAGCTCGGCTTCGAAGCGGCCCACGTCCTCGACCGGAACCGAGTCCAGGTGGCCTTCGGTACCGAGGAA
Source organism: Mycolicibacter engbaekii (assembly GCF_002101585.1). Classification (GTDB taxonomy): domain Bacteria; phylum Actinomycetota; class Actinomycetes; order Mycobacteriales; family Mycobacteriaceae; genus Mycobacterium; species Mycobacterium engbaekii. Next base: position 196,506 of record NZ_LQOT01000031.1, on the reverse strand, counting down.
GATCGAAACCACCTGCTCCTCGACCGGCATCGGCGCGTACTGGGGCTGCTTGAGCAGCTCCACCAGGCGCGCACCGCGCTCCAGCTGCGCCTTCGAAGTGGCGTCCAGGTCGGAGGCGAAGGCGGCGAAGGCCTCCAGCTCGCGGTACTGCGACAGGTCCAGACGCAGCGAACCGGCGACCTCTTTCATGGCCTTGATCTGGGCGGCGCCACCGACACGCGACACCGACACACCGACGTTGATGGCCGGCCGGACACCCTGGTTGAACAGGTCGCTCTCCAGGAAGCACTGACCGTCGGTGATGGAGATGACGTTGGTCGGGATGTAGGCCGAGATGTCGTTGGCCTTGGTCTCGATGATCGGCAGGCCGGTCAGCGAGCCGCCACCGAGCTCGTCGGAGAGCTTGGCGCAACGCTCCAGCAGGCGCGAGTGCAGGTAGAACACGTCACCCGGGTAGGCCTCGCGGCCCGGCGGGCGGCGCAGCAGCAGCGAGATCGCGCGGTAGGCCTCGGCCTGCTTGGTCAGGTCGTCGAAGACGATCAGCACGTGCTTGCCGGAGTACATCCAGTGCTGGGCGATCGCCGAGCCGGTGTAGGGGGCCAGCCACTTGAAGCCGGCGGAGTCCGACGCGGGTGCGGCGACGATCGTGGTGTAGTCCATGGCGCCGCCCTCTTCCAGCGCGCGACGCACGCTGGCGATGGTGGTGCCCTTCTGGCCGATCGCGACGTAGACGCAGCGGACCTGCTGGTTGGGGTCTCCGGTCTCCCAGTTCTTGCGCTGGTTGAGGATGGTGTCCACGCACAGCGCGGTCTTGCCGGTCTTGCGGTCGCCGATGACGAGCTGACGCTGGCCGCGGCCGATCGGGGTCATGGCGTCGACGGCCTTGATACCGGTCTGCAGCGGCTCGCTGACGCTCTGGCGCTGGACCACCGAGGGGGCCTGCATCTCCAGGGGACGGCGGGTCTCGGCTTCGATCTCGCCGCGGGCGTCGATCGGCTGCCCCAGCGGGTTGACGACCCGACCGAGGAAGGCGTCGCCGACCGGCACCGAGAGCACCTCGCCGGTGCGCTTGACCTGCTGGCCCTCTTCGATGTTCTCGAAGTCACCCAGGATGACCGCACCGACGTTGTGCTCGTCGAGGTTCAGGGCCACGCCCAGTACCCCGCCGGGGAACTCGAGGAGCTCCTGGGTCATCACCGAAGGCAGGCCCTCGACGTGTGCGATGCCGTCGCCGGCGTCGATGACGGTGCCGACCTCCTCGCGCGCGGTTTCGGCACTGAAGGAGCTCACGTACTCCTCGATCGCCCCCTGAATGTCGTCAGAGGAGATTGTCAACTCTGCCATGGCTTTTCGTCTTCCTGCCTTCGAAATGGGTTGTGGGCTCTGAGACCGGGTAGGTCCTGTTAGGTCTTGATCAGTCGGGCAAATGCGTCTTGGCGGCTGCCAGGCGTGACGACAGCGTGCCGTCGATCACCTCGTCGCCGACCGAGATGGTCAGCCCGCCCAGCAGCGCCGGGTCGACCCCGACCTGCACACGGACCGGGTGGCTGTAGATCCGGCTCAGGACCGTCTTCAGCCTGCTGCGCTGGTCGTCGCTCAGCTCGGCGGCCGCACCGACCTGCGCCACCAGCTCGCCGCGGCGTGCCACGGCGATCGAGGCCAGCTCGGTGATCGCCTGATGCGCGGACTGGCCACGCAACAGCCGCACCGTCTGCTCGAGCAGCGCTGCGGTGATCGGGTTGACGCCGCTGCCCTCGCCGATGACCTTGCGCAGCAGCCCGACCCGGCCGGCGGCCGGGGTCGCGGTGTCGCCGAGCAGGATGTCCAACCGGGGCTGGGCGTCGAGCAGGCGGGAGAACCGGAACAACTGGTCCTCCACCTCATCGACGGTGCCCGCCCCTTCGGCCGAAAGCAACAGGGCCTGCCGGGCGACGTGCTCGACCGCGGTGACCAGGTCGGAACCGTGGGACCAACGGGCCGCGGCCGCCTCGGTCACCAGGGCCAGGGCCGGCGCGCCGATCTTGTCGGCGAACAGGCGCTGCACCAGCCGCACCTTCGGTGCCGCGTCGTCCGTCGGCACGCTCAGGTGCCGGGTGATGACGCTTTCGCGCTGGAGCACCTCGGCGACCGCGGACAGGTCACCGGCCAGCGCGGTCAAGCCCTGCTGGTCCAGGCCACCGGTCACCTCGTCGAATTTGCCCAGCAGTCCGGCAAGTGCCTGCCGGCTGGCCGAGCGCATCTGGACCAGGATCGGCGATTCCACCTCGACGGCACTCGGCGCCATGGCGTCGAGCTCGTCGAGGAACCGGTCGACGGTGGCGGACTGCCGCTGCGGGTCGGCCACATGGGCGCGAACCAGATCGGCGGCCCGCTGCACAGCCTCGGCGCCCAGGTCCGACCGCAACTCACGGATGAGTTGCGCCCGCAACAGGCCGACCTGCTGCCCGCCGGAAGCCTTGACGCGTTCCGCCTCGGCACCGGCCTGGCTGCGCAGCTGCTCGGCGATCCGCTCGGCATCCGTGCGGGCTTCGGCGGTGACGCGTTCGGACTCGGTGGCGGCATTGGCCAGCGCCGTGGAGTGCGCCTGGCCGGCTTCGGCCAGGCGGGCGGCGGCAGCTGCCGCCTCCTCCAGCTGCTTGCGCACCGATTCCTGCTGGTCGGCCATCAGCTTGCGCACCGGTGGCACCACGAACTTGACCAGCAGCCACACGATGATCGCAAAGCCGACCAGCTGCCCGATGAAAATCGACATCTCTGTTGCTACCGCCCCGTGCTCGCCGCGGAAAGAGCCTCGACCTCTACGCCGAGGATCCGGCTGGCCAGGGTGGCAGACAGCGTCTCCACCCGGGCCTGCAGCTGCTCACTCACCGCATCGCCTTCCTGCTTCAGTTGGTCGGTGGCGGCCTGCAACTTCGAGGCCACCTCCGCCTCTGCCGCCGACCGCTGCTCCTCGATCACCTTGCGGCCCTCGGCACGAGCGTCATCCCGTGCCGTCGATGCCGCCAGGCGCGCCGCCGCCATCTGCTTCTCGTAGTCGGCGTCGGCGGCCGCGAACTGCTCGGCGGACTCGCGGTTGTCGGCGAGTGTCTTGGTGACCATGTTCTCGCGTTCCCGCAGCACCTTCATGATCGGCGGCACCACGAAGGTACTGATCACGGCCAGCACGATCACGAAGATCGCGAGGACGACGAAGAAGGTGCCGTCGGGAATGAGGAAGCTCTTCTTCTCGCCTTCCTCAGCCGCCTCGCTCATTGCGAGGACAACAACGCTCATGTCACCCATCGTGCGCGTTACTGCTGTGCGGCGATCGGGGTGGCGAAGACGAACAACGCCATGAAGGCCAGGTTGATGAAGTACGCGGCCTCGACCAGACCAACCGTGATGAAGAACGGGGTGAACAGCCGACCCTGAGCCTCGGGCTGGCGGGCAATTCCGGCGATCAGGGCGTTACCGGCGATACCGTCACCGATACCGGCGCCGATGGCGCCACCGCCCATGATGAGACCGCCGCCGATGAGGGCACCGAGTCCGATCAGATTGGGATCTGCCATTTCATTCCTCCTTGCTAGCTGGTAGTGCTCTACCAGTTCTGATGTGGTCCTGCAGGTTGTACTAGTGGTGGTCTTCTTCGAGCTCCATGGCCTGGCTGAAGTACAGGATGGTCAGCAGCGCGAAGATGAACGCCTGGATCAGCCCGACGAACAGGTCGAAGGTCTTCCAGATCGCGTTCGGGGCGACCATGAAGTAGGGGCCGAGCAACGAGATCAGGCTGACCAGGATGCCGCCGGCGAAGATGTTGCCGAAAAGACGCAGTGACAGCGAGACCGGCTTGGCGACTTCCTCGACCAGGTTGATCGGGGCCAGCACCGCCACGTGGCCCTTGAGCACCCGCAGCGGGTGGCCGATGAAGCCGCGCCGCCAGAACCCGGCCAGGTGGTAGCCCACGAACACGAACATGGCCAGCGCCAGCACGAAGTTGATGTCGGCCGCGGCAGAGGAGAGCAGCTCGTGGACGCCGTGCTCGTCGGCGTACTGCACCGGCAGCACCGACAGCCAGTTGCAGACCAGGATGAAGACGAAGATGGTCACGGCCAGCGGCAGCACGAACGGCGCGATCTTCATCCCGATGGCGCCCTCGATCTGGTTGCGCATCTGGATGGTGATGGCCTCGAAGAACAGTTGCACCCCGCCCGGAACGCCGGTGGAAGTGACCTTGGCGCGCAGGAACAGCGCCAGTGCGATCACGATCACCGCGGCGATCGAGGTGGACAGGATGGTGTCGATGTTGACCTCACCGACCAGCGGCCACACCGCGGTCTCGTGGTGGCCGACCTCAATGCCACCCTCGGCCAGGATCGACTCAGTCATTTTCCGTCCCTTCAGCGCCGGACTCTGACGCTTGCGCGCGGAGCTTTTTTACCACTGGCAGCATGGTGGTCAGCACCAGTACTACCTCGAACAAGGCCAGCCCGAACAGCGCGCCGAGACCCGCCGGCCGGAACTGGTAAGCGATTGCCAGACCGATCACGCTGATGACCAGCAGACGAGACGCCGAGTTCAGCGCCATCTTCTTCTTCAGCGGATGGTCGGAGGCGGTGATCCGCAGCGCCGAGCGGCGGATCAGCAGGGCGTTGCCCAGACCGAGCGCCAGGCCCAGCCCGAAGAACACCCCGAACATCGGGCTGCCGAACTGGGCGGCCAGGGCGATCGCGACGCCGGTCAGCACCAGACAGATCAGCAGCAGCCGAATCGGCTGGAATACCACCGACGGCAACACCAACGGCGCATCCTGCGCTGGTGTCGTCACCGCCTCACCCCAATCTGAATCTGCGCGCCATTGTCGTGGCGTCGCCCGCCGAGCGTATCGGATGCCCGAACGCACCGTGGAACCACCTACAACACCATCCTAGACGGTGCTACTACCGCGTGTCGTAGGGGCCGTCCTCCGAGGCATTGTCCCGGCGTAGCAACGGGATGAGCGTAACGACAACCGCAATCAGCATCGCACCCAGCATCACCGCGCCGGTATAGCGCGGGTCGAAGAAGATGGTGCTGGCCGCGCCGAAGGCGACGATCGCCGTCCACAAGTAGATCAGCAAGACCACCCGGCGATCGGAATGCCCGATCTGCAGCAGCCGGTGGTGCAGGTGCATCTTGTCCGGGCTGAAGGGGCTGAGGCCGGCGCGGGTACGGCGGATGATCGCCAGCGCCACATCCAGGGCGGGCACACACATCACCGCGGCCACCAGCAAGAACGGCGACAGCAGCGCGAAGACGTCGCGCGCACCGTAGGCGGTCTGCGAGATCGGCCCCGCCGCGGTGGTCGAGGCCGCGGCCAGCATCAGGCCGATCAGCATCGACCCGGAATCGCCCATGAAGATCTTCGCGGGACTGAAGTTGTGCGGCAGGAAGCCCAGACACGCCCCGGCCAGCACCACCGAGATCAGAGCGGGCGGGTAGAACAGCACGTCGCCGCCGTGGTCCTGCAGCACGCCGACGGAGAACATGCAGATGGCCAGGGCGGTGATCAGACCCAGGCCGGCGGCCAGGCCGTCGAGGCCGTCCACGAAGTTCATCGCGTTGACGATCGACACGGTCAGCGCCAGCGTGAGCAGGATGGATGCCACCTGGTCGAGCACCACGGTGCCGACGCCGCCGATGGGGATGTACAGCACGCTCCAGGCCACCCCCATGGTGACCAGCACGCTGGCCGCGGTGATCTGGCCCGCGAACTTGGTGAGGGCGTCCAAGCCCCATTTGTCGTCGAGCAGACCGATGCCCATGATGACCCCGCCGGCCAGCACCACCGCGGGCATGCCGGTGGAATAGACGAAGCCACGGGTCAGCGCCGGCAGCTGCGAGGCCAGGAAGATCCCGGCGACGATCCCGACGTACATCGCCAGCCCGCCCATGCGCGGCGTCGGCCGCACGTGGACGTCCCGCTCGCGCGGATAGGCGACCGCGCCGATCCGGGTGGCCAGCCAGCGGACCGGGCCGGTGGTGAAGTAGGTGATGATCGCGGCGGTCAGACCGACCAGCGCCAGCTCACGCAACGGCACACCGGCGCCGCGGTCGGCCAGCGCCAGCAGGCTGGTCACGGTGTCCCCGTCAGCACGTCCGGCTCCAGGCCCAGCACGGCGCCGATCTGCTCGGCGGAGATCGGTCCGGGCCGGACGATCCGGGGCGTGGGACCGGTGAGGTCGACGATGGTGGAGGCCTCCCCCTGCTCGGCAGGGCCCGCGTCGAGGTAGACATCGACGGACTCCCCCAGCTGGCGCTGCGCTTCGGCGGCGTCGATCGCCGGCGGCGAGCCGGAGACGTTGGCACTCGACACCGCCATCGGCCCCACCGCTTTGAGGACCTCCAGGGCCACCGGATGCAGCGGCATGCGCACCATGACGGTGCCGCGGGCCTCCCCGAGGTCCCAGTGCAACGACGGCGCCTGCGTGACGATCAGGCTCAACGCGCCCGGCCAGAACGCCCGGATCAGCTCGCGGGCTGTCGCCGGCACGATCAGAGCCAGCCCGTCGATGGAACTCCACGACCCGACCAGCACCCCCACCGGCATGTCGCGGCCGCGCCGCTTGGCTGCCAGCAGGGCGGTGACTCCCGCGGCGTTGAAGGCATCGGCACCGATGCCGTAGACCGTGTCGGTCGGCAGCACCACCAGCCGGCCACCGCGCACGGCGTCGATCGCCGCGGCTATGCCGGCCGCACGCCGGTCCGCATCGGCACAGTCGTAAACCTCTGTCATGGTTGGCCGTTCCTGATAGCTGTCACGAACCGGAGCCGTCCGGTGAAGTCCGGCCGCGACACCACCTCGGCGAATCCCCCGGTGTCGCGCACGGTGCGCACGGTGGCCGCCGCCGTGGTGTCGTCATGTTCGACGGCGAACACACCGCCTGGGCGCAGTAGCCGCGCGGCAAGGCCGGCCAGCGGGGCGATCACCGACATGCCGTCCGGCCCGCCGAACAACGCATGCGCCGGATCGTGCTGGGCCACTTCGGGGTCCAGATCCGCACCGTCGGGAATGTAGGGCGGGTTACTGACCATCAGGTCGACCCGCCCGTTCCACTGCGCCAGCAGGCCGGGCGTGGTCACATCGGCGCGAACCAGCTCCACCGGCGTGCCCGCACAGTTGCGCGCGGCGTAGCTCAGCGCCTCCTCGGAGTCCTCGACCGCGAACACCCGGGCGCTGGGGAAACTGCGGGACAACGCGACTGCCAGTGCTCCCGACCCGGTGCAGGCGTCGACGATCACCGGGGCTGGGCCCAGTGGTTGCGCCGCAACGTGTTTGAGGATCCATTCGAGCATGGCCTCGGTCTCCGGGCGCGGGATGAACACCCCGGGACCGACGTGCAGCAGCACCGGCCCGAAGGCAGCGGTCCCGATCAGGTGCTGCAGCGGGACACGGGAGCTGCGTGCGGCGACGAGTTGGCGGTAGCGGCTGAAGAATTCGTCGTCGGGAGATTCCAGCAGCGCCAGCCGGCCACGGTCGGTGCCCGCGGCGTGGGCGGCGAGTTCCTCGGCGTCGTAGCGGGCGGAGTCGATCCCTGCTTCAGCGAAAAGCGCCGCAGCGGAATCGATCGCGTCCCGGAGATCGGACCCAGATCGCCGTCTGCTGCTCATCGCTTCGCTCTGCATCGTCACCGCAGGCTCACGCCGTCCCCTGTAACCGGGATTCCTTGTCGGCGGCCGCCAGCGCGTCGAACATCGCGTCGAGGTCCCCGTCGAGGACCTGGTCGAGATTGTGCGCCTTGTAGCCGATGCGGTGATCGGTGATCCGGTTCTCCGGGAAGTTGTAGGTGCGGATGCGCTCGCTGCGGTCCACCGTGCGGATCTGGCTGGCCCGGTCGGCAGAGGCATCCGCCTGCGCCTGCTCCTCGGCCAGCGCCTGCAGGCGGGCCGCCAGGACCTGCAACGCGCGGGCCTTGTTCTGCAGCTGGGACCGCTCGTTCTGGCAGGTCACCACGATCCCGGTCGGCAGGTGGGTGATGCGCACCGCGGAGTCGGTGGTGTTGACCCCCTGGCCGCCCTTGCCGGAGGACCGGTAGACGTCGATGCGCAGGTCCGACTCGTCGATGGCCACCTCGGCGACCTCTTCGGGCTCCGGATAGACCAGCACCCCGGCCGCCGAGGTGTGCACGCGGCCCTGCGACTCGGTCACCGGGACGCGCTGCACGCGGTGTACGCCGCCCTCGAACTTCATCCGCGACCACACGCCGTCGGGGCTGTCGCCCTTGCTGGCGATGGTGAGCGTGGCGTCCTTGTAACCGCCGAGATCGGAGGTGGTCTCGTCGAGGACCGTCACCTTCCAGCCGTGCCGTTCGGCGTAGCGGATATACATCCGGGCCAGGTCGGCGGCGAACAGGGCCGACTCCTCGCCGCCTTCGCCGGACTTGACCTCCAGCACGATGTCGTCGGCGTCATGCGGGTCGCGGGGCGCCAGCATGTCGGTGAGCGCGGTGTCCAGCTCGGCGACCCGGGCTTCCAGCTCGGGGATCTCGGCGGCGAACGACGCGTCGTCGGCGGCCAGTTCCCGGGCGGCCTCCAAGTCCCCACGGGCCGACTCGAGCTTGCGGTGGGTGGCGATGATGGGCGCAAGTTGGGCAAAGCGCCGCCCCGCCCGCCGCGCCTCGGCCGGATCGTTGTGCAGTTCGGGGTCCGACAGCTGCGTTTCCAGGGCGGCGTGCTCGGCAAGCAGGGCGTCGATCCCCTGAACACTGTGGGTCATCTCACCTCCATCCCCGAACGCAAGCCGACGCCCGGGTGACGTGCTGGCACGTTCCGGGCGTCGGTGAGGGAACTACTTGTCGTCGGCTGCTTCTGCTGCGGCACCGACCTTGCGCTTGCCGTAGCGCTTCTCGAAGCGCGCGACCCGGCCGCCGCTGTCCAGAATCTTCTGCTTGCCGGTGTAGAACGGGTGGCACTGCGAGCAGACCTCGACCACGATGTGGCCGCTCTCCTTGGTGCTGCGGGTGGTGAAGGTGTTGCCACAACCGCAGACCACGGTGGTCTCGACGTAGGCAGGGTGAATGCCAGTTTTCATGGTGTCCTCTTCGATCGTGGGTCGCCGGGTCGCCCGCCTCAGTGGCGGACGTGAACCGGAACCTGAGGTTGTCGATTATGCCAGCTGCGCTGTCGCCTCCCAAAACGCCGGGAGCGGCCTCCGCATTCCGCCGGGGTCGCCCGCGCCGGGCGGGGTGGCCCGCAGCGGTCAGTCGTTGTCCATTCCCGGGGTGGTCTTGGAGACCTGCACCAGGAACTCGTAGTTGTTCTTGGTCTTGCGCAGCTGGCTCATCAGCAGGTCGATGGCCTGGTGCGAATCCAGGCCGGACAGCAGCCGGCGCAGCTTGTGCACGATCGCGAACTCGTCCGGCGAGAGCAGCAGCTCGTCCTTGCGGGTGCCCGACGGGTTGACGTCGACCGCCGGGAACACCCGGCGCTCGGCGATCTTGCGGTCCAGCTTGAGCTCGGCGTTGCCGGTGCCCTTGAACTCTTCGAAGATCACCGTGTCACCGGTGGAGCCGGTCTCGACCATCGCGGTGGCGATGATGGTCAGCGAGCCGCCGTCCTCGATGTTGCGGGCCGCGCCGAGGAACCGCTTGGGCGGGTAGAGCGCGGTGGAGTCCACACCACCGGACAGGATGCGGCCCGACGCCGGGGAGGCGTTGTTGTAGGCGCGCCCCAGCCGGGTGATCGAGTCCAGCAGCACCACGACGTCCTTGCCCTGCTCGACCAGGCGCTTGGCCCGCTCGATGGCCAGTTCGGCGGCCTGGGTGTGGTCTGACGGCGGCCGGTCGAAGGTCGAGGCGATGACCTCACCCTTGACCGAGCGCTGCATGTCGGTGACTTCTTCGGGGCGCTCGTCGACCAGCACCACCATCAGGTGGCACTCCGGGTTGTTGCGGGTGATCGCGTTGGCGATGTCCTGCATGATCGTGGTCTTACCGGCCTTGGGAGGCGACACGATCAGCGCGCGCTGCCCCTTGCCGATCGGCATGATCAGGTCGATGACACGGGTGGTCAGCTTCTCCGGCGAGGTCTCCAGCCGCAGCCGCTGGTTGGGGTACAGCGGGGTCAGCTTGGAGAACTCGGGACGCTTGCGGGCGTCCTCGACGGGGCCGCCGTTGACCGAGTCCAGCCGCACCAGCGGGTTGAACTTCTGCCGCTGGTTGAGCTGGTCGCCGTCGCGGGGAATCCGCACGGCGCCGGTCACCGCGTCACCGCGGCGCAGCCCGTTCTTGCGGACCATGTTCATCGAGACGTAGACGTCGTTGGGCCCGGCCAGGTAGCCGGAGGTACGCACGAACGCGTAGTTGTCCAGCACGTCGAGAATGCCGGCGACCGGCTGTACGACGTCGTCGTCGCGCAGTTCGGCGGTCTCGCCGCCGGCACCGCCCTCGCCGCCGCGTTCGCCACGACGGCGCCGGTCCCGGAAGCGCCGGCCACGCCGGCCGCCGCGCCCTTCGTCGTCGTCGCCGCGGTTGGCGCCATCGCCCTGGTCGTCGTTCTTGGCCTGTGCGCCGTCCTCGGCCTTGGCACCGTCACGCTCGCGCCGCTCACCGGACTGCTCGGGCTTGTCGGACTTTTCTGCCCTGTCCTCGGTGCGGCGCTGCCTGCGCGACCCGCCCGGGGCGTCGCCGTCGCCGGCCTTGTCCTGCTCGGCGGGCTTGCCCTGCTCGGCGGGCTTGTCCTGCTCGGCGGGCTTGTCGGCCGCTGCGGCGTTGTCCTGCTCGGCGGGCTTGTCGGCGGCTGCGGCGTTGTCCTGCTCGGCAGGCTTGTCGGCCGCTGCGTCGTTGCCCGCGGGGGCACCGGTTGCCCGGCTGGCGCCACGGCGCTCGCGCCGCGGCGGTGCTGCGGGTGCTTCGACCTGGGCGGCCTCAGCGGGCTCGGTCCCGTTGGCGACGCCGTTCGCGGACTGCTCGGCACTGGGCTCGGAGGCCTGGCCGCCGTTGGCGCCCGCCTCGCGGATCGCGGCGATCAGTTCGCTCTTGCGCATCCCGGAAGAGCCCTTGACACCGACGCGGTTGGCCAGCGCCCGCAGTTCCGGCAGCACCATCGAGGACAGTGCGCCATCGGCAACGGTGGCCGCGGCACCGGATTCGGGTGCCGAAGCGCTCTCGGCCGGGGCGGACGGTGCGGCCTCGCCGCCGTCAGCGGCCGCATCCGGGCTGGTCGCAGAAGTGATCGGGGGGGTCGGCAACGATTCCTGGTCGGTGCTGCCTTCAGCCGCGAAGAGGTCCGTTTCGGTCACGGATTTCCTTTCTTCCCTCGGCGGTTTCCTCACGCGAGGGGCTTAGTTGCATTCAGCGGACCCGCCGAGTGCTTGTCACCGTCGACTGTGTAACGGTGTTGCCCGTATCGACGGCGTCGTAACACAAACCGTCAGCTACGGGAAGAATTTGGTGGCATCCCGGTTGACATAGCAGTCTGACTCAGGTGCTGATGCCGCGAATGCGGGACGGGACCGAGGATAGCCCGCTTCTGTGCTCGACGCAACAGACACCTCGGCGCGCCTCAACCCGGTACCGCCACCCCGGAGTTCCAGGTGACCGCCTCGCCGACCGGCATCTCGGCGATGTGGAACGCCCTGGCCTCGTCGGACCCGAGCACTTCGGCCGGCAGCTGAGGCGCCGTCGTCAGCGCGATCACCGCAGGCCCGGCACCCGAGAGCACGGCGGCGATGCCGTGGCTGCGCAGCAGCTGCAGCAACGCCGCCGACTCCGGCTGGGCGGCGCCGCGCTGCGGCTGGTGCAGCACGTCCTCGGTGGCCACCAGCAACAGATCGGGCCGCTCGGTCAGCGCCACCACCAGCAGCGCGGCGCGGCTGACGTTGAACCGGGCGTCGTGGTGGCTGACCTGCTCAGGCAGCAGCGCACGGGTCTCGGCGGTCGACGAGCGCAGTTGCGGGATCGCCGGGAACAGGTGGATGTCGGGGTGCAGCCGCAGCGCCGCCGCCGAGTAGGCGGCACCGCCGTCGAGGCTGCTCTCGGTCCAGGAGACCACCGCACCGCCCAGCACGGCGGCCGCGGCGTTGTCCGGGTGCCCCTCGAACTCCGACGCCAGCTGGATCAGCTGCTCCTGGGTCAGGCAGGGCCGATCCACTTGCGCGAGAAGGCCGTTGACCACGGCCAGCCCCCCGACCACCGCGGCCGCCGAGGAGCCCAGGCCGCGCTGATGCGGGATGGCGTTACGGCAGTGCACCACCAACCCGGGCGCCTGCACCCCGGCTTCGTGCAGTCCACGCATGATGCCTTGCACCACAAGGTGATCCGATGTCAGTGGCACCTGGCCGGCGCCCTCGCCCTCGACCCGAACCACCAGACCGGACTCGACCGTCTCGACGGTCACGTCGTCGTAGAGGCCCAGCGCCAGGCCCAGAGAGTCGAACCCGGGACCCAGGTTGGCGCTTGACGCCGCCACCGCAACGCTGGCCGTCAACCCGGTCGGCAACACCTGGACCACTAGGCCAGTCCCAATTCAGCCACCACCGCGGCCGCGTCGACGGGAACCGCGGTCACCTCGGGCATGCCCTTGAGCGCGGTGTCGGGGTCCTTGAGGCCGTTGCCGGTCACGGTGCACACCACCGTCGAACCGGGTGCCACCCAGCCGTCCTCCACCGACTTGAGCAGGCCCGCGATGCTGGCGGCCGAGGCCGGCTCGACGAACACGCCCTCGGACTGAGCCACCAGGTGATAGGCGGCCAGGATCTCCTCGTCGGTGGCGGCCAGGAAGCGCCCACCGGAATCCTGCTGGGCCTCCACGGCCTGCGTCCAGGACGCCGGCGAGCCGATCCGGATCGCGGTGGCGATGGTCTCCGGGTTGGCCACCGGCTCGCCCAGCACCAGCGGCGCCGCCCCGGCAGCCTGGGTGCCCAGCATCTTCGGCAGGTTCTCGGTCAGGCCGTCGGCGTGGTATTCGCGGTAGCCCTTCCAGTACGCGGTGATGTTGCCGGCGTTGCCGACCGGCAGCGAATGGATGTCGGGTGCGGTGCCCAGTGCATCGACGATCTCGAAAGCCGCGGTCTTCTGGCCCTCGATGCGCACCGGGTTCACCGAGTTCACCAGCGAGATGGTGGGAAAGTCGGTGGCCATCTTGCGGGCCAGTTCCAGGCAGTCGTCGAAGTTGCCGTCGATCTGAATGATCTTGGCGCCGTGCATGACTGCCTGCGCCAGCTTGCCCATGGCGATCTTGCCCTGCGGGATAAGCACCGCGCAGGTGATGCCGGCGCGCGCCGCGTAGGCCGCCGCCGAGGCCGAGGTGTTTCCGGTCGAGGCGCACAGCACCGCCTGCTGGCCGCGGGCCACCGCGTCGGTGACCGCCATCGTCATCCCCCGGTCCTTGAACGAACCGGTCGGGTTGAGGCCTTCGACCTTGAGGTGCACCGTGCAGCCGGTCTGCTCGGAGATCCGCTTGGCGTGGATCAGCGGGGTGCCGCCCTCGTGCAGGGTGATCGGCGTCCAGTCGTCGCCGATGGGGAGCCGATCGCGGTAGGCGCCGATCAAGCCGGGCCAGGGTCGATGGATCGGGGTCCGGGTGGAGCTCACTGGTCTGTTCCTTCCAGTCTCAGCACACTGGCGATCCGCTGGACTGCGTCCAGGCCCGCAAGCGCCGCAACAGTTTTCGACAATGCCGACTCGGCGGCTCGGTGGGTGACCACCACGATACGGGCGCCCACCAGCTGGCCTTCGCCGTCGGCGACGCCTTCCTGGCGCACCTCGGCGATGCTCACCCCGTGGGCGGCGAACTCGGCGGCCACCGTGGACAGCACGCCCGGCTTGTCGGCCACGTCCATGCTCACGTAATAGCGGGTGGCGACGTCGCCGATCGGCGCGATGGCCAGCTGGGCGTACTTGGACTCGCGGGGACCGCGACCGCCCTGCACCCGGTTACGCGCCGCCATCACCAGGTCTCCGGTGACCGCCGACGCCGTCGGAGCACCCCCGGCACCCTGGCCGTAGAACATCAGCCGCCCGGCCGCCTCGGCCTCGACCACCACCGCGTTGAAGGCCCCGTTGACGCTGGCCAGCGGGTGGGTCAGGGGAACCAGTGCCGGGTACACGCGGGCCGAAACCCGCTGCTGGCCATCGGGTGTGGTGATGCGCTCGCAGATCGCCAGCAGCTTGATCGTGCAGCCCAGCGCCCGCGCGGTGGTGAAGTCCGCCGGGCTGATGCTGGTGATGCCCTCGCGGTAGACGTCGTCGGCGGTGACGCGGGTGTGGAAGGCGATCGACGCCAGGATCGCGGCCTTGGCAGCGGCGTCGTAGCCCTCGACGTCGGCCGTGGGGTCGGCCTCGGCGTAGCCGAGCGCGCTCGCGTCGGCCAGCGCGCTGGTGTAGTCGGCGCCGGTGGAGTCCATCTCGGACAGGATGTAGTTGGTGGTGCCGTTGACGATGCCGGCCACCCGCAGCACGGTGTCCCCGGCCAGTGACTGGGTCAGCGGGCGGATGACCGGGATCGCGCCGGCGACGCTGGCTTCGAAGTACAGGTCCACCAGCGCGTTCTCGGCGGCCTCGGCCAGCTCGCCGGTGGAGCGCGACAGCAGGGCCTTGTTGGCGGTGACGACGGACTTGCCGTGCGCGATGGCCGACAGGATCGCCTTGCGAGCGGGCTCGACCGGGCCCATCAGCTCCACGACGATGTCGACGTCGCTGCGCGAGACCAGGCTGTCGATGTCGTCGGTGAGCAATTCCACCGGGACGCCGCGGTCGGCCGAAACACGCCGCACCCCGACCCCGCGCAGCACCAACGGCGCCCCGATGCGGGCCGCCAGGTCGTCGGCGCTGGCTTCGAGGATGCGGACCACCTCGCTGCCGACGTTGCCCAGACCGAGTACGGCCACCCCGATGGGGGCCCCGGATACCTGCGAACCGGACACTTCTACCCCACCTCCAGGCTGATCAGGTCTTCGACAGTCTCCCGGCGCAGCATAAGGCGAGCTTTTCCGTCGCGTACCGCCACCACCGCCGGGCGGGCGAGCAGGTTGTACCGGCTCGACATCGAGTAACAGTAGGCGCCCGTGGCGGCCACGGCGATCAGGTCGCCGGGAACCAGGCCACGGGGCACCCAGGTGTCGCGGACGATGATATCGCCGCTTTCACAGTGCTTGCCGACGATGCGCGCCACCTCGGGCTCAGCGTCGGCACCGTCGAGGATCCGCGACACCAGCCGCACGTCGTAATGCGCGTCATAAAGCGCCGGGCGGATGTTGTCGCTCATCCCGCCGTCCACGCTGACGTAGCGGCGGTGCGCGGTGGCGCTGATGTCGACGTCTTTGACGGTGCCGACCTCATAGAGCGTCACGGTGCCCGGCCCGGCGATGGCCCGGCCGGGTTCGACGACCAGCTGGGGGGCGGGCAGGCCCACCGCCGCGGACTCGTCGCGCACGATGGCGGCCAGCTTGGCGGCCAGCTCGGCCATCGGCGGCGGGTCGTCCTGCGGCAGGTAGGAGATGCCCAGTCCCCCGCCCAGGTCGATCACCGACAGCTGCGCGGTCTTGTCGACGCCGAATTCGGCGACCACATCGCGCAGCAGCCCGATGACCCGGTGGGCGGCCAGCTCGAAACCGGCGACGTCGAAGATCTGCGAGCCGATGTGGCTGTGCAGGCCGATCAGCCGCAGATGCTCGGCGGCGAACACCCGCCGGATGGCCTCCATCGCCGCGCCGCTGGCCAGCGAGAGCCCGAACTTCTGGTCTTCGTGCGCGGTGGAGATGAACTCGTGGGTGTGGGCCTCCACGCCGACGGTGACCCGCACCAGCACGTCTTGCACCACACCGGCCGCCGCGGCGACGGCGTCGAGGCGCTCGATCTCGATCAGGGAGTCGAGCACGATGTGGCCGACGCCGGCGTTGACCGCAGTGGTCAGTTCCTCAACCGATTTGTTGTTGCCGTGCAGGGTGATTCGCTGCGCGGGGAAACCGGCGTGCAGAGCGACGGCCAGCTCGCCGCCGGTCGCGACGTCCAAGCACAGGCCCTCCTGGTCGATCCAGCGCGCGATCTCGCTGCACAGGAAGGCTTTGGCGGCGTAATGCACATGCTCGCCGCCGCCGAACGCGTCGGCGATCTCGCGGCAGCGGCCCCGGAAATCGTCCTCGTCGATGACGAACAGCGGGGTGCCGTACTCGGCGGCCAGGTCGGTCAGCTTCACACCGGCGATCCGCGTCACGCCGTCGTCGCCGCGAACGGTGTTGCGGGGCCAGACATTCGCCGCCAGCTCCAGCAGTTGCTGCGGGCTCTGCGGCCGCGGCGGCAGGCCGTCGGGCTGGATCGCTTCGGCGTGGCGGGGGCCGGCGGGGTGGACGTTCACATCCGCTCCGGTGCGCTCACGCCCAGGATGCCCAGCCCGTTGGCGATCACCTGACGGGTGGCCTGACACAGCGCCAGGCGCGCGGCGTGCAGATCCGTGGGTTCTTCGTCGCCCTGCGGCAGCACCCGGCAGCTGTCGTAGAACCGGTGGTAGTCGCCGGCGAGGTCTTCGAGGTACCGGCACACCCGGTGCGGCTCACGCAGCGCGGCAGCGGTTTCCAGCACCCGGGGGAACTCGCCCAGGTTGCGGATCAGCGCGCCTTCCTTGTCGTGGTCCAGCAGGCCGAGGTTGGCGGTGCTCGGGACCAGGCCCAGTTCGGCGGCGTTGCGGGCCAGCGCGCAGAGCCGGGCGTGCGCGTATTGCACGTAGTAGACCGGGTTTTCGTTACTCGCCGAGGACCACAGCTCAAGGTCGATGTCGATGGGGGTGTCCACCGAGGAGCGGGTCAGGCTGTAGCGCGCAGCGTCCACGCCGATGGCCTCGACCAGGTCGTCGAGGGTGATCACGGTGCCGGCGCGCTTGCTCATCTTGACCGGCTGGCCGTCGCGCACCAGGTTGACCATCTGCCCGATGAGCACCTCGACCGTTGCCGGGTCGTCGCCGAAGGCCGCCGCAGCCGCCTTGAGCCGGGCGATGTAGCCGTGGTGGTCGGCGCCGAGCATGTAGATGCACAGGTTGAAGCCGCGTTCGCGCTTGTCCAGGTAGTAGGCCAGGTCCCCGGCGATGTAGGCGGGCTTGCCGTCGCTCTTGATCACGACGCGGTCTTTGTCGTCGCCGTAGGAACTGGTGCGCAGCCAGGTGGCACCGTCCTTCTCGTAGATGTTGCCGTTGGCGCGCAGCCGCGCGATGGCCTGCTCGACCCGCCCGGAGGTGTGCATCGAGTCTTCGTGGGTGAACACGTCGAAGTCGGTGCCGAACTCGTGCAGCGAGGCCTTGATGTGGGTGAACATCAGGTCGACGCCGATCGCGCGGAACGTCTCCTGGGCATCCGGGCTGTTCAGCGCGTCTGGGGCCTGGGCCTGGATTTGAGCCGCGATATCAGTGATGTAGGCGCCGGCGTAGCCGTCCTCGGGGGCGGGCTCGCCCTTGGCGGCGGCGATCAGCGAGTTGGCGAACCGGTCGATCTGGGCGCCGTGATCGTTGAAGTAGTACTCGCGGGTCACCGCGGCGCCCTGGGTGCTCAGCAGCCGTCCCAGCGCGTCCCCGACCGCGGCCCAGCGGGTGCCGCCGATGTGGATGGGGCCGGTGGGGTTGGCCGAGACGAACTCGAGGTTGACGTTGAGGTCGGCGAACTCGCGGGAATGGCCGTAGTCGGCGCCCGCGGCGACGATGTTGGCCACCACAGCGCCCTGCGCCGAGGACTCGATGCGCAGGTTCACAAACCCCGGGCCGGCGACCTCGGCGGCGGCGATCCCGTCGGCCTGCTCCAGCGCCTGCGCCAGCCAGCCGGCCAGCTCACGCGGGTTGGCGCCCACCTTCTTGCCCAGCTGAAGGGCCAGGTTGGTGGCGTAGTCACCGTGTTCGGGGTTGCGCGGCCGCTCGACCGTCACCGTCGCGGGCAGCGCGGCGGTGTCCAGGTCGTGCTCGGCCAGCACCGCGGCAGCGGTGGCTTTGAGCAATTCGGCCAGATCGGCGGGGGTCACGAGGCCCCATCCTATGGTCTGTCGTGGTCAGGCCCCGAATCCGTCCGGTTCTCGGCTGGGGGCATTCATGCGCTACTCTGTCAAAGCCCACATGGCGCCGCATTACGCGAGCGCCCCCGTAGCTCAGGGGATAGAGCGTCTGCCTCCGGAGCAGAAGGCCGCAGGTTCGAATCCTGCCGGGGGCACCACCAATGAAATGCAGAAATGCAAGCACGTGCAACATGCGACGTGGCTCCAACCTAGGGGGCCAGGACCATGTCGACCGCACACCCGCAGACAGCTTAGTCAGCCTCGTCGGCGCTACCAGCGTTGACGAGGGCGATAGGTGCGGCTATGTGGAGAATCCGGGCCCGCTTGGAGAGCTTCATGCCGAAATTCCCCGGGGGTCTACCTGGCGTGGGCGATGCCTTGAATTTGTGTCTCAACGAGAGCTTTGGCGATGGGGATTTTGGCGAAGTAGCCGGCCCCGAAGCTGAGGCACAAAAATAGGTACCAGAACTGCTCGGCGCTGGTCATGGTGCCCATACCCGCGTCTTGGAGGGCTTTCTTGGCGGGCACTTTCGCCAGGTATCCAGCTCCGAAGTTGATGCACATGAGGATGTACCAGATGCCCTCCCAGGTGGTAAGGGCGGCTTTCTTGGCGACTCCAGCTACAGCGTTCATGCAACGGAACACTAGTTCACTTATCACGACTGAACAGACACTTCCAAGGAAACATCGGCCCGGACCGACGCAACCCACGCGATGACTCAGATCCGTTCGTCAACCGAACGCCGAACCTCCAGGCCACGTCGTCTTCTGGAACCCCTGCAACGACCCTCTTCAACGGAATGCCCTCCGCGTCGTCAAGGGCCCCGAGGGGGCTGCTCATCGTGCTCGACCGATGTCGGTTTCAGCCCAACAGCGCAGGCAGGGGAACGTGCATCAAACCGCATGCCGCACGGAGCAATTCAGCTTCCGCCGCTGTGACGGTACCGTCGTGCAGCACCGCCTCCACCATCGCTTCGACGAGTGCTTGCTTCGCCCTCGGATCCAAGGCGTCGAGGGCGGCCCAGCCTTCGTCGAGGGTCTGCTGCCAGCTCAGCCTGCGCGGGTTCTCGGGCCTCGCGTTATCGCCGTAAAGTCGTTGCAGCGCAATGTCCAAAGACTGTGCCGCCACGTTTTGATCGGCGCCCCCGGCGACCGCGAGAGTCGCCAGCAGGGTCGTCACCACGGGCCGAACACCGGTGAGCGATCCGCTGCCCACCTTGCTCCGGCGAGCCGGATCGTTGGTGTCGAGTACGTAATTCGAAACCAGGCGGGTAAGGCAGTACTCGAACATCGTCACCTTCTCGTCGGCGACGGCGAGCGCGTTCAACACCGTGATGAGCGCGTCCTGTTCGGCACGAGAGTGGGTGGCGATCTGCGGCAAAGCCAGCGCGACGACCGGGAGCCGAAGTTCAGGCGGCAGCGCGCGCATCCGGTCGGCGAGTGCGGCGGCTTCCCGCGCCTGCGTCGGCCCCAGATGTTCGTTCACCGAGGCAAGCTGGCGGACGTGCAGCCCCCCACTCGACGGCTCGAGGAGCAACGCGATGACGGCCGCGGGGGCCGTGGTGGGCTGGCTGGCCAGCTTGCGGACATCGTCAGGAATCCGTGCATGCAGAGCCGCGCCGTATTTCAGGTCGTCCGAAGTGAAGGTGCCGGCGCGAGAGACGACTTGCTCGGGGCTGGTGTGCCAGCCGGGGTTGGCGGGTTGCTCTGGCGCGAGGGTCGGACGGCCGAGCGCCGTTCCGGCAGGGGCGAAACCCGCGGCGACGTCCTCGGCCAGGCCGTCGGGCGCCTGATTGGCGTACCGCTGCTGCAGTTCGGCGATCTCGCGGGGGTCGAAGCTTGGGTTGAGCGCCCTGATCCGGTCGGTGAGTGGCGGATGTGTCGCGAACAACGACGTGAACGACCGTCGCGCGCCCTCTCCGAACAGCATGTGGCTGACCTCGGCCGCATTGCGGGAGTTGCGCAGCCGCGAACCGGTCGGTATGCCGCCAATCTTCTTCAGTGCGCCTTCGAGGCCGTCGGTCTGGCGCGTGAACTGCACCGCCGACGCGTCGGCCAGCCACTCGCGTTGGCGCGCTACTGCAGCCTTGATCACGTTGGCGAAGAACACACCGACGTAGCCGAGCACCATCATCGCGAACGCGAACGCAACAAGGGGCAGCGCGCGCTTGCTGTCACTCCCGCGGCCGCCGAACTGCAGCAGGCGCAAGCCGATCATTCCGATCAGCAGAATTCCGCTGAGCAATCCGATGAGTCGAATGTTCAGCCGCATATCACCGTTGAGGATGTGGCTGAACTCGTGAGCGATGACACCCTGCAGTTCGTCCCGGTTGAGTTGCGCCAGGGCTCCACCTGTCACCGCGATGGCAGCATCGGCAGGCGTGAAACCCGCTGCGAAAGCGTTGATTCCGGGTTCACCCGGCATGACGAACAAGCGTGGCGCCGGCACGCCGGAGGCCAGCGACATCTCCTCGACGATGTTGACGTACCTACGCAACTGAGGGTCGGTCGTCGTCGGGTCCACGGGCACCGCGCCGACGGCCGCGGCGACAGCAGTACCCCCCTGGCGCAGCGAAATTGTCTTGAACAGCGTTCCACCTGCGATGACCAAGAGCGTGATTGCGGTGACGACGATGACGACCGCAAGAATCGATGACGCGTCGATCCCGCCGTAATCCTTCGTGAGGTAGACCAATGCAATCACCGCGGCGGCATTGATTGCGGCGACCAACGCCAGCACCGCAGCCCCGAAGAGCAACACCAGCTTCAGCGTGGTTCCCTTGGCGGCCCGCTGGTGCTCGAAGAAGTTCATGGCCGCCGGTCGGTCAGAACTGAACCTTCGGCGCGTCCCGCATCTCCGGGTGTTCCGGCGGGATCTCGAGCAGGGCGGCCGGAGCAAAGTTGAATATGCCGGCATAAACGTTGCCCGGGAATGTCTCACGCCGGTTGTTGAAGTTCATCACCGCGTCGTTGTAGGCCTGGCGGGCGAACGCGACCTTGTTCTCCGTGGAGGTCAGTTCCTCCGACAGTTGCATCATGGTCTGGTTCGCCTTGAGGTCGGGGTACTGCTCGACCACCAGGTTGAGCCGGCTCAGCGCGCCGTTGAGCGCCTGCTGACCCTCCGCCAACTGCTGCATCGCCGCCGGGTCACCGGGATTGGCCTGGGCGGCGGCAAGGCCGTTCATCGCGGCGCCGCGCGCATTGACGACGGCCTCCAGGGTCTGGCGCTCATGCGCCAGGTACGCCTTGGCGGTTTCGATCAGGTTGGGAATGAGGTCGAAGCGCCGCCGCAGCTGAACGTCAATCTGGGCGAAGGCGTTCTTGTACGCGTTACGCGCCCGAACCAGCCCGTTGTAGCCCGCGATCACCAACACCGCGAGCAGAAATATGACAACGACGACGATGATTCCGATGGTGAGCCCCACGAGGCATACCTCCAAAGAGTCGGCCTTGCCGCAGTTTGTGCGGTTTTCGGCGAAGCGTAACCGCTGAAAAGGCCAGCGCAGGCCCGTTCGGGGGCTTCAGTCGTTTCGCCCGCCGCGACTGCTCGCCATATCCGAGCCGGATGAGACTTCGGTGGCCTCATCGTCACCCGGTTCCGGCGCCGTTTCGCACGGCGCCCGGCGGCTCGCCGCGACAGCTGAGCCATCCGGACTATTACCGCCACAACCGCATAGTGGGAGTTCTTTGTGCCAATCGCCACCGCAAACGCCCTACTTCTCCGCCGTGGGGCGATCTGCCTTCTACTGCATCGGCCGGCGCCGGCCCCTGCCACGCAAGCAGTCGACGGAATATCGAGTACATCCCCGCCACCGCAAGCTGGACCACCGAAACTCCCGGGAGAATTCCGCTTCACACACCGCCGAGTCTCCCCCGCTGCATTGCGGAGGCCATGCATGAGCAATGTGACCTGTTCACCTGCCCGTCAGGGCGGTATCGGCGGCTGAATTTCGCAAATCGGGATTCACTTATATGCTCGGCGAATGACCGGTCCCGCCCTGCGGGTCATCCCAACTGACCTGCGCCAACTGGCGCAACGCTGCGCGACGCTGGCAGACCAGATCGCACCGCCGTTACCAACACTTCCAGCGCCCGCATGGCAGACCAGCAGTGCGGCATGCAACACCACCAACACCGGCGCCGGCACGGCCGCAGCGGCAATGCGCACACGACTGACCGCCAACGCGACAAAACTCACCACCACCGCCGACGAATACGAGGCGATGGACAACGACGCCGCTGCCGCCCTGACCTCAGTCGCCCCGCGAGCAGGCGGCCCCCCACCCTTGACCCCGCACTCCGGCATCGACGCCGGCGCAGGCGCACTCGGAACCGGCAGGTAGAGCCGCGATGTCGGGACTACCGCCACTGACCGAAGTCGAAGACGCCACCTGGGATCACCTGATAACCAACTCCACCGCTTGGACCAACCTCGCCGACTCCTGGGACGCCGCGTTCACCGAAGTCCGCGACGCCTCGACCAGGCCCGGCGGCAGACCGTGGACCGGCGCTGGCGCCGAAGGCTTTCAGCGCCGATCCGCCGCAGATCTGGTCAAAGTCCACGGTCCAGCCGACGCGCTGCGCAACGCCGCCACTATCGCCGCCCGCGGCGCGCAGACCCAACAGAACAACAAAGCCGAAGTGCTCTACGCCGTCGCCGCCGCCGAACGCGACGAATTCCGCGTCGGCGATGACTACTGCGTCACCGACACGTGGACTTACTACAGCTCCACCGCGGAGCAGGCTCAACGCGAACAGGCCGCGGGCGATCATGGAAGTTTCATCAAGTCCCGCGTGGCCAACCTGGTCAACAATGAGCAGGAGATCGCCCGCCAACTCACCGCCGCCACCGCCGGACTCCACGAATTCCGCTTCGGCGACGAAGGCGCCGACGGCGGAGCGGGAGCAAACGGATTGCCGCATGCCCCGCAGCCAGCCGGCTCCGACCCGGCAGAGCTGGCAAGACAGCGCGATCAGACGATCGCCGATGACCCCGCTGCCGACCCCACCGCCCGGCGGCTGGCTCACGAACGTCTCGACGATTGGCGACATTCGGAGTTCATCGGCCCACTGCCGGCCGATCCCATACTCGGCGGAGACGCACGCACGCTAGCCCGAGCCCGACGCCAGCTTCAGGATTACCTCGAATCGGGTCAGGCCTATCCCGACCGGCCACCGCTGACACCCGATCAGGCAACAACCCAGATGCTCGATCGATGCGAGTCCCAGGCTCGGGAGTTGGTGCTCCACGGCTTCGCCAATCAATTGGCATCGGCGGGGGTCTCGCCGGCGGGAATCCAGCGAGCACTCGACGAAGTGCGAAGCGGTAAGTCTGTCGGAGAACTGATCCATGAAGCGGGCTCCGATATCTCCAGTGGAGTCGGCAATTTGGGCAGTGGACTTAGCGCACAGGCGAACGCTCTCCCGCAGGGCCGACATTGGGGCGATGCGCAAGTGTGGTCCGAGGCAGACGTCAATGCTCTTAAGACGCTGGGCCGCAAGCTCTCCATCGCCGGATTCGGTCTAGACGCGCTGCTGACCGGCGATAACATCGCCCTCGGTGCGGCGCCCGGCGAAGAACTTGCCAAGCTCGGAGGACGCAGCCTCGGCTCGTGGCTGGGAGGCTTCGCGGCCGGCGCGATGGGGGGCTCAGCCATAGGCCCCGAGGGCGCTCTGATATTTGGACTGCTCGGTGCTGTCGCAGGGGGATTAGGAGGCGAGAAAACGGTGAATTGGATGATGGGAAATTAATGGTAAGCCAACTATCTTTGTGGACCATCACCCTATGCTTTATTGGGGCATTTCTGCTGACTTTTTCCAAGAGCAGCCTCTGCGTCCAGCGACGCATTTACTGGACCCTTGCTGGCACAGCGGGTGTAGCTGGCATTTTCCTCAAGTATCCGTCATTGGACGACGCAGTCCTGCTAGGACTATTTCCCGTCGTAGTGATGACATTCATAGCCTACGTGGCCACGCCCTACATCAAGATTGGCGGGAAAATATACACGTATACAATCACTGACCCCGATCCTGAAGACACCCCTGTCTCCGAGCGCGAATCCAAGCAACTGGGACTCGATCCACATCCAGACTCCTACAGCGGGCTACTTACCGCCACAACCATGTGGTGGACTCTGACAGGGCCCGCCGTGATCGCTACGGTAAACGTCTACGCCGCCGCCACAGGAGAAGGCGAACTGTGGGTCGCCCTCATGAGCGCTACCTTCCTTGCCCTATTGGCCGTAGGCACCGCATACGGCGACGCCAGCTGGGGCTACCCCATCGCCCGCGGCCAATATGTCCAGTTCGTCGTTATTACTGTCATCACCGCAGGTGTCTTTTACTTCCTGTACGTGGCCGCCTACTTCGCCGGCCAACGCCATCCACTACGACGCAAGCAGTCGATGGAGTACCGGGTACACCCGCGACACCGAGAGCTGGACAGCTAGACCCCTCGCCAATTCCCGCTTCGCGCACAGCGGAATCGCTCCCAGTCACCTCCCGCTCCCCTTAGGGTCGACCACGTGACGATTCGCCTTGGCTTCCAGATTCCCGATTTCTCCTACGGCACCGACGTTTCGACCCTGTTCCCCACTGTCGTCGCACGGGCCCGCGAGGCCGAAGCGGCCGGGTTCGACGCCGTGTTCGTGATGGACCACTTCTACCAACTGCCCATGCTGGGATCTCCCGATCAGCCGATGCTCGAGGCGTACACGACCCTGGGTGCGCTGGCGCAGGCGACCGAAACGGTGCAGCTGGGCACCCTGGTCACCGGCAACACCTACCGCAACCCGGCGCTGCTGGCCAAGATCATCACCACCCTGGATGTGGTCAGCGCCGGCCGCGCCATCCTGGGCATCGGCACCGGATGGTTCGAGCTCGAGCACGACCAGCTGGGCTTCGAATTCGGCACCTTCACCGACCGGTTCAACCGGCTGGACGAGGCGCTGCAGATCATCCTGCCGATGATCAAAGGCGAGCGGCCGACCTTCGAGGGCACGTGGTACCAGGCGCGCGAGGCGATGGCTGAACCGCGCTTCCGTGACCACATTCCGCTGCTGATCGGCGGTAGCGGCGAGAAGAAGACGATCCCGCTGGCGGCACGCCACTTCGACCACCTCAACCTCATCATCGGATTCGACGAGGCGAAGGCGAAGATGGACGTGGTTCGGCGCAGCTGCGAGGAAGTCGGCCGCGATCCGGCCACCCTGGAAACCACCCAGCTGATCACCGTGCTGCCCGGTGATTTCCCCGCGGACAAGCTCCCCGATGCGCTCAAGCAGCGCGCCGTGACCGGCAGCCCCGAGTCGATCGCCGAGCAGATCAAGTCCAAGGTGCTCGATGCGGGCATCGGCGGGGTGACTATGAACATCCCCGGCTACACCCCCGGGGTTATCACCGAGGTGGGTGCGGCGTTGCGTGCGGTGATCGACGCCGAATAGCGGCCCCCAGCCGCTCAGCCCTCACCGCTGTGGCGTGCGGCGGCGAGCATGCGCTGGCCGCTGGCCTGCAGATGCGCCCGCATCGCGGCGGCGGTCCGGGCCGCATCGCGAGCGATGACTGCGTCGGCGATCGCCGCCAGAGCAGTCCGTACGGCGCCGGCGTCCTCGAAGGCCGCGGTGAGCTCGTGCTCGCGGCCACCGAAACCCTGCTGCACCCAACCGAACATCAGGGCCAGGGCGCGATTGTGGGTGGCCTGGATGAGCACTGCAAAAAAGGCAAGCTCCGCGGTCTGGAGCACTTCAGGGCGGTCAGCGGCGCGCACAAACTCCACAGTCGGGCGCAGGGCAGCCAGGTCCTCGGATGTAGCGCGACTGATGGCCAGCTCGCCGATGAGCAGACCGAGCGCCTCCCGGATCTCCAACAGCTCGGCGAGGAAGTCGGGACCCAGCTTGCGCAGCAGGACCTCGACGATCGCCGGATCGGTCAGCGCCGCCGGCTCACGCACCAGATTCCCGCTGCCCTGCCGGGCTTCGATCAGCCCCATGTGCTGCAACCGGGCCAGCGCCTGCCGCAGCGATGTCCGGTTGACCCCGAGTTGTTCGGCCAGGTCACGCTCCGGCGGCAGCACCGAACCCGGCGGATAAGCGCCGTCGACGATCGCCTCGATGATCGACGTCGCGATCTGCTCGTCGAGGCGCCGGCGCTGCGGTTGCCCGATGGGGCTTGACTGGTCCATTGGCTCAACCAATACAGTACGCAGGATGACGTCAAGTGATGTGGCATCGGCGGCCGCCGCCCGCTGGCGCGGACAGTCCGGTCGCCTTGAGGTGTGGTACGCGACCCTGTCGGATCCGGTGAGCCGCGCCGGCCTGTGGATCCACCACGAGATTGTCGCGCCGACCGACGGCGGGCCGCCGTTCAGCCATGGCTGGATCACCTGGTTTCCGGCGCAGGGCGAACCGCAGACGCAGCGGCTCGGCCCCGAGCCGCTGGCGCCCCACGAGCACGACGGCAGCTGGTACCGCGGCGCCGGTGGCCGGGTCGGTCCGGGCTTTCTTGGCGGAAGCGCCGGTGCCATGGAATGGGACCTGCGCTGGACGGACCCCGCAGCACCGCTGTGGACCTTCCCCCGATTCGTCTGGGAGCGCGAGCTGCTGCCCGGCGCGCAGGTGGTGTTGGCCCCGACCGCCGAGTTCCAGGGAACGCTGTCGCTCAACGGGACTGCGCACAAGATCGACGGATGGCGCGGCGCGGTATCGCACATCTACGGTCACGGAAACGCCGAGCGGTGGGGCTGGATCCACGCCGACCTCGGCGGCCAGGACGCCCTCGAGGTCGTCACCGCGGTATCGCGACGGCCGGGCCTGCGCGCGCTGCGGCCGGTGGCGTTCATCCGGTTGCGCGCCGATGGCCGGGACTGGCCGGGCAGCGGCCTGCCGGCCGTGCGAGTGCGCACCAGCCTCGACCTGCCGCGGTGGCAGCTGGAGGGACGAATCGGCAAGCGTGACATTCGAATACGCGTCGATCAACCGGCCGAGCGATGCGTCAGCATGCGCTATCAGGATCCCGACGGCGCCGTCGCGGTGTGCACCAACACCGGGCAGGCCGATATCCACATCGAGGTCGGCCGGCACCGGCGCGGCGTGCGCATCGTGGAACGCAGCTGGTCGGTGTCGGGCACCGGCCATGCCGAGATCGGCTTCCGCGGCGACGCGGCGCCCACCGTCAACGAAAGGTCGCTTGGATGAGTTTTCTGCTTGATCCCCCGATGCTGGTGGCCGCCGGCGTCTTGATCGAACGCGAAGTCGACGTCGCCGAGCGTGATCTGGCGGAGGCCGCGGTGCTGGGAACCTTCTTCGGGGCATCCTTCGGGTTGTACAACAACGTCCCCGGCTTGGGCATCATGTGGCGGCCCTTCGGCTCGCGCGACGGCCGCGACTTCATGTGGAACAGCGGGATTGGGCGGCTTCGCACCGAGTCGTTGGGATGGCGCGCGCACGCTGTGGCGGCGGTCCTCTTCGCGACGTATCCGTTCTTCCTCAAATTGGGCCGCCGCCTTGGTCGGCGTCGTTCTGCTCGCCGACTCACGTTGGTCTCATGACACTCGCCGGCCGCGCCGCCGCGTCGTTCGGTGCCGCGCTGTTGCCGCAGGAGCACGGCGGCCCCCCGCCGGAGGTGCTCGTCGCCCGGATCGAGCGTTACGTCCGACAGCTGCCCGGTGGCACCAGGCTCGCGGTACGCGCCGGGCTGCTGTCGATGGCGGCAGCCGGCTACCTGGGGACCGGCCGCACCGCGCGCCGCCTGACACCCGATGCGCGAGCGGCCGTCCTGCGCCGCATCGCCGGACTCGGTGCAGCCACCGAGGCGGCAGTCGACGGCCTCAAGGCGGTGGCACTGCTGGCCAATGGCGCCGACACCTACGCGGGCGAACTGCTTGCACACGCGCAGTCAACCCCGGTCGTGCGGCCCGACGCAGCACTGTCGGTCACCGCTTCGGCCGAAGCCGCCACGACGATTCGCGCCGACGTCGTAGTTGTCGGCTCCGGCGCCGGTGGCGCCATGGTGGCGCGGACGTTGGCGCGGGCCGGCCTGGACACGGTGGTGCTCGAGGAAGGCCGGCACTGGACGTCCGAAGAGTTCCGCACCACGCACCCGATGGACCGCTATGCCGGTCTCTACCGCGCCGGGGGCACCACGCTCGCGCTCGGCCGCCCGCCGGTGGTGCTGCCCATCGGCCGCGCCGTCGGCGGCACCACCGTGGTGAATTCGGGTACCTGCTATCGCCCGCCGGCAGACGTGCAACAACGATGGCGGGATCACTTCGGCCTGGCACTTGCCGATCAGGATGTGCTGGCACGCGCACTCGATGACGTCGAAGCCACCCTGCAGGTCGGCCCGGTTCCCCACGACATCATGGGCCGCAACGGCTCTCTGCTCTTGGCAGGTGCCCGCGAACTCGGCTGGAGCGCTGCGCCGCTCACCCGCAACGCCCCCGGCTGCGGCGGCTGCTGTCAATGCGCGTTGGGCTGCCCCCGCAACGCCAAGTTCGGGGTCCACCTCAACGCGCTGCCGCAGGCGTGCGACGCCGGGGCCCGCATCATTTCCCAGGCCCGGGTGACTCGGGTGTTGCATTCGCGTGGTCGCACCCGCGGGGTCCGCGCGCTGCGACCCGACGGTTCCACCTTCGAGGTGCTCGCATCGACGGTGGTGATCGCCAGCGGCGCCGGCGAGACGCCGAAACTTCTGTGGCGCAGTCGACTCGGCAGTCACCCCCGTCTCGGCCGCAACCTGGCCCTGCACCCCTCGGTCCCGCTGGCCGGCCGTTTCGACGAAGAGGTGTACGCCTGGAACGGCGTCCTGCAAAGCGCAGCGGTCGAGGAGCTGCACCGGTCACACGGCATCCTGATCGAGGCCACCGCCACGCCGCCCGGGATGGGGTCGATGGTGTTCCCGGGCTACGGCCGGGAACTGCTGAGCTGGCTCGACCGGGCGCATCACATCGGGTCGGTGGGCGCCATGGTTGCCGATGAGGGCGTGGGGCGAGTCGTCCGAACAGCGCGCGGCCCGGCCGTGCTGCGCTATGACATCACTGATCGGGATCTGGCCAAACTGGTGGTGGCGATCGAGGCCATGGGCCGCCTCCTATTTGCCGCCGGCGCGGTCGAGGTGATCACCGGCCTGTCCTCGGCGCCCACGGTGTCCTCGGTTGCGGAGTTGAGCGACGTTCTGCACCGGGCCGATCCCCGGCGCCTGCACCTGGCGGCGTTCCACCCGACGGGCACCGCCGCCGCCGGAAGCGACGACCAGCTGTGCCCGGTCGACGAGCGCGGGAGACTGCGCGGAGTGGACGGCGTCTGGGTCGCCGATGCGTCCATCCTGCCCAGCTGCCCCGAGGTCAATCCCCAGGTGTCGATCATGGCGCTGGCCCTGGCGGTGGCCGACGAGGTGATCGCCTCGCGGTGTTGAGCGGTCGCCCTCAGCCCAGCACCGTGCGCATCAGCATCACGTCGTAGGCGTTCCACAGCGACAGGGTGAAATACACCTCTTTGCCGGTCGACCAGGGGTGCATGTAGGGCGCGTAGATGCCGCCGGGAATCTGGCCGGTGGGGATCAGCGTCTGCTCGGCGCTCCACGGACCCTGCGGCGTCGGCGCGGTGCGGGCCACGACGTCGTTGCCGCCATTGCCGTACAGCGCCAGGTACTGGCGCAGATAGGTGTTGTACTGCACCGACATCTCGCCCACCGGTCCGGGGATCACCGGTGTGGCCGCAGCCGGGTTGTTGGGCACCCACGCCCCGTTGTCGCCGTTCCAGTACTCATATGTGGTCAGGTCCGGAATGGTGCGCTCGGGCACCCGCGACAGGTACGCCGAGCCGCCGCGGCCCGAGGGCGTGCCGTAGGAGTACAGGTAGCCGTCGTTGCCGCGCAGGAACGCGCCCATCTGAAACTTCTCGTTACCGGGCACGAAGCGCGCCCGGGGGACGTTCTCCGGCGACGTGGACCGCACCGTGCCCGGATAGACGCCCCACGTTTCGCCGTTGTCGTTGGAGACCGCGATCGCCGAGTAATTGGTGGACCACTCCCCGTCGCGGCCCCACTTCTTGATCGACATGAAGTTCATGTACTGGTTGCCGGCAATCCCGATTGCAGCAGTGGGGATCATGCCTTCCTGGTGGGGAGCCAGTTGCACGGCGGGCAGAATCTGCTTGGAGAAATTCGCTTGCCGCAGTGGCGAACCCGAATACTTGTTGCCCACCGCTCCGGCGGTCACCGTGATGCCGTCGGACAGGTTGTTGTCCTGGCTGCGCAACAGCACGTTCTTGCGCCACTGCTTGCCCTCGATACGGCAGTAGCCGAACGTGTCGCCGAACGCCATGAGGATCTGCCTGTTGACGGGATCCCCGTTGTCCCAAGGGATGCCGAGGTCGGTTCCGGAGATGCCGAAGCGTTCCAGTGTCTTGTTGGGGCTGTTGGGCCCGGTCACCCACTCCACCAGGGACGTCTGCGCACCGGCGATGGCCCCGCCGGGATCGGCGGTGGAGATGCCCTGGTCCGCACCGACGTTCGGAACGGGCTGCACCGGCTGGGCGACGTTCGGGGCGGCCTGGCCGGCGGGGTTGGGAACCGGCGGCACCACCGCGGCCTGCTGCTTGATGGTGCCGTTCGGGTTGATCAGTGCGGCGATCAGCGGGCCCAGCTTGGGCAGCGGCGCCTGATCGTTGGTGCCGCGGGGCCGGCGCCCGGTCGGCATCTGCCCCGCCCCGGTGGTGGGCGATCCCGGCGGCGGGTCGATGTTGGCCTCGGGGGCGTGGCAGGTTGCGGCGTTGGCGGGTGGGGCGAATTCGGTGGCGGCCACCAACCCAAGAACCACCGCCGGCACCAATGCCGCCGAGACGATTCGACGCGTCGCCGACATGTCCCACCTTTCCCCGGACCCGGTGCCGGGTCTCACTCCCCTGCGACCCTAGTGATTTCTGGGGCTGGTGTGGCTGGCGGTGAACGATAGAGACGTTTCCGTGACGGTGTCGCAACCAGCAGGAAAGCCCGCTCAGCCAGCGCGGCTGATCTCGGCGACCACGTCGGCCACGCTGCGCAGCTGGCCCAGGTCCGAGCTGGTGGGAATCAGGTGGACCTCATCGGTGCCCACCGCCGCAAACCGGCGCAGCACCTCGGCGAGCTCGTCCTCGCTGCCCGCCCAGCCGGTCGAGGGCGCCATCGCCTCGACGTACTCGGCGGGAATCCAGTTCATGTAGCGCAGCAGGTGCCGGCGGACCTGGTCGCGGGCAGCGTCGCGATCACCCAGTGCGAACCAGAACGACGTCGCCAGCTGCGGCTTGCCCCGGCCCGCCTGGTGCCAGGCGTCGCGCGCGACGTCGAACAGTTCGTTCTGCTTGGCCACATCAAGGTCCATGGTGATCCCGGCCAGGCCCTCGGCCCACGACGCGGCACTGCGCAGCGTCTTGGGACCGATGGTGCCGACCAGCAGCGGCGGCCCACCGGGTTGCACCGGGCTCGGCCCCACCGGCAGCACCGACTCGGTGACCTTCTCCCCCGCCCATACCCGTCGCATGATCGCCACCGCGTCGGCCATCGCGCGCATCGTCTGCGTCGCCGGGTCGGCTCCGACAGCGCGATAGTCCTCGACCCGGCCGCCCACGCCCAGCCCGACGGTGAGCCGGCCGTCGCAGAGCACGTCCGCAGTGGCCAGCGCCTTGGCCAGCATGACGGGGTCGTGCAGTTGCGGGACGATCACGGTGGTCACCAGGCGAACCCGCTCGGTCCACGCCGCCAGCGCACCCGCCAACGTCAGGCTGTCCGGGTTGGCGAAGGCGATCCGTTCGCCCCAGCACAACGCCGAGAACGGCCCGTCGTCGATAGCGCGGGCCCAGTCACGCAGCAGCGTCGCATTCAGGTCCGGTTCCATCACCGGCATGGTCATTCCCACCCGCATGACCGCGATTGTGGCATGCGCGCCGCGCACGGCCGACACTGGAACGAATGGGAATCTCCTTCAATCACACCATCGTGGCCGCCCGTGACAAGCAGACCTCGGCAGCGTTTCTGGCCGACCTGTTCGGCCTGCCCGAACCGCAGCCCTTCGGCCACTTCCAGGTGGTCGCCCTCGAACACCAGGCCAGCCTGGATTACGCCGACGTGCCGGCCGGTGAGCCGATCCGGCCGCAGCACTACGCCTTCTTGGTCTCGGAGTCCGACTTCGACGCGATCTACGCCAAGATCTCCGACCGGGGGCTGGAGCACTGGGCCGATCCCGGCGGCAGCCAGGCCGGGCAGATCAACCACCGCGATGGCGGGCGTGGTGTGTATTTCCGCGACCCCGCCGGCCACAACATGGAGATCCTCACCCGCCCGTACGGCTCCGGCGGTTAGCGAGGCTCGACGCAGGAGAGCCGAAGCTGAACCGCCGCATCAAACCCGGCGGTTAGCGAGGCTCGACGAAGGAGAGCCGAAGCTGAACCGCCGCACCAAGCCCCGCGGTTAGCGTCTAACCCCCCGAATGCCCCCGCTGGCGCTCTTGGGTGCGGTAGTCGGCGGCCAGTTCGACCACGTGGTCGGGCAACTGCCCCGACGCCACGTCGGCCAGGCTGGTCTTCTCCAGCACCGAGCGCATGCTGGCCCGCAACGCCCGCCACACGTCGGTCAGGGCGGCGGTCGGACCGGAGTAGGGCAGATCGCCCATGCCGATGTCGCGAACGCTGGCCAGCGGACCGTCGATGCAGCGCAGCACGTCCGCGACGCTGATCTGGGTTGCCGCCCGGGCCAGTTCGTAGCCGCCGTCGCGGCCGCGCTGGCTGCGCACCAGCCGGTCGGTGCGCAGATCGGACAAGATGTCGACCAGGAACTGCGCCGGAATGCCTTGCGCTGCCGCGATCTCATCGGTCTTCACCAGGGCGCCGGGCTCGGCGGTGGCCAGTTGGACCATCGCTCGCACCGCGTACTCCGCCTTGGCCGACATGCGCATTGCGAGCATTCTTCCATCTGGTGGGTCAGTTGACTGCCGAGAGCACCGCTTGGGCGTATTCGGGGCGGCACACCACGAGGTCGGGCAGCAAGGGGTCGGCCCGGTTGTAGACCAGCGGCGAGCCGTCCAGGCGGGAGGTGTGCAGCCCTGCGGCTCGGGCCACCGCCACCGGGGCCGCCGAGTCCCACTCGTACTGCCCGCCGGCGTGCACGTAGACATCGGCGGTGCCCTGGACCACAGCAGCCACCTTCACCCCTGCCGAGCCCATCGGCACCAGAACACCGTCCAGCCGGGCGCGAACGGCCTCGGAGATCGCCGGGGGCCGGCTGCGCGACACCGCGATCCGGGGCGCGCCGTCGGCGGCGGGCGGTGCGGCAACCGACGGGGTCGCCAGCGTGATGTCTCGTGCGGGCAGGGCCACCGCCCCGGCTGTCAGATCGCCGGCCTGCCACAGCGCCACATGCACGGCCCAGTCGTCACGGCCCAGTTCGCTGAACTCCCGGGTCCCGTCGAGCGGGTCGACGATCCACACCCGTTCGGCGCGAAGCCGGGCCGGGTTGTCGGCGCCTTCCTCGGACAGCACCGCATCCTGCGGCCGCGCCTGCGCCAGGGCAGCCATCAGGAATTCGTGGGACCGCCGGTCCCCGGCGGCCTTGCGCTCGGCTTCGCCGGCCTCGGCCAGTTCCTGGCGCACCGCCAGCAGCAGCCGGCCGGCCTCGGTGGCGAGGTGACCTGCCAGCTGGTGGTCGTTCACTGCCGAGCGTCGATCGCTGCGACCACCTGACGGGCCTGCTCGTCGATGCTGTCGTCGGAGGTCAGGCGCACGTCGGGATTACGCGGCCGCTGATACGGGCTGTCGATGCCGGTGAAGTGGGTGATCAAGCCCGCCCGCGCCTTCGCGTAGAGCCCCTTGGGGTCACGCTGCTCGCACTCCTCGAGCGAGGTGTCGCAGAACACCTCGATGAAGTCGAATCCGGCGTCGGTGTGCACCTGGCGGGACAGCTGCCGATGCTCGATCATCGGGCTGATGGCCGGCACCAGCACGATCTGGCCGGAGTCGGCCAGCAAGGTGGCCACATGGGCCAGCCTGCGCAGGTTCTCGGCGCGGTCGGCCATCGAGAAGCCCAGGTCGGCGTTGAGGCCGTGCCGCAGGTTGTCGCCGTCGAGAACGTAAGCGGGCGTGCCGCGTTCGAGCAGCAGCTGTTCGACGCGCATCGCCACCGACGACTTGCCCGCACCGGAGAGGCCGGTCAACCACACGGTGAGCCCCTTGGACAACCGGTCCGCCGCGGTGACCAGTGACTGGTGCCGCACCGTGTTGGGGCTCGCCGCACGCGGCGACACGTCGCGCAGCACCATGCCGGCGGCCACGGTTCCGTTGGTGGCCTGGTCGATCAGGATG
Source organism: Mycolicibacter engbaekii (assembly GCF_002101585.1). GTDB lineage: Bacteria > Actinomycetota > Actinomycetes > Mycobacteriales > Mycobacteriaceae > Mycobacterium > Mycobacterium engbaekii. The sequence goes on along the minus strand of NZ_LQOT01000031.1, from coordinate 162,197 downwards.
AACGAGCCGGTGGCGTCGTTGCGGGTGAACTCGTCGAGCATCAGGGGCACCTGGGCACGCAGCGAGACGCGGCCGAGCTCGTTGAGCTTGAGCTCGTCGGCGTCTTTGTCGCGGTGCAAGGTGTTGACGTCGAGTCGGTAGTCCAGCGCCATCACCTTGACCCGGGTGGTGCGGGTGGTGTGCTTGATGACGTAGTCGTTGCCCGGCTGCAGGGTCGCACCGTCGGCCATCCAGCACACGGTGGCGTCGAAATCCTGAACCACGCGCGGCTGGTTGTTGGTCCGGGCGATCATGTCGCCGCGTGAGATGTCGATGTCGTCGGCGAGGCTCACCGAGACGGCCATCGGCGGAAATGCCTCGGCCACAGCGCCGTTGGGCCCCTCGATCGCGGCGACCCGGGTCGGCTTGCCCGACGGCAGCACCACCACGTCGTCGCCGGGACGCAGCACGCCGCTGGCGACCGTACCCGCGTAGCTGCGGTGGTCGGCATGCTCGTGGGTCTGCGGCCGGATCACGTACTGCACCGGGAACCGGACGTCGACCAGGTTGCGGTCACCGGCGATGTAGACCTCTTCGAGGTGCGACAGTAGCGCCGGGCCGTCGTAGAAAGGCGTCTTGTCGGACTTGGTCACCACGTTGTCACCGAGCAGCGCCGAGATCGGGATGGTGGTCACGTCGTGGACGTCCAGGCGGGTGGCGAACGAATGGAAGTCGTCGCGGATCGCCTCGAATTTGTCGGCGTCCCAGTCGATCAGGTCCATCTTGTTGACGGCCAGCACGATGTGGCGGATGCCCAGCAGCGATGCCAGGAAGGTGTGCCGGCGAGACTGCTCCTGCAGGCCGTGCCGGGCGTCGACCAGCACGATCGCCAGCTGGGCGGTCGAGGCGCCGGTCACCATGTTGCGGGTGTACTGGATGTGCCCCGGGGTGTCGGCGATGATGAATTTCCGCTTGGGCGTTGCGAAGTAGCGGTAGGCGACGTCGATCGTGATGCCCTGCTCGCGCTCGGCGCGCAGCCCGTCGGTGACCAGAGCCAGGTCGGTGTAGTCGTTGCCGCGTTCGCGCGACGTGCGCTCGACGGAGGCCAGCTGGTCCTCCATGACCGCCTTGGAGTCGAACAGCAACCGTCCGATCAGCGTGGACTTGCCGTCGTCGACCGAGCCGGCCGTCGCGATTCGAAGCAGCGTGGTGGCCGCACCCATCAGAAATACCCCTGCCTCTTGCGGTCTTCCATGCCTGCTTCGGAGATCCGGTCGTCCGCGCGCGTCGCGCCCCGCTCGGTGAGCCGCGAGACCGCTGTCTCGGCGATCACCTCCTCCACGGTGGCCGCCGTGGACTCCACACAGCCCGTGCAGGTGACGTCGCCGACCGTGCGGAACCGGACGGAGGTCTCGAACACCTCTTCGCCGTCGGCGGGCCGCAGGAACTCGTGGTCGGCCAGCAGCATTCCGTCGCGCCGGAAGACCTTGCGCTGGTGCGCGAAATAGATCGACGGCAGGGCGATCTGCTCGGTGCCGATGTAGGACCAGATGTCGAACTCGGTCCAGTTCGACAGCGGGAACGCCCGGATGTGTTCGCCCTTGCGGTGCCGGCCGTTGTACAGGTTCCACAGCTCGGGGCGCTGGGCCTTGGGGTCCCACTGGCCGAACTCGTCACGGAAGCTGAACACCCGCTCCTTGGCGCGGGCCTTCTCCTCGTCGCGCCGGGCGCCGCCGAACGCGGCGTCGAACTTGTTCTCCCGGATCGCACGCAACAGGGTGACGGTCTGCAAGGGGTTGCGCGACGGACCGTCGTCGACCACCCGCCCGGCGTCGATGTCGTCTTGCACCGAGGCCACCACCAGCCGGACTCCGGTCTCGGCGACGAGCTCGTCGCGCGCGGCGATGACCTCTTCGAAGTTGTGGCCGGTGTCGACGTGCATCACCGGGAACGGCAGCCGGCCCGGCCGGAACGCCTTGACGGCCAGATGCAGCATGACGATGGAGTCCTTGCCGCCGGAGAACAGCAGCACCGGACGTTCGAACTCCGCGGCCACCTCCCGGATGATGTGGATGGCCTCGGCCTCCAGCGTGCGCAGATGCGTGAGCTGGTACTGCCCGGCCGTGGTGGCTTCCGGCGGCGCGGCGACGTTACTGGTCATGACTTCCTTGCCAGGGATACCCGGTAATCTTGGTGAGACTTACCATATTTATTGGTTATAGCTGGCTATGCAACCAGTCGCACCGCGGTGCTGTCAACGTGACGCATGCCAACGCACGATGCGGGGCCCGCTGCCTTGCGACAGGGGGCCCCGCACCGCGTTGCACCAGACCTCACCCACCCCGCAGGGCAGGTGCGGGAATTACAGCGTGACCTCGTCGAGCTTGCCGGTGGCGACGTCGAACACGAACCCGCGCAGCGACGTCGTGGCGGTGATGAAAGGGCTGGCCTGGATCCGCCGCAGCGACTGGCGGACGTCCTCGGCGGCGTCGGGGAACGCCTCGGCCGACCAGGTCGGGCGGATGCCGGTCTCCTCCAGGATGGACCGCTTGAAGTCGTCGTCGGTGAACGTCAGCATCCCGCAGTCGGTGTGGTGGATCAGGATGATCTCGCGGGTGCCCAGCAGCCGCTGGCTGATCGCCAGCGAGCGGATCGCGTCGTCGGAGACCACGCCGCCGGCGTTGCGGATGGTGTGCGCCTCGCCCTCGTTGAGGCCCAGCAGACGATAGACGTCCAGGCGAGCGTCCATGCAGGCGACGATCGCGACGTGCTTGCTCGGCGGCATGGGCAGCGGGCCGGTGAAGGTCTTCGCGTATTCCGCGTTGTTGGCCAGGTACTCGTCGGTGACGGTCACAGGTTCTCTCTTTCTGTCGGATTAGTGGTGCCGGAGTCGTGCGGAGCCTAGTGAAGGTTCTCGGGGATTTCACGGGTAAAAATCAGCCGAGTTTCTTTCCCACTCGCCCCCGCCCCGGACACGAGCGCAGATCGGCAAGGCGCATCCGGCGCGGTCGCGCCGCGGCCCTCTACCCTGTGGGCCATGACGCGGTTTCTGGCCGGGCGGGCGCTGAACTATCTGGTGCTGCTGGGCCTGGCCTCGTTCCTGACGTTCTGCCTGACCTCCCTGGCCTTCGCGCCGCTGGACAGCCTCATGCAGCGCAACCCACGTCCACCGCAGGCCGTCATCGACGCCAAAGCCGCCGAACTGGGCTTGGACAAGCCGATTCCGCTGCGTTACGCGCACTGGGCCTCGCACGCGGTGCGCGGCGACTTCGGCGTCACCGTCACCGGCCAGCCGGTCTCCGGCGAACTGGGCCGACGCGTCGGGGTCAGCCTGCGCCTGCTGGTCGTCGGTTCGCTGGCCGGCACCGTGATCGGCGTGGTGGCCGGCGCGTGGGGGGCGGTACGCCAGTACCGGCTGTCGGACCGCGTCATCACCCTGGCGGCGCTGCTGATCCTCTCGGTGCCCACCTTCGTACTGGCCAACCTGGTGATCTTGAGCGCGCTGCGGGTGAACTGGGCGCTGGGCACCCAACTCTTCGACTACACCGGCGAGACCTCCCCGGGCCTGGTGACCGGGTTCTGGCCGGGGCTGGCCGATCGGCTGCAGCACCTGGTGCTGCCGTCGCTGACCCTGGCGCTGGGCGCGGCCGCCAGCTTCAGCCGCTATCAGCGCAACGCGATGCTCGACGTGCTGGGCCAGGACTTCATCCGCACCGCACGGGCCAAGGGCCTGACCCGCCGGCGCGCCCTGTTCAAACACGGGCTGCGCACCGCGCTCATCCCGATGGCGACCCTGTTCGCCTACGGGGTGGCCGGGCTGGTCACCGGCGCGGTGTTCGTCGAGAAGATCTTCGGCTGGCACGGCATGGGCGAGTGGGTGGTGCAGGGCGTGGCCACCCAGGACACCAATATCGTCGCGGCCATCACGGTGTTCTCCGGCGCGGTGGTGCTGCTGGCCGGGCTGCTCTCCGACGTCATCTACGCCCTGCTCGACCCGCGGGTGCGGGTGTCATGAGCCGCGCCGCCGAGGGCCGCCAAGAGGGGGCGGCGCCGATGACCCAGATCGAGTTCGCCTCACGGCGCACGCTGGTGCTGCGCCGGTTCCTGCGCAGCCGCAGCGCGGTCGGCGCGCTGGCGCTGCTGGCGGTGATGTTCGTGGGCTGCTACACGCTGCCGGGTCTGCTGCCCTACTCCTACACCGACCTGGACTACGACGCCCTGCTGGTTCCCCCGGGTGCCCACCACTGGCTGGGCACCAACGCGCTCGGGCAGGATCTGTTGGCGCAGATCCTGCGGGGCATGCAGAAGTCGATGCTGATCGGGGTGTGCGTGGCGCTGATCTCCACGGTGATCGCCGCGACGGTGGGGGCGATCTCGGGATATTTCGGCGGCTGGCGCGACCGCGTGCTGATGTGGCTGGTGGACCTGCTCCTGGTGGTTCCGGCATTCATCCTGATCGCGATCATCACCCCGCGCACCAAGAACAGCGGCAACATCGCCCTGCTGGTGCTGTTGCTGGCCGGGTTCAGCTGGATGATCAGCGCCCGCATGGTGCGTGGGCTCACCATGAGCCTGCGGGAACGCGAATTCATCCGGGCCGCAAGATATATGGGTGTCTCCAGCCGGCGCATCATCATCGACCACGTGGTGCCCAACGTGGCGTCCATTCTGATCATCGACACCGCACTCAACGTCGCGGTGGCGATCCTGGCCGAAACCGGCCTGAGCTATCTCGGTTTCGGCATCCAGCCACCCGATGTCTCGCTGGGCACCCTGATCGCCGACGGCACCGCCTCAGCCATCACCTTCCCGTGGGTGTTCCTGTTCCCGGCCGGGGTGCTGATCACCATCCTGGTGTGCGCCAACCTCGCCGGCGACGGCCTGCGCGACGCCCTGGACCCCGATGCCGCGACGCTGCGGGGCCGCCGATGAGCGCCCTGCTGGAAGTCGCCGACCTGGCAGTGACATTCGGCGCCGGAACAGACGCGGTGCGCGCGGTGCGCGGCGTCAGCTACCACGTGAACGCCGGCGAAGTGGTGGCGATGGTCGGTGAGTCGGGCTCGGGGAAGTCCGCGGCGGCGATGGCCGTGATGGGACTGCTCCCGGAGTACGCGCAGGTGTCCGGTTCGGTTCGGCTGCAGGGCCGCCAGCTGATCGGGTTGGGCGACACCGCGATGTCGAAGGTGCGTGGCGCCTCGATCGGGATGGTGTTCCAGGATCCGATGTCGGCGCTCACCCCGGTGTACACGGTGGGCGACCAGATCGCCGAGGCCATCGAGGTACACCAACCGCAGGTGGGTCGCGCCGCGGCGCGCCGCCGTGCGGTCGAGTTGCTGGAGTTGGTGGGGATCGCCCGCCCGGAGCAGCGGGCGCGGGCGTTTCCGCACGAGCTGTCCGGCGGCGAACGCCAACGCGTGGTGATCGCCATCGCGATCGCCTGCGACCCGGACCTGCTCATCTGCGACGAGCCCACCACCGCCCTGGACGTGACCGTGCAGGCCCAGATCCTGGATGTCCTGCGGACGGCTCGAGACGCGACCGGCGCCGGGGTGCTGATCATCACCCACGACCTGGGCGTGGTCGCCGAATTCGCCGACCGGGCACTGGTGATGTACGCCGGGAAGGTGGTGGAGTCTGCGCCGGTGGAGGTTCTTTACCGGGACCGGCGGATGCCATACACGGTGGGACTGTTGGGTTCGGTGCCACGCCTGGACGCGCCCCAGGGCACCCGGCTGGTGCCGATCCCCGGGGCGCCACCGTCGCTGACGGCCGGCATCGAGGCGGGTTGCCCGTTCGCCCCGCGCTGCCCCCTGGCCGCCGCCGACTGCCTGGAGGCGGAGCCGGCGCTGCTGCCCGTCGGGGCCGACCATACGGCGGCGTGCATCCACACCGACCAGGTCACCGGGCGCAGCGCCGCCGACATCTACCGGGTGCGCACCGAGGTGGCCGCCGAGCCCGCCGGCGACTCCCCCACCGTGCTGCGGGTCCGCGATCTGGTGAAGACCTACCCGCTGACCAAGGGGCTGCTGCGGCGCCGGGCCGGCGAGGTGCGCGCGGTCTCCGGCGTGAGCTTCGAGTTGCGGCAAGGCCGCACCCTGGCGATCGTCGGCGAATCCGGCTCGGGCAAATCCACCACCTTGCACCAGGTTCTGGAGCTGGCCGCGCCGCAGTCCGGGTCGATCGAGGTGCTGGGCAGCGATGTCGCGACATTGACCCGTGACGGCCGTCGCGCCCTGCGGAAAGACCTGCAGGTGGTGTTCCAGGACCCGGTGGCCTCCCTGGATCCACGCCTTCCGGTGTTTGACCTGCTGGCCGAACCGCTGCGCGCCAATGGTTTCGACAAGGCCGCGATCCATGCCCGGGTGGCCGAGCTGCTGGAGCTGGTGGGGCTGCGCCGTGGCGACGCGCTGCGCTACCCCTCGGAATTCTCCGGCGGGCAGAAGCAGCGGATCGGCATCGCCCGGGCGTTGGCGTTGCGACCGAAGATCCTGGCGCTCGACGAGCCGGTGTCGGCTCTCGACGTGTCCATTCAGGCCGGGATCATCAACCTGCTGCTGGATCTGCAGCAGCAGTTCGGTCTGTCGTACCTGTTTGTGTCGCATGACCTCTCGGTGGTCAAGCACCTGGCCCACAGCGTGGCCGTGATGCTCGCCGGGGAGATCGTCGAGCAGGGCGAGGCGGACCAGGTTTTCGGCGATCCGCAGCACGAATACACCCGGCAGCTGCTGGCCGCCGTACCGCAGCCGGTGGTGACCTCATGACCCCCACGTTGACTCTGCGCTCGCCACGAAGTTTTGCGAGCAGGGCGCCTGGTGGGCGCAGAGTCAAACGGGTGGTTGCCGCACTGTGCGCGACCGGCCTGGTGCTCAGCGGCTGCTCGGCCGTCGACATCACCGCCCCGGAAGGCACCGCCGCCGTCGGCACCGCCAGCGACATCAATCCGCAGGACCCCGCCAGACTCCGCGACGGCGGCAACCTGCGGCTGTCGATGACCCAGTTCCCCCCGAACTTCAACCCGCTGCACATCGACGGAAACCTGGCCGAGAACGCCGCCATGCTCAAGGCCACCATGCCGCGGGCATTCATCATCGGGCCGGACGGCTCGGCGACCGTGGACACCGACTACTTCACCAGCGTGGAGCTGACCGGCACCAACCCCCAGGTGGTCACCTACACCATCAACCCGAAAGCGGTGTGGAGTGACGGGACACCGCTGAGCTGGAAGGACATCGCCAGCCAGATCCATGCCACCAGCGGCGCCGACAGCCGGTACGCGATCGCGACCACCAACGGCGCCGAACGCGTCGCCTCGGTGACCCGCGGTGTCGACGACCGGCAGGCCGTGATGCGCTTCGCCAAGCCCTACGCGGAGTGGCGCGGCATGTTCGCGGGCAACTCGATGCTGTTGCCCGCCAGCATGACCGCCGACCCGGAGACCTTCAACAAGGCCCAGCTGAGCAAGCCGGGCCCCTCGGCCGGCCCGTTCGTGCTGTCAACCCTGGACCGCACCAGCCAGCGCATCACCTTGACCCGCAACCCCGCCTGGTGGGGCAAGCGCCCGAAGCTGGACACCATCACCTACCTGGTGCTCGACGAGGCGGCCCGGATGCCGGCGCTGCAGAACCACACCATCGACGCCACCGGGGTGGCCACCCTCGACCAGTTGACCATCGCGCGGCGCACCGAGGGCATCTCGATCCGCCGTGCCCCCACCCCGGCCTGGAATCACTTCACCTTCAACGGTGCGCCCGGCGCCATCCTGGCCGACAAGGCGCTGCGGCTGGCGGTCATGCGCGGCATCGACCGGTCCACGATCGCCAAGGTCACCCAGCGGGGCCTGACCGCAGATCCGGTGCCGCTGAACAACCACATCTATGTCGCCGGCCAGGAGGGCTACCAGGACAACAGTGCGGTGGTGGCCTACGACCCGGACCGCGCCGCCCGCGAACTCGACGAACTCGGCTGGCGGCGCAACGGAAAGTTCCGGGAGAAGGACGGCCGGCCGCTGGTGATCCGGCACCTGTTCTACGACGCGTCGAGCACTCGGCAGTTCGCCCAAGTCGCTCAACACAATCTGGCCCAGATCGGGGTCAAGCTGCAGCTGGACGCCAAGGCCGGGGGCGGCTTCTTCACCGACTACGTCAATGTGGGCGACTTCGACATCGCCCAATTCAGCTGGGTCGGTGACGCGTTCCCTCTGGCGGGTCTGACGCAGATCTCCGCCTCCTACGGCGAGGCCAACTTCGGCAAGATCGGCAGCCCGGCCATCGACGCCAAGATCGAGGAGACGCTGGAAGCGCTTGACCCGGCGGTGGCTCGTGCCCGGGCCAACGAGGTCGACAGCCTGCTGTGGGCCGAGGGGTTCAGCCTGCCGTTGATCCAGACCACCGGCAACGTCGCGGTGCGCAGTTCCCTGGCGAACTTCGGCGCGCCCGGTCTGGCGGATCTCGACTACACCGTGATCGGGTTCATGAAGGACTGAGTCGCAACTCGTCGCCCCCGGGCCGCCGAACGTGTACTGAGTTCGAGAATTCCGCCGAATTTGCGGTCTGGTTACACATTCGGCGACAGCTGGCGCCCGCAGGCGCTCAGCTCGCCCGCTAGGCTCAGGCGCTCAGCTCGATGCGGTGGGCACCGGTCACGCTGCGGTAGCGGTCCGGGCTGCACGTCAACACGATCACCTGCCCGTGTGAGCCGACCGCGTCGAACACCGCACCCATCTTCTCCAGGCGATCCGGGTCGGTGAAGCCGAGCGCGTCGTCGATCACCACCGGGACGCTGTCCTCCTTGGCCACCAGGGCCGCCCCGGCCAGCCGGGTCAGGATTCCCAGCTGCTCCTTGGCGCCACCGGACAGCGACTCATACGGCACGGTGCGGCCCCGCAGCGTGCGGGCGCAGATCTTCAGGTCGGTGTCGATGTCGACTTCGAAGTCCGAGCCGAAGACGTGCGCGCCCAGCCGCTGAATCTCGGCGCGGAACGGCTCGACGTAGCGCCGGCGGGTGTCGTCTCGGTGGCGGAAGATGGTCGAACGCAGCAGTTTGGCGGCCCGCGCTCGGCGCCCGATCCGATCATGTTCGGCCGCAGCGTGTTCGCGGGCAGTCTGCGCGGCGTCGAGCTGGCCCCGCCGGCCCTGGGTGCCGAACACGGCGAGTTCGACCTCCACCTCGTGCAGGGCGCGGGCGGTCTCGGTATGCCGCGCACGCAGGTCTTCCGCCGCGGCCTGCGCGGCCGTGAGTTCGGCCTCCACCGTGCCGGGCTCGGCAGCGCCGAGCTGGTCGGACAGCTCGGTCACACGCTCCCCGGCGATGCGCAACGCCTGGGTGTTCGCCTCCGCGGCGGCCATGAGCTCGGCGTCGCCGAGGGTGGCCCGCTGCGCGGCGAGGCGTTGGCCGATGGCCTCCACCTCGGTGCGTTGGGCCGCCGCCTTATCGCGCAGCAGCGTCAGCCGGCTGGCGGCCTCCGCGCGGCGGGCGGCGGCGTCGTGGGAGGCCCGGCGCAGGCTCTCGCAGGCGGCGTCGGCCTCGTCCCGTAGCGCTTCGGCGGCGTCACGGTCGGCACGGACCTGCTCCGGTGTGACCCCGGCGCCGGCCTCGCCGTGCTCGGCGCGCAGCCGGGTCAGCCGCTGACGCAACGCCTCGATGTCGTCGTCACCGCGCAACGCCGCCAGCGCGGCACTGAGCTGGTCGCGGTTGCCTTCCAGTTCGCGGCGCCGCTGGTCGGCCTGACGCGCCTGCTCCGGCTCAGCCACCCCCGCGGCCGCCAGGGCCTCGGCCAGCTCGGTGCGTGCCGCATCATGTGCGGCGCCGGCCTCGCGTGCGCTGTCACCGGGGCGCACGCGCACGGTCAGCACACCGGGAAGGCCGACCTCCAGCGCGTCGGTCACCGTGCCGCTCCAGCTCTGGCCGGCGGGCAGCGCGGTGTGCGCACCACCGATCGTCAGCTCGATGTCGGCGGCTGCGGTCAGTTCCAGAGTCGCCGAGATCGCGGCCAGCGAGGCGCCGGTACGGTCGCACGCTGCGGACGCCGCTTCGATGCGGCGCAGGATCGGCTCGGTCACGACGATCTGCGCCAGCTCTTCGACCACCGGGGCCAGCTGTGCCGCGTTGGCGTCGATCCGGGCGAGCCGGTCGGCGAGCCGGTCCGCCTCCTCGCGCGCCGCGAGCTGGTCGGCGGCGCGGCGGGCGGATGCGACGCCTTCGGCGGCAACCACCACGGCGTGCGCGGCCTCGGCAGCGGCGGCCTGGGCCTTGACGGCCTCGGCCTCGGCGGCCGCCTGGGCTTGGACGGCGCCGTCGATCTCGGTGTCCAGCAGGCCGATTGCCGCCGCCCGCGCTTCGAGGTCATCGCGCAGCCGCTGCCGTTCGGCGACGGCGGTGTCGGTGGCGGTGCAGGTCGCTTGGGCCGCGGTGGCCACCAACTGCGCATCGCGCAGCCGGCCGCGCAAGTCGGCGATGGTGTCGGCGGCCGCCCGCGCCGCACTGTGCCGGGCGTCCGCGGCGGCCTGCTCGGCGGTCAGCCGGGCCAGCTGCTCGGACAGCGCGGCGTGCCGGTGCACCCGGTCGTCGACTTCGGCGAGCAGCTCGGCGCACCGCGCCACCTCGGCGTCGGCGTCGGCCAGCGCGGCGATGGCGCCGGCCCACTCGCCGGTGGGACGCCCGGTCGCGGTGAAGTAGCGGGCGTACTCGGCCTCGATCCGCTCGATGAGCAGCGGCTCGGTGCCGCTGAGGGTGGCGGTGTCGCCGGCGGCGACGTCCAGCGCCCGAGACAGCGCATCGCAGCCCGACAAGTCCACCGCCGCGGTAGCCGACGCCTGCAGCACCCGCTGGGCCTGCCACAGGCCGGTGTCCATGGTCTCGGCCAGCATGGCGCGGACCCGGTCGTGCGCCTCGTCGCCGGTGAGCTGCTCGCGGCGCGGCTCAAGGATGGTCAGCTGGGTCTGGGGCGCCTTGTGGAACCGCTTGTGATAGACGAAACGGTAAGGACCGGTGCTGATTTCGGCGGTGACTTCGGCCCCCACGTCGGCATGGGTGGGCTTGACCTGTTTGACGTCCTTCTTGGCCGAGCGGTCCTTGGCCTCCAGCAACAGGTCCAGCGCCTCGATCATCGAGGACTTGCCGATCTCGTTGGCGCCGCACACCACCACCACGCCCTGGTCGGGAAAGTCGATCTCCCGATGCGCCACGCCGCGATAGTTGCTCAGGACCAGCCGGTGCAGTCTCATGCCACGCCCCGGTCGACCAGGCGCAGCAACAGCGCCAACGCGGCATGGGCGTCGTCGGCGGCCCCGGTGTCGCTGCCACGGGCGGCGGCGACCAGTTCCTCGACCGCGTCGGCGGCGAACCCGCCGATCCCCAGGTCGGAGAACTCGCCGTCGGCGGGTACCACCACCAGGTGGGTGTGGCGCTTCCAGGTGCCCAGCCAGGCGAACAGCCGCGAGTAGCGGTCCAGGCAGACATCGAGAGCGGCCCGGTCGGTGACGCTGAGCGACCCGGTCAGGGCCAGCTGGACGACCGTGCGCTCCTTGTCCGGCAGCTGGTCGAGGTTGATGTCGAGGTCGGTGACATCGCGCCCGGTGTCGAGCTGGCGGTGCAGAGTCAGAAACCGCCACCGGCCGACGTGGCGGGAGTCGACGTGCACGCTGCCGTCGGCCTCGTCGATGTCGACCACCAGCACATGGCCAGGATCGGATTCGATGTCGTCGAAATTGGTGACTTCCGGGGAACCCGAGTACCAGATTCGGCCCGTTGTTCCCACCTGCGTGCGGGAGTGCTTGTCCCCCAACGCGACGTAGTGGATGGCGCCGCGCGACAGGGCGTCCTGCAGGCCCGCCAGCCCGATCAGCGCCGGATTGCCGGGGTCGGGGTCCAGGGCGTCGACGCCGCCGTGGGCGACCAGGATCCGGACGGTGCCGTCGGCGGGAAGCCCCTCGAGCACGGCGGCGGTCAGGTCGGTGGTGGGACGCTTGGATCGCCATGGCGCAGCGACGATCTCCAGGCCGGGGCGCACCTGGTGCACTCCGGCGGTGTCCAGGACGGTCACGTTGTCGGGGCACTCGGCGGTGAACAGGGCGCTGGTGTAGACCGACGCGGCATCGAGTGGATCGTGGTTTCCCGGCAGCAGGTAGACCGGTATCCCGATGGTGCGCATGGCCTCCAGCGACTGACTGATGACCTCGGGAGCCAGCTGGTTGTCCTCGAACACATCGCCGGCGACGACCACGAACTCCGCGCCGGTCTGCGCTGCCAGCGCCCCCAGTCCCGACACCGCGTCTCGCCGGGCGGCCGAGTAGCGGGGCTGAGCGTCGCCGGCAAGAAAATGCCGGGTCATGCCGAGCTGCCAATCGGCGGTGTGCACGAAGCGCATGTCGGTTTCTCGTCCCTTCCCCGTCGGCCAGGCATCGCGAGTGTATGGCCGCACACCGACAAGCCCGCGGACCCCGACCGGCAGGTCCGGTGACCCACTTCGCGTCGCGACCTCGTGCGTCACACCTGGCACTTCAGTCACCGGCAGCGGTTCCGTCGGACGGCTGCGGTATCGGTCGCCGATGCGCCCCCTACCCTGGATCGGGTGAGCGCCCACCGCACCCTGATCCTGCTGCGGCACGCCAAGTCGGACTATCCGCCCGGAGCGGCCGACCACGATCGCCCGCTCGCACCCCGCGGAGTCCGGGAGGCCGGCTTGGCCGGGGACTGGCTGCGCAGCCACGCGCCGGCCATCGACGCGGTGCTGTGCTCGACGGCGACGCGCACCCGGCAGACCTACGACCGGACCGCACTGACCGCACCGGTGCGCTACGTCGACGACCTCTACGACGCCACGCCCGGAACCGTGATCGCGACCATCAACACCGTCGCCGACGACGTCGGCACCCTACTGGTCATCGGCCATGAGCCGGCCATGTCGAGCGTCGCACTCGGACTGGCCGGCCCCGGCACCGATGCCGCGGCGGCCCAGCGGATCTCGGAGAAATGCCCGACGTCGGGCATCGCCGTTCTCCAAGTCGGCGGCAGCTGGGCGGACGTACAGCTGGGTTCGGCCGCCCTGGTCGGTTTTCACGTCCCGCGGTAGGGGCGCGGGTTTCCCACTGCCCCAGTCAGTTCGGCAGCACCCCGGCGTACTGCAGCTGGAACTCCACGTGAAGGACGTCGAGGATCAAATCTCTGCCCCGCTTGTCGAAGAAGATGTCCACCTCATCGATGAGGGTCAGCGACAACGCAGGCGCTTTTCGCGTGATGAGCATCAGCGACGTCAAGTTGTCATGGTTGCGACAGCGGTACCGCATACCGAACGCGGGCGTCGTCTCGAGCAGGATCTTGGTGCCGGTCTGGCGGGTTTGCGAATACTGGCTGACACCGCCGCACAGCAACGCCGTGTCCAGGTTGAGTTTGGTCGCGCCAGAGCCGTACACCGACGCCACCGTGACATCGCTGCCAAGGCGCAACCGGACGAGCTTCTTGTTGACCAGCCAGGATCGACGTACCAGACCCGCCTTGGAGATCGATTGGTTGCGCAAGACACCCTCGGCGACCGCGCCGGCCAGTGTGTCACCGACGTAGATGTAGCCGCCGAGCCTGGGGTCGGCAGGCTCGAAGCGGCCTTGCTTGGGATGGCCCAAGGGCCGTGGCTTCATGTTGAACGAGTTCGCCGCATAGGACGCATCGGCCGCCATGATCCGGTACAGCTCGGTACCTTTGCGGACGGTCTCGACGTCAGCGAGGCGTCCGTTGTACCGATTGGTCGGCATCGCTCAATCCATGCCCTGTTGACCGAGTTGGATCGCGAGGTCGACCAGATCCTCGGTCAGTTCACCGCTTTCGACCATGTCGATCGGACGCCGATCCGCAAGGCTCTCATCCGGGCTGTACCACCAGTCCAGCGTTCCCCATGGGTCTGCGCCGCATTCCAGCTGACGGTTCGCGTAGGCGACCACGGGACGGATCTGCTGGCGCATCGGGTCGATCTGGAATTTGGGATACCGATATTGATTGCCGATCTTGACGCCCAGCAGTTCGTGTGCGCGGCGTCGGTCCTGCGCGATCGACCGATGCGGCTTACCGCTTGGCGACAAAATGGCGCTCACCGCCCCCGGACTGTAGGTCTCCTCCGGCTCGAACGGCAGCGTGTATTCCAGCGTTCCGGTGGCCGTCGGCAGCGTCACGCGCTCGCGTTGCGAAAGCCCCGCTGCGGCTCCGATCTCGCGGAGGATGCCCCGCTGCACCTCGACGACGGCGGCGAGCTGCGTAAGGAGTTCGACGGGTACCGGCGCAGCCTGTTCCACGTCCACCGCACCGGATTCCTCGGCTACTTCGCGTACCGAAGCCGGCTGCTCGACGGCGAGACCCCCAAGCCGAACGACCAAGGTGCCGTCCTCCAGTTCGACGGCCACGTCCCCTGGCGCATCGATCCCGGGCGGCAGTTCGAGCCGCAGCACGGCCTCCTCAGAGGTCTCCGCGTCGGGTCCAGTCGTCAGCTTTGACATCGGACCGAACACGATCCGCCACTGTCGGTGAGTGTGTCTTGGCAGCCCACCGCGGCCAGTGTCGGCCATGCCGGAAAATGGCTCCACCACCGCTTCCTCCACTTACTCGATGGCTGAAACACCCGCTGCTGCGGCCTTCGCGTCGACGGCCGCAACCTCGATCCGATACTACGCTTACAACGCAGTGTTTCGCTATACGTAGTAATCGTAGTATCGGACCGACGCCCGCTCAGATCATCGCCCGCAACGCCGGCGACGGCTCGACGCCCATGGACGTCAGGGCGCTGGAGTGATAGATGGTCCCCGGGGTCTGGATGGCGTGCCCCAGGCCGACGTGGGCGTCACGCCAGAACCGCTGTAACGGGTTGTTGCGGCGCGCGGCGTTGCCGCCGGAGCGGGCGAAGATCGCGTCCGCGGCGGCCACCGCCCGCCAAGCGCAGCGAATCTGGTTGCGCCGCACCAGCGAACGATCCTCGAAACTGATCTCTTTGCCCGCATCGGCGAGGTCGTACATTCTGCTGATGCCGTCGAGGAGCTGCAACCGCGAAGCCGCGATCTCCGCGGCGGCTTCCGAGATCGCGTACAGCACGTACGGGTCGTCTTTGATCTTGGTGCCGGTGGCGGCTACCCGGTCACGCTGATAGTCCAGGTGGGCCGCCAGCGCGCCCTCGGTGATCCCGATGAGCGCTGCGGTGATCCCGAGCGGGAACATCGTCCAGAACGGCAGCTTGTAGAGCGTCTCGGTGCGTCCGGCCGCCTCGGCGGCGGGGGCGCCGGAGGCGACGTGCTCGAAGTCGATGGTGCGGTAGCCGGGGATGAACGCGCCGTCGACGATGATGTCTTTGCTGCCGGTTCCCGACAGGCCGATCACGTCCCAGGAATCCTCGACGATGGTGTAGTCGGCGCGGGGCAGGACGACGTGCAGCACCCGCGGGGGCACACCGTCGGCGCCACCGACCCGTGCGCCCAGGAAGATCCAGTCGCAGTGATCGGTGCCCGAGGAGAAGTTCCACCGGCCACTCAACCGATAGCCGCCGTCAACGGGTGTCGCAACACCTTGCGCGGCATACGGGGAGGCGATCCAGGTGTCGGGATCATCGGCCCAGATCTCGGCCTGCAGCCGGCGGTCCATCAGCGCCATCTCCCAGGGGTGCACTCCCCCGACGCCGCACACCCAGCCGGTGGAGCCGCAGTGCTTCGCCACCGCCATGACCGTCTCGGCGAAATCGCGCGGGTGGGCGGCATAGCCGCCGAAGTCCGTGGGCTGGAGCATCCGCATCACGCCGGCTTGGCGGATCAGCGACACCGACTGATCGGACAGCTTGCCCAGCCGCTCGCTGTCTTCGGCGGTGGCCGCCAGCTGGGCGGCGATCTGCTCGACGCGTTCGAGGACTTCGTGGGCCATGACCGGCACCTCCTGCTCCAGGCCCCACCGCGGGGCCGTCCTGGTTCGGTACCGTACCCCCGATTTGACCATTTGGTCAATCCATACGGTCAAACCATTTGTGCAAAGGTCGCCACCCTGGTTAACCTGCACTCATGGGCAACCGTGAGGATCTGTTGGAGGGCGCCAAGCGCTGCCTTGTGGAACGGGGCTGGGCGAATACCACGGTGCGAGACATCGCCGCCGCCGCCGGCGTCAGCCACGCCGCCATCGGCTACCACTTCGGCAGCCGCGAACGTCTCCTGGTGCAGGCCCTGCTGGAGGAGCTCGACGAACTCGACGCCCGGATGGCCGCAGACGGCGACTCCGCGGCGGCGGTGGACCGCTGGCAGGCGGTGCTCGAGTCCTTCGCCACCGACAAGGCGCTGTGGACATCGCATCTGGAAGCGATCGTGCAGGCTCAACGCAACGACGAGCTCCGCGCCCGCCTGGCCGAGGGCCAGCGTCGCGCGCGCACCGAGATGGGCGGATCCGTCGCGCTGGCCGTCGTCCTGGGCCTGATGATCCAGTCCCTCATCGACCCCGACAGCGCGCCGACGGCAGGTGAGGCCATCGCCGAGCTGCGGCAGATGTCAGCCGGCGGCAAGAGCGGCGCGCACTAGCCCGCCGCGCCGTACCCGCGCCGACTCAGGAGTTGGTCGCGAGCGTGAGCTCCATCAGCTTCAGGGCCTGCTCACAGGCGTCGATCCCGGGTGCCTGCGGGTTGACCCACCACCCGACCACTCCAGCGGCGTCACTGGCGACCCCGCACGAGCCGTTCGGGTCGGAGGGACGCATCACGATCGACGGCACGCCCACGATGGACTTGGTCTCGATCTGGTACTTGAGGAACTCGGCGACCTTGCGCTCGTTGTCCAGGCTGCCCTGCTCGAACCAGAACCGGGTGATGTCGATCAGCCCAGCCGGGTTGGCCGCCTGCCAACGGCAGATCGCGCCCACGAACGTGCTCTGGATGTCGAGCGGGTCAGCACCCACGGTCTTGGCCAGGATGTCGGTGGTCAGCACCTCGCACTCCTTGAGCAGGTTCGGGTACTGCCGCTCGGAGTTGTTGTTGCGCTTGGTGTCGCCTGAGCCGGCCTTGACCGCCGTGCCGCCCACCTCACGGGAGCAGGCGGTCGGTGCGATCAGCACCGCCAGCGCGGCCAGCGCCCCTGCCGCTACCCGGACCCGGCGGTTCATTTGGCGTTCGCAATCGACTGGCGCGTCAGCTCTTTGGCGACGTCGCAGGGATCCGGGAACGGCTTCTGAGCGAAACTGACCGACCACTCGATGAAGTCATCCTTGAATTGAATGCCGATCTCGCACAGGTTGTCGCCCATCGTCGGGGCGGTGCCGATCGCGATGAAACCGCTGTGGCCGTCGATGTTGATGTCCTCCACGGACGTGCGCGACACCTCCTCGGTCTTCCGCTCACGACCGATGGGGCTGCCGCGATACCAGGAGAACGAGAAGTGCGGGCCCATGATCCCGCCGCGCAGCAGCCACTGGCAGCCGACCGAGTTCTGGGCGGTGCTGACCAGGCCGGCCACCCGCGTGAGGTTGGTCATGGTCTCGTCGCTGACGCCCCCGCACAGCGGGAACGAGGGGCCGTGAGTGCCCTGCTCGGGCGCCGAAGACGACGACTGGCTGCCGGACTGGGCTTCAGTCGAGTCGGCATCGGAACATCCGCCGAGCATCGGAATCAGGGCAGCGACCGCCAGGGCCGGGACCGTCAGTGTGAGCCGCACACGATGCACTGTAGCGGCACCGCCGCCCGTCAACCACGACACCGCGGTGACCAGTCGGTTTGTGTCGCCGGCTGTCGCCGCAGCAACACCGGCCACACGCGGGTGTGCGACAGTAACCCCATGCTTCTGGCGCTGCTGCGCTGCTACATCAGGCCCTACCGCCGGCCGATCGCGGCGGTGATGGCACTGCAACTGATCAGCACGCTGGCCTCGCTGTACCTGCCGACCCTCAACGCCACGATCATCGACGACGGCGTGGTCCGCGGTGACACCGCCGTCATCACCCGGCTGGGTGCGGTGATGCTGGGGGTCACCGGGTTGCAGATGCTGTGTGCCGTCGCCGCGGTCTACTTCGGGGCCCGTACCGGCGCCGGCTTCGGCCGCGATCTGCGCCGGGCGGTGTTCACCCGGGTGATCGGGTTCTCCGAACGCGAGACCAGCCGGTTCGGGACGCCGACCCTGCTGACCCGCACCACCAACGACGTCCGCCAGATCCAGCTGGTGGTGCAGCTGAGCGCCACCACGCTGGTCGCCGCCCCGATCATGAGCATCGGCGGGGTGATCATGGCGATTCACCAGGACGCCGGCCTGGCCTGGCTGCTGGCGGTGAGCGTGCCGGTGCTGGCGCTGGCCAATTACCTGATCGTCTCGCGGATGCTGCCGCTGTTCCGCCGCATGCAGATGCTGATCGACAACATCAACCGCGTGCTGCGCGACCAGCTCACCGGCATCCGGGTGATCCGCGCCTTCGCCCGCGAACCCGCCGAACGGCAGCGGTTCGCCCAGGCCAACACCGCCCTGTCGGAAGCCTCGCTGACGGTCGGCAACCTGCAGGTGCTGATGCTGCCGGTCACCACACTGATCATCAACACCTCCAGCGTCGCCCTGATCTGGTTCGGAGCCCTGCGCATCGACGCCGGCCAGATGCAGGTCGGCTCGCTCATCGCCTTCCTGTCCTATTTCATGCAGATCCTGATGGCCGTGCTGATGGCCACCATGGTGCTGGCGATCCTGCCCCGCGCCTCGGTCTGCGCCGAGCGGATCACCGAAGTGCTGTCCACCGAGCCGACCATCACCGCCCCGGAGACCCCGGTGGCCCCGGCGGCCGACACCGGCGAGATCCGGCTCGACGGCGTCGGCTACCGCTATCCCGGCGCCGATCGCTCGGTGCTGCACGACGTGTCGTTCACCGCGCTGCCCGGCACCACCACCGCGGTGGTCGGCTCCACCGGATCGGGCAAGTCGACCCTGGTGTCGCTGATCTGTCGGCTGCGTGACGTCACCGACGGCGCGGTGCGCATCGACGGCGTGGATGTGCGCGAGCGCGACCCCGAGGCCCTGTGGTCGGAGATCGGGCTGGTGCCCCAGCGCGGGCACCTGTTCTCCGGCACGGTCGCCGACAACCTGCGCTATGGCGCCCCGGCCGGGGCAACCGTCAGCGACGAGCAGATGTGGGCGGCGCTGCGGGTGGCCGCCGCCGACGACTTCGTGGCGGCCCACCGCGACGGTCTGGCGATGCCGGTGGCCCAGGGCGGGATCAATCTGTCCGGCGGGCAGCGTCAGCGGCTGGCGATCGCCCGGGCGGTGATCCGGCGCCCCCCGATCTACCTGTTCGACGACGCGTTCTCGGCACTGGACACCCGCACCGACGCCGCCGTGCGCACGGCGTTGCGTGAGGTGGCCGCCGAGGCGACGGTGATCATCGTGGCCCAGCGGATCTCGACCGTCATCGAGGCCGATCACGTGATCGTCATCGATGACGGCCGGGTGGTCGGTGCGGGCACTCACCACGAGCTGCTTGCCGACTGCCCGACCTACGCCGAGTTCGCCGAGTCGCAGACGGTGACCGCCGGGATCGGTGGCTCGTGACCACACCGGCAGCAGATCCCGCCGAGCGGGCCGGGGAGTTCTGGCCGACCGCGCTGCGCCTGGCCCGCCGGATGGGCCCGCAGCGCCGGCTGATCGCCGGAGTGATCGGGCTGTCGCTGGCCGGGATCAGCCTCGGCGTGGCCGGGCCGCGAATCCTCGGCCACGCCACCGACCTGGTGTTCAGCGGCATCCTCGGTCGCGGCCTGCCGGCCGGAATCACCAAGCAGCAGGCCGTCGCGGCCGCCCGCCAGCAGGGCCGGGACGCCTACGCCGAGATGCTGGACCGAATGAATGTGGTGCCCGGCGCCGGTGTCGACTTCGCCGCGGTGGCGCGCACCCTGGCGCTGGCCGTGGGCCTGTATCTGGTTGCGGCGCTGACGGTGTGGGCGCAGGCTCGGCTGCTCAACGTGATCCTGCAGCGCACCATGCGGACGCTGCGCCGCGATGTCGAGGACAAACTGCACCGGCTCCCGCTGCGCTACTTCGACACCCAGCGACGCGGGGAGTTGATGAGCCGGGTCACCAACGATGTGGACAACACCGCGACCTCGGTGTCGATGACGGTCAGTCAACTGTTCTCCTCGGTGCTGACCGTGCTGGTGGTGCTGGCGATGATGCTGTCCATCTCGCCGCTGCTGGCTGTGATCACCCTGGCGGGCGTGCCGGTGACACTGTTGGCGGTGCGGGCGATCACCCGGCGTTCGCAACGGCTCTACGCCGCGCAGTGGGCCGCAACCGGCCGGCTGGGCGCCCATCTGGAGGAGACCTACAGCGGCTTCACCCTGGTGCGGACCTTCGGGCATCGCGACTGGGCACAGCAGCGGTTCGACGAGTGCAACGACGCGTTGTACCGGGCCGGGTTCGGCGCCCAGTTCCTCTCCGGGCTGATCGCGCCGGTGACCGGGCTGATCGCCAACCTCGGCTACGTCGCGGTTGCCGTGATCGGCGGCTTCCAGGTGGCCACCGGGCAGATCACGCTGGGCAGCATCCAGGCGTTCATCGCCTATGTGCGCCAGTTCAACCAGCCGCTGGGCAACCTGGCCGCGCTGTTCAACGCCTTGCAGTCCGGGGCCGCCAGCGCCGAGCGGGTGTTCGCCTTCCTCGACGAACCCGAGGAGCCTCCTGCACCGCCGGTGCCGCTGTGGCCCCCCGGCTCCGAACCGCACGACGCGAGCCCGCGCGGCCGGGTGGAGTTCCGCGATGTCAGCTTCGGCTACCGGCCCGGCGTGCCGGTGATCGAGGACCTGTCACTGAGCGTGGCGCCCGGCAGCACGGTCGCGATCGTCGGCCCGACCGGCGCCGGCAAGACCACCCTGGTCAATCTGCTGATGCGGTTCTACGACGTGGACCGCGGCCAGATCCTCATCGATGGCGTGGACATCACCGCCGTGGATCGCTGCGCGCTGCGCTCGTCGATCGGAATGGTGCTGCAGGACACCTGGCTGTTCACCGGGACGATTGCCGACAACATCGGCTACGGGCGGCCCGGCGCCACCGACGAGGAGATCATCGAGGCGGCGCGGGCAGCGCATGTGGACCCGTTCGTCCGTGCCTTGCCGCATGGCTACCGCACCCGGGTCGACGACGACGGCGGGGCCATCAGCGCCGGCGAGAAGCAGTTGATCACGATCGCCCGGGCATTTCTGGCCCGGCCGCAACTGCTGATCCTCGACGAGGCCACCAGTTCGGTGGACACCCGCACCGAGCTGCTGATCCAGCGCGCGATGCGCGAACTTCGCCGGGGCCGCACCAGTTTCATCATCGCCCACCGACTCTCCACGATCCGGGACGCCGACCTGATCCTGGTGATGCAGTCCGGACGGATCGTCGAGCAGGGCACCCACGCCGAACTGCTCGCCCGGCGCGGCGCTTACTGGGCAATGGCCGAGCGCAGCTGAGCGGACTTACGGAACGTCGTCGTCGCCGTTGTGCTCCAGGAGTTTTTCGGGGTGGTGGTAGTGGTTGGTGCGGGGTTGGCCGTGATCGAGATGCGGTGGGGGCAGGGTCTGGGTGGTGCCGCTGGCGTTTTTGCGGGTTTTCCAGCCGTGGGCGGTGATCAGCCGGTGGTGGGGGCCGCAGCGCAGGGTGAGACCGTCGATGTCGGTGCGACCGGTGGTGGCGTAGTCGGTGTCGTGGTGGACTTCGCAGAGGTAGCCCGGCACGGGGCAGCCGGGGTGTGAGCAGCCGCGTTCTTTGGCGTGCAGCACGATGCGTTGCGCGGGGGTGGCCAGGCGTTTGGTGTGAAACAGCCCGAGTTCTTTGGCGCCTTGGTAGATGCGCAGGTAGTGGTGGGCGTGCGACGCCATGGCGATGACGTCGGACATGGGCAGCCAGCTGCCGCCGCCGGCGTGGGCTTTGCCGGTGCCGGATTCCAGGTCGGCCAGGGTGGTGGAGACGATCAGGGTGGCCGGTAATCCGTTGTGTTGGCCGAGTTCGCCGGAGGCCAGCAGGGCGCGACCCATGGCGGTCAGGGCGTCGTGGTTGCGCTGGGCGGCGCTGCGGGTGTCGGCGTCGATGGCGGCTTGACTGGGGGTTCCTGCGGTGCAGGCGGTCGCATCGGCGGGATTGCACATGCCCGGTGCGGCCCAGCGAGCCAGGACGGCATCCAGGGTGGCGCGGGCCTGGGGGTCGAGGTGGCCTTTGATCGGGGTCATGCCGTCGCGGCCCTGGGGCCCCAGGGTCAGGCCGCGGCGTCTGGCGCGGTCGTCCTCGGTGTGGTTGCCGTCGGGGTGCAGGTAGTCGGCGAGGCGTTGGGCGAGTTTGGTCAGCTCCTCGGGCCGGTAGGCGGCGGCCAGCTCGGTGAGGTGGTGTTCGGCGTGGGTCCGTGTGCCCGCATCGATATCGCTGGGTAGGTAGTTGAAGAAGGCGCGGATCACTGCGATGTGGGCGGGGCCGATCTTTCCGGAGCGTTGCGCGGCTGACACCGCGGGCAGCACCGGTTCCAGCGGTTCGCCGGTGAGGCTGCGCCGGGTTCCGAGTTCGGCGGCTTCGGTGATGCGACGCCCGGCCTCACCGCGGCCGATGTGCAGTTCGTCGGCGAGCACCCAGCGGGGTTTGCCGCCGAGTTCGGCGGGCTCGGTGGCGGCCAGCCGGTTGACCATCGGGTGTTCCAGGGCGGGCAGCCGGCGCCGCAGCGCCTCGCAGCGCTGCAGCAGTGCCAGGCATTCCCGCGGTGTCAGGGCATCGAAGTCCAGATCCAGCGCCCGATCCAGGTCCGCAGAGAGCACGTCGAAGGCTTCGACGATCTCCTCGCGACTACTCGAACGCATGTTCTAATGCTAGCCCGCGCCCCCGACAACCCGCCCGCCATTCTCCACAACCAAAACCACAGTGACACACGTGAATACAGTGACAATCTGACAGGAAATCAGTCGCGGGCCAACCATTGCCCACCCCGATCAGACGGCGTAGATTCGACGGCGAAGCAGGCTCGGATATGACCGAATCCGAAGAGCTGGACTAGTGGGTGGAAGCCAGCCGCGCGGAAAGTGTAGACGCTCCCAAGTCAGTCCGGGCCTGCCCTAATGCCCGGGGCCTTCGCCCCGTCAGAGCTTCCGTTCCAACACGTCGCCCAGCGGACGTCGCGGCGTCGGCGCCGGGGGCGTCTCCAGTGCCGGCGCCGCACCGATGCGAACCAGTACCTGCGGCAGGTCGTCGTCGGCGCCGACCACTCCCGCAAGCATCGTCCGCGCAGCCGGGACCTCCGTCACGTGGGTTACCGGGCACGTCGCCAACCCGGCCATCGTGGCTTCCAGCAGCACCTGCGACAGCGCCTCGCCGCAGGCCAACGCGTCTTCCGGTTCGTCGCCGGCGGTTGACAGCAGCACGATCCTGGACTGGTCCTCGCCGACCTGAAGACGGCGCTCCCGGTTGTGGGTGACCGGGAACGCCCGGCCGACGTCCACCCGGTCACTTTCAGCTGCCGATACCAGCGCACTCTGCGGAATACCGTCCGAAACCTCGAACGGTGCTGTCCACCAACCAAGTTCGGCGTGATACGCCGAGTCGTAGAGCCGCAGCGCCTCGGTGAGCTCAGAGGCCTCGGCAAGCGTGGCGCGCGCCTCGGCGTCCAGGACGTACAACCGCACAGGGGCGCTCACCGTGTCGTGCAGCACCGTCTCGAAAGGTTCCCAGTTGCCCGGCTCCAAGAACGGCAGCCGATCGGTACGGCGAGCCAGAATCGCGCCGGAGCGATAGCGATCCAGATCGGTGACCGGGCCGGTGGCAGCGGTGAAGCCTACCGAGGCCAGGTGTTCCGGCTGCGCGGCATCGGGGAACCGCTCGATCTCGGCAGTCCAGCCGGCCGCGGCCATGGCGACCCGCAAGTGGTCGAGCACGGCGCCGCAGCTGATCAGCGCCTCGCGTGCCGACTGGTCGCCGTGCACGGCACGGTTGGGGTCCAGGTACAGATCCAGGCGCCCCGCCTGGGCAACCCATCGCCACGGTTGGCTGTTGTGCAGCGACGGCGCCCGGCACGCCAGCCGCACCGCCTCGGTCAGGACATCGGAGTCCACCGACGTGTTCAGCATCAGCCACCTCCCACAAGATCTGCCGCTTCCAGGCTCTCAGCCCGGCCCGGACCGCGCCAGGGGCCGTTGGTCCCCGGTGTGACGGCGCCGCCGGTCAGTGTTCGGTGTTGCTGCGCACCCGAAATAGATTCACCTGGCCGTTGATGCCCTTCAGACGGCGCCCGCCGGCGAACGACCACCGGAAGTCCTCGGAGTCGCCCAGCGCGACCCGAACCGGCTCGGCCACCAACACCGTCCCCGGCCGGGCCACCCCGGTGATTCGGCTGGCGGTGTTCACCGGGCTGCCGAACCAGTCCCCGACCCTGCTCACCGCCTCTCCGGAGGCGATTCCGGCCCGAAGCCGCGGCAGGGTGTCGTCGGCCTGAGCTTCCTCGACCAGCCGCAACACCGCCTCGACCAGCGGCGCCGGCTCGGGACAGACGAACATCACCGCGTCGCCGATGGTCTTGATGAACCGCACCGGCGGAACGGCGATCTCGCGTCCCAGCACGGCCAGCCGCTCGGCAAGCTCCACCAGTTCCTCGGGCGGAACCATCTCCCCGAGCCGGGTGAACCCGACCAGGTCGGCGAATGCCACGGTGATCTGCCGGGCCCCCGGCAGCGGGGTGCCCGCCACCCGCTCACCGGCGGTGATCACGTCGATGTCGAGCTGATGACGCAGCTGCATCATCAGCATGTCTTCGACGAACGCGCCCAGCATCGGCGCCAGCCGTCCCACCAGATCGCGGGACCGCTGCGCCACCTGCAGTTCGGTGACCCCCGGTTCGCCGATGGCCGACATCACCGTGAAGCGCATGAATTCCGCCGTGTGCGCCAGGCCGTCGGCCAGTACGCGAGCCGTTTGCAGGGCCTGCTCGGCGTCGATACCGGCCTCGATGAAACGGCGCGCGTGCACGGCGATGCTGGCGTCGGCACTCATCTGCACCGGGGCATCCGGATCGTCCATCCACGGCAGTCCGACCGCCCGCTGCAAGCGCTGCAACTGCTCGAGGGTGATCCCACTGGACTCACTGATCTGGCGAGCCGAGACGTAAGTGCCGTCATCACCGATCAGCCGCCGCGATGCCAGCAACATCGGCGAGACACTCGCCCGGATCTCTTCGGCGGTGATGCCCTGTCCCAACAGCCATTCGATCAGCTCGGCACGCTCGGCCCGCGCGGCGCCCTCCAGCCCCTCCAGTAACTCCTCGATCACAGGATCAACCACGTGGCAAACGTATCTCGCGGCAGACTGTCGGGGTGGCTGAAGTCTTCGACGCGTTGACCCCCGACCGGCTCCGAGCACGCAACACCATCAAGTGGAACCACTTCCCTCCCGACGTGCTGCCGCTGTGGATCGCCGAGATGGACTTCCCCACGGCACCCGCGGTGCTCGACGGGCTGCGCGCCTGCATCGCCGACGAGGAGTTCGGCTATCCGGTGCTGAACTCCGACACCCTGCCGGTGGCTCTCACGCAGTGGTGCCGGCACCGCTACGGCTGGGACGCCCGGCCGGAATGGGTGCGCGTGGTGCCCGATGTCCTCAAAGGAATGGAAGTGGTCATCGAGTTCCTCACCCGACCGCAGAGCCCGGTGGTGCTGCCGGTCCCGGCCTACATGCCGTTCTTCGACCTGCTGACCGTCACCGGACGCCAGCGAGTGGAAATCCCCATGCACCAGCAGGCTTCGGGGCGTTATGTGATGGACATGGAGGCCCTGGACGCGGCGTTCGCCGCCGGAGCGGGGTCGCTGATCCTGTGCAACCCGAACAACCCGCTGGGCACCGCCTTCACCGCCGCCGAACTCAGCGCCATCGTCGAGGTTGCCGCGCGCCACGGTGCCCGGGTGATCGCCGACGAGATACACGCCCCGCTGGTCTACGACCGCCCCCATGTCGCCGCCGCCTCGGTGTCGGCCACCGCCGCAGACACGGTCATCACGCTGATGTCGGCCTCCAAAGGCTGGAACCTGCCCGGCCTGATGTGCGCACAGGTGGTGCTGTCCAATCAACGCGACGCGGACGCCTGGGACCGGATCAACATGCTGAACACGATGGGCGCGGCCACCGTCGGCATCCGCGCCAACATCGCCGCCTACCAGCACGGCGGCGGATGGCTGGACGCCCTACTGGTGTATCTGCGAGCCAACCGCGATCACCTCAGCCGGGCGCTGCCCGCGGCGATACCCGGCCTGCGGGTCAGCCACCCGGAGGCGACCTACCTGGCCTGGGTCGATTTCCGGGAACTGGGGCTGCCGGCCGAGCCGGCCGCGATCTTGCTGGCGGACGCGCGGGTGGCATTGAGCCCGGGCATCCCCTTCGGCGGCGGCCCGGGCTTCGCCCGGCTGAACTTCGCGACCACCCGAGCCATCCTGGACCGGGCGATCGAAGCGATGGCCGGTGCGCTGAAACGATGACGGGCTAACGTGGCCACCATGTCCTGCGTGTTCTGCGCCGTCGTCGCCGGGGACGCACCCGCGGTGCGCGTCTACGAAGACGACGAGTACCTGGCGTTCCTCGACATCCGGCCCTTCACCCGCGGCCACACCCTGGTAGTCCCCAAGCAACACTTCGTGGATCTGACCGACACCCCGCCCGCCACCCTGGCCGGCATGCTCAAAGTCGGACAACGGATCGGCCAGGCCGCGCGGGCCTCCGGCCTGCACGCCGACGGAAACAATCTGGCGATCAACGACGGCCGGGCAGCCTTTCAGAGCGTCTTTCATATCCACCTGCATGTGGTGCCGCGCCGCAACGGCGACCGGCTGTCCTTCGCCAAAGGCCTGCTGATGCGCCGCGACAGCGACCGCGAGGGCACCGGGGCGATACTGAGAGCCGCACTGGCGAGCAGCGAGTCGGCGCAGTCAGACTGATGTGATGGACCATCTTCCCTGGATCGAAAAGGTGGGCGTCCGCGTCCTCGGCCTGCACGACCTGATCTACCGGCAAAGCCATGGCTGGATCGGCCATAAGCTGCCGGGCCTGCCGCCCAACCTCCTTCTGCACACCGTCGGCGCCAAGACGGGGAAGCCACGCACCACAACCCTTACCTACGCTCGCGACGGCGATGCGTATCTGATCGTCGCGTCGATGGGCGGCGCTCCCCGCTCCCCCGGCTGGTACCACAATCTCAAGGCCCACCCCGAGGTAGAGCTCAACATCGGGCCGAAACGTCTTCGGGCCACCGCCCAGCCGGTGCTGCCCGACGACCCGGACTACGCCCGGCTGTGGCGGATCGTCAACGCCAACAATGCCAATCGCTACGACGGCTACCAGCGCCGGACAAGCCGCCCGATACCCGTCGTGAAGCTCATCCCGGCATCCGCTGCTTAATCGCCCCTCTTTCCTCACGTAGACCGTTTTTCTCCTTTGCTCAGGTATCACTCAGCTAGTACGTTGAGGCGATGAGTGGTCAGGGCACGGCGCGAAAGTCAAAATCAGTCCGCCGGCGCCTGGTGGGCGCCGGAGCGGCAGTGGGGACTTTCCTGGGCTTCGGGCTGGCCCCGGTCGCCCCGTCGGCACACGCCGACGGCCTGGACTTCGACTGGCTGATCGACTGGTTCACCCCGGACACCGGGGTGGCTGCCGACACCACCACCGCATTCGATTCCGCGGACTGGTTCGACGAGCTGTTCTACGAACCGCTGCACGCATCGATGCAGGCCTGGATCACCAGCCCGTTCGGCGAACAGATCAACAACGGCATCAACCAGCTGCTGGGCGCCTACGTGATCGGCAACGGCCTGGACGGGACGGCGGAGAACCCCGACGGCGGCGCCGGCGGCCTCTGGTTCGGCGACGGCGGTGACGGCTTCGACCAGATCGAGGCGGGCCTGGTCGGCGGCAACGGCGGAGCGGCCGGCATGTTCGGCGACGGCGGGGCCGGCGGCGACGGTGGAGCCGGTGCCGACGGCGGCATCGGCGGCACCGGCGGATGGCTCATGGGCAACGGCGGCGCCGGCGGCGCGGGCGGTGCGGGCATCGACGACCTTGCCGGCGGCCTCGGCGGCGCCGGCGGCGACGCCATCGCCTGGCTGTTCGGCAACGGCGGCGCCGGCGGCGCGGGCGGCAACGGGGCTGCCGGCCTGGACGGGGCAGCGGGCTTGGGCGGTGGGACCGGCGGCGTGGGCGGCAACGGCGGCGCAGGCGGATTCAGCGCGGCACAGTACGGCGACGGCGGCCGCGGCGGAGCGGGCGGCAACGGCGGTTCGGGCGGAGCCGGCGGTGCCGGAACCACCGGGGCCGACGCCATCCTGGCGGGCGGTGCCGGCGGCAACGGCGGCGACGGAATGCAGGGCGGTAACGGCGGCGCAGGCGGGGCGGGTGGCGCAGGCGGCGTCGCGGCCCACGGCGTGGCGGGTCTGACGGGTGTGGGCGGAAACGGCGGAAACGGCGGAGCCGGCGGGACGCCCGGCGACGGCGGGGCCGGCGGCCACGGCGATGCGAGCAACCCGAACGGCGGCCGCGGCGGCGATGCCGGCGCTTACGGCGCCGGGGGCCTCGGGGGCGACGGCGGAGCGGGCTCGGTCCAGGGTGCTGCCGGCGCGAACGGCACGTTCTCGACCGTGCCCGCCGGCCACGGCGGTGCCGGGGGTAACGGCTTCAACGCCGTCACCGCGGGCGGCAACGGCGGAAACGGCGGCGACGGCGGGACCGGCAGCCTGCACGGCAACGGCGGCGCCGGCGGGACCGGCGGCAATGGCGCGACCGGGGCCGACGGCATCGCGGCGGTCAACGGCGGCAACGCCGGACACGGCGGTAACGGCGGCGCCGGCGGCGCCGGCGGAAACTCCCTCGGCGACGGCCACGGCGGCGCCGGTGGCGCCGGTGGCCAGGCCGGCGACGGCGGCCGAGGCCTGGACCAGGTGTACCTGCCCCCGAGCGCCACGTTGCCCGGTAGCGGCGGGAACGGCGGAACCGGTGGCGCCGGCGGTGCCGGCGGCTCCAGCGTCAGCGCCCACGGCGAGGGCACCGGCAACGGCGGCGCGGGCGGTGCGGGCGGCGCCGGCGGAAACGGCGGCGGCAACGGCATCGCCAAGCTGGACGTGGCCAACAACGTGCAATACGGCAGCGGCGGAGACGGCGGCGTCGGTGGCGCCGGCGGGAACGGCGGGCTCGGAGACACCGGGGCGTTCGGCGGAGGCGACGGCTACCACGGCGGCAACGGCGGGGCCGGCGGCAGCGGCGGAGCGGGCGGGTCGGCCTACGTCGGCAACCCGGCGATCGGCGAACACGGCAGATTCGGCACCAACGGCAACGGCGGTGACGGGGGTGCCGGCGGCAGCGGCGGTGGCGGTGGTGCCGGCGGCGCGGGGAACGACAGCGCCGGCGGGACGGGCGGCAACGGGGGCAACGGTGGGGCGGCCGGTGACGGCGGCTCGCCCGGTTCGGGGCTCTACGCCCAACCCGGGATCAACCGCGCGCCGGTGGGTATCGGCGGCGAGGGCGGCGCCGGCGGATCCGCGGGATCTGGCGGGTCCGGCGGGGTCGGCGACATCGGATTCGACGGCGGCACCGGCGGGAACGGCGGCCTCGGCGGTCTCGGCGGCAACGGCGGCAGCGCCGTCGGCACCTACTACGCACAGGGTTCCAGCGGCGGCAATGGTGGCGCGGGCGGATCCGGTGGCGATGCCGGTGAAGGTGGCGCCGGTGGCGGTACCGGCAATGCCGGATCGGGCGGCAACGCCGGCGCGGGCGGCCGCGGCGGCGACGGGGGCAACGGCGGCGAATCCACTCTGACCGGCACGAACGTCCATGGCGGGGCGGCCGGTGACGGCGGCGACGGCGGGGCTGCTGGAGCGGTGGCGGCCGGCGGGGCCGGCGCCCGTGGTGGCGACGGCGGCGACGGCGGCGACGGCGGCCTGGGCGGGGCGGTCGGCAGCAATGGCGCCAACGGCGCCGGAGGCGACGGCGGCGCGGGGTCCGGCGGTGCGGCTGCCGGCGAGCGGGGCGGCCCGGACGGCCCGGTCAACGTCGCGATTCCGCTGTATCTGCAAAGCGGTGGCATCAGCCCGATCGTCTACATCTCGATCAACGGCGGGCCCCCGGTGCCCGTCCAGATCGACACCGGCTCCACCGGCCTGACGATCCTGAACAGCGCCGTCAGCGGCAACATCGGCGACGTGAAGCTGGCCGGCAGTGCCAGCTACGCCGGCCTCGGCGGGGCCAGCTACGGCTACCAGACCTACAGCACCACGGTCGGGTTCTGCGACAAGGTGGGCGACTGCCCGGATGAGCTGATCACCCAGCCCACCGGCGTCAACGTGGTGACCTCCGGGTCGAACGCACTGATGACGCAGTACTTCAACCAGTACGGCATCGTGGGCGTGCTGGGCATCGGCCCCAACAACGGCTACGCGGGAACCTCGACCATCATCTCGGCGCTGCCCGGCTCGCTCAACCAGGGCGTGCTCATCGACGAGCAGACCGGCCAGGTGATCTTCGGCCCGAACCCGCTGACGCCCGAGATCGCGGTTTCCGGCTCGCCCTACGTCGACACCATGGTGTCCATCAACGGCGGTCCGCCGGTGGCCATCTCGACTTCGATCGACTCGGGCGGCATGTACGGCAGCATCCCGCAGTCGCTGGTCCCCATCCTCGGCGTCGGTTCGCAGGTGCCGGCGGGCACCGTGATCTCGGTGTACACCTCCGACGGCGAGACGCTGCTGTACTCCTACACCACCTCGGCCGGCACCGGGCCGTGGGTCACCTCCGGTGGCGCGGCCAACAGCGGCTACTACCCGTTCTCGGTGAACCCCGTCTACATCGATTACCGGCCAAGCGGATACGGGATGACGATCATCAGCCGCTGAGGCTTACAGCAGCTCCTTGGCCAGCAGCTCGCAGGTGCGTTCCCGGCCGGGAGCAGTGGCCGGGTCGGTGCCGAGATGCGCCGAGGCGACCGGGTTGATCATCACCTCGTCGACGCCGAACCGGTCGGCCAGCGCCCGGACCTGTTCGGCTGCCTCGTCCGGGGCACCGACGACAGCACGCCGCAGACCACTGTCGATGATGCGTTGTTCGGCGTCGGAGACCACCGCCGCCAGCGCGTCCTCGACCACATCAACCGGACCCAGCGGTCGCCCGGTCCGCAACCTGGCCATCATCTGCAGGTTCGGCAGCATCAAAGCCTCTGCCTCCGCGCGGGTGTCGGCAACGGCGGCGTTGACGGTCAGGAACGTCGTCGGGGCCGCGCACACCTCACTCGGGGTGAAGTTGGCCCGGTAGTACGCCAGCGCCTCCTCGGTGCCCTGGCCGGAGAAGTGGTGGGCGAAGACGTACGGCAGCCCTTTGGCCGCGGCGAGCCGGGCCGAATACATGCTGGAACCCAGCAGCCACAGTTGCGGCTCCCCGACGGCGGCCGGGGTGGCCTTGAGCAGATAGTCGCCGTCGCGCAGCTGGACCTGCACGCCGCGGCTGCTCATCATCGCCCGCACATGGTCGAGGTAGTCGGGGAAGTTCGCGACGTCCTCGTCGGGAGCGCCGCTCCGGTTGCCCCGCAACATGACCGAGGTGACCGGGTCCGAACCCGGCGCCCGGCCGATCCCCAAGTCGATGCGCCCCGGGGCGGCGGCCTCCAGCAGCGCGAACTGTTCGGCGACCGCCAGCGGGGCGTGGTTCGGCAGCATCACCCCACCCGAGCCCAGCCGCACCTGCGCCGTCTGCGCGGCGAGGTAGGCCAGCACCACCGGCGGGCTGGTCGCTCCCACCGACGGCATGTTGTGGTGCTCGGCCACCCAGTACCGGGTGAAGCCGAGGCGGTCGGCGGTCTGGGCCAACCGCACCGTGGCAGCCAGCGCGTCGGCGCTGGTCTGGTCGGAGCGGACCGGGATGAGGTCGAGAACGGAGAGTCGCACGCTCTTAGTCAACACCGGAAGTCAGCCGGATAGTCCCGCCAGCGCCGAGGCCTGGGCAAAGATGTCGTCCAGCATCGCCGGGGTCAGCCGGCCGGTGAACATGTTCTGCTGGCTGGGGTGATAGCAGCCCACCAGGTGCAACGCCGGACCCAGACCCACGACCACGCCGTGGCCGAACTTCGGCTTGGGCTTGGGCACGGGGTCGGCGGCAATACGCAGCGCGATCTGCCAGGCGAACCCGCCCAGAGCGACGATCACCCGTACCGACGGGGCGATCAACTGCCATTCGGCGTCGAGCCACGGTGCGCAGGTGTTGCGCTCGACGGTGCTGGGAGCGTTGTCCGGCGGAGCGCACCGCACCGGGGCGGTGATCCGGATGCCGTTGGCATGCAAGCCATCGGCAGCGTCGACGCTGGTCGGCTGGTTGACCAGTCCGGCACGGTAGAGCGCGGCGTACAACTGGTCGCCGGACCGGTCGCCGGTGAACATCCGGCCGGTGCGGTTGGCGCCGTTGGCCGCCGGAGCCAGCCCCACGATCACGATCTTGGGTTTGCGCGAGCCCCAGCCGGGCACCGGCCGGCCCCAATAGGGCTGGTCGGCAAAGGACTTCCGCTTGGTGACCGCCACGTGCTCGCGCCAGTCCACCAGCCGCGGGCAGGCCCGGCAGACGCTGACCAGCGCGTCGAGCTCGTCGATCGCCTCGGACTGACCAGCCAGCTCCACCACCTGCGCGGCGTCGGCCGCCGGCGGGGTGTGCGGGGTGGCCGGGTCGCCGGGCCAGCCGGTCCCGGGCGGCACCGGCGACTCGAACGGCTGCCCCGTGCGCGGGTGGTTGAGCATGCGTCCACTGTGCCCGCACCCAGCTCGGAGTGGGCAAACGGCCTTGATTTCTGAGAGATTCTCAGACATAGTTGACCCCTCACCGGACACAAGGGGGCCAGACGTGGGCCGACGCTGGCCTTCCGGCCGGTTGCTTGCGACGTTGCTGTGCGGCGCGTCGGTGGCGTTCGCGGCGCCGGTGGTACCGGCGCACGCCGGTGCCCCCGACGATCCACAGACGGCGCTGATCATGGGCGGCACCTTCATGCCGACCCCGAGCCAACGGTGGCAGGACGCGGTAGTCGCCGACTACATCAACCCGGCTACCGGCGCCGATCATGTCCCGGTGGTGGTCCCCTACCCCGCATCCGGGGCCAGCACGTCGATTCCCACCGGCCTGGCGAACCTTGCGGCAGCGATGGCGCAGCAGCCTGACAGTCAGCCCTATGTGGTGGCGGGATATTCGCAGAGCGCGCAGATCGCGGTTCTGCAGAAGATCGACATGATGCAGTCGGGGCAACCCGACCCCGACGTGACGTTCTTGCTCCTGGGTTCGGGCAACCGGCCCAACGGCGGATTCCTCGAACGCTTCGACGGCCTGGTGATCCCGGGCATGCCGGGGCTCAACTTCAATGGGGCGGCACCGACCAACGGCGATATCGCCACCATCGACGTGGCCGCGCAATACGACGCCAACGCGGATTTTCCGCAGTACCCCCTCAATCTGGTGGCGGTCCTCAACGCCTTCCTCGGATTCCTCTACACCCATGGGGGCTACGCCGACGGTCCACTGCCACAGCTCGTTCCGGCGGTGTGGCCACCGTCGCAGCCGCTGGTCGGTCCGTTCGCCGACGAGTACGTTGCGGGCTCGACCGACATCGTCCGGCAGGTCACCGGCGACACCACGTTCTATTTCATCCCGACCGCCGAGCTGCCGCTGCTGAGCCCGCTGCGGACCCTGGGGGTACCGGAGTCCTGGCTGGAGATCGTGCAGCCGGCGCTGCGGGTGATCGTCGAAGCCGGCTACGACAGGTCGGTTCCGTTCGGCGAACCGGTGCCCGCCCAACTCATCCCGATCATCGACCCGGCGACCTTCCTGGTCGATTTCACCAGGGCCGTCGTGCAGGGCGCGGACAACGCCTTGGCGCTGTTCGGCGCGGACCTTCCGGGCTACGCCGAACTGATGGAGCTGTTCGACGACGTGCGCGCCTGGACGGCCACCGAGATCGGCGAACCGTACGCGCAGGCGGTGTCGTGGCTCAACGACTACATCAACCCGTTCACCGCTTTCACCGCGATCGAAGGCCCCATCGGGGAGGCCATCCAACTGCTGTTCGATGTCAGCGGGTTCCAGGAGTACCTGCTGGATCCGGCGCTCGGCCTGATCGGCACCCTCGGCGGCCTGGTGACGAGCTGATCGCGCCGGCAGACCCTCGGGTCCGCCCGCAACTAGGATCGCCTGCGTGAACACCGACGCGCTGGCCCAGCTCACAGCCGATCTGCCCGAGGGCATGGTGGTCACCGACCCGACGATCACCGCGGGGTACCGGCAGGACAACGCGCTGGATCCCCGGGCGGGCCAGCCGCTGGCGGTGGTCCGACCGCTGCGTACCGAACAGGTGCAGACCGTCCTGCGGTGGGCCACCGCGCACCGCATTCCGGTGGTGACCCGCGGTGCCGGCAGCGGGTTGTCCGGTGGTGCCACCGCCATCGACGGCGGGATCGTGCTGTGCACCGAGAAGATGCGTGACATCACCGTGGATCCGGTCACCCGGACCGCGGTATGCCAGCCCGGACTGTTCAACGCCGAGGTGAAGAAGGCGGTCGCGGAATACGGCTTGTGGTACCCGCCGGACCCGTCGTCCTTCGAGATCTGCAGCATCGGCGGCAACATCGCCACCAACGCCGGCGGGCTGTGCTGCGTCAAATACGGCGTCACCACCGATTACGTGCTGGGCCTGCAGGTGGTGCTGGCCGACGGCACCGCCGTGCGGCTGGGCGGGCCGCGCCTCAAGGACGTCGCGGGACTGTCCCTGACCAAGTTGTTCGTCGGCAGCGAGGGCACTCTCGGCGTGATCACCGAGGTGACGTTGCGACTGCTGCCGGCCCAGCCCGCCTCCTCGGTGGTGGTGGCCACCTTCGACTCGGTCAGCGCCGCGGCCGATGCCGTCCTCGACGTGTCCGGGCGGCTGCGCCCGTCGATGCTGGAGTTCATGGACGGCGCGGCGATCAACGCCGTCGAGGACCAGCTGCGCATGGGGCTGGACCGCGACGCCGCGGCCATGCTGGTGGCGGCCTCCGACGAGCGCGGCCACGCCGGCGCCGAGGATGTCGAGCTGATGGCCCGGGTATTCGCCGAGCACCACGCCAAGGAGGTGTTCTCCACCGCCGACCCGGTCGAGGCCGAAGGTTTCGTCGCAGCCCGGCGATTCTGCATCCCGGCGGTCGAGGCGAAGGGTCCGCTGCTGCTCGAGGACGTCGGGGTGCCGGTGCCGCGGCTGGCGGAGCTGATCACCGGCATCGAGAAGATCGCCGCGGAACGTTCGCTGCTGATCTCGGTGATCGCCCACGCCGGAGACGGCAACACCCACCCGCTGATCGTGCACGACCCGAGCGATCCCGAGAATCTGCGGCGCGCCGAGCTGGCCTACGGCGAGATCATGGATCTGGCCCTGGCGCTGGGCGGCACCATCACCGGTGAGCACGGCGTGGGCCGTTTGAAGCGGCCGTGGCTGGCCGACCAGTTGGGGCCCGAGGCGATGGCGCTCAATCAGCGGGTCAAGTCCGCGCTGGACCCGCTGAACATCCTCAACCCAGGTTCGGGGATCTGACCCGAGACGGCGACGCAGATCACATTTGGCCATTGACACCGGTTGAACCGTTGTCGTATCAATGAGACATGACGACCACGCTGTCTCATCCGAAGTTTGAGCTCTGCAACGCCGACACCTGGCCCAACCCCTGGCCGATGTACGCCGCGCTGCGCGACCACGAC
This sequence comes from Mycolicibacter engbaekii, assembly GCF_002101585.1. Taxonomy (GTDB): domain Bacteria; phylum Actinomycetota; class Actinomycetes; order Mycobacteriales; family Mycobacteriaceae; genus Mycobacterium; species Mycobacterium engbaekii. Next base: position 126,522 of record NZ_LQOT01000031.1, on the reverse strand, counting down.
CCCGTCCACCACGTGATTCCGCCGGGCGCGCCGGATCAGGACTACTACGTGATGTCCCGGCACGCCGACATCTGGGCCGCCGCCGCCGACCATGAGACCTTCTCGTCCGCCCAGGGGCTGACCATCAACTACCGCGAGCTGGAGATGATCGGCCTTGCCGACAATCCGCCGATGGTGATGCAGGATCCCCCGGTACACACCGAGTTTCGCAAACTCGTAGCCCGCGGCTTCATGCCGCGACAGGTCGAGCTACTCGAGCCCAAGGTGCGCCAGTTCGTGGTCGAACGCCTGGAGCGGCTCAAGGCCAACGGCGGCGGCGACATCGTCGCCGAACTGTTCAAACCGCTGCCCTCGATGGTGGTTGCCCACTACCTGGGCGTGCCCGAGGAAGACCGCGACCAGTTCGACGGCTGGACCGACGCGGTGGTGGCGGCCACCGTCAGCGAAGACGGCGTGGCCTCGGCCGGGGAAGCGGTCGGACAGATGATGGCCTACTTCGGTGGGCTCATCGAACGCCGCCGCACCGACCCGCAGGACGACACCGTCTCGCACCTGGTTTCGGCGGGCCTGGGCGCCGACGGCGACATCCAGGGACTGCTCTCGGTGCTCGCCTTCACCTTCACCATGGTCACCGGCGGCAACGACACCACCACCGGAATGCTCGGCGGCTCAGTGCAACTGCTGCAGCAGCACCCCGATCAGCGTCAGCTGCTCGTCGACAAGCCGGAGCTGGTCCGCGACGCCGTCGAGGAGTTGCTGCGGCTGACCTCCCCGGTGCAGGGGCTGGCCCGAACCACCACCCGGGACGTGACCGTCGGCGACACCACCATTCCCGCCGACCGCAAGGTGCTGCTGCTCTACGGCTCGGGCAACCGTGACGAACGCCAGTTCGGCCCCGACGCCGGCGAGCTGAACGTGTTGCGCAAACCGCACCAGATTCTGACTTTCAGCTACGGCGCCCACCACTGCATCGGCAACCAGGCGGCACGGATGCAGGCGCGGGTGGCGCTGGAGGAACTGCTGGCCCGCTGCCCCGACTACTCCGTCGACGAGTCCGGGATCGTCTGGGCCGGCGGCAGTTACGTGCGGCGTCCAATCTCGGTACCGTTCACCGTCGGGTCGTGATGGCTGGGCGGTCCTGGCTGTCCGATCAGCGCGGTGAGCTGGCCGCCGAGAAGATTCTCGACGCGGCCGAGAAGCTGTTCGCGCAACAGGATCCCGCTTCGGTGGGCATGAATGAGATCGCCCGCGCCGCGGGATGTTCGCGCGCCACGCTGTATCGGTACTTCGAGAGCCGCGACGCGCTGCACACCGCCTATGCGCACCGGTGGGCCAATGCGCTCTATCACCAGTTGACCCAGCGGCTGGCCGGTGTCGAGGATCCGGCGGAGCGGCTGGTGGCCGGGATCACCGAATCCCTGGCGCTGGTGCGCAACAACCCGGCCCTGGCGTCGTGGTTCGCCGAGAGCGGCCCGCCGATCGGTGCCACCATGGCTGCGCAGTCCGAGGTCATCACCGTGATGGTCACGTCCTTCCTGTCCGGGCTGGACGGTCAGGACAGCGACACGGTGCCGGCGCGCGCCCGCTGGGTGGTGCGGGTGCTGACCTCGCTGCTGAGCTTTCCCGGCCGCGACGCCGAGGAGGAACGGGCGATGCTGAGGCAGTTCGTGGTGCCGGTCGTGGTGTCGCCCGGCCGGCTCAACTCCGCACCCGGGTAAACCGGTGCAGCAGCCATGCCGCCGGGACGGTGACCGCCATGGTGAGCACGAACAGCGCCGCCATCGAGCCGGTGTAGACCGGGGCGCGCAGCACCTGCACCATCACCACCTCCATCAGCACCAGGTGCACCAGGAAGATCTCGTAGGAGATCTCCCCCAGCCACACCATCGGCCGGCTCGCCAGCAGCCGCGCGTACCAGCCCCGGTTGCCCAACGCCAACGGCGCCACCATCAGCGCGGCGATTGCCGCGTAGAAGCCCGCCTTGACCAGGGCCTCGGACAACTTGGCCGGTGACGTGGTGGGCTCCCCGGCGATCGGGGTGGAAGCGATGAAATAACAGATGAGCGCCAACGGAATCGCGACGAATCCGTAGCACCGCACGCCCATGGCCCGCAGCACCGCCAGCACCATCCCGGCCACGAACCAGGCCAGGTAACCCGGCAGCCACAGCCGGGCGCCGTCGGGAAGGAAGTCGGTCACGTGCACCAGCGTCAACCACAGCGGCGTGATCGCAGCCGCGGCGGCCAGCCCCGCCAGCAACAGCCCCGGCCGCCACTGCCGACGGCACAGCCAGACCAATGTCACGTAGGCCAGCAGGGGCAACACCACGTAGAAGGCGACCTCGACCGCCAGGCTCCACATCTGGGTGAGGCCCTGATGCAGGTACCCGAACATGTAGTTGTCGGTGTAGATCTGGGTCAGCGTCAGGTTGCGCAGCAGCCCGATCCAGGAATGGCCGGGGTTCGGGCCGGCCGTGCGGAAGTGGTAGATCACGTAGGCCAGCAGCACCGTGACCACATAGGCGGGCATGATGCGCCGCACCCGGTGCCAGGCGTAGCGCCGCACCGAGGGTTCGGGCGCCCCGAACGCCGTCGCCCGAACCCACGGCTGGAACAGCAGAAAACCGGAGAGCACGAAGAAGATCGGCACGCCGATCTCCATGCGCGAACCCAGCAGCCCCGCGTAGCCATGGGTGTACTTGCCGGTGGTGTAGGCCGCGTGCGTTCCGACCACCAGAATCGCGGCCACCGCACGCACACCCGTCAGCGACGCGACCCGATCGACATGGTCGATCTGCTCGAGCCCGCCCTGGGCGACCTCCTCGCGCGGCAGGGTCATTCGTTGCGTTTCCGGTGCCCGCCTTCAGGACGACGACTGGGCTTGCCGGACGGCCGTTCCCGACTCAGGTTGATCAGCTGTCCCTGAATCCGGGTCTGCTCCAACGCCTTGAGCGTCTTGCCGGACAGCTTGGCCGGAAGCTCCACCAGCGAGTGGTCCACCTTGATGCTGATGTTGCCGAAATCGCTGCGGTGCAGGCCGCCCTCATTGGCCAGCGCCCCGACGATGGCACCCGGGTTGACCTTGTGCCGCTTGCCGACCGAGATCCGGTAGGTGGCGAATCCGTCCTTCGGCGGGCCCTTGCGGTCGCCTCTGCGGTCATCCCGGCCGCCGTCGCGGTCCGGCTTGACGCGTTCGCGTCGCTTGTCCGGCGGCGGTTCCACCATGAGGAACGCCTCGCCGTCCCGGGACTGCACCGCCAGTGCGGCGGCGATGTCGGCCATCGGGACGTTGTGCTCGCGGCTGTAGTCCTCGACCAGACGGCGGAACAACTCGATGCCCGGGGCACTGAGGTGGCCGGTGATCGCGTCGGCGAATTTCGAGACCCGCTGAGCGTTGACGTCGTCCACGCTGGGCAGCTCGGACTCGACCAGCTTCTGGCGCGTCACCTTCTCGATGAGCCGCAGCAGATGGCGTTCGCGGGGGCTGACGAACAGCAGCGCGGTTCCCGACCGCCCGGCCCGGCCGGTGCGCCCGATCCGGTGCACATAGGCCTCGGGGTCGTTGGGAATATCGTAGTTGACCACGTGGGAGATCCGGTCGACGTCCAGGCCACGGGCGGCGACATCGGTGGCGACCAGGATGTCGATGCTGCCGTTCTTCAGCGCGGTGATGGTGCGCTCGCGCTGCGCCTGGGCGATATCTCCGTTGATGGCCGCCGCGGAAAAGCCGCGGGCGCGCAGCTTTTCGGCGACCTCCTCGGTGGCCTGCTTGGTACGGACGAAGACGATCATCGCTTCGAAGGGCTCGACTTCGAGCACCCTGGTCAGGGCGTCCATCTTGCGCGGACCGGCGACCTCGATGTAACGCTGCGAGATGTTCTCCGCCGTGGTGGTTTTCGCCTTGACGGTGACTTCGACCGGGTCGTGCAGGTAACGGCTGGTGATGCGGCGAATGGCCGCGGGCATGGTCGCCGAGAACAGGGCGACCTGCTTGTACTCAGGCGTGTCGGCCAGGATGCGTTCGACGTCTTCGGCGAAACCCATCTGCAGCATCTCGTCGGCCTCGTCGAGCACCAGGTAGTCCAGGTGCGACAGGTCCAGGCTGCCACGTTCCAGGTGGTCGATGACCCGGCCCGGCGTACCCACCACCACCTGTGCGCCGCGCTTCAGCCCCGAGAGCTGCACGGTGTAGGAGGCCCCGCCGTAGATCGGCAGCACGTTGATCCGCGGCAGGTGCGCGCCGTAACGCCCGAACGCCTCGGCCACCTGCAACGCCAACTCGCGGGTGGGTGCGAGCACCAGCGCCTGGGTGGCTTTGCTGGAGGTGTCGATGCGCGACAGGATCGGGATGGCGAACGCGGCGGTCTTGCCGGTGCCGGTCTGGGCCAGCCCGACGACGTCGGAGCCCTCCAGCAGGGCGGGGATGGTCGCGGCCTGAATCGCCGAGGGCGTCTCATAGCCGACATCGGCGACGGCCCGCAGCACCGAGGGGTGAATCTGCAGGTCGGCGAAGGTCGGGGTGGAGTCCGGGATGGACGGGGCGGACGGGTCCGAGAGGGGCTCAGCGGGGGCATCAGGCGAGGTCATAGCGCTTAGCAGTCTACGGGCAAAGAAGCCCTGCCCGTGCCGCGCTCGACCCGGCTCGCCGAAGCCCGCCTTCGCCCGCCGGTCGGCCGCGCCTCCCCGGCCGGTCGGCCGGCGGACGGTACGGTGCCCGGTGTGCCGGGTGCCGTCAGAACGTCCGTCGTGATTGCCGCGCTGGCCGCCACCCTGCTGGCCGGTTGCGGCTCGGGCGACTCCACCGTCGCCAAGACGCCCGAGAACACCAGCCCGGCCGCCGCGCCGCCGCAGGCGCCCGTCGCAGAGCCCCCGGCCTCTCCCGGCCCGCCCAGCGACCCGTGCGCGGTCGACCTGGCCGCCCCGGCGATCGCGCAGGCCGTCTCGGAACTGCCGCACGACCCGCGCAGCGGGCAACCGTGGAGCCCGGAGCCGCTGGCCGGCAACTACAACACCTGTGCCGACATATCGGCGGTGATCGTGAAGGCGAACACCAACTCCGAGCGTCCCGGCACCCGCGCCGTGCTGTTTCACCGCGGAGAATTCCTCGCCCAGTCCGTGCCGGACACCTATGGATTCAGCGGCATCGACCTGGCGCAGTGCACCCCCGACACGGTGGCCCTGCGCAACGCCAGCGGCATACCGGGCATCGCCGGGGTGGTGAAGTTCCACTGGAACGGCACCGGTGTGGAGATCGTCGGCAACACCACCCGGTGACCGGGCTGCCTCACCACCGCCGCGAGTGCCGTCCCACGGTCGCGGTGTCACCGGGATCCTCCAGATAATGCCGGTTGCGGCGCGACGGGTTGTTGCCGGTGATCCCGAATTTGGCCAGCACGTCGGGCACCGGTGCCCCGTTGCTTCCGGGCCGAATCTGAGGTTCCGCATCGACGCTGACACCGTTACGCCGTGCCGGTGCGGGCTCGGCGAGCGCCGGCCGCACGATCTCGACCGTCAGCGGCTCGGTCGGCGGGTCATCGGCCGGCGACGGCCGCACAGCGTGATGCGGGGCCACGACCGGGATCGGCTCGGTCGGCGGTTCGCCTCGGCGTGCGGCGTCCCCGGCGTAGGCCCCGCGCCCGGCGGTGCGGCGTGCCGGGTCGATCACGTAACCCACCATGAACAGCGCGGCGAGGACACCGAACAGGGCGACGAACGCCGGCAACAGCGTGGCCTCCGACATCGCCAGCGCGAACGGCTCGTGCAGGAACTCCGGTAGGTGCAAGACCCCGGCGGCATCCCCGGGGCGTGTCTCACCGGGCATGGCGGGCAGGTCCGCGGCGATGCGCGAGGTCATGAAGGCGGCCATACCGGCGCTGCCCAGCACGGCGCCGACCTGGCGGGTCGCGTTGTAAACCCCCGAACCGGCACCGGCCAGTTGCGGCGGCAGGTTGCGCGTTGCGGTGGTCGCCAGCGGCGACCAGATGAACGCCATGCCGACGCCGATCGCCGTGAAGGGCAGCACCAGCCGCCAGATGGGGGTCTGCGGCGTCATCTCGATCGAGAGCCAGGTGAGCCCGATCGCCAGAACCGAGAAACCGAAACCGACCACCGCCCGGGGGTGTGCCCTGTCCACGATGCGTCCCACCACCGGCGCCAGCAGCCCCGAGGTGATCGCCATCGGTGCGGTCAGCAGCGCTGAGCGCGTCGGCGTCATGCCGCACACCGCCTGCGCGTAGAACATCACCGGCAGCACCATCCCGGTGGCGGCGAAGCCGATGACGGCAACCCCGACGTTGGCCAGCCCGAAATCGAGGTCACGGAAAATGCGCAGCGGCACCAGCGGTTCGCCCTTGTTGACGGCCTGCCAGTAGACGAAGGCCGCCATGCAGCACAGGCCGCCGACCAACTGAGCCCAGATCCACGGCGCCCAGCCTCGCGACTCGCCTTCTTGCAGGGCGAACACCAGCAGGAACATCCCGGCTCCCGACAGCGCGACGCCCAGCAGGTCGAAACGGTGGCGGTGCACCGGCAGATCCGGGATCAACACGATTGCCAGCACCAGGCCGATTGCGCCGATCGGGACGTTGATGAAAAAGATCCACTCCCAGCCGAGCCGGTCCACCAGCACGCCGCCGGCCAGCGGGCCGATCAGCGTCGCCACCCCCGCGGTGGCACCCCAGACACTCATCGCCGCGCCGCGCCGATCCGGCGGGAAGGTGCGGGTGATCACCGACAGGGTCTGCGGGGTGAGCAGCGCCGCTCCGATCCCCTGCACCGTGCGCGCGGCGATCAGCATCGCGATTCCCCCGGCCAGACCGCACCACAGCGACGCCGCGGTGAACACCGCCAAACCGATCAGGTACAGGTTCTTCGGACCGAACTGGTCGCCGAGGCGGCCGGCGACCAGCAGCGGCACCGCGTAGCCCAGCAGGTAGGCACTGGTAACCCAGATCACGGTGTCGTAGCCCACGCCCAGCGACGTCATGATGCTCGGGTTGGCGACCGCGACAATGGTGGAATCGACCAGGATCACGAAGAAGCCGAGCAGCATCGCCCACAGCGCGTTCCACGGGTTGACCGGCTCGGCTGAGCGCACCGCACCCGAGCGCGCGGAATCGGCGCGTTCCGAGTGCTCCCCGGGCCCAAACCGGCTGATCGTGCTGCTCAAGCGCCGCCCCTCTCATCGCTGCGCGGTGCTGTTGGGGCATCAAGCCACCGCGTCCGACGCTACGGACAGATGAGGTCACGAACAACTCGGATCGCCGATGGGACGCTGTGCCGTCTGGCGGTGCCCGCTTCGTTCGCCGGGCCGAGTGTCGCCGGCGCGTTAGCCTGAAAGGCACCGCACCAAACGGGAGGCAACCATGGGCATCTTTCGACGGCGGAAGTCGGCGCAGGCTCCATCACCGACCTCCGGGGAGGGTAAGCCCACCATGGCGGCCCGGGCGTTGGCGCGGGTCATCGAGGGCAGCGAACGGGTGCAGGGCCCGGCGGTGCGCGCCTACCTGGAGCGACTGCGCCGAGCCGATCCCGACGCCAGCCCGGCCCAGATCATCGCGAAGCTGGAGAAGCGTTACCTGGCCGCGTCGACGGCCACCGGCGCCGCGGTGGGCGCCACCGCGGCGGTACCGGCTATCGGCACTCTGATGGCCCTGTCGGCGGTGGCCGGCGAAACCGCGGTGTTCCTGGAGGCCACCGCGTTCTTCGTGCTGTCGGTGGCGCAGGTGCACGGCATTCCGGTGGACGACCACGAGCGACGGCGGGCGCTGGTGCTGGCGGTGCTGGTGGGCGACCGGGGTAAGGGCGCGCTGGGCGAGCTGCTCGGCACGGGCCGTACCAGCGGCGCGTGGCTCGCCGAAGGTTCCGCCGGTGTCGCCGCCCTGCCGCTGCCGGCGGTCCGGGAGCTGAACTCCCGGATGCTGCGGTACTTCGTCAAGCGCTTCACCCTGCGCCGCGGGGCCTTGGCGTTCGGCAAACTGCTACCGGTCGGCTTGGGTGCGGTGATCGGGGCGATCGGCAACCGCCTGATGGGCAAGAAGGTCGTCGGCCACGCCCGTAAGGCGTTCGGCGAGCCCGCCCCGCGGTGGCCGGTGCCCTTGCACCTGGTTCCGGCCCTGCCCGACGACGACGCCCACTCCGCCTGACCGACCGCTATAGGCGACGGACAATCGGCCGCGATCCTGGCGGAATAACCGGGAGGGGCTAGCCTTTATAAGGCAGGTGGGCGCGGGCGCAAAGTGCCTCGCCGGACGACCAGGAATCGAGGCGAGAAGCTGTCGTGAGCGGTATCAGTTCACCCTTCGGTCAGAACGAGTGGCTAGTCGAGGAGATGTACCGCAAATTCCGCGAGGATCCCTCCTCGGTGGATCCGAGCTGGCACGAGTTCCTCGCCGACTACAAGCACGACGGGAACCGCGGCGACGGGGCGGCCGCGCCCGCCCCGGCAGCGACTCAGCAGGCTCCCCCGGCGCAGCCGGCTGCCCCCGCACCGGCGTCGCAGGCACCGGCTGCTCCGGCAGCGGCCTCCCCCGCCCCAGCCGCTCCCACACCGGCCGCCAAGCCCGCCACCCCGGCGCCCAAGCCTCCGGCGCCGGCTGCCAAACCGGCGCAGGCGGCGAAGCCGTCGCAGGCGGCGCCCTCGGCCGCCGACGACGAACGTCAGGTGCTGCGCGGAGCCGCAGCCGCCGTGGTCAAGAACATGTCCACCTCCCTGGAGGTGCCCACGGCCACCAGCGTGCGCGCCGTGCCGGCCAAGCTGATGATCGACAACCGCATCGTCATCAACAACCAGCTCAAGCGGAACCGCGGCGGCAAGATCTCCTTCACCCATCTGCTCGGTTACGCGATCGTGCAGGCGGTCAAGAAGTTCCCCAACATGAATCGGCATTTCGCCGAGATCGACGGAAAGCCCAATGCCGTCACCCCGGCCCACACCAACCTGGGACTGGCCATCGACCTGCAGGGCGCCGGAGGTAAGCGCTCCCTGGTGGTGGCCGCCATCAAGGGCGCCGAATCGTTGCGCTTCGCGCAGTTCGTCGACGCCTATGAAGACATCGTGCGACGGGCCCGCGACGGCAAGCTGACCGCCGAGGACTTCTCCGGGGTGACCATCTCGCTGACCAACCCCGGAACCATCGGCACGGTGCACTCGGTGCCCCGGCTGATGGCAGGCCAGGGCGCCATCATCGGAGTCGGCGCCATGGAGTACCCCGCTGAGTTCCAGGGCGCCAGCGAGCAGCGCATCGCCGAACTGGGCGTGGGCAAGGTGATCACCTTGACCTCGACATATGACCACCGCATCATCCAGGGCGCGGAGTCGGGCGACTTCCTGCGCACCGTGCACGAGATGCTGCTCTCGGACGCCTTCTGGGACGAGATCTTCTTCGAGCTCTCCATCCCCTACGAGCCGGTGCGGTGGCGCTCGGACAACCCCGACTCGGTCGTGGACAAGAACGCCCGCGTGGTGGAACTGATCGCCGCGTACCGCAACCGGGGCCACCTGATGGCCGACATCGACCCGCTGCGCCTGGACAACACCCGATTCCGCAGCCACCCGGACCTGGACGTGCAGAGCCACGACCTGACGTTGTGGGACTTGGACCGGGAGTTCAAAGTCGAAGGCGTCCCCGGCGGCAGAATCCGCAAGCTACGCGAGATCCTCTCGGTGCTGCGCGACGCCTACTGCCGCCACGTCGGCGTGGAGTACACCCACATCCTCGAGCCCGAGCAGCAGCAGTGGTTGCAGGAGCGCATCGAGGTCAAGCACGTCAAACCCACGGTGGCCCAGCAGAAGTACATTCTGAGCAAGCTCAATGCCGCCGAGGCGTTCGAGAGCTTCCTGCAGACCAAGTACGTCGGCCAGAAGCGCTTCTCCCTGGAAGGCGCCGAGACCGTCATCCCGATGATGGACGCGGCCATCGACCAGTGCGCCGAACACGGCCTGGACGAGGTTGTCATCGGCATGCCGCACCGCGGCCGGCTCAATGTGCTGGCCAACATCGTCGGCAAGCCCTATTCGCAGATCTTCACTGAGTTCGAGGGCAACCTCAACCCGGCCGAGGCGCACGGTTCCGGCGACGTCAAGTACCACTTGGGCGCCACCGGCGTGTACCTGCAGATGTTCGGGGACAACGAGATTCAGGTCTCCCTGACCGCCAACCCGTCCCACCTGGAGGCCGTGGACCCGGTGCTCGAAGGGCTGGTCCGGGCCCGCCAGGACCTGCTCGGCCGGGGCGCTTCGGGCACCGAAGAGGAGCCGGCATTCTCGGTGGTGCCGATGATGCTGCACGGCGACGCCGCGTTCGCCGGCCAGGGCGTGGTCGCCGAGACGCTGAACATGGCGCTGCTGCCCGGCTACCGGGTCGGCGGCACCATCCACATCATCGTCAACAACCAGATCGGTTTCACCACGGCGCCGGATTACTCGCGCTCCAGCGAGTACTGCACCGACGTGGCCAAGATGATCGGCGCCCCGATCTTCCACGTCAACGGCGACGACCCGGAGGCCTGCGACTGGGTGGCCCGGCTGGCGGTGGACTTCCGCCAGAAGTTCCACAAGGACGTCGTCATCGACATGCTGTGCTACCGCCGGCGCGGGCACAACGAGGGCGACGACCCGTCGATGACCAACCCCTACATGTACGACGTGATCGGCACCAAGACCAGCGTCCGCAAGAGCTACACCGAAGACCTGATCGGCCGTGGCGACATCTCGCTGAAAGAGGCCGAGGACGCCCTGCGCGACTACCACGGCCAGCTGGAGCGGGTGTTCAACGAGATCCGCGAACTGGAAAAGCATGCCGCGCTGCCCAGTGAGTCGGTGGAATCCGAGCAGCAGGTGCCCCGCGGTCTGAACACCGCGGTCGACAAGGCGATGCTGTCCCGCATCGGCGATGCGTTCGTGGCGATCCCCGAGGGCTTCACCGTGCACCCGCGGGTGCTGCCGGTGTTGGAGCGGCGCCGCGAGATGGCCTACGAGGGCAAGGTGGACTGGGCGTTCGGCGAGCTGCTGGCGCTGGGTTCGCTGGTCGCCGAAGGCAAGCTGATCCGGCTGTCCGGGCAGGACACCCGCCGCGGCACCTTCTCGCAGCGGCATTCGGTGATCATCGACCAGGCCACCGGGGCGGAGTTCAGCCCGCTGCAGCTGCTGGCCACCGACGCCGACGGCAACCCGACCGGCGGGAAGTTCCTGGTCTATGACTCGCCGCTGTCGGAGTTCGCCGCCGTCGGCTTCGAGTACGGCTACACCGTGGGCAATCCGGACGCCCTGGTGCTGTGGGAGGCGCAGTTCGGCGACTTCGTCAACGGCGCCCAGTCGATCATCGACGAGTTCATCAGCTCCGGTGAGGCCAAGTGGGGGCAGTTGTCCAGCGTGGTGCTGCTGCTGCCGCACGGCCATGAGGGCCAAGGCCCCGACCACACCTCCGGGCGCATCGAGCGTTTCCTGCAGCTGTGGGCCGAGGGCTCGATGACCATCGCGATGCCCTCGACGCCGTCGAACTACTTCCACCTGCTGCGCAGGCATGCCCTCGACGGCATCAGGCGGCCGCTGATCGTGTTCACCCCGAAGTCGATGCTGCGCAACAAGGCAGCGGTCAGCGACATCAAGGACTTCACCGACGTCAAGTTCCGGTCGGTGCTCGAAGAGCCGACGTACGAGGACGGCGAGGGCGACCGCAACAAGGTCACCCGGGTGTTGCTGACCAGCGGCAAGCTGTACTACGAGCTGGCCGCCCGCAAGGCCAAGGACGGTCGCGACGACATCGCGATCGTGCGGATCGAACAGCTGGCCCCGCTGCCCAAGCGCCGCCTCGGGCAAACCCTGGACCGCTACCCGAACGTCGAGCAGTTCTTCTGGGTGCAGGAGGAGCCGGCCAACCAGGGCGCGTGGCCGCGGTTCGGTCTGGAGCTGCCGGAGCTGCTCCCGGACAAGCTGACCGGGATCAAGCGCATCTCGCGGCGGGCGATGTCGGCGCCGTCGTCGGGGTCGTCGAAGGTGCACGCTGTCGAACAGCAGGAGATCATCGACTCGGCGTTCGGCTGAGGCACGAAGCCGCACCTCTCGTTTACCGAGGCCCACTCATCCAGTACCGGCGGTACCGGATACGCTCGTGGTTCCACAGACCGCTGGGAGAACACATGCAGGGATTCGCGGGCAAGGTCGCCGTCGTCACCGGCGCCGGTTCCGGCATCGGTCAGGCACTGGCCGTCGAGCTGGCACGCGCGGGAGCGCAGCTGGCGATCAGCGACGTCGACACCGAGGGTCTCACCGAGACCGAGCGGCGGGTGGCCGCGCTGGGTGTGCGGGTCAAGGCCGACCGACTCGACGTCACCGAGCGCGAAGCGTTCCTGCTCTACGCCGACGAGGTCAAAGAGCATTTCGGCAAGGTCAATCAGATCTACAACAACGCCGGGATCGCCTACAGCGGCGACATCGAGATCACCCCGTTCAAGGACATCGAACGGGTGATGGATGTCGACTTCTGGGGTGTGGTCAACGGCACCAAGGCCTTCCTGCCGCACCTGATCGCCTCCGGCGACGGACACGTCATCAACGTCTCCAGTCTGTTCGGACTGCTGGCGGTGCCCGGCCAGGGCGCCTACAACGCGGCGAAGTTCGCCGTCCGCGGCTTCACCGAGGCGTTGCGCCAAGAGATGGTGGTCGCCGGGCACCCGGTCAAGGTCACCACGGTGCACCCGGGCGGCATCAAGACCGCGATCGCCCGTAACGCCACCGTCGCCGAAGGCCTCGACGCCGCGGCGATGGCCGAGTTCTTCGACCGGCGGCTGGCCTCCACCACCGCCGAAGAGGCCGCCCGGGTGATCCTCGCGGGGGTCCGGAAGAACCGGGCCCGCGTGCTGATCGGAAATGACGCACGGGCTCTGGATCTGCTGGTGCGCGTCATGGGCTCGAAGTACCAGTGGCTGTTCTCGCGCGCCATCCCGCGGCTGCGGCCCCGGTAGCTGCCGTTACCTGCCCAGTGGGTGTTCGTCGAGGAAGCCGTCGACCACAACCTGCGGATCGGCTCCCTCGGCCACCCGGCGGCGCATCTCGATCAGCGCCTCGGTGTCGAGCACTCCGGCCACCTGGTTGACCGCCAGCAGCTGGGCCTCGGTCAGCTCGTTGCGGCGATACAGCGGCACCACGTTCTCCGCGCGTACCAGCGCGGGCCGGCCGTCGGTGAGCAGCAGCGCGTCCTCCGGTACGTCCGGATCGGCGGTAGTGGCCCACGCCGCCGTGATCTGGCGAGCGCGCAGCGCGGCGAACAACGCTGTGTCGTTGGGGAATTCACGAACTTTCGGCAGCGCGCAGCGCCCCACCGCGGTAGGCGCGGGGAAACCCGCAACCCGGCCGACGGTCAGCCCGGTGCAATGCCGCACGACCGCGCTCAGGTTGGAGTCGTCCCAGGCCAGGGCCGTCGCCTCGGTCACGGCCAGCGTCGGCTTGTCCTCCGCGCTCATGGCGTAGTCGCCCACCGCGAGTCCCTCGGGCAGCGCCCCCGCCAATGCCCAGTAGACCCCCCGGTCAGAGCGTGCCACGGAGTCGGGGGCGAAGATCGCCAGGAACCGGCCGGTGAAACCCGGCACGACGGTCAGCTCGCCGGCGTCCAGTCCTGGAACCGGGTCGGCGACGGCCTCGATGCGCACTGCGGCGCCGGTGCTGCGCAGGGCGCTGGCATACAGGTGTGCCAGGACCTGCGCCTGCGGATCCGGGGCCATGCCCACGGTCAGCGGCGACGGGGCCGGGTGAGCGCCGCAACCGGCGATCAGCAACGCCGCCCATCCCAGCGCCCAGCGGCGCAGGTGATGTCCGAGCGGCCTGCGCACGGTGAACTCAGGAGACGGTGTCGGCGGCTGCCGCGACAGCGGCCGCAACGGCCGGCTCGACTCGGGGATCCAGCGGGCTGGGCACGATACGGTCCGGGGCCAGTTCGTCGGCGACAACCGAGAAAATCGCTTCTGCGGCAGCCAACTTCATCGCCTCGGTGATCCGGCGCGCACCGGCGTCCAGCGCACCACGGAACACTCCGGGGAAGGCCAGCACATTGTTGATCTGGTTGGGGAAGTCGCTGCGTCCGGTCGCCACCACCGCCGCATACTTGGCCGCCAGGTCGGGGTGGATCTCCGGGTCGGGATTGGACAGGGCGAACACCACGCCGCCCGGTGCCATCGATGCGATCAGCTCCTCGGGCACCACGCCCCCGGACGCGCCGAGGAAGACGTCGGCGCCGGCCAGTGCCTCGGCGAGACCACCGGTGACGCCCCGCGGGTTGGTCCGCTGCGCCAGCTCGAGCTTGACCTCGTTCATCCCCGAGCGCTCCGGATGCAGCACGCCCTGCGAGTCCAGCACGATCATGTCCGTGACGCCCCGGGAGAGCAGGATGTTCGCGCAGGCAACGCCCGCGGCACCCGCACCGGAGACCACCACCCGCAGCGACGCGATCTCACGGTCGACCACCTTGGCCGCCCCCAGCAGGGCCGCCAATGCCACGATCGCGGTGCCGTGCTGGTCGTCGTGCATCACCGGGCAGTCCAGCGCCTCGATCACCCGGCGCTCGATCTCGAAGCAGCGCGGAGCGGAGATGTCCTCCAGATTGACCGCCCCGAACGACGGACGCAGCCGCACCAGGGTTTCGACGATCTCGTCGGGATCCTTGGTGTCCAACACGATCGGGATGGAGTCCAGGCCGGCGAACGTCTTGAACAACGCCGCCTTGCCCTCCATCACCGGCAGCGCCGCCGACGGTCCGAGGTCTCCCAGCCCGAGCACCGAGGTGCCGTCGCTGACCACCGCCACCAGCCGGTGCGCCCAGGTGTACCGAGCCGCCAGTGTGTGGTCGGCGGCAATGGCCCGGCTTACCTGCGCCACACCGGGGGTGTAGGCGATCGACAGCGCACGCTGGCTGTCCAGCGGCGACTTGAGTTCGACGGAGATCTTCCCACCCGTGTGGGCTTCGAAGATCTCTTCGTCTCCGATCACGATCGGCGAGCTGTTCATCGCTAGGTTCTCAGGCATCGATAGTCCAGGGTACTGCGCTGCATTTGCGTTCTTTCTTTCGGCCGCGGCGGCCGATGCACCGCAGTTTCCAACAACGCCTTACGAGTCAGCGCCTCAGATCAGACCCAGCGAGGTGACCGCTTCGCGCTCGTCGGCCAGCTCAGCGGTGGAGGCGTCGATCCGGCTGCGGGAGAAGTCGTCGATCTCCAGACCCTGCACGATGCTCCAGTCGCCACCGGAGGTGGTGACCGGGAACGAGGAGATCAGGCCCTCGGGCACACCGTAGGAGCCGTCGGAGACCACCGCCATCGACACCCAGTCACCGTCCGGGGTGCCCAGCAGCCAGTCCCGGGCCGCGTCGACGGTGGCCGATGCCGCCGAGGCGGCCGACGACGCACCGCGCGCGTCGATGATCGCCGCACCGCGCTTGGCGACGGTCGGGATGAAGTCGTTCTCGATCCAGGCCTGGTCGCCGACCACCTCGGCGGCGTTACGCCCGCCGACCTCGGCGTGGAAGATGTCGGGGTACTGGCTCGCCGAGTGGTTACCCCAGATCGTCATCTTCTTGACGTCGGTGACCTTGGCGCCGGTCTTGGCGGCCAACTGCGAGATCGCCCGGTTGTGGTCCAGACGGGTCAGCGCCGAGAAGCGCTCCTTGGGGATGTCGGGCGCGTTGGTCATCGCGATCAGCGCGTTGGTGTTGGCCGGATTGCCCGTGACCCCGACCCGGATGTCGGAGGCCGCAACCGCGTTGAGCGCCTTGCCCTGCGCGGTGAAGATGGCACCGTTGGCCTCCAGCAGGTCGCTGCGCTCCATGCCCGGTCCACGCGGGCGGGCGCCGACCAGCAGCGCCAGATTGGCGCCGTCGAAGATCTTGTTCGCGTCCGAGCCGATCTGCACACCCGACAGCAGCGGGAACGCACAGTCGTCGAGCTCCATGACGACGCCCTCAAGCGCCTTGAGCGCCGGCTCGATCTCCAGCAGGCGCAGTTCGATCGGCCGGTCGGGGCCCAGCAGCGAGCCACTGGCCAGGCGGAAAAGCAGGCTGTATCCGATCTGGCCGGCGGCGCCGGTGACGGCGACCTTGAGTGGGGTTGTGCTCACGTCAAGCGCTCCTCGAACGTTCGGCTGGTCTGGCGTTGGTCCGGGTCGAAACTAGCGCACCGGCGCCGTCACCGAAACTCCGGGACCCCGCCGATGAACCCCGCTCACCGCGCAGGTCGATGCCGGGCGCGTAGCATTTGACCGGCACCTGCGCCGGAGGGAGAGCCGCCATGACGGCGTTGCACGACCCGACACCTCGAGTGCTGGTGGACTGCGGTGTTTACGCCGACGGCAAGCGAGTCCCGGGCCGGTTCACCCCCGCCGGCGCCCGGGCCAAGGTGCGTGAAATCGAGGCCGACGGCCGCGACGCGTTCGTGTGGGTCGGTCTGCACGAGCCGGGCCAGGCCCAGATGCAGGGCGTGGCCGCGACCTTCGAACTGCACCCGCTGTCGGTCGAGGACGCCGTTCAGGCACACCAGCGGCCGAAGCTGGAGCGCTACGACGACAGCCTGTTCCTGGCACTCAAGACCGTCAACTACGTCGCGCACGAATCGGCGGTGGTGCCCCGGGAGATCGTCGAGACCGGCGAGATCATGATGTTTGTCGGCAAGAACTTCGTGGTCACCGTCCGGCACGGCGAACACAGCAGCCTGACCGACGTGCGCAGGCGGATGGAAGCCGATCCCGAGCAGATGCGGCTGGGGCCGTTTGCGGTGATGCACGCCATCGCCGACTACGTGGTGGACCGCTATGTCGAGGTGACTGCCCGCATGGAGAGCGACATCGATCTGATCGAGGAGGCCGCGTTCGCACCGGGCACCCGTACCGATGTCGAACCGATCTACCAGATCAAACGCGAAGTGGTCGAGCTGCGGCGGGCGGTGGCGCCGCTGTCCGGGCCGTTCGAGCGGTTGCAGAACGAGTGCCGGGACCTGATCTCCAAAGAGGTGCGGCGGTATCTGCGCGACGTCGCCGATCATCAGACGCGCGCCGCCGAGCAGATCGCCGGCTACAACGAGTTGCTCAGCTCGCTGGTGCAGGCCGCGCTCGCGCGGGTGGGCATGCAGCAGAACACCGACATGCGCAAGATGTCGGCGTGGGCGGGCATCATCGCCGTCCCGACCATGATCGCCGGCATCTACGGGATGAATTTCGACTACATGCCGGCCCTGCACTGGGCATTCAGCTATCCGGTTGTGGTGGCCGGCATGTGCGCGATCTCCGCGGTGCTCTACCGCGCGTTCCGCCGCAACGGCTGGCTGTGAGCTAAGGGGCGGAGGCGCGACGGTCCGGGTCGAACACGTCCACGCCGTCCGCGCGCCAGGCCTCCCGCATCGCCTCAGCGCCCTTGAGCCGCACCCAGGCGGCCTCCGTCGCGGTGATCGGGGTGGCCGTAAGAAACCGCACCGGTTCCCGCGGGGGCTCCAGCGCGAGCTCGGCGATGTCGCTGTCGCCGAGCAGCACGGCGGTGAACGGCGCCGGGCCCGCAGGTCCGGTCCACAACGGCCCCCCGAGGTCGATCAGCGCGTCGGGCGCCAGCACCACCCCTTCGACCACCGGCGCCGCGGCCACGGCCGCGATGCTGCGGGCCAGGCCGGCATCGGACGCCGAAGCACGCAGGTGCACAACGATTTCTGCGCGCGGGCCGTGCACCGGGTCGGCAAGCATATGGCCGGGGTCCCCCATGGGGTGGCGCGAGCAACCCGCCGAGACGTAATGCACCATCCGGTCGGGTCCGGGCCCGAACCGCAACACCTCGATGGGCTCGACACCCAGAAATGTCACCCGGGCGACGTCCGGCTCACCGGCGGCACCGGCCGCGGCGAAGTGCTGCTGTACGTGCTGACGCACCCGATCCAGGTCGTGGGTCACCGGGGGTTCACCGCCCGGCGGGTGCGACGCTGAGGTTCACCCCGGTCTTGGCGTCGAACGCGACCGCCTTGTCCGGCAGCAGGGCCAGTTCGATCGGCTGCCCGCCGACGGCCTTCGACGCCGAGGGGACCCGGGCCACCAGGCTGCCTTCGGCCGGCGCTCCGGCGGACTCGTTCGGCGTGAAGTACAGGTACTTGTCCGCACCCAGCGATTCCACCAGGTCGACGCGGGCCGTGAAGGTCACCGCGTTGCGCCGCCCGGCATCGTCGAGCAGCGCAGCATCCACCAGGTGCTCGGGGCGCACCCCGATGACGACCTCCCCGCCCTGCGGAGCGGGATGCGCAGCGATCGTCTGACGAGTCGCCGCATCGAGCGGGACTTCGCCGAACGGCAGGCGGGCACCGGTGGCGGTCAGGGTGCCGGGAAAGAAGTTCATCGCCGGCGAGCCGACGAACCCGGCGACGAACAGATTGACGGGACGCTCGTAGAGCTCGGCGGGGGTCCCGATCTGCTGGGCGACACCGCCCTGCATCACCACCACCCGGTCCCCGAGCGTCATCGCCTCGGTCTGGTCGTGCGTGACGTAGACGGTCGTGATGCCCAGCCGGCGCTGCAACCGCGCGATCTCGCTTCGCATCTGTACGCGCAGCTTCGCGTCGAGGTTCGACAGCGGCTCGTCCATCAGAAATGCCTTGGGGTGCCGGACGATCGCCCGGCCCATGGCGACCCGCTGACGCTGGCCGCCGGACAGCTGCGACGGCTTGCGGTCCAGCAGGTCGGTCAGGTCGAGGATCTTGGCCACGTCGGCGACCTTCTCGGCGATCTGCGACTTCTTCATCTTGGCCAGGGTCAGCGGGAAGGCGATGTTGCCCCGCACCGTCATGTGCGGGTAAAGGGCGTAGGACTGGAACACCATGGCGATGTCGCGGTCCTTGGGGGCACGCTCGTTGACGCGCTCGCCACCGATGCGCAGCTCCCCCGAAGTGATCTCCTCCAGGCCGGCGATCATGTTCAGGGTGGTCGATTTTCCGCAGCCCGAGGGTCCGACCAAAATGATGAACTCGCCGTCGGCGATGCTCAGCGACAGGTCGTTGACCGCCACCGCACCATCGGGGTAGCTCTTGGTGACGTGTGACAGTTCGATCTCGGCCATCCCGCTATCCCTTCACCGCGCCGGAGGTCAGTCCCGCCACGATCCGTCGTTGGAAGATTAGAACAAAGGCGATGATCGGCACGGTGATCACCATCGCTCCCGCCGCGATCGATCCGGTGGGCTCCTCGAATTGCGAACTGCCGGTGAAGTTGGCGATGGCCACGGGCGCGGTGACCGAGGCTTTCGTGGCCGTCAGCGACAACGCCAGCAGCAGATCGTTCCACGCGAAGATGAACACCAGAATGGCAGCGGTGACGATGCCCGGCGCCGCCAGCGGCGCGATCACCTTGCGGAACGCCTGCCCCGGCGTGGCGCCGTCCATCTTGGCGGCCTTCTCCAGATCCCACGGGATCTCGGCGAAGAACGCCGACAGCGTGTAGATCGCCAGCGGCAGCGCAAACGTGATGTAGGGGATGATCAGGCCCAGCCAGGTGTCGAACAGCCCGGTAGCGCGTTCGATGTTGAAAATCGGTGTCACCAGGGAAATCTGGGGAAACATCGCGATCAGCAGGGCCGCCCCCACCAGCACCCGCTTACCGGGGAAGTCCAGGCGAGCCACCGCGTAGGCGGCCATCGCCCCGATGACCACCGCGATCACCGTGGTGATCAGGCCGATGCCCACCGAGTTGATCAGCGCCGAACCGAAGACGTCACCGGCAAAGATCCCGCGGTAGTTGTCCAGCGTCACCGACGAGGGAATGAACCTGCCGTCCTTGACCGTTGAGGTCGGCTTGAGCGACAGCGACAGAATCCACAACACCGGGACCAGTGCATAGACCAGCACGGCCAGGTCGATGATGACCCATGCGGTTCGGCGCCGAAGACCGGTCATCGCTGGTCCGATCCCGGCGCCGCGGCGCCGAACACCTTGACGAACACGAACGCGATCAGCGCCACGCAGATGAAGATCAACACCGAGATCGCCGACCCCAATCCCACGTTGAATCCTTTGAAGAGGTTGTCGTAGCCCAGGATCGACACCGAGCCGGTGTTGTTGGAGCCGTTGGTGAGCACGTAGATGTTGTCGAAGATCCGAAACGCGTCCAGGGTGCGAAACAGCACCGCCACCAAGATCGCGGGTTTCATGATCGGCAACGTGACCGAGACCAGGCGCCGCCACGGGCCGGCGCCGTCCACCTGCGCGGCCTTGAGCAGGTCCTCGGGCACCAGCGCCAGCCCGGCCAACAGCAGCAGGGCCATGAACGGCGTCGTCTTCCACACCTCGGCCAGCACCACGATGCCCAGCGAGGGCAACTGCTGGGTCAACGGCGCGCTTCCGGTGGGCAGCAGGTCGGCCAGATACCCCGTGCCCGGCGTCCAGGCGTAATACCAGCTGTAGGCGGCGGCGACCGTGACGATGCCGTAGGGCACCAGCACCGCGGTGCGCACCATGCCCTTGGCGAACAGACTGCGGTGCATCACCAGCGCCAGCGCCAGGCCGAACACGAACTCGAAGGCCACCGAGACCACGGTGATCCCCAGGGTCACCGCGAACGCGGTCCACCAGTAGGAGTCGGTCAAGGTGGTCTGGTAGTTGGCCAGGCCGACGAACGCGGTGTCCTCCGGGGTGGCCAGGTTGTAGCGCTGCAGGCTCAGCCAGATCGCGTAGCCGATGGGGTACGCCGTCACCGCCAGCATCAGGATCACCGCCGGGGCGACCAGCAACACCGCCAGCCGGCGCTGCGAACGGACGTCGTCGACCCGCGTCACGGGATCAGCCCCTTGCCGTCGATGGCCTTCTGCACCTGCACGGCCAGCTCGTCGGCGGTGCGTTCGGGGTCGATGACGCTGATCGGCGCCAGCGTCGCCGATATCCGGGTCGACACCGCCTGATACACCGGGGTCGCCGGGCGCACCGCCGCGTCGGTGAGCTGCTGGCGGATCACATTGTGTTGCGGATATTTCTCCTGGAACTGCGGGTCGTCGTACACCGAGGCGCGCACCGCGGGCAGGCCGCCCTCGATCGCGAGATATTTCTGGTTGGCCGGATTGCGCAGGCAGCGCACCGCTTCGAAGGCCTCGGCGCGATGCCGGGTGGTCCGGGCCACCGCCAGGTTCAGCCCGCCGAGCGTCACCTTGGCCGGGTGGCCTTCCCGCACAGCCGGATACGGCGCGAAGCCCAGCACCGAACGACTGGCGTCGTAGGCGAGCCGATACTGCTCCTCGGTGGGTTTGAACGCGCCGCCCTCGACGCTGCCGGCCAGCTCCGGGCGCCCCTGCAACGGCAGGAAACCCACCCCGCCTTTGACCGCGTTCTCCAGCATCGACGGCAGCACGAACGGCCAGTTGACCTCCAGCGCCGCCCGGCCCTGCTCGAAAGCCAGCCGGGCGGTGGCCTCATCGGTCTGGGTGATCGACGGGTCGGCCCCGGGCGCGGTCGCCACCGCCTTCATGACCCGCAGCGCGGCCACGGTGGCGGCCCGGTGTTCGTCGGTGTCGACGAGGGTGACGGCCTTGCCGTCATCGCTGAGGACCCGGCCGCCGGCGCTTTGCAGCAGGGTGTTGAACCACACCACCAGGCCCTCGTACTGCTTGGCCTGCACCGCGATCCAGCTGGGCCCGCCCGCGGCGTGCAAGCGGGTTGCCTCGGCCACCATCTGGTCCCAGGTGGCCGGCGCGGACGCCATCAGATCCGGCCGGTACCAGAGCAACTGGGTGTTGGTAACGATGGGCGCGGCGTAGAGCCGCTCATGCCACCGGGCGCTTGCGAGCGGACCCGGCAGGGTGTCCGCGACGGCGTCGGCTTCGGCTTTGCCGGCCGGGTCGTCCGACAGCGGCAAGGCCCAGCCGGCCTCGGCGAATTCGGCCGTCCACACCACATCGAGGCCCATCACGTCCAGGGTGCGGTCGTTGCCGGTGAGCCGCCGGGCCAGTTGCAGGCGCTGATCGTCGGCGGCGCGCGGCAGACTGAACTGCTGCACCCGGTACCGGCCGCCGGCCTGTGCGGTGCAGCGCGCCGCGATGACGCGAAAGGTCGCGGTGTCGTTGGCGGGGGTGTAGACGCTGATCACCGGGACACCGGCGGACGAGTCCGGCGATCCGCAGGACGATCCCGCCGACGCCACGGTCAGCGCGATCAGCCCGGCCGCGCCCAGCCGGCCCACGCGACCGCGCCGACTCCCCACGCCACCCGCCTCCCGTTGCCGATCCGTGCCACGACGGTAAGGCCGTCCGCGGGCGCTACGCAAACACCGCAGCGCTACAGCGTCAGCTTCGCCAGCAGATCCCGGCCCTGCTCGGCGCTCTGCGGGTCGCACAGCACGTCATAGCGTCCCGCGACCAGCTGCATGGTGGAGCTGAAGTCCCTTGTACCCCGGGCCATCGCGTAGGGCACCGAGGAGGTGATCAGGCCGAAGAACACCCCGGCGATCAGACCCGTCACCAGCGCCTGGGTCGGGTTGGCGCTGAAGATTCCCAGCACCAGGCCGATGAACAGACCCAGCCAGGCGCCGCTCAGCACCCCGCCGCCGAGCACCTTGGGCCAGGTGAGCCGGCCGGTGACCCGCTCGACCTGCATGAGGTCGACGCCGACGATGGTCACCTGGTGGACGGGGAACTCCTGATCGGACAAGTAGTCCACCGCTCGCTGCGCCTCGGCGTAGGTCGGGTACGACCCGATCGGCCAGCCTTTCGGCGGCGTCGGCAGCCGGGCCGGATCACGACGAGCGGGCGCTCCGGCCGCGCCGAGCGGATCGGGACGCTGTCCAGGCTGGAAGGGGCTGGTCATGGGAATTCTCTCTCCTCGCCCCGAGAAGCGGCTGTCGGACGACAAGCCGGTCGCGGCGCATCGGCTAGGTTGAACAGCATGACAGCTCCCGGCGGGGATTCTGAACAGAATCCACGAGGCAATCCCGACCAGCCCTGGGCCAACCCGGGTGCTACCGGGCCCGATCAGGGCGGCTGGGCTTACCCGTCGGGCTTCGAGGGCTATCCCCCCGGCCCGGTGTACCCCGCGCCCGGATTCCCGCCGCCTCCGGCCGGTGGCGGCTTCCCGCCACCCCCGCCTACCAGCGGATATCCGGCTGGCCCACCGCCCGGCAACTACCTGCCGCCCGGCGGTTATCTGCCTCCTCCGCCGCCCGCTCCGGGCGAGTACCCGGGACCCGGCGGTCCGATCGGCTACCCGCCGCCGGGCTACACCCCGGGTTACCCGCCGGCGGGTTATGGCGCGCCGTATTCCGGCGGCTACCCCCTGCCGGGCCAGGCGCAGAAGACCAACGTCCTGGCCGTCACCTCCCTGGTGCTGGCCCTGCTCGGACTGGTGTTCTGGCCGCTGGCCCTGGCCGGGTTCATCGTGGGAGTCGTCGCGCTGAACCAGATCAAGTCGACCGGTGAGGGCGGGCACGGCCTGGCGGTGGCCGGCACCTCGATCGCCGGCGTGGCGATGATGCTCTCGTTGATCCTGGCGATGATCGCCCTGAACTAGCCCGACGGCGGCGTGAACGGCGGCGCCTCGCGGCGCATCCCGGCCGCGCGGCCCTTGCCCGCCACCACCAACGCCATTTTGCGGCTGGCCTCGTCGAGCATCTCGTCACCGAGCATCACCGCGCCGCGGGCTCCACCGGCGTGCGAGGTGTGCCACGCGTAGGCCTCCAGAATCAGCTCGGCGTGGTCGTATTCGGCCTGCCGCGGACTGAAGATCTCGTTGCCCGCTGCGATCTGGTCGGGATGCAGCACCCATTTGCCGTCGAAGCCGAGAGCGGCCGAGCGGCCCGCAACCCGCCGGAATGCCTCGACGTCACGGACTTTCAGATACG
Organism: Mycolicibacter engbaekii; assembly: GCF_002101585.1. Lineage (GTDB taxonomy): Bacteria > Actinomycetota > Actinomycetes > Mycobacteriales > Mycobacteriaceae > Mycobacterium > Mycobacterium engbaekii. Next base: position 102,699 of record NZ_LQOT01000031.1, on the reverse strand, counting down.
GCCCGTCGACGGCGGCGATCCCGTGCGCGCGCGCCGCCACCAGAATCGTCATCAGCACATGGTGGTAGGCGTCGCCCTCGGTGTAGCCCTCGGGCTGTTCGCCGACCTCCAGGGTCCGGGTGTTGAGGCTGGCCATCAGGTCGGCCGGTCCGAGCACCAAGGCCTGCACCCGGGGCGCTGCGGCAATCGCGTTGATGTTGGTCAGACCGCGGGCGTCCTCGATCTGGGCGTCGATGCCGATCTGGCCGACCGGCAGACCGTGGACGGTCTCCAGCTGGGTGAGCAGCAGATCCAGCGCCTGCACGTGCGAGGCATCCGACACCTTGGGCAGCACGACGACATCCAGCCGGGTACCGGCGGCACCGACCGCCGAGACCACCTCGATCAGGTCGGCATGGGTCCACGGCGTGGTCCAGTCGTTGACCCGAACGCCCAGCAACGGCGCCGTCCAGTTCGTCTCCGTCAGCGCTTCGGCCACCAGGGTGCGGGCCTGGTCTTTGGCCGCTGGGGCGACCGCGTCCTCCAGATCGAGAAAGACCTGGTCGGCCTGCAGACCCTTGGCTTTGTCGATCATCTTCTGGCTGCTGCCCGGTACGGACAGGCAGGTACGGCGGGGGCGATACGCGTTGGTCACCTAAATACTCCTACCCTTTCAATCATGGCGTCGAGCAACAGGGTTTATGCAGCGCGGCTCGCGCGGATGGTGGTACTGGGCCCGTTCGGCGAATCCGTCGGGCGGGTCCGCGATGTGGTGGTCAGTCTCAGCATCGTTCGCCAGCAACCCCGTGTCCTGGGTCTCGTCGTCGAATTGCCTACCCGCAGAAGGATATTCGTACCAATTCTACGGGTCGCCTCGATCGAACCCAACGCCGTCACCCTCAACACCGGAACCGTCTCGCTGCGCAAGTTCAACCAGCGTCCCGGTGAGGCGCTGGTGCTCGGACAGGTGCTGGACACCAAGGTCCGGGTCAACGACCCCGAGCTGCCGGAACTGGCCGGCGTCGATGTCGCGATCACCGACTTGGCGATCGAGCAGAGCCGCACGCGGGACTGGCTGGTGACGCGGGTGGCGGTGCGCCACTCCCGGCGGCTGGGCCGCCGCGGCGCGGTGCACATCGTGGACTGGCACAACGTGCAGGGCCTGACCCCGTCGGCGCTGGCGATGCCCGGGCAGGAAGTGGCGCAGCTGCTGGCGCAGTTCGAGGGCTGGCGGCCGATCGAAGTCGCCGACGCCATCCGCGAGCTGCCGCCCAAGCGCCGCTACGAGGTGTTCAACGCACTGGACAACGCCCGCCTGGCCGACATCCTGCAGGAGCTGCCCGAAGAACGGCAGGCCGTCGTGCTCGCCCAACTCGGCACCGATCGGGCCGCCGACGTGCTGGAGGAGATGGACCCCGACGACGCCGCGGACCTGCTCGGCGTCATGAACCCGACCGAGGCCGAGACGCTGCTGGCGCGGATGGACCCCGATGACTCCAATCCGGTGCGCCGCCTGCTGGAGCACTCCCCGGACACCGCGGGCGGTCTGATGACCTCCAACCCGGTGGTGCTGACCGCCGACACCTCGGTCGCCGAGGCACTGGCCCGGGTGCGCGATCCCGACCTGACCCCGGCGCTGTCGTCGCTGGTGTTCGTGACGCGAGCACCCACCGCCACCCCGACCGGCCGCTACCTGGGTTCTGTCCCGCTGCAGCAACTGCTGCGGGTCCCCCCGGCCGAACTCATCGGCGGCTTCGTCGACTCTGATCTGCCGGCCTTGAACCCCGAGGTGTCGTTGGCCGAGCTGACCCGCTACTTCGCGGCCTACAACCTGGTCTGCGGCCCCGTGCTCGACGAACAGAACCACCTACTGGGCGCGGTGACGGTCGACGACGTGCTCGACCACCTGCTGCCCGCCGATTGGCGCGAAACGCCCGAGCCGGACCTTGGACCGAAACTCGCCGGGAGGCCGTCGTGACCGACCGCTCGTCATCGCAGCGTCTCTCCACTCCCCGCACCTCACGGCTGCCCAGCTTCCAGCTCGATCCCGACGCGCTGGGCCGCTTCACCGAGTCGGTGGCGCGGTTCTTCGGCACCGGGCGCTACCTGGCCATCCAGACCCTGATCGTGGTGGCCTGGATCCTGCTGAACGTCTACGCGCTGCGCCTGCAGTGGGACCCCTACCCGTTCATCCTGCTCAACCTGGCATTTTCCACGCAGGCCGCCTACGCCGCGCCGCTGATCCTGCTGGCCCAGAACCGGCAGGAGAACCGCGATCGGGTCAGCCTGGATGAGGACCGCCGGCGCGCCGCCCAGACCAAAGCCGACACCGAGTACCTGGCCCGGGAACTGGCGTCGCTGCGATTGGCGGTCGGCGAGGTGGCAACCCGCGACTACCTGCACCACGAACTCGAGCGGCTGCGGGAACTGCTCGAAGCGCTGCGCCCGGCGCCCGACCCCGGCGCGCCGTAGCCGGTGCCCGGGGTGGTCCGCCTGTGGACGCGGACCATATAACGGTCACCAGCAGGACCGACGTTCGGTATGGTGACCTAGTTCACGAAGCGCGAGCGGTATCACCACAGCGAAATTAGGGACGGTCGAGTGCTAAAAGGGGGCGACGCCGGGGAACGCGTGTCCCGTGGCGCCAAAGTGCGCCGGGCCGCGCGTGCGGCCCTGCGGCCGGCGTTCGGCCTGATGTTCATCACCCCGCTGGTGTTCGCCGGCGCCGTGGGCGCCACACCCCGCTCCCCCTCGACCTCGCTACCGCTGCGCAACACCGCGGTCACCCCGCTGGCAGCGTCGGTGAACACCCCGTCGACCGGACGCTCGTCGGGGCCCGCCGTCGTCGCGGTGCACCGCCCGCCGGCGGCCCTGCGCGTGGCCGCCGGAGCCCCGTCGGCGCCGCCGGCGGCCGTCGTCTACGCACCCGGCACCCTCGGAATCCCCCAGACCGCATTGGCGGCCTACCGCAACGCCGAACACCAGATGTCGGTCGCCGCACCCGAGTGCGGGGTCAGCTGGAACCTGCTCGCCGGGATCGGGCGCATCGAGTCCGGCCACGCCAACGGCGGGGCCACCGACGCCCGGGGCAATGTGCTGCAGCCGATCTACGGGCCGGTGCTGGACGGCACCCTGCCCGGCAACGAAATCATCGTGGCCAGCAGCGCGCCCGGCCGGGTGGTCTACGCCCGCGCCTTGGGACCGATGCAGTTCCTGCCCGGAACCTGGTCGCGCTATGCCGCCGACGGCGACGGCGACGGCCGTGCGGACCCCCAGAACATCTACGACGCGACATTGGCGGCCGCCCGGTATCTGTGCAGTGGCGGGCTGAACCTGCGCGAGCAGTCGCAGGTTCTGACCGCCATCCTGCGCTACAACAATTCGATGGCCTACGCGGAGAACGTGATGGGCTGGGCGGCGGCCTACGCCACCGGAGTGGCGCCGGTCGACCTGCCGCCGATCGTCGGGCCGGCCCCGCCGATCGCCGACCTGCACCTCGAGCACCTGGAACACCCCGAGGGGCTCGGGCCGGAATCGCTGGCCCTGCACGGCATGTCGCATTTCGAACACACCACGGGCTCCGCGCTGATCGACCTGGGTCAGCCGAGCATGGAGACGCAGCTGGCAAACCTGCCCTGGCTCCAGCCGTGGATGACCGCCCCCGAGCAGCAGCAGCTGCCGCGTCCCTCGGCGGCCTGCCGGATGATCTGCCTGGAGCCGCAGGCAGCGCCGGCCCCGGCGGCCGCGCCGGCCCCGCCCAACGGCCTGCCCCCGTTCCCGTTCGCGCCCCCGGAAGCCCCACCGGCCGCGCCCGCGCCGATGCCGCCCTATGCGGTGGCACCGTTGCCGCCGGATTCCCCGGATCAGCCGGCCCCGGCACCGCCGGCTCCGGTGTTCCCCGGCACCCCGCCGGGTGGGCCCCAGGCATTGCCGCCGGCCTGACCGACAGCGCAGGCCGGCACCTCGCCGCACTGCCTTAGACTCGGTTGCGATGCCCGAGAACCACGATGACACCGCAGCCCTGCACGACGCGATCTACGCAGCGTTGGGCACCGTGCTCGACCCCGACATCCGGCGTCCGATCACCGATCTGGGCATGGTCAAGAGCATCGAGATCGCGGCCGACCACAGCGTCCACGTCACGATCTACCTGACCATCGCCGGCTGTCCGATGAAGTCCGAGATCACCAACATGGTGACCGCGGCGATCAACGACGTGCCCGGCACCGGCCCGGTGACGGTCAGCCTGGATGTCTTCAGCGACGAGCAGCGCGCCGAGTTGCGCAAGCAGTTACGCGGCGACGCACACGAGCCGGTCATTCCCTTCGCGCAACCGGGTTCGCTGACCAAGGTCTACGCGATCGCCTCGGGGAAGGGCGGGGTGGGCAAGTCCAGTGTCACCGTCAACCTCGCGGTTGCGCTGGCCGAACGTGGTCTGGCGGTCGGGGTGGTCGACGCCGACATCTACGGCCACTCGGTGCCCCGGATGATGGGCGTCACCGCCCTGCCGACGCAGGTCGACTCGATGATCATGCCGCCGATCGGCTACGGCGTGAAGGTGATCTCGATCGCGATGTTCACCCAGGGCAACACGCCGGTGGTGTGGCGTGGCCCGATGCTGCACCGGGCCCTGCAGCAGTTCCTCGCCGATGTCTACTGGGGCGACCTGGACGTGCTGTTGCTGGATCTGCCGCCGGGCACCGGCGACATCGCCATCTCGGTGGCCCAGCTGGTGCCCTCCGCCGAGATTCTGGTGGTGACCACCCCGCAGCAGGCGGCCGCGGAGGTCGCCGAGCGGGCCGGGGCGATCGCCCTGCAGACCCGCCAGCAAGTGGTCGGGGTGGTGGAGAACATGGCCGGGCTGGCCATGCCCGACGGGTCCACCATGCACCTGTTCGGCGAGGGCGGCGGCGATCGGGTCGCCGAGCGGCTGACCCGGGCCATGGGCCGCGAGGTGCCCCTGCTGGGCCAGGTGCCGATCGACAGCGAGATGGTGACCGGCGGCGACTCCGGCTCCCCGGTGGTGCTGTCGCCGGACTCCCCGGCGGGCCGGGAGCTGCGCCGGGTCGCCGATCAGCTGGCCACCCGCCGGCGCGGGCTGGTGGGCATGTCGCTGGGTTTGGACACCGGGGGCGCGCGGCGCTGATCCGGTCTCTGATCGGCCCTGAGCTGCTACCGGCCTAGGTGGCGTCGGTGTCGAAGGGCGCCGGCGCACCCGGGTCGGGAACCATCGCCGGTGCCGGCGGCGCCGGGCGTGGCTCGGCGGCCAGCGCACCGACGGCGGTGAACAGCGAGTCGTCCCCGTCGAGCAAATGCCGGGTCAGTGCGGTGCGGGGTGTCATGCCGCGCAGTTTCTGCAGTTCGCTCAGCGGTGCCCGCAGGTCGTCGAACTCCGGCCCGATCTCCTCGCGCAGTTGCTCGGTGGCGTTGGTGACGTAGTCGCGGGCCTGGCGCAGTGCGCCGGCGGTCCAGCGGATGGCTCCGGGGAGCCGCTCGGGTCCCAGGATCACCAGCCCGAGCACCACCAGGACCAGCATCTCGCCCCAGCCGACATTGGCGAACATGACGCCGGGCCGCTAACCGTCGGGGGTGGGGGTCACCATCAGCGTCACATGGCGCCCGTCGCGAACCACCTCGACGGGCGATTCCTTGCCGATGGTCAGGTTGCGGACCGCCACGACGAATTCGTTGGCGTCGGCGACGGTACGGTCGCCGATCTTGACCACCACGTCGTTCTCCAGCATGCCGCCCTTCTCCGCGGCGCTGCCCACCTTGACGTTGGCGATCTGCGCACCGGAGGCGATCGCGTTGCTGACCGAGCGAGCGCTCACCCCCAGCGTGGGGTGCACGATCTTGCCGTCCCGGATCAGCGCCTCGGCCACGATCTTCATCTCGTTGACCGGGATCGCGAATCCCAGCCCGCTGGCGCTGTCGGACAACGACTTTCCGGCGGTGTTGATGCCGACCAGCTGGGCGTCCATGTCGATCAGCGCACCGCCGGAGTTACCGTGGTTGATCGAGGCGTCGGTCTGGACCGCGTCGATGACGGTGTCGGTGTCGGAGTCGTCGCCCGAGAGCGGCACCGGCCGGTGCAGGGCGCTGATGATGCCGTGGGTGACGGTGCTGCGCAGGCCCAGTGGTGCGCCGGCCGCGATCACCTCGTCGCCCACCCGCACTTTGTCGGAGTCGCCGAGCCGGGCCACCGACAGGTTGTCGACGTTGTCGACCTTGAGCACGGCCAGGTCGGTCTTGGGGTCGCGGCCGACCAGGTTGGCCAGGACCTCTTTGCCGTCGTTGAACACCACGGTGGTCTTGAACTTGCTGGGGTTGTTGGCGGCTTCGGAGATGACGTGGTTGTTGGTGACGATGTAGCCCTTGCCGTCGATGACCACGCCGGATCCCTGCATGCCCTGGTCGTCGCTGACCGACTCGATGGTCACCACCGAATTCGCGATGGCTTCGGCCACCTTGGCGAACCGTCCGGCCGGCTCTTCGACGTTGCCCTTGGTCGACAGCGTCACCTTGGAGGTGGTGAAGGCCTCGACCACCTGCGCGGTCGTGCGTCCGACCCAGCCACCGACGATGCCGATGGCCAGCGCGATCGCGCCCAGAACGGCCAGCGCGCGGTAGGAGACCCGCTCACCGAACAGCACGTCGCGAACGCCGAGGCGGTCCCCGGAGTCGCCGGGCGCCCGGGGTGCGGGCGGGACCACGGCGGGCCCGCCCAGCGCCGCACCGGCGGCGGGGTCGCGCCAGGGGTCTTCGGTGGCCTCGGAGCCCGGTTTGCCGTTTCGGCCCAGCGCTCCGGCGTCGGCGGGATGACGCTGCAATGACGGGCCGGTGCCGTAGGGCCGGCCGAAGGCCTCTTTGAGCACGGGGTCCGGCGGCAGGTCACGCGGGACGTACTCGCCCTGCTCGCGGTACTTCTTGGGCCGTACCTCCGCGGGCGTGAAGGAGCCGCGTACGCCGTCGGGCCGCCCGAAGGCCTTCTTGGACGCAGTGTCCACCGGGGGACGGTAGACGGGGCGCGGCGCCAAGCGGTTGCCGCCGGCGTTCTCGTTGTTGGAGCTCACCTAATCCTCTTCCGGTTCCACCCCTGGGTCGCTTCCAGGCTCCGCGAGCACAGCGTCACCTGGCGCTGGCGCCGCTCCGGAACCACCTTACCGGCGTTTACGGCGTTCTCGGGGTTTGCCGTCCTCGAGCCGGGCGGGCAGCGGCCTCGTCGGCTCGTCCGCAGGGCAGTCGGCCGGCGCCTCGGGGATCTGGGCCAACAGGCCCAACAGCGCCGAGGGGATCCGGATCGGGTGTGAGTCGCGCAGGGCGGAACGCGCCCGGCCCTGGTATTCCACCTCGGCCGCGCAGTCGGGGCACAGCGACAGGTGGTGAGCCGCACGCAGGTGGGCGTTCATCCGCAGCTCGCCGTCGACGTAGGCGGCGATCGCTTCGCTGCACAGGTGTTCGGTGGAGCTGAACTGCCGCGGGGCGCCGACCGGCGCGTCGCTCTGCGAGGCGAATTGCGCGGGTAGCCAGGAGAACGCGCGACGGAAGAGACCTCCGCGGTCCGTCACACCGGACTCCTCTCCGATCGCCACCATCACTCAGCCGGGCTTGAATAAAGACCCTTTAAGAATGTAGCGCGATACCGCCGGCAGACGCCGAAACCCGCCGGTGCAGGCCGGACTCAGCGGGCCGCGGTGCCGCCGAACGCTTCGGCGTCACGCTGACCGGCGCGCGCGGCCAGATAGTCGCGCAGAGCCTGGCGGCCCCGGTGGATGCGGCTGCGCACGGTGCCCAGCTTCACCCCGAGGGTGGCGCCGACCTCTTCGTAGGACAGGCCTTCGATGTCGCACAGCACCACCGCGGCGCGGAATTCCGGCGCCAGCGAGTCCAGCGCCGCCTGCAGGTCGGGATCGAGCCGCGCGTCGTGGTAGATCTGCTCGGGGTCGGGCTGGTCGGCCGGCACCCGGTCGTAATCCTCGGGCAGCGCCTCCATCCGGACACGTCCCCGTCGCCGCACCATGTCCAGGAACAGGTTGGTGGTGATGCGGTGCAGCCAGCCTTCGAAGGTCCCGGGCTGGTAGTTGTGCACCGAACGGAACACCCGGATGAAGGTCTCCTGGGTGAGGTCCTCGGCGTCGTGCTGATTTCCGGACAGCCGGTAGGCCAGCCGGTAGACGCGGTCGGCGTGCTGGCGCACCAGTTCGTCCCAGGACGGCATCGCCGCTACATCGCCGGTTGCGTCGAACACCGCGGTTCCCTGCGGGGCCGCTGACCCCTGGACCCAGTCGGTGCCGGCGTAGCGGTCCGAGTGAGTGGTCGGGTGCGACATGGCGACCGGGGGCAGCAATGTGGTTATGGCGACGTCCTCCAGATCAGGGCCGCAGTCAGGCGACGGCAGCGTACTGTCGCGGTCAACGTGCAACGGGCCCCTCGTATTCCCAGCGTCTCGAGGCCGGTTCATACCTCGTTCCATGCCGATACCGTTGCCTATCGCGGTATGCCAGCTCTGTGCTGTGTCTGAACGCCGACTGTGAACCTGTGTTCGAATGCGTCACGCCGTGCGGATATGCGCCCAGATAACAGTTCGGACACGGGGCAATCCCCGGGCGTGTCGGGCAGGCGCCGGTGCGTGCCCCCGCCGCGCTTTGTCCTACGCTGCGGACATGGCCAGCACCGACGACACTCCCGCGGAACCGCCGCGCAGTCGCGCCGAGGCGCTCTTGTCGCACGCCGAGGAGTCGATGACCGAGGATGCGGTGCTGGCAGCTGCCCGGGATCGGGCCGCGGAGCTCGGTGTCGGGTCGATCAGTGCCGCCGTGGGCGCGCTGCTGAGTCTGCTGACCAAACTCAGCGCCGGCCGGGCGGTGGTCGAAGTAGGCACTGGCGCCGGGGTGAGCGGCCTATGGCTGTTGTCGGGCATGGGCGAAGACGGGGTGCTGACCACCATCGACATCGAGCCCGAGCATCAGCGCATCGCCAAGCAGGCGTTCAGCGAGGCCGGGATCGGGCCGGGCCGGACCCGCTTCATCGGCGGCCGCGCCCAAGAGGTGCTGACCCGGCTGGCCGACGAGTCCTACGACTTGGTGTTCGTCGACGCCGAGCCGATTGACCAGCCCGGCTACGTGCTGGAAGCCGTGCGGTTGCTGCGGTCCGGCGGCGTCGTCGTGCTGCACCGGGCGGCCCTGGGCGGCCGGGCCGGAGACCCCAGCGCCAACGACGCCGAGGTGACCGCGGTACGCGAAGCGGCCCGGCTGATCGCCGTCGACGAGCGGCTGACCCCGGCGCTGATACCGCTGGGCGACGGACTGCTGGCCGCCGTCCGCGACTGACCGGCGCCCGCCTGCTGCGGGGTGCACCCGCATTCTCCGAGACAACTATCGCCATCCGATGCTTGACGCGCGACTGAACGCGCGTTTAGCGTATTGAACATGCGTTCAGCGGACCTGACGGCCGCGGCGAGAATCCGCGACGCGGCCATCGAACAGTTCGGACGGCACGGCTTCGGCGTGAGCATCCGGGCTGTCGCTGAGGCTGCCGGGGTGAGCGCCCCGCTCGTCATCCACCATTTCCGGTCCAAGCACGGCCTGCGCCAAGCCTGCGACGCCTACGTCGCCGAAGTGATCCGCACCGGAAAGTCCGAGGCGATGCGCTCCGCAGACCCCGCGACCTGGTTCGCCCAGATGGCCGAAATCGAGTCCTACGCACCCCTGATGGCCTACCTGGCCCGCAGCATGCAGTCCGGAGGAGAACTGGCAAACGCGTTGTGGCGGCAGATGATCGACAACACCGAGAGCTATCTCGACGAAGGCGTCCGGGCCCGGACCCTCAAACCCAGTCGCGACCCGAAGGCCCGGGCCCGCTACCTGGCGATCACCGGCGGAGGCGCATTCCTGCTCTATCTGCAGATGCACGAGAACCCGGCCGATCTGCGCGCGGTGCTGCGCGACTACGCCCGCGAGATGGTGCTGCCCGCCCTCGAGCTCTACACCGACGGGCTGCTGGCCGACCGCACCATGTACGACGCCTTCCTGGAAGCCGAGCAAGGAGGAACCACCGATGCGCAATGAGAACAGCTGGACGGCAATCGAAGTCCGGGGACTGGAGAAGAGATTCGGACGGGTCACCGCGCTCGACGGACTGGATCTGAGCGTGCAGGCCGGGGAGGTGCACGGTTTCCTCGGCCCGAACGGCGCCGGAAAATCCACCACGATCCGCATCCTGCTGGGCCTGGCCAGAGCCGATGGCGGCACCGTGCGACTGCTCGGTGGCGACCCATGGACCGACGCGGTCGAACTGCACCGCCAGATCGCCTACGTACCAGGCGATGTCACCCTGTGGCCGACATTGACCGGCGGCGAGATCATCGATCTGCTGGCCCGGATGCGCGGCGGCATCGACCAACGCCGCCGCGACGAGCTGATCGAACGCTTCGACCTGGATCCGAGCAAGAAAGCGCGCACCTACTCCAAGGGCAACCGCCAGAAGGTCTCCCTGATCTCCGCGTTCGCCTCGCATGCCCGGCTGCTGGTGCTCGACGAACCCAGCAGCGGCCTCGACCCGTTGATGGAAAACGTGTTCCAGCAGTGCGTTACCGAGGCGAACCGGCGCGGCGCCACCGTGCTGCTGTCCAGCCACATCCTGGCCGAGACCGAGGCCCTGTGTCACCGGGTCACGATCATCCGCGCCGGACGCGCGGTCGAGAGCGGTTCACTGGACGCCCTGCGGCACTTGCGCCGCACCTCCATCGCGGCCGATCTGATGCGCGACCCCGGCGACCTGACGCGCATCCCGGGCGTAGCCGACGTGCACTACACCGGCACCGTGCTGCATGCCCAGGTCGACAGCGCCAGCCTCGGGGAACTGATCGCGGTGCTCGGCGCCGCCGGAGTGCGCAGCCTCACCAGCCGGCCCCCCACCCTTGAGGAACTGTTCCTGCGCCACTACGACACGGTGCGAGCATGACTGCCCTGGCCGTGCCGCCGGCAATCCCGGCGCCCCGCCGGGACCGTCTCGCTCTGGCCGGCACGCTCGGGTTGCTGCGCCTGTCCCTGCGCCGCGACCGCATCGTGTTGCCCCTGTGGGTGCTGCTGCTGTCGCTGCCACTGGCGGGCGTCTACATCGCGAGCGTCCAGGCGATCTATCCCACTGCGGCCGAACGCGCCGGCCTGGCCGCGACCATCATGGCCAGCCCGGCCCAGCGTGCCGTGTACGGGCAGGTCTACAACGACTCCCTGGGCGCGGTGGGCATCTGGAAGGCCGGAATCTTCCACCTGCTCATCGGGATCGCGGTGATCCTCACCGTGATCCGGCACACCCGCGCCGACGAAGAGGCCGGCCGCACCGAGTTGATCGACTCCACCGCCGTGGGCCGTCATGCCGGACTGACCAGCGCACTGCTGCTGGCGGCGGGCGCATCGCTGACCACCGGCGCCATCGGTACCGCGGGCCTGCTGACCACCGACGTGCCCGCCGCGGGATCGTGGGCGTTCGGGGCGGCGCTGGCCTGCTCCGGACTGGTGTTCACCGCGGTGGCCGCCGTCGCCGCCCAACTGTCGCCCAGCGCCCGGTTCGCCCGCGGCGCCGCTTTCGGCGTGCTCGCCGGGGCATTCACGCTGCGGGCCTTAGGCGATGCCGGATCGGGAGCGCTGTCCTGGCTGTCGCCACTGGGTTGGTCGCTGCAGGTACGGCCCTACGCCGGTGACCGCTGGTGGGTGCTGGTGCTGCCCCTGGCGACGGCAGCCGCACTGACCGCGCTGGCCTACCGGCTGGCCGCCCGCCGTGATGTCGGCGCCGGTCTGCTTGCCGAACGCCCCGGTCCAGGCACGGCAGCGCCGGCCCTGAGTGGGGCGTTCGGGCTGGCGTGGCGGCTGGACCGCGGCGCGCTGCTGCTGTGGACCACCGGCCTGGCGCTCTACGGGCTGCTCGTGGGCAGCGTGGTGCACGGGATCGGCGACGAGGTGGGCAACGACCGCGCCCGCGACATCGTGGTGCGACTGGGCGGCACCACGGTGCTCGAACACGCGTTCGTGGCGGTGGCGTTCACCATGTTGGGCATGGTCGCCGCCGCTTTTGCGGTGTCGCTGGCGCTGCGGCCACGCCAGGAGGAGACCACCGGCCGAGCCGAGACCCTGCTGGCCGGATCGTTGTCGCGTTCGCGGTGGCTGGCAAGCCACGTGGCGGTGGCCCTGGCCGGTTCGGGGATCGCACTGTTGGTCGCCGGACTGGTGGCCGGAATCGTCTACGCAACGGCGGCCGGTGACTCCGGCGGGCAGTTGCCCCTCGCGGTGGGCAGCGCCGCGGTTCAGCTGCCGGCGGTCTGGTTGCCCGCGGCGATGGCGGTCGCCGCGTATGGGATCGTCCCGCGCCTGGCGCCCGCCGCCTGGGCGGTTCTGATCGGCTTCATCGCGCTGTATCTGCTGGGCACCATCTCGGGGCTGCCGCAGCGGGTACTCGACCTCGAACCGTTCGCCCACATCCCGCTGGTCGGCGCCGGCCCCGAGGGCACCTTCAGCGCGGTGCCGCTGGTCGTTCTGCTGGCGCTCGACATCGGCCTGATCACGTTGGGCCTATGGGGGCTGCGCCGCCGTGACCTGACCCCCTAGGAGGACCGCCATGAACGCCGTCGGCAAGGGCCTGCTTTCGGCATCGCTGGGCCTGCTGGTCTTCGGGTTGCTGCTGTTCGTCCCGGCCGGGACACTGCACTACTGGCAGGCCTGGGTGTTCCTGGCCGTGTTTGCGACCGCCACCTGGATTCCCAGCCTGTACCTGCTGCGCACCAATCCGGCGGCCCTGGATCGGCGGATGCGGTTCGGTCCGCGGGCCGAGACCCGGCCGCGGCAACGGCTCGTCATCAGCGCGATCTTCATCTGCTTTCCGGCCCTGTTCGTCGTGAGCGCACTGGATCACCGCCTCGGGTGGTCGACGGTCCCGAGGGCGGTCTGCCTGCTCGGCGACGCCCTGGTGGCCGCCGGGCTGGGGCTGGCCATGGTGGTGATCGTCCAGAACGGCTACGCGGCGGCCAACGTCGCCGTTGAGGCGGGACAACCGCTGGTCTCCACGGGCCTGTATGCGGTGGTGCGCCACCCGATGTATGGGGGCAACGTGCTGCTGATGGCCGGAACACCGCTGGCCCTGGGCTCCTACTGGGGGCTGGCCTTTCTGCTGCCGGGCGTTGCTCTGCTGGCCGTGCGCCTCCTCGACGAGGAGCGCATGCTGACCGAGCAACTCCCCGGCTACCGCGAGTACACCGCCCGGGTGCGGTACCGCCTGGTGCCGTACCTCTGGTGAGACGGCGCGCCGGAGCCCCGCCGCTCCGGATGCCGCAGCGGCGCGAGTGGCTTACAGTTCCCTAAGCAGACACTGTTAATTCCTACTCGGGGAGATTGGCGAACCCATGCGCGTACTCAGGCGGGGCACCGACAGCGGCGCTGCGGGCCGCACCCTCATCCCGGCCCGGATGGCCGCCGCCGCGGCGGGCGCCGTAGTGGTGGGCCTGCACCCGCTGCTGACCGCCGCTCCCGCCCAGGCGGACTGGGATTGGCTGTTCGACGTCGCCGAACCGGCCGCGGTGGCCGGAAGCGCGGCCGACGGGTTCGATCTGGGCAGCCTGATGGCGCTGGTGCAGTCCTTCACCGAGCAGCTTGATCCGGCCACCAACCAGTTGTTCTCCGACGTCATCGACGCGGTGCTGGCCGTGCCCGGCGCCAACCAGTTCGACACCGCCGAGTGGCTGAACCAGTTCATCTACGCCCCGTTGCACGAAGGCCTGCAGCAGTGGCTTGCCAGCCCGTTCGGCGAGCTCAGCCTGGGCCTGATCAACGCCCCGTTCGTCGCGCTGTTCGGTCGCGACCTGATCGGCGACGGCATCGACGGGTTCGACGGCGTCAACACCAGCCTGCTGGGCCAGTGGGGCTGGTTCGGCGACGCCGGGGACGGCGGATTCCTCTTCGGCGACGGCGGCGCCGGGATCGCGGGCATCGACGGCGTCGGCGGGGCCGGCGGCGATGCGGGCTTCTTCGGCAACGGTGGAGCCGGCGGGCTGGGCGGCGAAGGGGCGGCCGGCGGCGACGGCGGGGCCGGCGGCTGGTTCATGGGGGTGGGCGGCACCGGCGGCACCGGTGGCGCGGGCGAGACCGGCGGTACCGGCGGCACCGGCGGCGTGGGCATCGGCTTCCTGCTCGGCACCGGCGGCACCGGCGGAACCGGCGGCGACGGCGACATCGGCGGCGACGGCGGCGTGGGCGGCGCCGGGGCCTGGTGGCTGGGCCGCGGCGGCGACGGCGGCCTCGGCGGGCAGGGCGGCGACGAAGCCGAGAGCGGCGGCGACGGTGGCGCGGGCGGCGCGGGCGGCGTGTTGTTCGGCCGCGGCGGCGACGGCGGCCTCGGCGGGCAGGGCGGCGCCGGCGGCCTGGGCGGTGCGGGCGGCTTCCTGGGGGCTGCGGGCATCAGCGCGGCCCCCTACGTCCAGCACACTCAGTGGGTGACCTACGACGGCGGCACCAGCCTGCGGGTCTATCCCACCGGCACCGGCCGCACCGAGGCCGGCGAGCTCGGCACCCTGCGTCAGGGCGAGCAGGCCTGGTCGGAGGTGGTCAAACGCAACCCGGAGGCCAACACCGCCGGGATGCGCGCCCAGTTCCTGTGCCACTGGCAGTTCGTGGAGTTCATCCAGCCCGGCAAGACCAGCTGGAATCTGGAGCCGTGGCGCCCGGACGTGAGCACGCTGGACCTGCTCGCCAATGGCTGCAACCCCGGCGGCGCCGAGGAGCCGTTCTAAGTCCCGGCGGCGGCCGCTAGATCCAGATGCCCTTTCCGACGGCAACCACGCCGCCGGCGCTGATGGAGAAGCGTTCCCGGTCCTTCTGCAGGTCGACACCGATCATCTCGCCGGGCCCCACCACGACGTTCTTGTCCAGGATGGCGTGGCGCACCACCGCGCCGCGGCCCACCCGCACGCCGGGCATCAGCACGCTGTCCTCGACGATCGCTCCGTCGTCGATCACCACGTTCGACGACAACACCGAATTGCGCACCGATCCCGCGGAGATGACGCTGCCCGCACCCACCACCGACTCCTGAGCGGAGCCGCCGTTGACGAACTTCGCCGGCGCCAGGTTCTCGGTGGCGCCGTGAATCGGCCAGCGGGTGTTGTACAGGTTGAAGACCGGATGCGCCGAGACCAGGTCCATGTGTGCGTCGTAGAACGCGTCCAGGGTTCCCACATCACGCCAGTAGCCCCGGTCGCGCTCGGTGGCGCCGGGCACCTCGTTGTCGGAGAAGTCGTAGACCGCGGCCATCCCGTCGGCCACCAGGCGCGGCATGATGTCGCCACCCATGTCGTGGTCGGAGTGGTCGTCGTCGGCGTCGGCGCGGATCGCATCGATGAGCACCTTGGTGGTGAAGACGTAGTTACCCATCGAGACGAACGTGCTGTCAGGATCCCCGGGGGTGCCGGGCGGGTTCGCGGGCTTCTCCAGGAAACCGCGGACCCGCCCGGATTCGTCGGCGTCGATGCAGCCGAACGACGACGCCTCGGCGCGCGGAACCCGTACGCCGGCGACGGTCGCCCCGGCCCCACTGTCGATGTGGAAGCGCACCATCTGCTCGGGGTCCATCCGGTAGACGTGGTCGGCTCCAAAAACCACGATGTAGTCCGGATCCTCGTCGAAGATCAGATTGAGCGACTGGTAGATGGCGTCGGCAGACCCGGTGTACCAGCGCGGCCCCAGCCGCTGCTGGGCCGGCACCGGGGTGATGTACTCCCCCGCCAGGCCGCTCAATCGCCAATTCTGCGAGATGTGACGGTCCAGTGAATGCGACTTGTACTGCGTCAGAACACAGATCCGCAAGTAGCGCGCATTGACCAGATTGGACAGCACAAAGTCGATCAACCGATAGGCGCCCCCGAAAGGGACCGCCGGCTTCGCCCGGTCCGCGGTCAAGGGGTGCAGCCGCTTACCCTCACCACCGGCCAGGACGATGCCCAGGACGTGCGGCACTTCCCTCATGGCCACAAACCTATCGGCCCCTTCGAAGCCCTGCCAGGTTGACCGCACGATTGACGACGGTTCTTTACAAAGGGCGGGCCGCCGCTCACGGGTCGATCCGCCGCGCAGCCGCCGACCGGCGCCCGCTACCGTGCGGGTTATGCGGGTGGCGATGCTGACGCGGGAATACCCGCCGGAGATCTACGGCGGCGCGGGCGTCCACGTCACCAACCTGGTCGAAGCGCTGCGGCGGCTGTGCCATGTCGACGTGCACTGCATCGGGGCGCCGCGGCCCGGTGCGCACGCCCATCAGCCCGATCCCGCACTGCGCGATGCCAATCCGGCGCTGGGCACGCTGTCGGCCGACCTGACGATGGTCGACGCCGTCAGCACCGCCGATGTCGCGCACTCCCATACCTGGTACACCGCCCTGGCGGGCCGGCTGGCCGCGCTGCTGCACGACATCCCGCATGTGCTCACCGCGCATTCCCTGGAACCGCTGCGCCCCTGGAAGGCCGAGCAGCTGGGCGGCGGCTACCGGGTCTCGACCTGGGTCGAGAAGGAGGCGACGACGGCCGCGGACGCGGTCATCGCGGTCAGCTCGGCCATGCGTGAGGATCTGCTGCGGGTCTACCCGACGCTGCGGCCGGACCGCGTGCACGTGATCTACAGCGGCATCGACACCGACGTGTGGCGCCCGCAGCCGGTCGGACCCGATTCGCTGCCGGCCGAACTCGGTGTGGACCCCGACCGGCCCATGGTGGCTTTCGTCGGGCGGATCACCCGGCAGAAGGGCGTGGCCCACCTGGTGGCCGCCGCCCACCGGTTCGACCCGGAGGCGCAGCTGGTGCTGTGTGCGGGCGCCCCTGACACGCCCGAGATCGCCGCGGAGGTCAGTGCCGCCGTGGCCGAGCTGGCCGCCACCCGCAGCGGGGTGTTCTGGGTGCAGGAAACGCTGCCTGCCCGACAGATTCGCGAACTGCTCTGCGCGGCAACCGTTTTTGTGTGCCCGTCGGTCTACGAACCGTTGGGCATCGTCAATCTGGAGGCCATGGCCTGCGGCACAGCGGTGGTCGCCTCGGATGTCGGGGGTATCCCGGAGGTGGTCTCCGACGGCGTGACCGGCACCCTGGTGCACTACGACGGCGCCGACCCCGACGGCTATCACGCCGACCTGGCCACCGCCGTCAACGCGCTGGTGACCGACCCCGAACGCGCCCAGCGTTACGGCGACGCCGGGCGGCGCCGCTGCGAGGAGGTCTTCTCCTGGGCGCGCGTAGCCGAGCAGACACTGGCCGTCTACCGGGCGGCGGGCTGCTAGCGCCACCGAGCCAAGCCGAAGCCGGTTCGCCCACACGGCGAACCGCCTCGCCTGATCTGTTAGCTGGTGACCGCTTTGAGCTCGTCGCCGAGCGCGGCGGCCTCATCGGGAGTCAACTCGACGACCAGTCGTCCACCGCCCTCAAGCGGTACTCGCATCACGATGCCACGCCCCTCTTTGGTCGCTTCCAACGGACCGTCACCGGTCCGGGGCTTCATCGCCGCCATCGAGTGCTCCCTCCAGGTACCAGCCCGCAGGCCGTGCCCATGTTCCGCGCCGGGTGTGCACGGCAGCCGCAGCATCCGGCGTCGAACTGCAAATTCACTCTGCCATTCTCCCCTATCGAAGACGGCGCGTGCACAAGACCCGATTCCGAAGTGCATTTTAGTGGATCTAAACGCTTGCCGGTGGCACCCAACATGCCCGGACGTGGTCGTCCACCATGCCGGTGGCCTGCATCAGCGCATACGCGGTGGTGGGTCCCACGAATCGGAAGCCGCGCCGCTTCAATTCGCGTGCCATCGCCGTCGATTCCGGGGTGACCGCCGGAATTTCCGACAAGTCGGCCGGCCGTGGCCGTGCCGGCGGCGCGAACGACCACAGCAGGTCCACCAGCTCGGTCGATCCCAGGGCAATGGTCGCCCGCGCGTTGGCGATCGTCGCCTCGATCTTGGCCCGGTTGCGCACGATGCCGGCGTCGTCCAGCAGCCGGGCCACGTCGGCGTCGGTGAACCGCGCGATGGCCTCCACGTCGAAATCGGCGAACGCACGCCGGAAGTTCTCCCGCTTGCGCAGAATCACCAGCCACGACAGTCCGCTCTGGAAGGCTTCCAGGCTGATCCGCTCGAACAGCGCCGTCGGCTCGCGCACCGGGCGGCCCCACTCCTGATCGTGGTAATCGCGGTAGAGCTGCGACCCGATGTCGACCCAGCCGCAGCGGACCCGGTCGTCGTCGGGCACCGCGCTCAACGTGGCTCCGGCGCGTTCGCACCGGCCGCCTGCGCCGCGGCAAGCTGACCGCGCAGTTGGTCGAGCTCGGCGCCGAGGCGTTCCAGCACCCAGTCGACTTCGGCAGTGTTGTAACCCCGCAGCACCTGGGAGAACTTCACCGCCTCGACATCGGCGCCGGTGACGCCCGATGCCGGCAGCATGGTGGCCGTCGTCGCCCGCGGCAGCGGGGGCAGCGGTTCACCGCGGCCGAACAGCGTGCTCGCGACGCCGAACAGCAACAGCGCGATCAGCACGAGTACAACGAGGTAGAGCAACACCAGTGTCACGGCATCGATAGTGCCTCATCGGCGACCGGCGTTGCCGGCGATTCCCCTCAGGTCAGCGCTGGCGCAGGGTGTTCATCGGCGGCCGGTCCACCAGCGACAGCGGCGTGGTCTGCGGCAGGTAGTCCATACCGTCCGGGCCGTCGGCGAAGAACTGGGTCAGTCCCACCCCGGAGTCCGGGACGCCGCAGCGCGACAGCAAGGTGGCGACGACTTGGCGGCTCATCACGGCCAATTCCGCCAACGGGCGGTTGCGATGGGCCCGCACACCCAGGTTGACCTGGGCAATCGCCTCCAAGCCCAGCCGATCGTAGGTGTCGATCAAAAGGCCGATCTCCACCCCGTAGCCGGGGGCGAACGGAACCGATGCCAGCAGCTCGCGAGTGCCCGCGTACTCCCCGCCCAACGGTTGCAGCACCGCGCCCAGGTCGGGCCGCAGCGCGGTCAGCAGCGGTCGGGCCACCAGTTCGGTGACCCGGCCCCCGCCGGTGGCGTCCTCGGTGCCGTTGACCTTCAGCGGCCGCCGGTAGAAGCCCTTGACCAGGTGGACCCCGTCAGCGGTGAGCAGCGGCCCGACCAGGTGCGGCACGAACATCGGGTCGGGATCGATCAGGTCGGAGTCCACGAACACCACGATGTCGCCGCTGGTGGCGGCCAGCGACCGCCACAGGGCCTCCCCCTTGCCGGGCTGCGGGGGCACTTCGGGAACGGCCTGTTCGCGGCTGACGACGCGAGCGCCGGCGGCGATAGACCGGATCTCGGTGTCGTCGGTGGAACCGGAGTCCAGCACGATCAGTTCGTCGACCAGGTTGTCGACCAGCGGGGTGATGCTGTCGATGACCGACTCGATGGTCGCCTGCTCGTTGAGGGCCGGCAGCACCACCGAGATGCTGCGACCCGTCTCGGCCTTGGCCGCCAGCAGCTCAGCCACCGTCCACTGCGGCCGCGTCCAGGTACGCCCGGACATCCGGGTGTCGCCCGGCGCTGAGACCAGCTCGGTCATATGCGCCACTCCTGAGCATCGTGTCGCGCTGCGGCGCCGGCGGTCATGCCAATCCCCTTACTGTGCGGGTCGGGGCCCGGACACCCTGGATCGATGCCACCATCTCCAGGACGCGCCGGGTAGGCCCGACCTCGTGCACCCGAAACATCCGGGCTCCGGCGGCCGCCGCCCATGCGGTGGCCGCCAACGTTCCGTCGAGACGCTCGGTGAGACCCACACCAAGAGTCTCCCCGATGAAGTCTTTGTTGGAGAGCGCCATCAGCACCGGCCATCCGGTACCGACCAAGTCCTCCGTGTGTCGCAGCAACGCTAGCCCGTGGAAGGTGTTCTTGCCGAAATCGTGGGTGGGATCGATCACAATCCGCTCGCGGGCCACCCCGGCCGCCACCGCTGCCTCGGCGGCCGCGGTGACCTCGTCGATCACCGCTGTCACCACCCCGTCGACCCGCGTGCCGTAGCTGACCCGGAAGGGGCGGGTGCGCGGTTGGGCCCCGCCGGTGTGGGAGCAGACCAGCCCCGCCCCGAATTCGGCGGCCACCGCCGGCAGGCCGGGGTCGATCCCGCCCCAGGTGTCGTTGATCAGGTCGGCACCGGCCGCACAGGCGCGTTTGGCCACCTCCGCCCGCCAGGTGTCCACGCTGATCAGCTGGTCGGGGTAGGCGCCGCGCAGCCACTCGATGAACGGGACCACCCGGGCGGTCTCGGCGGCGGCGTCCACGGGCTGGCCCGGTCCGGCTTTGACTCCGCCGACATCGATGACATCGGCGCCCTCGGCGACGGCGCGGTGCACCGCGTCTTTGGCCGCCTCGTCGGTGAACGTGGCGCCCGCGTCGTAGAAAGAGTCCGGCGTGCGGTTGACGATCGCCATGATGAGCGCACGATCGGCCGCCACCGGGCGTCCGCAGAAATAGGTGTGCACCTGTCTATGGTGCCCGGTGGGGCTTGGCCCCTCCTCGGTCAGCCCTGCGGTCGCTTGCCGGCCGCCACTTCGCCGGGGTAGTCGGCGTAGTAGGGGACGTAGCCCTCGCTGCGCCCGGCGAGCACGTACAGCGGGTCCTCGATGTCTCCGCCGCCGTAGCCCTGCTCGCGCAGTTCGACCTTGCGGCTCTTGAACGTGGTGGTGTGGGCCAGCGACGGGACCACCCGCACGAACAGCGGCACCGCATAGGAGGGCAGCTGGTCATAGAGCAACGCGGCCAGCCCCGGTCCGTCGAACTGGGCGCCGTCGCGCAGTTTGACCGCTGCCATCCCGGCGCGGCCACCGGTGCCGGGCACCTCCACGCCGTAGACGGCGCACTCCTCGATCGCCTCGTCGGCGCCCAGCGCCGCCTCGACCTGCGTGGTGGCGACGTTCTCGCCTTTCCACCGGAAGGTGTCGCCGAGCCGGTCGACGAAAGCGGCGTGCCCCATCCCCTGGGGGCGCATCAGGTCGCCGGTGTTGAACCAGCAGTCGCCGTCGCGGAAGGCGTCGCGCACCAGCTTCTTCTCGTTGGCCTCCGGGTCGGTGTAGCCGTCGAAGGGTGAGAATCGGTTCACCGGGCTCAGCAACAGCCCGGGCTGTCCCGCCGGCACCCGCTGCACGCGGCCGTCGTCGCCGCGCAGCGGCAGTCCGGTGTCGGCGTCGTAGTGCACGTAGGCCAGGCGCAGTGGGTACACGCCCGTGCTGCGGGGCACGTTGAACACGTTGAGGAACGCGCTGTTGCTCTCGCTGGCGGCGTAGAACTCGCAGACCCGCTTGATGCCGAAACGTTGGGTGAACTCGTCCCAGATCTCCGGCCGCAGTCCGTTGCCGGCGATCACCCGCACCTTGTGGGCCCGGTCGGTCGGCTTCGGGGGCTGGTTGAGCAGGTACCGGCACAGCTCGCCGATGTAGACGAACGCGGTGGCGTCTACGGCGATCACCTCGTCCCAGAACCGCGAGGCCGAGAACGAGCGGCCCAGGGCCAGGGTGGCACCGGCGTTGAGCACCGAGGACACCGCGACGGTCAGCGCGTTGTTGTGGTAGAGCGGCAGGCAGCAGTACAGGGTGTCGCTGCCGCGCAGCCGCAGCCCGATGGCGCCGAATGTCGCCAGGGCGCGCAACCAGCGGTAGTGCGTCATCACGCTGGCCTTGGGGTAACCGGTGGTGCCGGAGGTGAAGATGTAGAACGCGGTGTCCTTGGCCAGTACCGCGTTGACCGAGGCGGGGTTGCCGTCCGGTGCGGTGGCGGCCAGCCGCCGGAATTCCTCGATGGTCACCGGCTCGTCGGGGGCGCCGCTGTCCTTGACGGCGTCGACCAGGTCGGTCTCCGCGACCAGCAGGGCGGACTTCAGCACCCCCAGACTGTGGGCGAGCACATCGCCGCGCTGGTGGTAGTTGAGCATGCCGGCGACCCCGCCGCATTTGGCGACGGCCAGCATCATCAGCACCGCGTCGGGGCTGTTGCGCAGCATGATCCCCACGACATCGCCGTGGCCGACGCCGCGCGCGGCCAGTACCGCGGCGTAGCGGTTGACTGTCTCGTTGGCTTCGCGGTAGGTCAGTCGCTGGTCGGCGAACCGGATGAACACGCGGTCGCCCCATTGGGCCGCGCGGTCCTGGAAGACCTTGCCGATCGACGCCTTGGAGGTGGGCCGGGCCCGCAGTCCGGTCCACAGCCCGCGAAGGATGGTCGGCGCGTCGGCCAGCAGGTGCGGTGTGCGGGCCACCACGTCGAACAGCCCCACCCGGGTGACGGTGCCGGAGTCGTGGTCGGACACGTTATCGCCTCAATTCGCGGTCGGTGGGGTCGACTGACGAAGCAGCAGCCTAATCGGTACCGGCGGTACCGGGTGAACAGGCATCGAGCGCCGCCTCTACGTCATCGAACACCAGCAGCCGGCGCATCGCCTGCGGGTTGACGAACCCCGCGTCGACCAGACCGGCCAGCCACGTCCAGAGCCCGGCGTAGTGCCCGTCGGGATCGAGCACCACCACCGCCTTGTCGTGCATCCCCAGATACCCCGCAGTCCAGGTCTCGAAGAGTTCTTCGAGCGTGCCGATGCCGCCGGGCAGGGTCAGGAACACGTCCGCCCGGTCGTCCATCACCTGTTTGCGCTCACGCATGGTCTCGGTGACGATCAACTCGTCGGCGTCGACATCGGCCACCTCGCGGTGCAGCAGCGCCTTGGGGATCACCCCGACCGTCGGTCCCCCGTGCTCGCGGGCGGCCACGGCGAGCGCACCCATCGCCGAGACGTTGCCGCCTCCCCACACCAACGTCCAGCCGCGTCGGGCGATCGCCGCACCGACCTCGGCGGCCAGCGCCAGCAGCGCCGGATCGCGCGGGCCGGACGCGCAGTAAACGCACACCGCCCATTGCCTCGACCGCACAACCGAAAGGCTATCGGGCGCTGGGCTCAGACCGTAAACTCTGCGGCGATGCCGATCCGCTGGAACGTCCCCGAGCATTCGGCCGCCTTGCAGCAGATCATCGCCGCGCTGGACGACGGGGCCCGGGCCGGTGCGGTGGTGCTCGGTCCGGACGGGTGCGGCAAGTCGACCCTGGCCCGACTGGCCGCCGAAGACTACGCGCAGCGCCACCCCGGCACCCGGGTCCGCTGGGTGATCGGCACTCCCACCGAGCGCGGCGTACCGCTGGGCGCGTTCAGCCATCTGGTCGAGGTGTCCGAGATCGGCAAACCCGCCGCACTGCTGCGCGCGGCCCGGGCATCGCTGGCCGACGGCGACGGCGAGCTGGTGCTGGTGATCGACGACGCTCACCAGCTCGATCTGTTGTCGGCCACGCTGGTCTACCAACTGGCGTTGACCGGCTCGGCCCGGATGATCGTCACCGGCCGCGCCGACGCCTCTCCCGCGGCCCCGATCACCGCGCTGTGGAGCGACAACCTGTTGCCCCGGATCGACATCCCGGCCGGCGATGCGGACACGGCCGGCCAGGATATCGACGCCTTCGTGGCGGGGCTGCCCGCCGGTGCGCGTGCGGTGCTGGACTACCTGGCGGTCTGCGAGCCGCTGGCCTTGGTCGACCTGGAGAACCTCACCAGCGCCGAGGCGGTCCGCCAAGCCGAGGAACTCGGCGCCGTGGAGACCCGCGTCCGCGGCGGCCACGGACGCGACCCCGTCGTCTACACCGCGCACCCGCTGTTCGCCCGGCGGGCGCTCGCCGCACTGGGCGATGCCGGCGCCCGCGCGCGGCGCACCCAGGTGGTCGGTGTGCTGACCACGTCGCCCTGCCGCCACGTCGGTGAGCAGCTGCGGCTGGCGGCGCTGGCCGCCGACAGTGACGCCCCGCAGACCGTCGCGCAGATGGTGGATGCGGCCGAACAGGCGATGCGGCTGGGCGATCCCCGGCTGGGCGAGAAATTGGCCCGTCAGGCACTGGAGCACTCGGGCGGGCTGCCGGCACGGTTGGCCCTAGCGCATGCGCTGGGCTGGCAGGGCCGCGGCCGCGACGCCGACGAGGTGCTGGCGGCGGTCGACCCGGCCACGCTGAACGAACCGGACCTGATGGCCTGGGCGCTGCCGCGGGCCGCCAATCAGTTCTTCATGCTGGGCGAACCGGAACGCGCGACCGCGTTTCTGGCCGCCACGCGGGGCCGGGTCAGCGGCCCGCGCCCACGCGACACCCTCGATGCGCTCGGCGCCACCTTCGCGATGAACGCCGGAAACATCGGCCGCGCCGTCGAGTTGGCCACGACGGTCCTGGCCGATCCCGCCGCCGACGACATGGCGGTGGCCTGGGCGGGTAGCGCCGCCGCGCTGTGCGCGGCGCGGGCCGGCCGATTCGACGACGTCGGACCGCTGGCGGCCCGCGCGCTGGGCGCCGAGCATCCCGGCGTGCTGCGGTTCACCGTGGGACTGGCCGAGATCACCACGCTGCTGATGGCCGATCGCCTTGCCGAGGCCCGTGAGCTGGCCTGGCAGTTCACCGATTTCGCCGAGCTGACCCAACCCGGCCGGGCCGTCGGCGAGGTCCTGGTGGCGGTCGTGCTGATCGCGGCCGATGAGTTCGCGGACGCGGCGGCGCTACTGGCGCCGGCCGCGGCCACCCTGGACCGCACCGGGTATTCGTGGGGACCGCTGGCGCTGACGTTGCTGGCCACCGCGCTGGCCCGCCAATCCGACATCGCCGGCGCCGCAAAGGCGTTGCGGCGGGCCGAGTCCCGGCACGGCACCAAATCGGCGCTGTTCGCCCCGGAGTTGGGCATGGCGCGTGCCTGGCAGCGGGCCGGCATGCGCGATCAGCACGGCGCGATCGCGGCCGCCCGGGAAGGCGCCCGGATGGCGCAACGCTCCGGGCAGTCCGCGGTTGCGCTGCAGGCCTGGGATGTCGCCGCCCGGCTCGGCGATGCCCGGGCCGCCGATCCGCTGGCCCGGCTGTGCGGCGAAGTCGACTGCGCGTTCGGCCGCGCGGCGCTGGAGCGGGTCAGGCGCTGAGGTAGCCGCGCAGCATCGCGGCCACGGTGCTGATCTGGTCCACCGGCACCCGCTCGTCGACCCGGTGCGCCAGGTTCGGGTCGCCCGGACCGTAGTTGACCGCGGGAATGCCGCGGGCGGCGAACCGGGACACGTCGGTCCAGCCGTATTTGGCCCGCACCCGCCCGCCGGCGGCGGCCACCAGCGCCGCGGCGGCGGGCGCGGTCAGCCCGGGCAGGGCGCCGGCCGCCGAATCGGTCTGCTCGACGCCGACATCGAGGCCGTCGAACACCTCGCGGACATGGGCCAGCGCCTGTTCGGGGGTGCGGTCCGGCGCGAAGCGGAAGTTCACCGTGACGGCCGCCGCGTCTGGGATGACGTTGCCGGCCACCCCGCCGTCGATGCGCACCGCGGACAGCCCCTCGCGGTAGACGCAGCCGTCGATGTCCACGCTGCGCGCCTGGTAGGCGGCGAGCCGGTCCAGCACCGCCCCGAGTTTGTGGATGGCGTTGTCGCCCAGCCAGGAGCGCGCCGAATGCGCCCGGGTGCCTGTGGCGCTGACCACCACCCGCAGCGTGCCCTGGCAGCCGGCTTCGATGTAGCCGCCGGTCGGCTCGCCGAGGATCGCGACATCGCCGGTCAGCCAGTCCGGCAGGTTGCGTTCGATTCGGCCCAGCCCGTTGGCGGCGGCCTCGATCTCCTCGCAGTCGTAGAACACGCAGGTCAGATCATGCGCATGTGCGGTGATGGTGGCGGCCAGGTGCAGGAAGACGGCGACACCGCCCTTCATGTCGACAGTGCCGCAACCGTGCAGCACGTCCCCCTCGTCGTCGGTGGTGGTCCGCCGGCTGGGCAGGTTGCCGGCCACCGGGACGGTGTCCAGATGCCCGGCCAGCAGCACGCGTGTCGGCCGCCCCAGCTGGGTGCGGGCCAGCACCGCGTTGCCGTCCCGGATGATCTCGAAGCCCGCCGAGCGGGGAGTCTGCTCGCGCAGGGCGACCTCGACCTCGTCGGCGATTCGCGCTTCATGCCGCGACTCGCTGGGAATGTCCACCAGTGCCGCGGTCAGGGAAATCGGGTCGGAGTGCAGGTCCAGCACGCACTCAGACTAACCGGCGCGCTTCCCCCGCGAGCAGACGCAGAATCGCACGGGCAATCGCCTCAACGTGCGATTCTGCGTCTGCTCGCGGAAAAGGTAGCCTGACCGGCGTGACTGGAGCTTCGGGTGTCGGAATCGCAACGCTGGCCGCAGACGGATCGGTGCTCGACACCTGGTTCCCCGCACCGGAGTTGGGCGGCTCGGGCGCGCCCGGAACCATCCGGCTCGGCGCCGGCGAGGTGCCCGCCGACCTGGCCGGTCTTATCGGCCGTGACGAGGACCGCGGTACCGAGACGGTCGCGGTGCGCACGGTGATCGCGTCGCTGGACGACACCGCCGTCGACGCCTACGACGCCTACCTGCGCCTGCACCTGTTGTCGCACCGACTGGTGGTGCCGCACGGGCTCAACGCCGGCGGCCTGTTCGGGGTGCTGACCAACGTGGTGTGGACCAACTACGGCCCGTGCGCCGTGGAGGGCTTCGAGTCCACCCGCGCCCGGTTGCGCCGGCGCGGCCCGGTGACCGTCTACGGGGTGGACAAGTTCCCCCGCATGGTCGACTACGTGCTGCCGTCGGGCGTGCGGATCGCCGACGCCGACCGGGTGCGCCTGGGTGCGCACCTGGCGTCGGGGACGACGGTGATGCACGAAGGTTTCGTCAACTTCAACGCCGGCACGCTGGGCGCCTCGATGGTGGAGGGCCGCATCTCGGCGGGCGTGGTGGTCGGCGACGGCTCCGACGTCGGCGGCGGCGCGTCGATCATGGGAACGCTGTCCGGCGGTGGCACGCAGGTCATCTCGATCGGCAAGCGCTGCCTGCTGGGAGCCAACGCCGGGCTGGGGATCCCGCTGGGCGACGACTGTGTGGTCGAGGCCGGCCTGTATGTCACCGCGGGAACCAAGGTCACGCTGCCCGACGGCACCATCACCAAGGCCCGTGAGCTGGCCGGGGGGAACAACCTGCTGTTCCGCCGCAACTCTCAGACCGGCGCGGTCGAGGTGGTGGCCCGCGACGGTCAGGGCATCGCGCTCAACGCCGACCTGCACGCCAACTAGGCGCGCCGGCTACAGCATCGCCCTGCTGATCTTGTCGCTGTCTTTGCCGATCGTCTTGCAGTAAGCACTGACCGCGATCTGCGTTCCGGAAAGCTCCAGGTTCGACGGCTCGCCGCCCTTGGCGTCCTTGAGCATCTTGGACACTTCCGAGCGCTGCTTCTCGTCGGTGTGGCCGTTGAACTCTCCGCAGGTGGTGTCACCACCTTTGTTGATGACCTTGTCCACCGCCGAGCATCCACCGAGCAGGACCGTCCCGCAGGCAAGGACGGCCACCGCGGCGAGACTGAATCGCTTCGGAGGGTTCACGGGACCGCCCTTCTGGTTTCGATTCGCGCCAGCCTACGTCAGCAGCGCCTTCTTGAGTACCTTTCCCATCGCATTGCGGGGCAGGGCATCGACGATCCGCACCTCCCGCGGCCGCTTGTGCACCGACAGTTGTTGAGCCACATAGTCGATCAGTTCATCAGGCCGGGCGGCACCGTCCGGCGAGGGCACCACGAACGCGACGATCCGCTGCCCCAGATCGTCGTCGGGCAGGCCGACGACGGCCACTTCGGACACCGCGGGATGACCGAGCAACGCGGTCTCGATCTCCCCGGCCCCGACCCGGAAGCCGCCGGTCTTGATCAGGTCGACCGATTCGCGGCCCACGATCCGGTGCATGCCGTCGGCGTCGATCACCGCCACATCCCCGGTGCGGTACCACCCGTCGGCGTCGAAGGCCGCCGCCGTGGCTTCGGGCCGGTTGAGGTATCCCTCGAACAGCGTCGGTCCGCGCACCGACAGCCGCCCGATCGTGGCACCGTCGTGCGGCACCGGGCCGCCGTCGTCGGCGACGAGCTTGGTCTGCACCCCGTGCAACGGCAGACCGACCCATCCGGGCCGGCGCTCACCGTCGACCCGGGTGCTCACGGTGATCAGCGACTCGGTGGCGCCGTAACGCTCGATCGGCGCGTGGCCGGTCCGGGCGACCAGTGCGTCGAACACCGGGACCGGCAGCGCCGCGCTGCCCGAGACCAACAGCCGCGCCGGCCGCAGCGCCGCAGCGGCTCCGGCGTCGGCCACCACCCGCGACCACACGGTGGGCACCCCGAAATACAGTGTGCCGCCCGCGGCGGCGTAGGCCTGCGGCGACGGTTTGCCGGTGTGCACGAAGCGGTTGCCCACCCGCAGGGATCCCAGCAGGCCCAGCACCAGTCCGTGCACGTGGTACATCGGCAGGCCGTGCACCAAGACATCATCCGGGCTCCACTGCCACGCCTGCGCCAGCGCGTCGAGGTCCGCCGCGAGCGCGCGCCGACTCAACTGGACGCCTTTGGGCGGGCCCGTGGTGCCGGAGGTGTAGATGATCAGCGCGGTGTCGTCTTCCGGCGGTTCGGCCGGCCGCTGCGGCGATCCGGCACGGGCCGCGAAGTGCGGCAGACCGGCGAGGTCGTCGGGCCGCTCCCCCAGCCAGGCCTGCGCCCCCGAATCGCGCAGCATGTGCTGGCGCTCGGCGGCGCCGACGTCGGCGGGAACCGGCACCACCTGCACCCCGGCGAGCAGGCATCCGGCGACCGCCAGCACCGTCTGCGCCGTCGGGGTGGCCGACACCGCGACCCGCGACACCCCGGCAAGGTCTGCGAGCACCGCGGCTCCGGCCCCGCTCAACTCCGCGCGGCTCAGTAAGGTGTTGTCGATACGCACCGCATCGGCGATGTCCGAGGCGTTCGAGCCGTCGTCGGCCAGCGAGGTCAGCAGCATTCGGGGGACGTTACCCCCGTCGGTGTCGCGGGCCCGGCCGACCGCTCGAAAGGCGGCCGACCGCCGTAAGTGGTATCAACGAATCAGCTCCTGCAATTCGTGGACGACTCCTCAACGAGAGGG
This sequence comes from Mycolicibacter engbaekii, assembly GCF_002101585.1. Classification (GTDB taxonomy): domain Bacteria; phylum Actinomycetota; class Actinomycetes; order Mycobacteriales; family Mycobacteriaceae; genus Mycobacterium; species Mycobacterium engbaekii. The sequence continues at coordinate 73,718 of NZ_LQOT01000031.1, read as the reverse complement.
ACTTCATGCACGACGAGTCCGGCCAGCGGCGCGGAACCCATCGCAGTCAGCGGTTACCCCGGAACCAGCAGCGGGAACGAGTGCTGCGGTTGGTGGGAGCGGCCAGCGGCGCCGTCGACGCCGCCGAGCTCGCCGAACGGATGCACCTGCACGTCACCACCGTTCGGTTCCACCTGGACGCGTTGTGCGAAGACGGGGCGGTCGCACGGACCCGGATCAAACGGGACGGCGTCGGACGCCCCCGCACCGGTTACGTGGCGGTGCGGGACCGGCTGGACTACCGCAGCCTCGCCGAGATCCTGGCGATGGAGCTGGGCGAGACCGTTGAGGAGCGCCGGGTACGCGCCGAGCGGGCGGGTCGGCGCTGGGCGGACCGCATTCTGGACTCGCACGACCCCACGACGAACGGATCGGGTCCGGCCACGGGCATCGGCGACTGCGCCGAGCGGATCACCGGAATCTTTGCGCGCATGGGCTTCGGTGCCGAACTCGCGGCGCCGGCGCCCGGCGCTGACGGCGACCCGGGCCACCGCACGATCCTGCTCTCCGGATGCCCGGTTCGCGACATGGCCCAGTCGCATCCCGAGGTCAGCTGCGCCATGCACCTGGGCCTGCTGCGGGGGCTGCTCAACGCCGAGGGCGCTCCCGGCGGCAGCGCGCAGTTGGAGCCGTTCGTCGAGCCCGAGATGTGCATCGCCAGGGTGCGCAGCAGCTGAGCGCCGCGGGCCTCAGCGGCCCGCGTAGGCGACGGCCACCTGCCCCGCCAGGCGCGCATTGGCCAGTACCAGAGCGACATTGGCGTCCACCGATGCGCCCTGAGTTGCCTGGTGAAAGTGCTCGAGGAGAAACGGCGTGACGTCTTTGCCGCGGACGCCCTGCGCCTCGGCGGCGGCCAGCCCCTCGGCCAGCACCCGATCGTGTAGCGCGCGGTCGAGTTCGGCCTCGCGGGCGATCGGGTTCGCCAGCACCAGGCCGTAGCCTTCGGTGCCCAGCCGGCTTCGGGCGTGCAGCACAGCGGCCACCTGCTCGGGATCGCCCACCTGCCAGTCGATCCGGTGGCCGGAGTCGGCCAGGTAGAAGGCCGGAAACCGGTCGGTCCGGTAGCCGATCACGCCCACACCCAGCGTCTCCAGCCGCTCCAGGGTGGCGCCGATGTCCAGTAGCGACTTCACCCCCGAGCACACCACCAGCACCGGGGTGCGCGACAGCGCCGTCAGGTCCGCCGATTCGTCCCAGTTCTCCCGCGCCCCGCGATGCACGCCGCCGAGTCCGCCGGTGGCGAACACGGTGATGCCGGCCGCGGCGGCCAGATGGGCGGTCGCGGCGACCGTGGTCGCCCCGTCGCCGCCCGCGGCGGCAAGCATGGCCAGCTCGCGGACGCTGACCTTCACCGCGGTGCCGGATGTGGCGATGCGGTACAGCGCCTCGTCGTCGAGACCGATGTGGGGCTCGCCGCCCACCATCGCGATGGTTGCCGGCACCGCCCCGCCGGCCCGCACCGCGTTCTCGATCTCGCGGGCGATGCGCAGGTTGTCCGGGCGCGGCAGTCCGTGGGTGATGATGGTGCTCTCCAGCGCCACGACCGCGCGCCCGGCGGCCAGCGCCTCGGCGACTTCGGGATCGATGAGCACTGCCCCACCCTATTGCGCGCCGGGTCTCGGCGCCCGAGCCTGTCGCAGCGCACTGGTAGCCTGCCCGCCAACCGGCAGAGCCAGGGAGGCGGCGTGGGCGATCGGCAACACCGGCGGCCGGGGTGGGCGGCTGCCCTGGCAGCCGCGGGGGTGGTGCTGCTGCTCGGGCCGGCCGTGGCCTCCGCCGAGCCGGTCGCCGACACCGCGGACGGTCCCGCCGCGCTGACCCTGCTCGCGGCCCTGCCGATCAAGGGGCGGGCTCCCAAGACCGGGTATCACCGCGCACAGTTCGGGCCGGCCTGGAGCGACGACGTGACGGTTCCCTACGGCCACAACGGTTGCGATACCCGCAACGACATCCTGCGCCGGGATCTGACCGACACCGAGATCAAGCCGGGCACCAACGGGTGTGTGGTGCTCGCGGGTGTTTTGACCGATCCCTACAGCGGTGCGGTGGTCGCCTTCCAGCGGGGCAGGGAGACCTCCCGGGCGGTGCAGGTCGACCACGTCGTGGCCCTGTCGGACGCCTGGCAGAAGGGGGCCCAGCAGTGGGACGAGGTCACCCGGCGCAACTTCGCCAATGATCCGCTGAACCTGCAGGCCACCAGCGGGCCGGTCAACGAACAGAAGGGCGACGGCGACGCGGCGACCTGGTTGCCGCCCAACAGGTCCTACCGGTGCGTGTACGTCTCGCGGATCGTCGCGGTCAAGTCCGGCTACGGCCTGTGGGTCACCCAGGCCGAACATGATGCCATCGAGCGGATCCTCACCGCCGACTGCGTGACCGGGCCCGGCTAACTCAGCCGTGCCGCCGCGGCGGCGATCCGCTCGTCGGTGGCGGTGAGCGCCACCCGCACGTGCTGCGCGCCGGCCGGCCCGTAGAACTCGCCGGGCGCCACCAGAATGCCGCGCTGGGCGAGCCACTCGACGCTGCTGCGGCAGGGCTCGCCGCGGGTCGCCCACAAGTAGAGCCCGCCCTGGGACAGCTCGACGGTGAACCCGGCCGCCTGGATCGCCGGCAGCAGCATCGCACGGCGGCGCGCGTACCGCTCGCGCTGCTCATGTTCGTGTGCGTCGTCGTCGAGCGCAGCGACCATGGCCGCCTGGATCGGGGTGGGCACCATCATCCCGGCGTGTTTGCGCACCGCCAGCAATTCGGCCACCACCGCGGCGTCCCCGGCGACGAATCCGGCCCGGTACCCCGCCAGCGAGGAGGTCTTCGACAGCGAATGCACCGCCAGCAGGCCGCGGTGGTCGCCGTCGCAGACCGCCGGGTGCAGCACCGACCGCGGTTCGGCGTCCCACCCCAGGCCCAGGTAGCACTCGTCGGAGACCACCAGCACGTCGTGTTCGCGGGCCCAGTCGACCACGGCTCGCAACTCTTTTTCGCCCAGGATCGCCCCGGTCGGGTTGCTCGGCGAATTCAGGTACACCAGGGCCGGCGGCGGTCCGTCGCGCAGCTGCGGGGCATCGCTGCGCACCCACCGCGCACCGGCCAGCCGGGCACCCACTTCATAGGTCGGGTAGGCCAGCTCGGGGACCACGACCACCTGCTGCTCGCCGAGGCCGAGCAGGGTCGGCAGCCAGGCGATCAGCTCTTTGGTGCCGATCACCGGCAGCACCGCCGATTCGGTGAGCCCGGTGATGCCGTAGCGACGGTGCAGGGCGCCGGCCGCCGCCGTGCGCAGGGCCGCGGTGCCGGCGGTGGTGGGATAGCCCGGCGCCGACGAGGCGGCCGCCAGGGCGTCGCGGATGACGTCGGCCACCGGGTCGACCGGGGTGCCGACGGACAGGTCGACGATGCCGTCGGGGTGGGATCTGGCCAGCGCGGTCGCCTCGGCCAGGGTGTCCCACGGGAAGGTGGGCAAGGCGGCCGACCTGCCGCCGGTGACGGGGCTCACGAGGCTGCGGCGACGCACGGTGGATTCATCGGTTTCTGATAGTAGAGGCCCCCGGTGGGCGGCAGCCACCAGCAGGTCCCCGGCCCGCCGCAGGCCCGCTATGCACACAGTTGCACTGCAACTAGTTGCATATGGGCGTTCTGCCTGCCTAAGCTCGGTCGCGTGGCGCTTCCCCACGCGATCCTGGTGTCGCTGAACGAGCAGTCCGGCTCGGGCTATGAACTCGCGCACCGCTTCGACCGCTCGATCGGCTACTTCTGGAGCGCCACCCACCAGCAGATCTACCGGACCCTGCGCGCCATGGAGGCCGACGGCTGGGTGCAGGTCACCGAGGTCGCCCAACGGGGCCGCCCGGACAAGAAGGTCTACACCGTCGCCGAGGCCGGCCGCGCCGAACTGGCCCGCTGGATCGCTGCGCCGCTGGCCGGGCGCGGAAGCTCGGTGGTCGACAACCGGCTGCGCGAACTGGCGGTCAAGCTCCGCGGAGCCGGTGCCGGTGACCTCGCCGCGGTGCGCGAGCAGGCCGCGGACCTGCGCGCCGAACGTGCGCAGCGCCTGGACGTCTACCGCGCGCTGGAGAAGAAGCAATTCCCCGATCCCGGCTCGCTGACCGGCACCGCACTGCATCAGTACCTGGTTCTGCGCGGCGGTATCCGGGCCGAGGAAAGCGCGATCGACTGGCTCGACGAAGTCGGCGCGGCACTGCGGGCAGACAGGCACTGAGGCGAAGGGGCAGCGTGACAACACAATCCACCAACCCGTACCCGATCTTGATGACCCCGCTGGACCTGGGCTTCACCACCCTGTCCAACCGGGTGGTCATGGGCTCGATGCACACCGGCTTGGAAGACCGCGCCGCCGACACCGGAAAGCTGGCCGAGTACTTCGCCGCGCGGGCCCGCGGCGGGGTGGGACTGATCATCACCGGCGGCTACGCCCCGAACCGGTCGGGCTGGCTGCTGCCGTTCGCCTCGGCCATGACCACCCGGGCCGACGCCCGGCGCCATCGCCGCATCACCGATGCCGTGCACGACGCCGGCGGGAAGATCGCGCTGCAGATCCTGCACGCGGGCCGCTATGCCTACCACCCGTTTTCGGTCAGCGCCTCGAGCATCAAGGCACCGATCAACCCCTTCCGGCCACGGGCGTTGTCCACCCGCGGAGTCGAGTCGACCATCGCCGACTTCGCCCGCGCCGCGGAACTGGCCCGCGAGGCCGGCTACGACGGTGTGGAGATCATGGGCAGCGAAGGCTATCTGCTGAACCAGTTCCTGGCCCCGCGCACCAACCGGCGCACCGACGGCTACGGCGGTACGGCCGCCAACCGGCGCCGCCTGCCGGTGCAGATCGTGCGGCGCACCCGCGCGGCGGTGGGCGACGACTTCATCATCTGCTACCGGATGTCGATGGCCGATTACGTCGAGGACGGCCAGAGCTGGGAGGAGATCCTCGCGCTGGCAACCGAAGTCGAGGCCGCCGGCGCCACCTTGATCAACTCCGGCTTCGGCTGGCACGAGGCGCGGGTGCCGACCATCGTGACGTCGGTGCCCAACAACGCCTTCGTCGACATCAGCAGCGCGGTCGCCGACCACGTGAGGATCCCGGTGGTGGCTTCCAACCGGATCAACATGCCGCAGGCGGCCGAACAGATCCTCGCGCAGACCTCGGTGCGCCTGATCTCGATGGCCCGCCCGATGCTGGCGGATCCGGATTGGGTGACCAAAGCCGCCGCCGGCCGGGCCGGCGAGATCAATACCTGCATCGCATGCAATCAGGCCTGCCTGGACCACGCCTTCGTGCACAAGAAGGTCTCCTGCCTGGTCAACCCCCGCGCCGGTCACGAGACCACGCTGGTGCTCGGCCCCGCGCGGCGGCGCCGGCGTATCGCGGTGGTGGGCGCCGGGCCGGCCGGGTTGGCGACGGCGGTGTCGGCCGGCGAGCGCGGCCACGAGGTGACGCTGTTCGAGGCGAACGCCTTCCTCGGCGGCCAATTCGACTTGGCCAGGCGGATTCCGGGCAAGGAGGAGTTCGCCGAGACCATCCGCTACTACACCACCATGCTGGACAGGTACGCGGTGACGGTGCACCTGGGCCGCCGCGCCCAGGCCCAGGAGTTGACCGGCTTCGACGAGGTGGTGCTGGCCACCGGGGTCACCCCGCGGGTTCCGGCGATCCCGGGCATCGAGCACCCGATGGTGATGACCTACGCCCAGGCGATCGCGGGCCGGCCGGTGGGCCGTTCGGTGGCGGTGGTGGGTGCCGGCGGGATCGGTTTCGACGTCAGTGAATTCCTGGTCCTGGACTCACCGGAGTCCGCTGCGGGCCTGCACCTCAAAGAGTGGAAAGCCGAATGGGGTGCGGCCGACCCCTGGGAGGCCCGGGGCGCGCTGATCGCGCCGGACCCGGTCCCGCCGGCCCGCGAGGTCTACCTGCTGGCCCGCACCGCCGGCCCCCAGGGCCGCACCTTGGGCAAGACCAGCGGCTGGGTGCACCGCGCCTCGCTGAAGGCCAAGAACGTCCGCCAGCTCTCCGGGGTGAACTACCACCGCATCGACGACGACGGGCTGCACATCAGCTTCGGCCCGAAGAAGGCCCGCCCGCAGGTCCTGGCCGTGGACAACGTGGTGATCTGCGCCGGGCAGGAATCGGTGCGCGACCTCGAGGACGGCTTGCGGGAGCGCGGCGTGACGCCGCACCTGATCGGCGGGGCGAAGCTGGCCGCCGAGCTCGACGCCAAGCGCGCCATCCGGCAGGGCACCGAGCTGGCCGCCCGCCTTTAGGCGGTCTCGGCCCGGGACGGCACCGGCGCGTAGTCGGTGGTGCGCTGGCGCGCCGGGCGGCCGATCCCCTCGGCGATGGCCGTCAGCTCCGCGATGGTTTTGGCCGACCCGTGCTCGGAGCCCGCCATCCGGGAGATGGTCTCCTCCATCAGGGTGCCGCCCAGGTCGTTGGCTCCGCCGTTGAGCATCACCTGCGTGCGCTCCGCACCCAGCTTGACCCAGCTGGTCTGAATGTTGGCGATGCGACCGTGCAACATGATGCGCGCCAAGGCGTGCACGGCGCGGTTGTCGCGGTGACTGGGACCGGGCCGCGACCCGCCCGCCAGATACAGCGGCGAACTCTGGTGTACGAACGGAAGCGGCACGAACTCGGTGAAACCCCCGGTGCGGTCCTGGATGCCGCGCAGCACCCGCAGGTGTCCGATCCAGTGCCGCGGGGAATCGATGTGGCCGTACATCATGGTCGAGCTGGACCGCAGTCCCACCTCGTGCGCGGTGCTGACCACCTCGACCCACGTCGAGGTCGGCAGCTTGCCCTTGGTCAGCACCCAGCGGATCTCGTCGTCGAGGATTTCGGCGGCGGTGCCCGGAATGCTGCCCAGCCCCGCCTCGCGCAGGCTGGTCAACCACTCCCGGACGCTCAAGCCGCTCTTGGAGACCCCGTTGGTGATCTCCATCGGCGAGAACGCGTGCACGTGCATCGACGGCACTCGCGCTTTGACCGCGCGGACCAGGTCGGCGTAACCGGTGACCGGCAGCTCCGGGTCGATCCCGCCCTGCATACAGACCTCGGTCGCGCCGGCCAGGTAGGCCTCGTAGGCGCGTTCGCCGACCTCGGCATTGGACAGCGAGAAGGCGTCGGCGTCGCCTTTGCGCTGGGCGAATGCGCAGAATCGGCAGCCGACGTAACAGATGTTGGTGAAGTTGATGTTGCGGTTGACCACGTAGGTCACGTCATCGCCGACGGTGTCGCGCCGCAGGGCGTCGGCCAAGGCGGCAACCGCATCCAGGGCGGGACCGTCGGCGGTGGCCAGCGCCAGATACTCGGCGTCGGTGCAGCCGGCGGGGTCGCGTTCGGCTGACCGCAGCGCCGCCAGCACATCGGTGTCGACGCGCTCGGGCGCCCGGGCCGCCAGCTGGTGGATCTGCTCGCGGATGGACTCCCAGTCCCCGAACGCGCTGCCCAGATCGCTGCGCGTCGCGGTGGCCCGGCCGTCGATGTCGATCGCGGTGTGCAGATCCACCCGGCCGGCGGACTGCACTTCGTCGGGTTCCTGCCAGGCCAGTCCCATCGGGTTGACGTCGCGTGCCCAGCCGGTGTCCGGGTCGGCCAGCGCAGCGACGTGCGGGCGCACCCGCGGGTCGATCCACGCCGCACCGGCCAGGACGTAGTCGGGCTGGGCGGTGAGCCGCTGCACCAGGTCATAGCCGGCCTGCCGCGTGATCTGCGCCAGGTCGTCCAGGGCCGGCCAGGGCCGCTCCGGATTGACGTGGTCGGGGGTCAGAGGCGACACCCCGCCCCAGTCGTCGACACCGGCGCCGATCAGCGCCAGGCATTCGTCGGCCGACACCAGGTTCGGTGGCGCCTGCACCCGCATCTTGGGGCCCAGCACCAGTCGGGTCGTTGCCACGGTGGCCAGGAAGTCTTCGAAACCCGCGTCGGGCGTCGCCGCCATAGCGGTGTGCTCCTTGGCCCGGAAGTTCTGCACGATGACTTCTTGAATGTGCCCGAATTCCTTGTGCACCTTGCGGATCGCGTGCAGGGTGTCGGCCCGCTCGGCGAGCGTCTCGCCGATGCCGACCAACAGGCCGGTGGTGAACGGGATGGACAGCCGTCCCGCGTCGGCCAGCGCACGCAGGCGCACCACCGGATCCTTGTCCGGACTGCCGTAGTGCGCCAGGCCCTTGGTCTCGAACAGCCGCCGGGAGGTGGTCTCGAGCATCATGCCCATCGACGGAGCCACCGGCTTGAGCCGCGACATCTCCGACCAGCTCATCACGCCGGGGTTGAGGTGCGGCAGGAGCCCGGTCTCCTCCAGCACCAGGATGGCCATCGCCCGCAGATAGGCCAGCGTGCTGTCATAGCCGCGCTCGTCGAGCCACTGTCGCGCTTCGGGCCAGCGTTCCTCGGGCCGGTCGCCCAGGGTGAACAGCGCCTCCTTGCAGCCCAACTCGGCACCGCGGCGGGCGATGTCGAGAATCTCGTCGGGTCCCAGATACATCTGCTTGCCCTGGGCCCGCAGCACCCCAGGAACCGTGACGAAGGTGCAGTAGTGGCAGGTGTCGCGGCACAGATGGGTGACCGGGATGAAAACCTTGCGCGAGTAGCTGACCGGAAGCCGTCCACCCGGCCCGCGCCGGCCTCCCGACACCAGGCCGGCGTCGCGGACCCGGGCGGCACTGGCGCACAGGTCCACCAGATCGCTGCCGCGAGCGGTCAGGGCTATCGCGGTTTCCTCGACATTGAGCAGCACGCCGTCGCGGGCTCGTCGCAGGACGCGGCGCAGGGCCGACGGGTTCGTCATCCGCGCGTCACCCGCATCCGGAATCTCGCGCATGCCATAACCGCCACAGTAGCCGCCGTCATCGGCGTCCCGGTGAGCGCACACCGGGCCCGGCGGTCCGCCGGGATCACCTGGCCGTCGACGGTGCGGGCTGGCGGCACCGCCACAGCAGCCATCCCGCCGGCGCGCTGCCCAACACGATCATCAGCAGCACGCCGTAGGCCATCACACCCCGGTCGGCGAAGATGAGGTCATCTCCCGGACCGCCCAGGGTCATCAGCGCGATCGTCAGCAACCACGCCCACAGCGGCAGCACGGCCAGGCGCAGCGAGGGCGTGCACCGCAGCGCCACCCACACCAGACCGGCGTTGACCAGTCCCCCGATCACAGCGCTGAGCGGAAAGGGAACGGAACCGATGTGGGCGGGCAGCAGCAGTGCGGTGGCCACGGCGCAGAGCGCTCCGTCAACGGCCAGCAGGGCCAGCACGACGAAGGTGAACGCCGGACTGTCGGTAGGCGTCGCGGGCTCGGTGGGCGACGCGCCTCGGCTCAAGTCGGGATGCTGTCCAGCTGGCTGACCATTGAACCGACCATCCACTGGAAGCTGTCCAGCCACCACTGCCAGTGCTCCAAGTTGGGGTCCAGATCGGGATCCATGCCTACGCCTGCCTCTGCGTCGGGTGACTTGCTCAGCAGGAGCTTACCCGGTGCGGGTGGCCGCCGAACTCAAGTCCCGCCAGCAGATCGGTCTCCCATCCCCTGGCGTCGCGCGGGCCGGCCGCGCCGGCGGCCAGCACGTAGTGCTCGCTGTCCAGGACCGGCTGGATCACGTTGTTCGACAGCGCGAACGCGCGACCGGTCGGACCGACGGTGATCTGGGTGGCGTGGGCGGCCATGGCCGCCACTTTGGCGGCGCGCGACTCCGGAGCCTCGATCACCGCGTCGATCCGGTCGTCGGCGTAGTCCCCCACGGCGTCGGAGAAATCGTCGGCCCCCGGCGTCCAGTGCGGCAGGCGGTCGTCGTCGCGCAGCCGGCGCAACGCGGCCCTTCTGGCGCTGCCGGCCGTCACCGTCCAGTAGAACTTCGGCGTCGCCCAGCCCGGGTCGCCGGCGTCGGCCTGCGCTGCGGCCAGCGCCGCGGTGGTGACGCGATGGGCATGGATGTGGTCGGGGTGGCCGTAGCCGCCGTGCGGGTCGTAGCCGACCACCACATGCGGGCGGACCTTCCGGATCAGGGCCGTCAGCGCCCCGACGGTCTCGGTGTCGTCGGCGTCGATGAACCGCTGGTGACGCCGGGCGGGGGTGCCCGTCATCCCCGAGTCGCGCCAGCGCCCGGCACCGCCGAGAAATTGCGGCGGACCGACTCCCAGCGCCCGCAGCGCCGCGGTCAGCTCACCGATGCGGTAGCCGCCCAACTGGTCGGCCCGGTCCACCGTCAGGTGCGCCCAACGGTCCCCGATGACCTCCCCTTCCTCCCCGAGCGTGCAGGTCACCACATGAACCTGGGCGCCGCGGGCGGCGTAGTGGGCGATGGTGGCGCCGGTCGTCAGCGTTTCGTCATCGGGATGGGCATGCACGAACACCAGCCGGGGAATCCGATCGGACACGCCGAAACCCTACCGCCGCACGAGCAAATGAACCGCCGGCCCTGGCGGCCGCTCAGAACATGCCGGCGATCAGGCCCTCCCAGTCGATGCTGCCCAGCAGCAGCGCCAGGTTGTCGGCCTGCAGGGCCTCGATGATCTCGTTGAACTCCTCCGAACCCATCGCAAACAGCGCGTCCCAGTCCGGCTCGGTCAGGTCGAAGTTGCCCAGCAGGATCGGGCGGGTGTCGTAGCTGATGCCCATCATGGAGTTGAACATCTCCTGGTTCTGCGCCAGCACCGAGTTGTTGATGCTGAAGATCCAGTTGACGGCTTCGTAGAGTTCGGGGCTGTCGCCGAACAGCCGGTCGGCGGCGGCCTGCTGCGCGGCGACGAGGGCGAGGTTGAACTCCAGCTGCGTCGTGGTGATGAGGGCGTTCAGCGCCTGCTGCGTCTCCGGGACGACGTTGAGGAACATGCTGAACCCGGCCATCATGTTGGCGGCGACGTTGTTGGCGGCCTGCTCGGCCACACCGTTGAACGTTCCGGCACCCGGGATTTCGACACCCCCGATGTATGCGGCGAACGGCGACCCGAGCAGCAGAGTCTGCGGGTCGAAATTGCCGCCGGCCAGCTCGGTCAGCAGCGTTTCGTCCAGGTCGGCGGTGCTCATCGCCGTGCCGACACCCCACGCGTCGTCACCGCTTCCATAGAGCATCGAGCCCAGGTCGATGAACTGGCCGTCGTCGCCGTCGCCGCTGCCGACGATGTCGGGGCGGACGTGGTTGTCGATGATCTCGAGTCCCGGGCCGACGTCGACGTTCGCTGCCGCCAGGTCGATGTCGCGGATCTGCTGATCGGGCAGGACCGGTGTCAGGGAGGTGAGCACTCCCACCAGGCCGCCGACACACAGAGCTGCAGCCGCCACTGAGAGGCAGCGGTGAGCGAGTTGTTCCATACCCAAACCCCCTCCGACGTTTCCCGCGCAGGTTGCTTAATCTTACCCAAGAATTGGCTGTGCACAAGTCGTTAGGTAGGCCGGTTTTCCGGGGCCGAAGCATGCCGCCGACGCGGCGCCGACCGGCCTGAGCAGGCATGACGGTTTAAACCGGACCAGCCGGGGGAATTCAGGGCAGTTTTACCCAGTTGCCGGCTTCGCCGACGATTCCCACGGGCACCGCGCCGGTCAGGCTGACGTTGGTCACGCTGGGACCGACGGCGACGATGGTGGTGTCCTGCAGAATCGGCAACACCGTCGCCATGTTCCACAGCCGTGGTTCGACCGAGGCGATCACCTCGCCGATGGGTTTGCCTCCGTCGAGGGCCGCGTCGATCTCATCCTGGATGGCGTGATCGCACACCCCGGTGATGTTGGACGGCGCCTGCACCAGCGTGCCCGGCGCCGGCGTGCGCGGCGGCGGGGTTGTTGAGCTGGGCGCGGCCGGTCCGGCGGCCGGCGCCGGGGAACGCGGTGCCGCCGTCCCCGACGGCGCCGGCACCGGGCTGCCCGAGGTGGGCACCGCGGTGGGGGCCAGCGCGCCGCAGCCGTAACGCGACGCCAGCAGCGTCGCCAGATCGCCACCGGCCTGCTGCCAGCCCACGATCGCGTCCACCTGGTGGGTGACCAGCGCCTCGCGATAGAGCTTCACCGGGTCCAGGGCCAGCACGGTGGCGGCGACGCCGACGTTGCGCAACTGGTCGGCGGCGGTGTTCGCCACCGCCAGTGAGGTCGGGTCGTTGGCCGCCACCCCGATGACCAGCGACAGCTGTTCGCCGTCCCTGCTGATGCGTCCCCGGGTGATCTCCGGCGCCTGCGGCAGGGTGCTGGCCGCCCCGGCGGGGGGAACCAGCGCCGACGGCGGCGCGTCCTTCTCGACCCGGTAGCCGGCCGCCTGCAGCAACGCCAGCGCCGCCGATTCCGACATGGCCGGTGGCGCGGTGGGCACGTAGCCGGGATCGCTGGGCGTCCGGACCTGGGCCTGGTCCAAGGTCACGGTGTTGTCGCTGCCGGCCCCCACCGTGGCCAGCAGGCCGACATCGAGCAGACCCAGAATGGCCCGGCGAACCCGGACGTCGGCCAGCTTGGGTTCCCCCGCCCGCAGCGCCAGCTGCATCACCCGGGGGGCGACCAGCCGGGTGGTCTGTACGCCGGGAATCACCGACAGCTGCGCGAACACCGCCGCGCCGCCGTGCACCTGCGCGACCTGGGTGTCGCCGTTGCGGATGGAGTCGGCCAGCGCCGCGGCCGACCCGGCGCGACGGAACAGGACCAGGTCCGGCTTGGCCGGCGGGCCCCAGTAGCGGTCATTGCGGGCCAGCAGTATCGCGTCGCGCTGCGGGTCGATGTTCTCCACCCGGAACTGTCCGCCGGTCACCGGCAGTGCCCGGGCCAGGCCCGCCGGGAAACCGCCGGGCACGTCTTTGACGATGTGCGCCGGCAGGATGTTGTTGAACAGCTCCCGCCAGGCGGGATAGGGCTTGGAGAAGGTGACCACCACCTGCTTGCCGCCCTCGACGGAGTGCACCCCGGTGATCAGGTCATAGCCCGCCGGGTCGACGACGCCGGGCTGGCTGACCATCTGCTGCCACAGGTACCAGAAGTCGTCGGCGGCGATCGGCGCGTTGTCGGTCCAGGATGCCTCCGGGCGGATCCGGTAAGTCACCGTGAACGGCGCTTCGGCGGTCACCTGGGCCGACACCAACAGGTTCTGATCCATCTCCCAGCGCGACCCGGTGGGCGTGGCGGGGTCCGGGACCGGCCGGAACGTACTGGGCAACACCAGGGCGCTGACCGCGGCGGTGACCGCCGACAGGTCCGAACGCAGGTGGGGGTTGAAGCCCGCCCCGATGGAGTCGATGCCCATGATGATCTGGCTGATCCGCGGCGGCGGGGGCGCCGTGCTCTTCGTCGTCTCCGTGCTCTGCGGTGCGGGCGGCGGATTGACCGTGCACGCCGAGGTGGCCTGGGTGAGCACCAGCGTCGTCGTCAGAGCCAGGGCGCCCGCCGTGACACGGCTGCGGCGGGCTGGTCTCGGCACGGACATCAGGGTATCCGGGTGGCGATGACGGCGCGAAGACCGTCGGACAGCGCGCCCACCCGGCGCGGCGGCCCTAGAGATTCTTGGCCCGGGCGCGACTGCGAGCCCGCAGCGTCGAGTCCAGTTCGACCTTGCGGACGCGGATGACCTCCGGGGTGACCTCCACGCACTCATCGGCGGCGCAGAACTCCATCGCCTGCTCCAGGTCGAGTTCGATCGGCCGGGCCAGCGTCTCCATCACGTCGGCCGTCGAGGAGCGCATGTTGGTCAGCTTCTTCTCTTTGGTGACGTTGATGTCGAGGTCTTCGGCCCGCGGGTTGATGCCCACCACCATGCCCTGGTAGGTGTCCTGGCCCGGCTCGACGAAGAACTGCCCGCGGTCGGCCAGTTGGATCAGCGCGAACGGTGTGATGGTCCCGGCCCGGTCGGAGACCAGGGATCCGGTGTGGCGGGCGCGGATTTCGCCGGCCCACGGCTGGTAGCCCTCGAACACCGCGTTGGCGATGCCGGTGCCGCGGGTCTCGGTGAGGAAGTCGGTGCGCCAGCCGATCAGGCCACGGCTGGGGATGATGAACTCCATTCGCACCCACCCGGTGGTGTGGTTGGCCATCTCGGTCATCCGCCCCTTGCGAGCGGCCGCCAGCTGGGTGATGGCGCCCACGTATTCCTCCGGGCAGTCGACGGTCAGGTGCTCGAAGGGTTCGTGCACTTTGCCGTCGATCTTGCGGGTCACCACCTGCGGCTTGCCGACGGTCAGCTCGAAGCCCTCCCGGCGCATCTGCTCGACGAGGATGGCCAGCGCCAGTTCGCCACGGCCCTGCACCTCCCAGGCGTCCGGGCGGCCGACGTCGACGACCCGGATCGAGACGTTGCCGATCAGTTCGGTGTCCAGCCGGGACTTCACCATGCGCGCGGTCAGCTTGTGACCGGAGACCTTGCCCGCCAGCGGCGAGGTGTTGGTGCCGATGGTCACCGAGATCGCCGGCTCGTCGACGGTGATACGCGGCAGGGCGCGGGGCGCGGCGAGGTCGGCGAGGGTGTCGCCGATCATGATGTCGCCGATCCCGGCGATGGCGACGATGTCGCCGGCGGACGCCTCGTCGGTGGGAGTGCGTTCGACGCCCACGGTGACCAGCAGCTCGGTGATCTTGGCCGTGGTGGTCACCTCTTCGCCGTCGACTTCGCGCATCCAGGCGACCTGCTGGCCCTTGCGGATGCGGCCGTTGTACACCCGGATCAGGGCCAGCCGGCCCAGGAACGCCGAGGCGTCGAGGTTGGTGACCAGCGCCTGCAGCGGCGCCTCCGGGTCACCCGACGGCGGCGGCACGTGCTCGAGCAGCACGTCGAACAGGGGGTCGAGGTTGTCACCGTCGGGGATCGAGCCGTCGGCGGGCGCGGTGGTACTGGCCACGCCGGCACGACCGGATGCGTACAGCGTCGGCAGCCCCAGGGCGTGCTCGGCAGCGGCCTGCGCCTCGTCGTCGAGGTCGCTGGCCACATCCAGCAGCAGATCGTGGCTGGCCTCGACCACCTCGGCGATGCGGGCGTCGGGCCGGTCGGTCTTGTTGACCACCAGGATGACCGGCAGGTGCGCGGCCAGGGCCTTGCGCAGCACGAACCGGGTCTGCGGCAGCGGCCCCTCGGATGCGTCGACCAGCAGAACCACACCGTCGACCATCGACAGCCCGCGCTCCACCTCGCCGCCGAAGTCGGCGTGGCCGGGGGTGTCGATCACGTTGATGACGGTGACCGACCCGTCGGCATGGTGACGATGCACGGCCGTGTTCTTGGCCAGGATCGTGATGCCCTTTTCCCGCTCCAGGTCACCGGAGTCCATCACCCGCTCTTGGGCCTCACCGCGCTCGGCGGCGAGTGCACCG
Source organism: Mycolicibacter engbaekii (assembly GCF_002101585.1). Taxonomy (GTDB): domain Bacteria; phylum Actinomycetota; class Actinomycetes; order Mycobacteriales; family Mycobacteriaceae; genus Mycobacterium; species Mycobacterium engbaekii. The sequence goes on along the minus strand of NZ_LQOT01000031.1, from coordinate 58,401 downwards.
GACTGGCGGAGCATGGCGTCGACCAGAGTCGTCTTGCCGTGGTCTACGTGCGCGACGATGGCGACGTTACGAAAGTTCACCGGGCGATTCTGCCAGCGCACCCTGTCAATCGCGAAAAGGTGAAACCGATGTCACAGTCCCAGGGGGGACTCCGCGGAGAACCTCTCGAGCTCTTTGAGGTGCAGTTCGGTGAGCGCCTGCAGGCACTGGGCGGCCGTTTCGGTGAGCTGCAGCCGGATCACCCGCTGATCTTCGCTGTCGCGTACCCGGGTGACCAGACCGGCGCTTTCAGCCCGCTGGATCAGCTCGCCGGCACTGTGATGCCGCAGCAACAGGTACTCGGCGATGTCGCCCACCGTCGGTCCCCGCGGGTCGCTGTGGCCCCGTACCGCCAGCAGCAATTGGTGCTGCGCCGGGGTGAGCCCAGCCGCCTGGGCCTGGTCGGCACTCCACCGCTCGAACCGGCGCAGCCGCGTGCGGAAGGCAAGCAGCCGGGAGTAGACCTCGTCAGGCAGGGGCACGCCCGTCACCTTATTCGGATTCGCTACGTCGTGCCCGCCGCGCCGTTGCGCACCAGCTGATCCGGGCAGTACACCTGCGCGGCGATCCCCACGAACTGGGCTCCGTGCTCGGTTGTCAGGCCGGGATTGCGGGACTTGAGACCCTCGAGCACCTGCGGGCTGGGCTTACCTTCGGCGATCAGCTCGCACACCAGTTTCGCGGTGACGATCACTTGATCGGCATTGGTGTAGGTGATCCCGGCCGCCTGCAGAGAGGTCAACAGGGCGGAGTCGGCGTCCCCGGGTTCGGCATACGCCGGCGCCGCCAGACACACCCCGCCGATCACGGTCATCAGCGCCGTGCGAATCCTCACCAGCCCCTCCTCTGCGGTCGTGAACCCATGGGTTGATTCCTCCTTGCTGCGTCGCGGCTGCGGTAGACGATGTAGGGCCGAAACAGGTAGCCGAACGGCGCGCTGAACGCGTGCACCAGCCGGGTGAACGGCCAGAGCGCGAACAGGGCCAGCGCGATCATCACGTGGATCTGGAAGTACAGCGGCGCCGCCAGCATCAGGTCGCCCCGCGGGTGCAGCGTGAGGATCGACCGGAACCAGACCGACACGGTCTCCCGGTAATCGTGGTCTTCGCCGTAGGCTGTGGTGCCCATCAGGGTGCAGCACATGCCGGCCACCAGAGCGCAGACCAGCACCGCGTACATGAGTTTGTCGTTGACGCTGGTGGCCTTGAACACCGAACGCTCGGTGCGGCGGCGGTAGATCAGCAGGCCGACGCCGACCAGGGTCGCAAGGCCGGCCGGAATCCCCAGAATCATCGCTTGTACATGGTAAAGGCGATCGCTCATCCCCGCAGCGCGAGTCCACGACTCCGGCACCAGCAGGCCCATGACGTGACCGGCGATCACCACAAAGCTTCCGAAGTGGAACATCGGGCTGCCGATGCGCAGCAGTTTGGACTCGTAGAGCTGCGACGACCGCGTGGTCCAGCCGAACTTGTCGTAGCGGTACCGCCACCAGGTGGCCACCCCGGCGACGGCCAGCACGAAATAGGGACCGATGTCCCACCACAGCTCCGCGTCGCTGATCAGGGTCATCGGGCCGGCACCGTGGGCATTCCGAGCGAGACGGCCGCCGTGTACGGCTGCAGTCCGACGGCTTCGGCCGGCGGTCCGGACTCCATCAGCGCACGCACCTGCTGCACCTCCTGATCGGTTGCCTCCGGCAGCGTCTGGCAGACCGCGCCCACGGCGAAGGCATACCGCGATCCCGCCTGGGTCAGCGCCCGGTGCACGACGTCGATGGGCGCACGGTGGGCCAGCAGCAGCCGGCGTCCGGCCGCGGGGTCCACCGTCGCGGCGAACTCCAGAACCACCGGCAGGTAGTCGGGCGCCTCCCCGGCCGGCGGCTGCACGCCGGCGTCGCGGTAGGCGTGGGCGAACGCCAGCATCTGCATCCCGCGGTTGCGGGTGTCGCCGCCGGTCCAGTAGGTCAGCAACATCGTGGCGCGCCGGCGCATGTCGAAGGTCTCGACGTAGTCGGCGGCGGCGGCCATCGGGTCCGCGGCGCGCAGGGCACTCGCCGTGCGCCGCAACAACGCCGCCGGCGGCCCGGCGTGGACCAGCAGCGCCTCGACGGTGTCGAGCCGCCGCGGCAGGTGCTCGTCGGGGTAGGACAGCAGCAGCGACGCGGCCTGCCACACCGCCCGGTCGGCGGGTCCGCCCGCCGGGCGCCGAGGTGGGAGCCGGAATCGCATCAGTGTCGCTCCGGGAACATCTCCGGCACGGCCCGCTGGCCGCCGCCCCAGTTGAGCAGGTTGGTCCGGCCCTGGGGACGTTGCGCGTGCCCGTTTTCCACCAGGTGAAACGAGGATTTCGCGGCCTCTCCGACACCGGCGCCGACGAACGGATCCTGTGCGTCCGGCCCGCCGGTGATCGAGCATCCCAGGTGCTCCAGGTCGTGCGCCTGCTGACTGTAGGCAGTGGGAATCACATAGCGCTCTTCGTACTTCGCGATCGCCAGCAAGCGATACATGTCGTACATCTGCTCTTCGGTCATGCCGACCGCGGCGGGGATGTGCGGCTGGGTGTCCCGTCCCAAGCTGATGTCGCGCATATAGGAGCGCATCGCAGCGAGCCGGCGCAGCACGCTCTCGACCACCGCGGTGTCGCCGGCGCTGAACAGTTCGGCCAGGTAGGCCATCGGGATGCGCAACGCCTCCAGCGCCCCGAACAGGTTGCCCAGATCCTCGCCGTCGTGGCCGTCCCGGCTGACCGCGTCGACCACCGGCGACAGCGGCGGGATGTACCAGACCATGGGCATGGTGCGGTACTCCGGATGCAGCGGCAACGCCACTCGAAAGGTGTTGATCAGCGCGTAGATCGGCGAACGCGCGGCGGCCTCGATCCAGGTGTCGGAGATCCCCTCGGCCCGCGCTCCGGCGATTACCGCCGGGTCGGTCGGGTCGAGGAACACCTCGCACTGCGCGTGATACAGATCGGCGTCGTTGTCGACCGACGCCGCCTCGAGCACCTTGTCGGCGTCGTAGAGCACCAGGCCGATGTAGCGCAGCCGGCCGACACAGGTCTCCGAGCAGACGGTCGGCAGCCCGACTTCGATGCGCGGGTAACAGAAGTGGCACTTCTCGGCCTTGCCGGTCTTGTGGTTGAAGTACACCTTCTTGTAGGGGCATCCCGACACGCACAGCCGCCAGCCGCGGCAGCGGTCCTGGTCGACGAGCACAATGCCGTCTTCTTCGCGCTTGTAGATCGCCCCCGTCGGGCACGACGCGACGCACGACGGGTTCAGGCAGTGCTCGCAGATCCGTGGCAGGTAGAACATGAAGGTCTCTTTGAGCTCGCTGGTGATCCGGTCGCTGACCTTCGCCAGGACCGGGTCGTTGACCAGGTTTTCGGGCGCGCCGGCCAGGTTGTCGTCCCAGTTGGGGCCCCACTGGATCTTCAGGGGCTCGCCGGTGATCGAGCTCTTGGGCTCGGCGACCGGGATGGTGTCGGCCAGCGGTGCCGCGGTGAGGTTCTCGTAGTCGTAGGTCCACGGCTCGTAGTAGTCGGTCAGCTGCGGCAGGTTGGGGTTGGCGAAGATGTTCAGCAGCTTGTGCACGCGGCCGCCGGCCAGCAACCGCAGCCGGCCCTTGCGGTCCTTGGTCCAGCCGCCCTTCCAGCGACTCTGGTCTTCGTAGGTGCGTGGATAGCCCCCGCCGGGGCGGGTATCGACGTTGTTGAACCAGACGTATTCGGTGCCCTCGCGGTTGGTCCAGGCCTGTTTGCACGTCACCGAACAGGTATGGCAACCAATACATTTGTCCAGGTTCATCACCATGGCCAGCTGCGCCATCACCTTCATGGTCAGTACCTCACGTCCTGACTGCGCCGCCGCACCACGGTCACCTCGTCGCGCTGGTTTCCAGTCGGGCCCAGATAGTTGAACCCGAACGCGTGCTGGCCGTAGCCCCCGGCGAGATGACTGGGCTTGACCCGGATTCTGGTCAGCGAGTTGTGCGTGCCGCCCCGCTTGTTGTTGGTCTCGGCCCGCGGGGTGTCGACGGTGCGTTCCTGCACGTGATAGACGAACACCACCCCGTCGGGCATCCGCGAGCTGACGATCGCGCGTCCGACGAACACCCCGTTGACGTTGACCGCTTCGATCCAGTCGTTGTCCCTGACACCGATTTTCGCGGCATCGCCGGGGCTCATCCACATGGTCGGGCCGCCCCGCGACAGCGACAGCATGTACAGGTTGTCCTGGTAGGTGGAGTGGAAGGACCACTTCGAATGCGGCGTCAGGTAGCGCACGGTAATGCCGATGCCGTCTGCGGCCGCACCCAGTTCGGGGGCGTCGAACAGCCGCACCATGTCCAGCGGCGGGCGGTATACCGGCAGGTGTTCGCCGAGCTCCTCGATCCAGTCGTGGGCGGTGTAGAAGTGCATCCGGCCGGTCAGGGTGTGAAACGGCTTGAGGCACTCGATGTTGATGGTGAAGGGCGCGTAACGCCGCCCGCCGGTCTCGCTACCGGACCACTCCGGGCTGGTGATCACCGGCACCGGGCGCGCCTGGGTGTCGGCGTAGGTGATCCGCTTCTCCGCACTGCCCTCCGACAGGTGCGCCAGCTGCCGGCCGGTGCGCTTCTCCAGCTCCCGGAAACCCTCGGTCGCCAGCCGGCCGTTGGTGGTGCCCGACAACGCGAGCACGGTGTCGCACATCCGCGTCGCGGTGGTCAGCGCCGGGCGCCCCTCCCCCGCCCCGGACGTCAGCACCCCGAAGCGGGCGGCCAGGTCCTCGACCTCTTCGTTCGGGAAGACCGTGTAGCCCTTGGTGGTCATTCCGAGGGTGTCCACCAGCGGCCCCAACGACTGCCACTTGTCGAAGATCGCGGTGTAGTCGCGTTGCACCACCGTCACGTTCGGCATGGTCTTGCCCGGAATCGGCGTCTGGCCGCTGCGCAGCCAGTCGCGCTCGGTGCCGTCGGGGCAGGCCATCGCATCGGCGGTGTCGTGCGCCATGGCGGTGAGGACCACGTCATCGCGGACGCCCAGGTGCTTGGCCGCCAGCGCGCTGAATGTCCGGGCGATCGCCCCGAAGGCGTCGTAGTCGCTGCGGGTCTCCCAGGGCGGGTCGATCGCGGCGCTGAACGAGTGCACGTAGGGATGCATGTCCGTCGACGACAGGTCGGCCTTCTCATACCAGGTGGCCGCCGGCAGCACGATGTCGGAGAGCAAGGTGGTCGAGGTCATCCGGAAGTCGATCGACATCAGCAGGTCGAGCTTGCCCTCCGGAATGTCGCGGTCCCAGCGCACATCGGCCGGTTTGACCCCGCCGGTGGGCGGCTGTCCGATCACGCTGGCGTCGGTGCCCAGCAGATGCTTGAGGAAGTACTCTCCGCCCTTGCCGGACGCCCCGATCAGGTTGGCCCGCCACACCGTCAGCACCCGCGGCCAGTTCGCCGGGTCGTCGGGATCGGTGACCGCGAGTTTGAGCTCACCGGAGGCGAGTCGCTCGGCGACGTAGTCGCCGGCGTCGCGACCGGCGGCGGCGGCCTCGTCGGCCACCTCCAGCGTGGAGCGGTCGAACTGCGGATAGAACGGGCTCCACCCCATGGCCGTGGCCGAGGCCAGGATGTCCATGGTGTGCCGGCCGTCGAATCGGCCGCGCCCCAGCGGCGTTGCGAGTTTGTCCGCCCCGTAGGCGTCGTAGCGCCACTGATCGGTGTGTGCGTACCAATACGAGGTGCCCGGCACCTGGCGCGGCGGCCGCGACCAGTCATTGCCGGTGGCCATGGTCTGCCATCCGGTCAGCGGGCGCACCTTTTCCTGGCCGACATAGTGTGCCCAGCCGCCGCCGTTGCGGCCCATCGCGCCGGTGAGCATCAGCAACGCCAGGACCGCCCGGTAGGTGGCGTCGCCGTGGAACCACTGGCAGATGCCGCTGCCCATGATGATCATCGAGCGGCCGCCGGATTCCTCGGCGTTGCGGGCGAATTCGCGGGCGACTCGAATCGCCTGGGCGGCCGAGACACCGGTGATCGGCTCTTGCCAGGCCGGGGTGTTGACCTGTGTGGCGTCGTCGTATCCGGTGGGCCACTGGCCGGGCAGCCCGGGCCGGCGCACCGAATAGTTGGCCAGCATCAGGTCGAACACCGTGCAGACCAGGTGCTCGCCGACCTGGCGCACCGGGACCCCGCGTTCGACAGCGGTGCCGTGGCCGGTCACGGTGTCGAAGCTGGGCAGCCAGACCAGGGCGGTGGGTTGATCGCCGTTGCGCGCCGCGGGGCTTTTGACGCTCAACGCCGGCCGCAGCTCGCCGAGGTCGAGGTTCCACTTGCCCATGCCGTCGTCGCCCCAGCGGAAGCCCAGCGAGCCGTGCGGTACCACCACGGCGTCGGTGACCTCGTCGAGCAGGGCCGGCTTGAACGCCGAGTTCTCTGTTGCCGCAAGCTCTCCGCCCAGGTCGGCGGCGGTCAGGTTCTTGCCCGGAACCAGCCGGCCGTCGCGGGACTCCAGTTTGATCAGGAAGGGTAGGTCGGTGTAGCGGCGCACGAAGTCGGCGAAGAACGGGACTTCGCGTTCGGCGTAGCACTCGGTGAGGATCACGTGGCCCATCGCCATGGCCAGTGCGCCGTCGGTGCCGGCCGCACAGGGCATCCACTCGTCGGCGAATTTGGTGTTGTCGGCGTAGTCCGGGCTGACGGAGACCACCTTGGTGCCCCGGTAACGCACCTCGGCCATCCAGTGCGCGTCGGGGGTGCGGGTGATCGGGACGTTGGAGCCCCACATCATCAGATACGCCGCGTCCCACCAGTCCCCGGACTCCGGGACGTCGGTCTGGTCGCCGAACACCTGAGGTGAGGCGACCGGCAGGTCGGCGTACCAGTCGTAGAACGACGACATCACCCCGCCGAGCAGCTGGATGAAGCGCGACCCGGCGGCATAGGACACCATCGACATCGCCGGAATCGGCGAGAACCCCGCGATCCGGTCGGGCCCATGGGTTTTGATGGTGTGCACGTGGGCCGCGGCGACCATCTCGGTGGCCTCGGCCCAGCTCACCCGAACCAGCCCGCCCATGCCGCGCGCCTGCTGGTAGGTGCGCCGGCGCTCGGGATCGGCCTGGATGTCCGCCCAGGCCGCCACCGGGTCGCCCAGGCGCGCCTTGGCCTCGCGGAACATCTCCACCAGCACGCCGCGGGCGTAGGGGTAGCGGACCCGGGTCGGCGAGTAGGAGTACCAGGAGAACGAGGCGCCGCGCGGGCAGCCGCGGGGTTCGTATTCGGGGCGGTCCGGGCCCACCGAGGGATAGTCGGTGGCCTGGTTCTCCCAGGTGATGATGCCGTCCTTGACGAAGATCTTCCAGGAGCACGATCCGGTGCAGTTGACCCCGTGGGTGGACCGCACCACCTTGTCGTGACTCCAGCGGTCCCGGTAGAAGACGTCGGCCGCGCGCCCACCCCGACGGGTGACGGTGCGCCCGTCCGGCGAGACCTGGCCGGGGGTGAAGAACCGGCCGCTGCGTCCGAGCAGTTGCTCGAACGGCCCTCCGATGTGCGCGGTGGGCGGTCGCGCTGTACGTGTCATCGGGATCTCCTTAGGCGGTAGCCGCGCTCCGACGGGTCATGTGCAGTCCGGAGCCGCCGCACACCATTTCAGGCCCGAAACACCAGCGTAGCGGGATATATCGCTCAACGACCCTTTTGCAGGGCGAGATTTAACAGAGCGTTTTCACCAGAGTGCCCGAGCCAGCTCGGACAGCCAAGCCCGATCGGCAGGTACCCAGTCAACGTCGAGCAGTTGCACAGCCGTCACCCAGCGCAGGGCCTGATGGTCATGCGGCTGCGGCTCGCCGGCGCTGAGCCGTACAAGGTAGGCGCGCAGGATCATCTGCGGGTTCAGCACCACATCCGCGCCCAGGCGTTCCCCCACGGTGATCGCCTCGGGGTCCAGGCCCAGTTCTTCGCCGAGCTCGCGCGCCAAGGCGGCCGGTTCGCTCTCGCCGGGCATGACTTTGCCGCCCGGCAGCTCCCAGCGACCGGCCAGCTCCGGTGGGCGGCGACGCTGCGCGATCAGCACCGCAGGCCCCGCCGGCGACGGCGCGACGACGGCTCCGGCGACGACGATCTGGGAGGGCATGGCGTGTGAGGCTATACCGTCCTACGGTCAGGTATGGCGTTGTTGACCGATGACCAGATAACCGAGGCACTGCCCGGCCTGCCGGGTTGGGAGCACACCGACGGCGCGTTGCGCCGCACGGTGAAATTCGACTCGTTCCCCGCCGGCATCGAGGCGGTGCGCCGGGTCGCTGAGCGCGCCGAGGCGGCCGATCACCACCCCGACATCGACATACGATGGCGCACCGTGACTTTCGTGCTGGTGACCCACTCGGCCGGCGGGATCACCGACAAGGATGTGGCGATGGCCGGTGAGATCAACCGGATTCTGCAGACCTGACCCGCGAGGCCGCCATCCAGGCCAGGGTCACCAGCGCGCCGACGATGTAGACCAGGCCGGCCCACGCCAGGTACCACGGCCGGCCGTCCTGCCAGATCGTCGGCTGGAAGAAGCTCAGCAGCCAGGGCACCCCGATCAGGGTCAGCGCCAGCCACAGCCAGCCCAGTGCGCGGGCGCCCGGAAGACCGGCACGGGGCCCGTGCAGCAGCCAGATCATCAGCGGCACCAGCCAGACCCAGTGATGCGTCCAGGAGATCGGGGACGCCAACAGCCCGAACAGCTCGACCACCAGCAGCGACCCGAGCGGATCGGGTCCGGACGGACCGCTGTTGAGCGCCCGCCAGGCCAACACCGCCAGCACCCCGGTGACGCCGATCGCGACCAGCACCGGCGTGCTGTAGCCCGCGTCGTGGCCGAGGATGCGCGAGATCCCGCCCCGCCACGACTGATTGAAGGACGTGCCGATGGGGCCCACCCGGTGGGCGTCGCCGAGCAGCTCGGTGAAGTAGCGGCGGGCCTGATCCCCGGTGACCCACACCGAGACCGCGACGGTGCCGGCGAACACGACCGCCGAGCACACCGCCGCCGCCCACCGCCGCGCCCCGGCCAGGTACACCCCGGCGATCGCGGGGGTGAGTTTCACCCCGGCGGCCAGACCCACCAAAAGCCCTGAGACCCACCATCGTCGGCTGTTGACCGCGGCGAGCACCGCCAGCACCAGGATCACGTTGATCTGGCCGTAGTCGAAGGTGCTGCGCAGCGGTTCGATCCAGATCCCGACCGCCGTCCACAGCATCGCGTTCCGGCGGTTCAGCGAGGCTCGACGAAGGAGAGGCGAAGCTGGGACCGCCCCATCAATCCGGCGGCCGGCGGTCACCGGCTGGCCCAGCAGGCGCTGGGTCAGCCGCACCACGCCGTACAGGGCGACCACCGTCCCGATCTGCCACAGGAAGGCGACCAGGCCGAACGGCAGGAAGTGCAGCGGGTAGAACACCACCGCCGCGAACGGCGGGTAGGTGAAGGGCAGCGGGAAGTCGGGCGTCTGGTCGGCGTAGACGTAGTCGTAGACTCCGCCGGGCCGGGTCAGCGCGGCCGCGCCGCTGATGTAGACGTGCAGGTCGACGAAGTTGGCGCCGCGCGGGGTCAGGTAGGTCAAGGCCAGGCGCGCCGCGACGCTGGCGGTCAGCAGCAGGGGGGCCCACGCGATCAGGCGGGATGTGCGCGAGGGCGCAACCGGGGTGTCCAGGGTGGTGTCTACCGGCACGACTTTAGACGAACGGCCGATCGGTCACCGTCGAGGTTCGGGTCCGTAACGGTTCTATAAATCACACACGTGTCACTTGAGCCTCACCAGTAACAAGCTAGCTTCGTTTTCCAGGACGCCACCGCCGATGATTGGGGAAGTCATGTCGCGCCTGAAGACGCTGTTCGGAACGCCGCAGTTCACCATGCAGCGCGCCGCCGCCAAGGCCACCGTCGCAGCCGGATCGTCGGCCGTGCTGGTCTTCGGCGCCGTCAGCGGGGTGGCCCTGGCCGACCCGGCCATGCCGGCGTTGCCGTTGCCCGCCGCGGGATTCCCCGGGCTGCCGGCCATCGAGCAGTTGAGCCCGGTGATTCAGCAGGCCGCCGCCGACCCCGCCGGGGCGACCTCCCTGCTGATGGCCGCGGCCGCCGCGTTCGCCGGAAACCCCGCCGCCACCCCCGACTCCCGGCAGGTGGCCGACTCGGTGGCGCAGTTCGTGCAGTCGCCGCCCGAGGCACTGTCGCCCCTGCACGTTCCGACGGCCGGCTCGGCTCCCGGCATGGTGGCCCACCTGCCCAGCGGTGTCGACCCGGCCAAGTCGGTGGGTCCGGTCGCCCAGGCGGCGCCCAGCGCCCCCGAAGCGCTGCCCGCGCCCGCCGAGGCCGTCCCGGCGCCCGCCGAGGCCGTCCCGGCGGCTCCCGACGCCGCATCGGTGGCACCCGGCCAGGACGCGGTGCCGACCGCCAATGCCGGATTCGGCCCGGACGCCCCGCCGACCCAGGACTTCATGTACCCGTCGCTGGGCCAGAACTGCTCCGCCGACGGCGGCAACGTCATCGCCACCGCGCTGTCGGTGGCCGGCCCGGCCACCATCCCGACGCCGGGCCCCAGGGCCGGCCAAACCGCCTACGTGTTCACCGCCGTGGGCACTCCCGGCCCGGCCGAGACGCAGAAGCTACCGCTGAACGTCACGTGGGTGAACCTGACCACCGGAAAGTCCGGCAGCGCAACGCTGCAGCCGCGCAGCGACATCAACCCCGAAGGGCCGACGACGCTGACCGCGATCGTCGACACCGGCTCGGGCAGCATCATGTCGACGATCTTCGGTCAGGTCAGCACCAAGGACCACCAGTGCAACTTCCTGCCCACCATCGGCTCGACGGTGGTGCCCTGAGCCGTCAGTAGGCCATGAAGAGGATGGCGTCCCGGTCGTAGCTCATGCCGGGATGCGCATCCGCAAGGTGCTTCTGGGCCAGGTCGACCAAGTCGTCCTCGTCCTTGCCGACAATGGCCTCGCCACACGGACAGTTCAGGTGAGTTTTCACGTCGCCGCCTTTCCCTTGCTCTCTCGGGCCTGTTTCGCAGCCTGTTTCTGGGCCTTCTTGGTGGACCGCACCTCGTGCAGTGACGCCGCATCCACGACATCGGCGATGGAGAGGTGCGTGCCTGCTTCACCGTATGCTCCGGCGGCCTCCCGCCATCCCGACGGGGTCACCCCGTACTGCTTGCCGAGCAGGGCCAGAAAGATCCGGGCCTTCTGCTCACCGAAGCCGGGCAGCGCCTTGAGGCGTTTGAGCACCTGCGCGCCGTCGGGCTCCCCGACCTTCCACAGGGCGGCCGTGTCACCGCCGTACTGCTCGCAGACCGCCCTGGCCAGCGCCTGAACCCGGCTCGCCATCGAGCCCGGGAACCGGTGCACCGCAGGCTTTTCGGCGAACAATGCGGCGAACTCCTCGGGATCGCGCGCGGCGATGTCGTGCGGGTCGAGCCCGCCCATCCGGTCGGCGATCTTCTTCGGACCGGCGAAGGCGACCTCCATCGGGATCTGCTGATCCAGCAACATCCCGACCAGCAGCGCGAACGGGTCGGCGCTCAGCAGGGCATCGGCTTGCGGATCTCCGGCCAACTGCAGCATGGGCACGCGCTCAGTCTAGGGCCACGCCCGCCGGCTGCCGGCGGCAATGAGCACGGCAGCCGACCAAAGCGTTGCGGTGGTCTGTGTCGGTGGAGTGTGCGAGCGTGTAATCAGCATCCAGCGGACGCACCTCTTAGGAGAAAGACCATGAGACGGGCAGTGGCAGTTCTCTTCGCAGCAGCGGTCACCGCTGTGGCCTTGGCGCCGGTGGCCGGTGCGATACCGGAGCAGGGCACCCCGGAGTTCGACACCTACATGCAGGGCCTGGAACGCAACGGGTTCAACTTGAACCCCGACACCGCGTGGCGGGTCGCCCACCAGGCGTGCGAAGGCGGCCTTCCCGGGTTCATCGGCTGGGAGTTGGCGGCCCAAGGGGTCGTCGGTCCGGGCGCCGATCAGCGCCTGATGGACGTGGCCCGCAAGTACGCGTGCCCCGTGCAGTAACTAGCCGCTCTTGCGGCGGAACTCCCGGCGGCTCTCCACCGGGCCGTGCGACCGGGACTGCTTGGCTCCGGCGTCCTTGTGGTCGGATCCGCCGGCCGCCTTGGCGTTCTTGCGCTCCAGCGCCTCGCGGAATTTGCGCTTGTTCTCGTCTGCGGCGGAATCTGACTCGGGCATACCCCGGAGCCTAGCGGTGATCCCCGGAGCGGCGCAGCCCGTCTCGGCCAAACCTGCCCTCAGCGCACGCCGGGGGGCATGCCGTAGAGGTGGTGGATCGGCAGGGTCAGCAGAACCCGCCGGTCGGTCACCATGGCCTGGCGGTAGTCGTCCCAGTCCGGATGCTCTCCGGCGATGCTGCGGTACAACTCGACCAGCGCCTCGACGGTGTCGTCGTCGGGGGCGCCGGCCGGCGGTGTCAGCTGGGCATCCCCCTCGGCGACGGCATAGGACCAGCCGTCATCGGAGCTGACCAACAGCGACGCGCGGGGGTCGCGGCGCAGGTTGCGGGTCTTGGCCCGCGGCTCGGTGACCGACACCTGCACCGTGAGGGCCCGCGGATCGAAGTGGTACTGCACGTTGGACAGCTGCGGGCGCCCGTCGCGCTTGACGGTGGCCAGCACTCCCAGCGTGTTCCCGCTGATCACGGCCAGCAACTTGTCGTCGAACACCTGGCGTCCCATGATCGAAGCGTACCGACGCGCCGCGTGTTCTTCGGAGGATTGGAGTAGCCCTCATGAGCCGGTATGCGCTGTTTCTGCGCGGCGTGAACGTCGGCGGGATCAAGCTCAAGATGTCCGACGTCGCCGCGGCGCTGCGCGACGCCGGATTCGACGAGGTCCGCACCCTGCTCGCCAGCGGCAACGTGCTGCTGGACTCGCCTGCCAAAGCCGCCGCGGTGCGGGCCACCGCCGAATCCGCGCTACGGCAGCGCTTCGACTACCAGGCGTGGGTGCTGGTCTACGACGTCGACACGGTCCGCGAGATCGTGACCGCATACCCGTTCGACGCCGCGGATCCCGGCCTGCAGTCCTATGTCACCTTCGTCGCCGACGACGCGGTGCTGGCCGAACTGGCCGAGCTCACCGACGGCGAGGAGAAGATCACCCTCGGGGACGGGGTGGTCTACTGGCAGGTCCCCAAGGGCGACACCCTGACCAGCCCCGTGGGTAAGACGATGGGGGCCAAGCGCTACCAATCGGCCACCACGACCCGCAATCTGCGCACTGTGCACAAGGTGCTCGACTCCGCCGACCGGTAAGGTCGCGCAGGTGGGCGAGGCACAGAAAGTCACCCTGACCGGGGTATCGGAAACAGCACTGCTGACCTTGAACGCGCGGGCGAACGAGGCCCGCCGGCCCGACCGGATCCTCGACGATCCGATGGCGGTGCGCCTGGTGGATTCGATCGACTTCGACTTCGCGAAGTTCGGCACCACCCGCCAGGACATCCCCCTGCGCGCGCTGGGTATCGATACGCAGGCCCTGCGCTTTCTTCGCCAACACCCGACGGGCACCGTGGTGGCCCTGGCCGAGGGCCTGCAGACCAGCTTCTGGCGGCTGAGCGAGGCGGTCCCCGATCCGCAATTCCGTTGGCTCACCGTCGATCTGCCCCCGATCATCGCGATCCGCGAACGGCTGCTCCCCAAGGAGCCGCGGGTGTCGGTCTGCGCCCAGTCCGCGCTGGACTACAGCTGGATGGACCTGGTCGACACCTCCGACAGCGTGTTCATCACCGCCGAGGGCCTGCTGATGTACCTGCAGCCCGACGAGGCGCTGGGCCTGATCGCCGAGTGCGCCCGCCGCTTTCCCGGCGGCCGGATGGTCTTCGACCTCCCCCCGTCGTGGTTCGGCTGGCTGATGCGCCAGGGCGTGCCGACCTCGCTGCGTTACCGGGCGCCGGCAATGCCGTTCACGCTGTCGGCTGCTGCCAGCGCCAAACTGGTGGACACCGTCCCGGGAGTGCGGGCCGTGCACGATCTGCAGCTGCCGCCGGGCCGCGGCCTGCTGTTCAAAAAGCTGCTGCCCGCCGCCTACCGGTTGCGGTCGCTGGCCGATGTGCGCCCGTCGCTGACTCTGCTGGAGTTCGGCTAACCCGCCCCGGCGCCGTCGAACGCGGCGTCGAGGTAGCGCAGCGCCTGGGCCTTATCCAGTCCGACCGCGCGGGCCGCGGCGGCGAATGCACCCGCGGCCTGGGCCATCGCCGCGTCCGCCGGATCGGTGCCGGCCACGAAAGTGCCGAAGCGGCCGCGGGTTTCGACAACGCCGCCGGACTCCAGCTCGCGGTAGGCCCGCGCGACGGTGTTGACCGCCAGGCCCAGTTGGCCCGCCAGGTCGCGCACCGTGGGCAACCGGGTGCCAGCCGGCAGCGAGCCGGCCCGGACTGCCTCGATCAGCTGCACCCTGATCTGCTCGAACAGCGGCCCGTCGTGGTCCGCGTCGATCTTCAGCATGTCCGAGAAGTCCATTCGGCCAGTATCCCGCTATGTTGGTGGCGTGCGGGTGGCGGTATTCAGCGGCGCAGGGATCTCGGCGGAGAGCGGGATACCCACATTCCGTGATGACGAGAACGGCTTGTGGTCGCAGTATGACCCCTACGAGGTGTCCAGCATCGACGGCTGGAACCGGCACCCCGAACTGGTGTGGGGCTGGTATCTGTGGCGCTGCCAGCTGTCCCGGCGCTTCGAGCCCAACCTGGGCCATCGCGCGATCGCGGACTGGGAGCAGCACGCCGAGGTCCAGGTCATCACCCAGAACGTCGACAACCTGCACGAGCGGGCCGGCAGTTCCACGGTGCACCATCTGCACGGCACCATGTTCAGCTTCCGCTGCGCGGACTGCGGCGAGCCCCGCACCCCGGAGCTGCCCGAGCTGCCCGAACCCGTGCTGGAGATCGCGCCGTCGGTGTGCGAGTGCGGCGGCTTGATCCGCCCGAACGTCGTGTGGTTCGGCGAGGACCTGCCCGACGGGCCGTGGAACGCCGCGGTTGAGGCCGTCGACAACTGCGACGTCATGGTCGTGGTCGGCACCTCCGGGGTGGTCTATCCGGCGGCCAGCCTGCCCGAACGGGCGCTGGACCTGGGCAAGACCGTCGTCCAGGTGAACCCCGAGCCCACGCCGCTGTCCGAGCGGGCCACGGTGCACCTGCTCACGACCGCCTCGGCGGCGCTGCCGGGCATGGCGCAGCGGTTGCCGTTCCTGCTGCGCTGAGGCGCGCTCAGGCCGTGCGGCTGGCCGAGCCCAGCGCGAACTCCGACACCGGAACCGGCGCCCAGGCCGGGAATTGGTGCCCGCGCCGCGACTCCGTGACGACGAATCCCGCTGCGGTGATCATCTGCTCGGTGTGGCGGTGGGTGTGGCAGTTGCCGAACAGCCGGGGCCAGAAGGTGGCGTCGGCCACCCGCTGCAGCCGGCCGCGGGCCCCGGCACTGGCGACGTGCTCGAAGTAGCGCAGCTCGCCGCCGGGCTTGAGCAACGTGAACAGCTGACGCAGCACGTCCTCGGGACGGTCGACCGAGCACAGGACCAGGGAGCACACGATCGCGTCGAAGGGCTCGCCGGCGTCCAGGGCCTCGACGGTGCTGGCCAGTACAGTGACCGGCACCGGCGCGGACGTCGCGGCCGCCGTGGCGGCGTCCCGCAGTCGCGACTCGGGCTCGGCGGCCACCACCTCGGTCACGGTCTCGGGGTACAAGCCGAAGTTGCTTCCGGTGCCGGCGCCGACCTCCAGCACACGCCCGGACAGGCCGGCCAGATTCTCCCGGCGCCGGTCGCGCAGCCATTCGGTCTCCCGGCTCGACATGAAGGTCCAGATCCGGGCGAACAGCGGGTTGTCCAGGGTGTCCGGTGCGCTCATGCCAGCCACCCTAGCCCGCCGCCGCGGGGCAGAGCGCACCGATTGTGGCGGATCACGCCCGCCGGCTCGGTAGGGCGCCGGCAAACCCTACCCGTCAGTAGTATTGCCACCATTTCCCGAAACGTGACTCAATGATTCCTTAATAGTGACCCATAGGCTCAGGGTCATGTGGATCGACGACTCAAGTGCCGACGTAATCAAGGTCGATTTCGAGGCTCTGTACCACGGCGATTTCCTCGTCGAGGGTGACACCTCGGAGCAGTTCGACGACTGGCATCTGCTGGCCAGTTGAGTGACCGGCGCCGCGACAGCGGCGCCGTTCCCTGTTGCGCCCCTCGCGCGACGGCCCCCGCTCCTCCGAGACCGGGTGCCACCTGTGAGTCAAACCATTTCTCTTTTACTCAGGCCCCGCTGCGGCATGCGCTGATCGAGCGCCCGGCGCGGCCCGGCCCAGCAACGTGCGGGCAACCCTCTCAACAACAACGCCGAACGTGCAATCAGGGCGGAAAATCGGTCCACATTCCGCCCTGATTACACGTTCGGCGCTGGTAAAACAGCCTCGGGTGTCGCTGTTAGGCGACGTTCTCCGCGTCCTCGTCCTCGACCATGTTGCCGAGACGTCCCAGGATGATCTCCTCGGCCTCCGACACGATCCGCGAGACCAGCTCGTCGACAGTCGGAATGTCGTTGATCAGGCCCATCGCGGTGCCCACCGTCCAGATGCCGGCGTCGATGTCGCCCTCGTCGAAGACGCGGCGGCCGCGCACGCCCGCCACCAGCTCCTGCACGTCGGGGAACTGACCGCCGTTCTTGAGGATCTCGACGACCTCGCGGGACACCGCGTTGCTGGCCACCCGGGCGGTGTTGTGCAGCGACCGGAAGATCAGCTCGGTGCCGCGCTCGTCGCCGGCGACGATCGCTTCCTTGACGTTCTGGTGGATGCAGGACTCCACGGTGCACATGAACCGCGAGCCCATGTTGATGCCGTCGGCACCCAGGGCAAGGGCTGCGACCAGACCGCGCGCGTCCGCGAAGCCGCCGGAGGCGATCATCGGGATCTCGATCTGTGCGGCCGCGGCCGGGATCAGCACCAGGCCGGGAACGTCGTCTTCGCCGGGGTGCCCGGCGCACTCGAACCCGTCGATGCTGATGCCGTCCACCCCGAGACTCTGCGCCTTCACGGCGTGCCGTACCGAGGTGCACTTGTGCAGCACCTTGATGCCGTTGTCATGGAACATCGGCAGGTGCGGCGCCGGGTTGGACCCGGCCGTCTCGACGATCTTGATGCCGGCGTCGACGATGACCTGCCGGTACTCGTCGTAGGGCGGCGGGTTGATCGCCGGCAGGATGGTCAGGTTCACCCCGAACGGCTTGTCGGTGAGATCCCGGGTCTTGGCGATCTCGTTGGCCAGGTCGGCCGGAGTCGGCTGGGTGAGCGCGGTGAGGAATCCCAGCGCCCCGGCATTGGCGACCGCGGCCACCAATTCCGCGCGACCCACCCACTGCATACCGCCCTGGGCGATGGGGTGCTCGACGCCGAACGCCTCGGTGAACTTCGTTGTGATGCCCATGTCACTCCTTACCTGGGGGCCATCCGGATCGCACCGTCGAGGCGGATGACCTCGCCGTTGAGCATCGGGTTGTTGATGATGTGCTCGGCCAGGGCCCCGTACTCGTCGGGGTCACCCAGGCGCGAGGGGTGCGGCACCTGCGCACCGAGGGACTTCTGCGCCTCCTCGGGCAGCGATCCCAGCAGCGGGGTCTTGAACAGGCCCGGCGCGATGGTGCAGACCCGGATCAGTTCCCGCGACAGGTCCCGGGCGATCGGCAGCGTCATGCCGACCACGCCGCCCTTGGACGCCGAGTAGGCCGCCTGGCCGATCTGGCCCTCGAACGCCGCCACCGAGGCGGTGTTGATGATGACACCGCGCTCGCCGTTGATCGGCTCGGTCTTGGCGATCCGCTCGGCCGAGAGCCGCAGCACGTTGAACGTGCCGATCAGGTTCACCTGGATGATCTTGGTGAAGGCGTCCAGCGGGAACGCGCCGTCCTTGCTCAGCGTCTTGATCGCGTTGCCGATGCCGGCGCAGTTGACGTTGATCCGCACCGGACCAAGCGACTCCGCGACGTCCAGGGCGGCCGTGACGCCCTCGGGGTCGGCCACGTTGGCCTCCACGAAGCGAGCCCGGTCGCCGAGCTCGGCGACAACGTCCGCACCCTTGAGGTCGATCACCACAACCAGCCCGCCGGCATCCAGCAGGCGCTTGGCGGTCGCCAAACCCAACCCGGAAGCACCGCCGGTGACAACGGCTACCGCGTCCTTGATCTGCACTCTCTTGGCCCCTCTCAGTCCCAACCGTCTGGTTGGTCGGGACTATACCCAGTCGTCCAGGACAGTCTCGTTGTCGGCTCCCAGAACAGGCGGCGGCGTCGGGGTGCCGGGCACGCTGCGGGAGAACCGCGGCGCGGGCATCGGCTGAAGATAACCGTTGACGTCGTAGAAAGTGTTGCGTTCGGCAATGTGCGAGTCGGTCTCCACCTCGCCGAAGGCCAGCACCGGAGCCACGCAGGCGTCCGAGCCGGCGAACACCGCCGCCCAGTGGTCCCGGTCGTGGGCGGCGAACGCCTCGGTCAGCTTCGCCCGCAGCTGCGGCCAGCCGCTGACATCGTTCTGCGCCGGCAACTCGGCCGGGTCCAGTTCGAGCTTGGCCAGCAGTTCGGCATAGAACTGCGGCTCGATGGCGCCGACGGACATGTACTTGCCGTCGGCGCATTCGTAGGTGTCGTAGTAGGGCGCGCCGGTGTCGAGCATGTTCACACCGCGCTCGTCGCTCCACATCCCCTGCGACCGGAAGCTCCACATCATCGCCGAGAGCACGCTGGCCCCGTCGACCATCGCCGCATCGATCACCTGGCCCTTGCCCGAGGTCTGCCGCTCCCACAGCGCGGCCAGAATGCCGACCAGCAGGAACATCGATCCCCCGCCGAAGTCGCCGGCGAGGTTCAGCGGTGGAACCGGGCGCTCACCGTGACGGCCGATGGCGTGCAACACCCCGGTCACCGAGATGTAGTTGATGTCGTGGCCGGCCTGCTGGGCACGCGGGCCGGTCTGCCCCCAGCCGGTCATGCGGCCGTAGATGAGCCGCTCGTTGACCTTGGCGCAGTCCTCGGGGCCCAGGCCGAGGCGCTCGGTGACGCCCGGCCGGAAACCCTCGATCAGCACATCGGCTTTGGCGACCAGCTGCAGCACCAGGTCGCGGCCTTCCGGCGACTTCAGGTCCGCGGTCACCGAGCGGCGGTTGCGCAGCATGGCGTCCTTGCTGGGGCCACCACCGAATTTCGGCGGCCGCTCCACCCGGACCACGTCGGCACCCAGGTCGCCGAGGATCATCGCCGCGTGCGGTCCCGGACCGATCCCGGCCAGCTCGATGACCCGCAGTCCCGCCAGTGGTCCCGCCATTTTGCGCCTCCTCGTCGTAAGCCTGTGTGATCAGCATCCTAAGGTGAAGGCCATGACAGCAATCGACTCCGGCATCGACACCCTGGCTCCGGTGGCGGGTGTGTCCGTCACCCTGACCGACGGGGTGCTCTCGGTGACCATCGACCGCCCCGACAGCCTCAACTCGGTGACCACCGGAGTTCTGGCCGGTATCGCCGACGCCATGGAGGCGGCCGCCCGCGACCCGCGGGTGCGGGCGGTGCGCCTGGGCGGGGCGGGGCGCGGGTTCAGCTCCGGGGCGGGGATCGGCGCCGAGGATGCGGCCGACGAACTGCCCACCGAGATCATCGTCGAGGCCAACCGCGCAATCCGGGCGATTGTCGCGTTGCCGCGACCGGTGGTGGCGGTGGTGCAGGGCCCGGCGGCCGGTGTCGGGGTGTCGCTGGCGCTGGCCTGCGACCTGATCGTGGCCTCGGACAAGGCCTTTTTCCTGTTGGCGTTCACCAAGATCGGGCTGATGCCCGACGGTGGCGCCTCGGCGCTGGTGGCCGCGGCGGTCGGCCGGACCCGGGCCATGCGGCTGGCGCTGCTGGCCGAACGACTCTCGGCGGCCGAGGCCCTGGAATGGGGGCTGGTCTCCGCGGTGTACCCGGCCGAGGAGTTCGACGCCGAGGTGGACAAGCTGCTGGGCCGCTTGCTGGCCGGCCCCGCCGTGGCGCTGTCCAAGACCAAGCACGCCGTCAACGCCGCTACCCTGACCGAGCTGGACGCGGCCCTGGACCGCGAATACGTCGGGCAGTCAATCCTGTTGAACAACCACGACTTCCGTGAGGGTGCGCGGGCGTTTCAGGAGCGGCGCGCGCCGAACTTCACCGACTCCTGAGTCGGGCGAGTCGGGGCGAGATCCCGGGCGGCTACATCCCGAACAGCGGCGGCAGCGCCAGGACCATCACCAGTCCCCAGACCAGGTGGGTCAACACCGGCGCCAGCACCCCGCCGGTGGCGCGGCGCTCCATGGCGCACACGCTGCCGAGCACCAGTGCGGCCACCCCCACCATGAGGTTGCCCGCCGCCATCATCGCCGCGACGTAGAGCAGCGTGGAGAACACCAGCGGGGAGCGGCGGCCGAAGGCACTGAACAGCGCGCCGCGGAAGAAGATCTCTTCGGCGATCGCGTTGACAATCGCGATCAGCACCACCAGCCGCCAGGAGACCTCGGTGGTGTAGGCCAAGATCGCCACCACCTGATCGGACAGCAGCGGAATCTCTTGCACCGCAACCCCGCCCAGCAAGAACACCCCGCCGAGCACCAGGCCCACCCCGGTGCCGGTGAACACCGGCCGCTCGTTGCGCCCGCGGAACCGCAACACCCCAAGGTGCAGCGGCCCGGCCACCACCGCCCCGACCGACCAGACCGCGGCCAGCACCAGCGACAACCAGTAGAACGACGCGTCGCCGGGAAGCTTGTTGTGCATGGCACTCAGCACCGCGGCGCCGATCAGCACCACCACCGCGACCACGGCGCGCCGCCGCTGCACCACCGCCCGCGGCTCGTGATAGGGCGGGGCCACCCTGGTGATGATGTCGGTGATCTCGCGCAGCAGGCCGGGGCGGGCCGGGCTGATCTGAGTCATAGGAGGACGTCCCCTCAGCGGCGGGTTGAGCAACGTCCCTAAAACGTAGCGGCCGAACGGCGGCCGGTGGCCCGAATGCGCTAGTTCGCCCGGTGGACTTCGGTCAGGTGCCGGTAGGCCGCGGCATTGAGCCGATTGTTGGCGACCTCGTCCTCGCTGAGTTCCCGCCGCACCCGCCCGGGCACCCCTGCGACCAGGGAGCGGGGCGGCACCACCATGCCCTGCGGGACGACGGCACCCGCCGCGACCAGTGAGCCCTCCCCCACGACGGCACCGTTGAGGACGATCGCTCCCATGCCGATCAGGCAGTCGTCCTCAATGGTGCAGCCGTGCAGCACCGCGTTGTGCCCGACACTGACCCGGTCGCCCACCCGTACCGCGAACCCCGGGTCGACGTGAACGGTCACGCCGTCCTGGATGTTGGACTCCGCACCGATCTCGATCGGTTCGACCTCGGCGCGCAGTGTCGCCGAGTACCAGACGCTCGCCCGATCGGCCAGGCGGACCTGGCCGATCAGGCTGGCGTTGGGGGCAACCCAGGCCTCAGGGTGCAGCTGCGGAGCGTGATCCCCGATGGGGATCAGCAGCGGCTGTGGCCGGTCGCTCAACGCGCCTTCCACACCGGGGCACGCTTCTCGGCGAACGCCCGCGGCCCTTCCTTGGCGTCCTCGGACCGCAGCAGCGCGGTGAACTCCCGGCCGGTCCTGGCCCAGGCGGCCGCCTCGTCGGCGATGACGCCGTCATCGACCCCGTAGGCGATCCGCTTGGTGGACCACACCGACAAAGGCGCGTTGACGGTGATGCGTTCAGCCAGCTCCAGCGCGGCCTCCAGGGCCTTGCCGTCCTCGACCACCTGGTTGACCAAGCCCCAGCGGGCCGCGTCGGCCGCCGAGATCGGCTCCCCGGTGTACAGCAGTTCCAGGGCCACCTTGCGGGGCAGCTGGTCGACGATGCGGAACACCCCGCCCGCCCCGGCGACCAGGCCCCGCTTGACCTCGGGCAGCCCGAACTGGGCGCGCTGCTCGGCGATCACCAGGTCGCTGGCCAGCGCCAGCTCGGTGCCGCCGCCCAGCGCGGTGCCGTTGACCGCCGCGATGGTGGGCTTGTCGATGAAGTGCTGCACGTAACCGGCGAAGCCCCATTCCGGATGTTCGGAGTGGTAGATGTTCTCCCGGTTGGCGATGGCCTTGAGGTCGGCGCCGGCGCTGAACGACTTGTCGCCGGCACCGGTGAGCACCACCGCGCGCACCTCGTCGTCGTTCTGCGCCAGCTCCAAGGCGTCGCCGACGCCTTGGCTCACCGCGCCGTTGATCGCGTTGCGCGCCTCGGGCCGGTTGATGGTGACCAGCAGGACGTTACCGCGCCGTTCTACCAGAACGGCCGCGTCACTCACAGCAGCTCCAGGATGGTCGCGTTGGCCTGACCGCCGCCCTCGCACATGGTCTGTAGGCCGTAGCGAATTCCGTTGGCGCGCATGTGGTAGAGCATGGTGGTCATGATCCGGGCGCCGGAGCCGCCGAGCGGGTGGCCCAGGGCGATGGCCCCACCGTTGGGGTTGAGCTTCTTGGGGTCGGCACCGATCTCGGCGAGCCAGGCCATGGGCACCGGGGCGAACGCCTCGTTGACCTCGAACACCCCGATGTCGTCGACACTGAGCCCGGAACGCTGCAGCGCCTTCTGGGTGGCCGGGATCGGCGCGGAGAGCATCATCACCGGGTCGGCGCCGGCCAGGGTGGCGGTGTGCACCCGCGCCAGCGGGGTCAGGCCCAGTTCCTTGGCCTTCTCCGCCGACATGAACAGCAGCGCGGCCGAGCCGTCGGAGATCTGGCTGGAGTTGCCGGCGTGGATCACGCCGTCCTCTTTGAAGGCGGGCTTGAGCTGGGCCATCTTCTCCAGCGTGGTGCCGCGGCGGATGCCCTCGTCCTCGCTGACGACGTTGCCCTCGGGGTCGGTGATGGCAACGATCTCGTCCTTGAAGGCGCCCGCGTCCTGGGCGGCAGCGGCCTTGTCGTGGGACGCCAGCGCGAACTCGTCGAGCGCGGTGCGGGTCAGGCCCCACTTGGTGGCCATCATCTCGGCGCCGATGCCCTGGTTGGGGGTCTGGTCGTAGCGCGCCTTGAAGGAGTCGCCGTAGGGCCGGCCGCCGTTGGCCAGCGACGAACCCATCGGGGTCCGCGACATCGACTCGACACCACCGGCGACGACGACGTCGTAGTGTCCGGCGATCACGCCGGCGGCGGCGAAGTGCACCGACTGCTGGCTGGAACCGCACTGGCGGTCCACCGTCACCGCGGGGACGCTCTCGGGCCAGCCCGCGCTCAGCACCGCGGTCCGGCCGATGTCGAGGGCCTGCTCACCGGCCTGCATGACGCAGCCCCAGATCACGTCGTCGACCAGCGCCGGGTCCACACCGGCCCGGTTGACCAGGCCGTTGAGCACCTGGGCGGACAACTCAGCGGGGTGGACCCCCGACAGTCCGCCGTTGCGCTTGCCGACGGGCGCGCGCACCGCTTCTACGATGACGGCTTCAGCCATGATGCTCCTTAGTCAACGAGGTGTAGTTGCCCTCGATTGTCAACCAACCCGTCGGTCGCCCCCGAAGGGGGGTGGCTACCTGCTCGTCAGGGGGCCGGATCGAACTCCAGGTGCAGGTCCTGGAGGCCCCGCATGATGAAGGTCGGCTCGAAGTTGTAGCGGCGCGCGTCAGGCCGGCCGTGCTTGTCCTCGCAGATCCGGATATCGGCCATCCGGTCCAGGATGCGGTTGAGTGAGATCCTGCCCTCGGCGCGTGCCAGCGGAGAGCCGGGGCACGAGTGCACCCCGCGCCCGAACGCCACGTGCTCGCGCACGTTGCCCCGATCGATCCGGAACTCGGCGGGATTGTCGAACTTGCGCGGATCGCGGTTGCTCGCACCGGGCAGCAGCATGACGGTGCTGCCGGCGCGCACTGTCGTCTCCCCCACCGTCGTCGTGGTGCGCGCCATCCGGAAGTGCGCTTTGACCGGGCTCTCGGTGCGCAACGTCTCCTCCAGGAACACCGGGATGCGGTTGCGGTCCTCGCGCAGCGCCGCCTGGATGTCAGGGCGTTCGGCTATCACCCGCAGACCGGCGCTGAGCAGTTTGACGGTGGTCTCCTGGCCCGCGGCGAACAGGAAGGTGGCGACCCGCACCACATCGATGATCTCGGGCGTCGACCCGTCGTCGTACTTGGCCTGCGCCAGTTCGGTCAGCACATCTGGCCGCGGGTGTTGGCGACGGTCTTCGATGTAGGCGTAGAACCGCTCGTCGAGCCACTGCAGCGGATTGTGGGAGATGGGGTCCTCGTCCAGGGCGCCCACCTGCTCACCTGCCATTACCCGGCGGAACTCCCGGTGATCGTCCTCAGGCACGCCGAGCAGATCTGCGATGACCAGCATGGAGAACGGTTTTGCGTAGTCTTCGATGAACTCGCACCGGCCCTTTGCGACAAACCTGTCGAGTTGTTCGTCGGCGAGCCGCCACATGAACTCCTCGTTCTCTTTGAGCCGTTTCGGGGTCAGCAACCGGCTCAACAGCCCTCGCGTTCGGGTGTGCTCGGGCGGATCCTGGGTGACGATGTGCTCACTCATCGGGATCTCGTGCCGGTGCGCCTCGATCAGGTCCCCGACGTCGTCGACGTCGGCGCCCACCCCGTCGAACGACAGACCAGAGAACGGGCCCGCAACAGAGACGCAGGCCGAGAACGCCGGATCTTTATACACGGCAAGAGCTTCGGCGTGCCCCGTGACGGCAAGCACGCCCAGGTGCGGTTGGTGTGCGACCGGGCATCTGTCCCGCAGACTGTCGAAATAGGGGTACGGGTCGGGGATCAGTGACTGGTCGGTGAAGAAGTCCACCGATTCGAATTCGCTCACAGCGCGCCTCCTACGCTACTCACTGCACCATCTCGGTAACGGCGGTTACCTGGGCGCCGGAAATGTCCATGATCGCCTCGAGGTTCTCGGCGATGTCTTCGGCGGTCAGCGGTGTTCGCACGATGCCGGCCGTGCGCACGACGGCGATGCGGGACACCCCGCCCATCCCGACTTGCAGCACCTCGCCGTTGAGCGGGCAGTCTTCGTGGGCGAGGAATGCCGCTGCCGGCGCACATAATTCGGGCGGCATGCTGGCGTTGATGGTGGCCATGACGTCGGTGGGAATGGACAGCTGGGCGGCCACGGAATCCGAGTGCGCCGCGGACATGCGGGTGAATGCCCGCGGGGCGACGGCGTTGACCCGGATGCCGTGCGCGATACCCTCGGTCGCCAGATTGCGGGTCAGCCCGAACACCCCCGCCTTGGCGGCGCCGTAGCTGGTCAGCTCCGAAATGCCGCCCAGCATGGCCTCGGAGACGGTGTTGACCACGCGGCCGTAGCCGGCGGCGACGAAATGCGGCCACGCCGCCCGGGTAACCAGCAGGGTGCCGAAGAAGTGCACCTCCAACATGGCGCGGAACCGCTCGATGCTCAGGTCCTCGAACAGGTCCGGGTCGTGGATGCCGGCATTGTTGACCACCACGTCGATCCGCCCGAAGTTCTCCAGCGCGGTATCGATGATCATTTGTGCGCCTTGCGGTTCGGCAACCGACGCACAGCACGCGACCGCCTCGCCACCGCTGTCGGTGATCTCACGCACCACCTCGTCGGCCGGCGCCGACGACGATCCGGCGCCGTTGATGCCAGCCCCGTAATCGGCCACCACCACACGGGCGCCCTTGGCGGCCAGCAACATCGCGTGGCTGCGTCCCACCCCGCGTCCCGCACCGGTAACGACGGCGACGCGCCCGTCAAAGCGCAAGGGGTTCATGGGACGTCGAAGAGCACGGGCAGCGCCGTCGGCGACCGGAACACCTGGCCCCGGATGTGCGGGTCGTTCCCGTCGGGGTCCAGCCGCAGGTTGGGCAGCCGGTCGAGCATCAGCCCGAGCGCGTCGCGCATCTCCATCCGGGCCAGATGACTGCCCAGGCACACATGTGCCCCGTGACCCCACGACGCATGGACCTTGGACTCGCGGAAGATGTCGAACAGGTTCGGGTTCGGGTAGCGCTCGTCCTGACGGTTCGCCGCCCCCAGCATCGGCATCACCGCCGAACCGGCCGGAATGTGCACCCCGCCCAGCTCGGTGTCTCGGGCGGCCACCCGGGTGATGGTCAGCAGCGGCGCATCCCAGCGCACCCCCTCTTCGATCGTCTGCGGGATCAGGGACCGGTCGGCGCGCACCGCGTCGAGTTGATCGGTGTGGGTCAGCAGCGCGAACAGCAGGTTGCCCAGCGACCGGTAGGTGGTCTCGATACCGGCCGGCAACAGCAGCCGCAGGAAGGAGAAGATCTCCTCGTCGGACAGTTTCTGGCCGTCGATCTCGGCGTCGGCCAGCCGGCTGATCAGGTCATTGCGCGGTTCGGCGCGCCGGGCAGCCAGGATCGGGGCGAAGTAGTCGCGCAGAGCCAGCGACGCCGCCCGCCCGCGCTCGGGGTTGATCGTGAAGGACAACAGCGAAATAGACCAGCGCTGGAACTGCTCGTAGTCCTGCTCGGGCAGGCCGAGTATCCGGGCGATGATGCGGGTCGGGTATTCGAAGTTGAATTCCTTGACCAGGTCGGCATGCCCACGATCGGCGAACCGGTCGATCAGCAGGTTCGCCACCGGAATGACCAACTCGTGTTCCCAGCCCGCCACCGCCCGGGGCGAGAACGCCTTGGACACCAACGCCCGGTGCCGGCCGTGCACGGGTTCGTCCATGCCCAGCATCACCTGCTCGCCGAGCACATCGCCGAAGGTGTCGATGATGATCGACGACGAGAACGTTTCGTTGTCGCGCAACATCTTTATCACGTCTTCGTGCCGATACACCATGAATACCGGCTTGGACTCCTCGTGCGGCATCCCCGATATGTCGATGCGCTGCACGGGTTCTTCCCGGCGTAGCCGAGCGAGCTCGGTGTAGGGGTCCCGCACATCACCGGACACCACGTCGTCGAAGGCACCGAAGTCCTCCAGATCGTCGAACAATTGCACAGCTGCTCCTCTTAGACGGCGGGTTGATTCGACGGTCCAGCTTCGGCTCTGCTCCGTCGAGCCTCGCTGACCGCCGGGTAGGCGACGGATTTGATCTCGGTGTACTGGTCGAATCCGGCGATGCCGTTCTGGCGGCCGACGCCGCTGGCCTTGTAGCCGCCGAACGGTGTGTCGGCGCCGTACCCTGCGGCACCGTTGATGCCGAGGAAGCCGGCGCGCAGGCGTTTGGCCACCGCCAGCGCGTGATCCAGCGATCCGGACATGACGTTGCCGGCCAGCCCGTAGGCACTGTCGTTGGCGATCCGGACCGCGTCGTCCTCGTCGTCGTAGGGAATGACCGCCAGCACCGGCCCGAAGATCTCCTCCTGGGCGATGGTCATGGAGTTGTCGACGTCGACGAACAGCGTTGGCCGGACGAAGAAGCCGCGTTCCCGCCCGTCCGGCGGCTCGACTCCCCCGACCAGCATGCGGGCGCCCTCGGCAATCCCCTGGGCGATATAGCCGCGGATGCGTTCACGCTGCCTGGCCGAGATCACCGGGCCGCACAGGGTCGCCGGATCCTGCGGGTCGCCCGGCGTAACGCCTTGGTAGATGCCCTGCAGGATGGCGACGCCTTCGTCGTAGCGCGAGCGTGGCAGCAGCAGCCGGGTCGGGTTGGCGCAGCCCTGGCCGGCGTGCATGCACGGCGCGATGCCCATCATGCAGCCCAGCGCGAAGTCGGCGTCTTCGAGCACGATGGTCGCGGACTTGCCGCCGAGTTCCAGGAAGAGCCGCTTCATGGTGGCGGCGCCCTTTTCCATGATGCGTTTGCCCACCGCGGTGGACCCGGTGAACGAGATCATGTCCACTTTGGGCGACAGGGTCAGCTCTTCGCCGATCAACGGGTCGGCTGCGGTGACGACGTTGACGACCCCCGCCGGGATGTCGGTGTGCTCGGCGATCAGCCGGCCCAGCCGGGTGGCGTTGAAGGGAGTGTCCTGGGCCGGTTTGAGGACGACGGTGTTGCCCGTCGCCAGCGCCTGACCGATCTTGTGGATGGTGACCTCGAACGGAAAGTTCCACGGCACAATGGCTCCGACCACGCCGACGGGTTCCCGCCACACCTTGCGCGTGGTGTTGGCACCGGTCACCGAGACGAACGCATCGCCCAGCGACGTCTCCCACGGGTAATCGTCGATCAGCTGCGCGGGGTAGTTCAGGGCGTCGAACAGCGGTGCATCGAGTTGCGGGCCGTGGGTGATCGCCCGCGGGCACCCGACTTCGGCGATGAGTTCTTCGCGCAGCTCTTCGCGTTCGGCCTCCAGTGCCTCCTGCAGCTGTCGCAGGCAGCGTTGCCGGAAGGCGTGATCGCCCGACCAGTCGGTGTCGTCGAAGGCACGACGTGCCGCGTCGATGGCTCGGCCCATGTCGGCCGGGGAGGCGTCGGCGACCTCGCCGATCACCTCTTCGGTGGCGGGGTTGATGTTGACGAAGGTGCCGGCTTGGCCGTCGACGAGCTTGCCGTCGATCAGCATGCGGGATTCGAAGTGCTCAGCCATCGTGCTCCTTGGCCAACGAGCCGAACCGTGGCAGGCCCATCATCAGCCGGATCATCTGATGAAGCGCCGCGGTCGGCAGCATCCGGTTGATCAACAACAGCATTCGGGCATCGGGGCCCACCGCCCGGCGGGCGAACGGTGCCCGCGATTCCAGCGCCTTGGCCAGCCCGGCTGCAAAGCGCTCCGGGGAGCGGGCCGCGACCTTCATGGCGAAGCGGCCGCGTCGGTCCATGGTGGCGTGGTGTCGCGCATAGGGGCCGGTGAAGTCCCGGCAGTCGGTGGTCCCGGCGTCGGTGATGATGTCGGTGTCGTAGGTGCCGGTGACGAGAACGGTGACACCGAGGCCGAAGGGCGCGATTTCGCAGGCCAGCGATTCTCCCCACCTTTCCAGGGCGCCTTTGGCCGCGGAGTAGGGCGCGGTCGCCGGCATGCCCCGGACACCTCCTTGGCTGGAGACCAGCACGATGCGTCCGCGCCCGGCGGCCCGCATCGAGGGCAGCAGCGCGTTGGTCAATGCGACCGGCCCGAACACCGATGTGGCGAACATGCGCTCCCACAGCTCGGCCGGCGTTTCCTCGGCCATCCCGGCTGCCGATATCCCGGCGTTGTGCACCACGGCGTTCGGCGCACCGACCGCGGCTTCGATGGCTTTGGCCGACGCGGCCACCGACTCGGCGTCGGTGAGATCCAGGGGAATGCCGATCAGCCTCGGATCTTCTTCGGAGGCACCGGTTGCCTCCCGCAGGGCGTGCAGTCCCTGCTCCGCGGACCGCATCGCCGCCACCACCCGCCAGCCTCGGCGGTACAAGTGCACCGCCGAGGCCAACCCCAGCCCTCGCGAGGCGCCGGTGATGACAACGCTGCGCGGCTCACCCATTGCCGGGACCGCAGCGTCCTCCGTCGGCGGGCGACTCAACATCGGGACGTCCGTCGGGCTGGCCGCTCAGCCAGGTCGACCAGATGCCCACCGAGTACGGTCCCGGTTGACCCTCTTTCTCGTAGAAGCCCTGCGGGTCATAGATCTTGGCTTCCGGATACGGCCACGGGCAGGCCACCGTCCGGGACAGGTGCGCGGCCTTCACCAGGGCGAAGGTGCCGCCGTAGCAGAAGTAGCCGAGGTTGATCAGGACCAGCATCACCGTGAACATGCCGAGCACGGGGCGCCCGGCGAAGATCTTCGCCCGCTGGGCAAGCTTCTCGGCGACGGTACGTCCGGTGTCGTCGCGGTACAGCAGCACCCCCGCGGGCACCATCACGAAGTTCACCGCGAGGATCTCGAAGATGAACGGGAACTGGTGGGTCTGACCGACGAAGATCGATCCGAACGGGACCTGCGAGTAGATGTACATGCCGGTCTGCACCAAGGTGATCTCCAACGCGGCGTCGATCACCATTCCGAACGGCAGGATGCAGATGGCCAGGCTGATCAGCGGATGGCGCCACACGAACGAATCGACGGGCCGGCGTGCCTGAATCTTGCGCAGCAGCCAGATCCCCGGGAAGTAGGGGGCCAGGTAGAACATGATGTAGCCCAGCACCACGAACGGCTCGACGGTCGGTGACAGTGAGACCAGGGGCCAGTCCTCGGGCAGGTGATGCAGTTCGGGGTTGTAGACCGCGTAGGGCGCCCAGTTCATGATCGGGTCCTGCCAGACGATCAGCGTCGTGACGATCCCCATCAACAGCACCGGGTGGTACGGATGGCGCCGCCACGCCACGACGTAGACGGTGGTGATGAGGACCATCACGACGACCGTGAACGCCTCCAGGACACCGAGCCAGTGCTCGAAGCCGAACAACACCGGAACCGGCCGGGGCGGCGGCGTCTCGGTGATCGCCGGGTTGCGGACCCGGTCCGAGGTCAGGCCCGTGCGGGCGTTGGCCAGGAAGAAGCCGAGCACGCCGACCGCGACGGCGATCCACACCCACAGCCACGGTGACCCCCGTTTCGGCTCCTGGAGCGTGGCGGGGGCGGACGGCGCTGTCTGCTCTGCGGTCATCGGCTATTCCTCTCCGAAGCGATCGACGAGATGAGAGTTGACGCCGTCGGCGTCAAGCTTGCGGGCCACCAGGTAGCCGGCGCCCATCCACGCGCGGCGCGTCCAGTTCCCGAACGACACCCGGGTGCCCGGCGCCCCCGAGGCGGCGGGCATCATCTTGACCCGCTCCAAGGCCTCCTTGACCCCGCGCGGGCTCAGCGGATGCGCGTCGCTCAGGGCGCGTACCAGCGTCATCGCGACGTCGCGGTTCACCACCGACACGCACCACTGGGTGCGCCGCCCGTAGGCCTGCTGGTAGTCGTCGAGGAACGCCTGACCTACCGGGTTTCCTTCGTCGTACTGGTCGATGCCGACCCAGCCCATGAACGCGTTCCACATGATCGGGTTGATCCAGGCGTTCTGGAATGCGGTGCTGGTGAATCGGGGCGGGTCCCAGTTCAGCTCCTGTAACGCCGGGTTGATGAAGACGACGCCGAATCCGAAGCCGCAGTGGACGATCGCCGGGGCCTTCGCTTCGTGCAGGACACGGACCGCCG
Source organism: Mycolicibacter engbaekii (assembly GCF_002101585.1). Lineage (GTDB taxonomy): Bacteria > Actinomycetota > Actinomycetes > Mycobacteriales > Mycobacteriaceae > Mycobacterium > Mycobacterium engbaekii. The sequence continues at coordinate 27,299 of NZ_LQOT01000031.1, read as the reverse complement.
CGGAGACGTCTTGGGCCGTCTGGGCGATCGTCGCCTCGGCCACGATCCGGATGCCCTTGCGCCGGCACGCTTCGCGGAAGTTCTTCAGATAGGTCTCACCGACCAGCGACTGCTCTTTGAGCACCCCGACTTCCGTGTGGCCCGCTTTGGCGAGCAGGTCCGTCCAGAAGATCGGCTCGTCGGTCAGCGATCCCTGCGGAAACGCGAAGAACCACTCCCCGAGGGCTTCGTCTGAACCGGTGACGCTGATGCAGGGCACTTTGAAGCGCTCCTCGATCGCCTCGCGTGTCGGCACGCAGTTGTCGGTGATGTGCGGTCCGAAGACGGCCAGGCAGCCCTGCTCGCACAGGTCGCCGTACGCGTCGATGACGGCCTTGACCGAACCTTTGGGCAGGCCTTCGACCTCGCGGTAGACGATCTCCACCGGCCGGTCCAGCAGTCCCTGTTCCCGGGCCTGTTTGAAGACCAGTTCGAACGGTTGAGTGAGGTCTTCGAAGTAGGTCTTCGGGAAACCTTCGGGGAGGCGGAAGTCCATCAGATATCCGATTTTGATCGGCTCCGCGGTGCTCTCGTAGGACATCTCGCCTCCGTGATGAACCTAATATTTGTTCAGACCCTAGCGTGCGGCCCACCCACCGTCAATCACTTCTCGGGCAGGTAGACGGCGATCATCTCCGCCAGGCCGCCGGCCACCACGGAGTCGTCGGTCAGCGGTCCCGCGATGGCGGCCCGGGCCGCCTCACGGGGCGACAGGCCCTCGGCGATCAGGCGGCCCGCGGCGATCAGCACCCGCGTCGAGGCCACCTCGCGCAGCCCGCCGTTGCCCACCCGGCGGATCGCCTGCCCCAACCGGACCAGCTCGGCAGCCCGTTCATGCTCGATGGCCGCTTCGCACGCGACGACCTTCTCCTCGACGTCGGCGGCCGGGAAGCCGAATTCGATGGCCACCATCCGCTGGCGCGTCGAGTCCTTGAGATCTTTGAGCACGCTCTGATATCCGGGGTTGTAGGACACCACGAGCCCGAATCCGGGCGCGGCATCCAGCGTGACACCGAGCCGCTCGATCGGTAGCTGGCGGCGGTGGTCGGCCAGCGGGTGCAGCACCACGGTGGTGTCCTGACGGGCCTCCACCACCTCATCGAGGTAACAGATCGCGCCCTCGCGCACGGCGCGGGTCAGCGGCCCGTCCACCCACTCGGTCTCACCGCCGCGTAACAGGAACCGGCCGACCAGATCGGCGGTGGTCAGATCGTCATGACAGGCGACGGTCACCAGCTGCCGGCCCAGATCATGTGCCATCGCCTCGACGAAGCGGGTCTTGCCGCACCCGGTGGGTCCTTTGAGGACGATCGACAAGCCTTGCCGGTAGGCAGCTTTGAAGACCTGCTCCTCGTTGCCGGTCGCCACATAGTAGGGGCGCGTCGCGGGGCTGGCAGCCGTCATGGTTGTTTCCACCTTCTGCTCATGCGACTCGCCGTCGCAGATCTGCCGCGCCCAGCGCGGAGCGAAACAGCGGTCCGATGACCCGGTTGAGCTCGTCGAGACGAGGAACGGTCGCATGCGCGGCGCTGCCGAACACCCGGCGCAACTCCGCGACGTCGGTGGCCGCCCCGATGGTCAGACACAGGCAGCCGGTGCCGCGCCGCCGCGCCTCGGCAAGGGCCCGGTGGGCGTCGGCCGCGCCGTAGCGGCGCTCGTAGCCGTGGTCATAGGCCAACCCGTCGGAGAGCACGACGAGCAGACGCCGCGGGGTCCCGCCGCAGTCCTCCAGCAGTGCCGAGCCGTGCCGGATGGCGGCGCCCAGCCGCGAGTAGGCGCCGGGTTGCAGGCCCTGCAACCGGCGCATCGCCAGGGCGTCGAGCGCGTCGTCGAACCGTTTCACCGGGGTGACGTGTACAGCGGACCTGCCCTGGGACGAAAACGCATACAGCGCGAGGCGATCCCCGAGGTCGTGCAGAGCGGTGGCCAGTGCCGCGGCGGCCGCGCGCTGCTGTTCGTGCACGGTCTGGCCCAAGGTGTCCGGCTCTGCCGCCGAACCCGAGACGTCCAGCAGGATGAGCACGCTCAGATCCCGCCGCCGGCGCAGACTGTCGAGGTAGACGGCCTCGTCGGGTGCCGAACCCGCCAGCACTTCGACCCGTCCCTCGATTGCCGCATCCAGGTCGATGTCATCGCCCTGCGGTTGCCGGTGGTAGCGATCCAGCCCCAGCCCGAGCCGGGCCAGTGGCCGCCGCAACCCGTAATCGGTTGGCCGCAGGCCCATCTCCGCCGGCTTGGGCGCAATCTCCAGGACGGTGCACCAGTTCGGGCGGTAGCAGCGGCGATGGACGTCCCATTCGGGATAGGTCACACCCGCGCTGTCGCTCGTGGCAGGCTCGTCGTCGAGTCCGCCCGTTCCGGCCGTGGACACGACACTGCCGGCTCCCCGCACTCCCGAACGCGTCCGGTGAGTGGGGGCGTCCGCTCCCGGGGGTCCGTTGCCGCCCAGCCGGCGGGTCACCTCGAGCATCTTGGCCACCAGTCGCCCCAGCGCGCCGCTGCCGCCGACCGGGCTGGAGAAGATGTCGGGGGTGTCGTCGGCGCTCTCGGCGCTATCGTCGTCCAGCTCGGCCAGCGGTGCGCGCTGATGCCTCGGGCTGTGCGCCTGCGCCGCGTCGGACCCGGAGTGCCTTTTACTCTCAGCCAGCAGCTTTCCCGGCCGAAGAACGCCGAACGCCTCCGGCGGCGCCTCGCGGGCCGTGCGCGCCAGGGCCAACGATGCGGCCGGCGAGTCACTTCGAGCGGCGAGGTCCTCGTCGATCAGCGCCGCAGCTGCCGGCGGTAACAGTTCCCTACCGGCCGCCAAGGCCCGGTGACCCTCGATAGCCAGGTAACACGCCGCGAGCGCTCGGCGACGGCCCAGCCTGCGCATCACCTCGCCATCCAGACTTCCGGCCGCCACCAGGCAGGCCTGAACCGCCACCGCCTCCAGCTGGCGGACCGCTTCCAGGACCGGATCGAGATAGACAGCCTTGCCGTCGGTCCAGCAAGGCACACCGTCGGAAGCCGCCACCACCTGCAACGGACGCCCGGATAGCGCAGACGCCAACAAATTCCAGCGCTGCACAGGCTCGTCAGCATCGTGGTGGTTCACGGACTCCCTCGTCCACCCGGTGACCAAATATCTGTTCCACCGTAGAGTCCGTTGCCACCGCAGTCAATCGGCCCGCTCGGTCATTGCGCGCACATTGACCTAACCGCCAACCGGGCCCTATCGGGCGATCACGGGCAGCCGCGCCCACCCCCGCACGCTGGCGGTGTGCGCGCGTTCGGCGCCGGTGTAGTCGACCTCCCAGTCCGGCCACCGCTTGAGGACCTCCTCGAAGGCCACCCGCGCCTCCAGCCGTGCCAGCGCCGACCCCAGGCAGAAGTGCACGCCCTTGCCGAAGCTGAGGTGGCCGCCCTCGCGGTGAATGTCGAAGCGATCGGGGTCGACGAAATGCCGGGGGTCCCGGTTGGCGGAACCGTTCAGCAGCAACATGAATGAGCCTTCCGGAACGCGACGGCCGTAGTACTGGGCATCGCGCGCGACATAGCGGGCCTGCACCGGCGACGGCGGTTCGTAGCGCAGGGTCTCTTCGATAGCGCCCGGGATCAGGGCGGGATCTTCGGCGAGTTCGCGGCGTTGATCGGGGTGATCCGAGAGCAGTTGCGCCATGAAACCGATGAGCCGTGCGGTGGTCTCATTTCCGGCCCCGGCGATCATCGCGGTATAGGCCAGTACCTCGGTGCGGGTCAGCCGGCGACGCGTGCCGTCTGACTCATCGATCTCGGCGCACAGCAGATCGGTCATCAGGTCGTCGGAGGGATGGTTGGCCCGCCACTCGATGTACTCGGAGAACATCACGATGCTGTCGGCGAATATCTGCTGGGTGAAATCGCCGGGTTGGCGGCCCTCGGCCATCTCGATGAAGGAGCCGTTGCGGTCGCGGATCGCCTCTTGGTCCTTCTCCGGGATGCCCAGCAGGTATCCGATGGTGCGCATCGGCATGACGGCCCCGAGATCGGCGATGAAGTCGAAGCCGCCGGCCCCCACCAGCGGGTCCAGTTCCTTGACGCAGAAGTCGCGGACCAGGTGCTCCACCGACAGCATGCGCCGGGGAGTGAACACCCGCGAGAGCAGACTCCGGTGCAGGTCGTGCAGCGGTGGGTCCTCGAACAGCAGGATTCCCGGCGGCACCTCGAGATTGTTGAACAAGATGTCGGCGGTGGTCCCGCGCCCGGAGCGATAGGTCTGCCAGTTCGGCAGCTCGCGCACCACGTCGTCGTACCGGCTCAGCGCGAAGAAGTTGAATTTCTCGTTGTAGTACAACGGCGCTTCTTCCCGCATCCGCTTCCACACCGGGTACGGGTCGTCGTCGATGTCGCGGTCGAACGGGTCGTAGTACAACTCGACCGCGCTGACACCTGTCATGGTCACATCCCTTCGGCGAAGCAGTGGACTGGGCGCGTTCAGGTGTTGCGGTGCAGGAAGCCGTGCAGGCTGGCCTGGGTGAGCTCCTCGACGATCACCTTGCGCGAGGGCGGCCTGGACCCGAAGTAGGTCGACCGCAGCGCGGCCATGCCGGCGATCATCGCCACGGTCGAGTGCGCCGGCAGATTCGGATGCGCCGATCCGATCGACCGCAGGTTCATGCCCTCCGCGCTGATCTGGCCGAGCAGTGTGATCGCGTGCCGGACATCGGCGATGCCGGCCTGCTCCGCCTCGTCGTCGCCGAGCCCATCGGAGGCCATGAGGGTCACCAGCAGCCCCTGATGGCCGACGAAGACGTCATAGAGCCGGCCGACGAAATGGCGTGCCAGCTCCTCTTCCCCGGTCTGCTCGAGATCGAGCGAGCGCCACGTTGTGACGAACTCGTCGACGAATTCGGTGAACGGCGTGACGAGCGCCTCCCGAAACAGCGCCGCCTTCGAACCGAAGTGCCGGAACAGCAGGGGCTCGGTGACACCGGCCGCCTGGGCGATCTCGCGGGTGGTGGTGGCGCGATAGTCCTGGCGGGCGAAGAGCTCTCGTGCCGCCTCGAGCAGCAGCCGACGCGGCTCACCGCGCGACCTGCGCATCGCCGGCGGCCGCTGCGCGGCGGTGGAGGCTCGCTGTTTCACCTTGTGTCACTCCTTGAAATCGCACCCGATCGGTGCACCTTTGAGGATAGTCTCCACTATCTAGTGGGGATAGTGTTCACTATCCAATGACCGAAGGAGGCGCGGTCGTGGGCGCTGTGATCATGTTGGGAACGCTGTTCGGGCTGATCGCCCTGGTGTTCGGTCTGGTCTGGCACTTCGATCCCGAGGCACGCGGATCGGCAGACACCCGGGAGCGCCGATGAACACCGAGCTGACTCCCCTGCTGATCGCCGGGATCGCCTTCGCCTACATCGGGGGCATCGGCTTCACCGCCGCCGGGGTGTATCTGAGCTTTCGCCGGCGGCGGCTGCACCCGCTGCTGCTGCTGTGCATCTCGGCCATCTCGTTCTCCTGGATCGAGGCACCCTACGACTGGGCGATGTATGCGCAGTTCCCGCCGGCCCTGCCCCGCATGCCGTCGTGGTGGCCGTTGAACATGACCTGGGGTGGCCTTCCCTCGTCGGTGCCGGTGGGTTATATCGCCTACTTCGTGTTGCCGGCCGTGCTCGGCGCGACGCTGGGCCGCTGGTTGTGCGCACGGTTTCACTGGCGCAGACCGATCCCGCTGCTGAGCGTGGGTCTGGTGGTCGGCTTCTGCTGGGCGCTGATCTTCAACGCATTCCTGGGCGCCCGGCTGGGGATCTTCCACTACGGCTACGTGATCCCCGGCCTGGCGTTGCGGGAGGGCACCGTGAACCAGTACCCGCTCTATGACTCCCTGGCCATGGGCGTGCAGATGATGGTCTTCACCTACCTGCTCGGACGGACGGATTCGCAAGGCAGAAATGTCATCGAGGTCTGGGCGGACAACCGGTCGACCACCCGGGTGCGATCGTCGGTCCTGTCGGTCATCGCCGTGATCGTCATCGGAAACGGGTTGTACGCAGCGGTCTTCGCGCCGCACCTCGCCACCAAGCTCGGCGGTTGGGTGACCGCGGGGCCCAGTGAGCAGTTGTTCCCCGGTGTGCCCAACCAGCCGCTCAACGGCCGTTGACGGCGGCGTCGACACAACCACGAAAAGCGTTGACCGCACGCAGCGCCGCACGATAGGCTCCGCTCACGAAACCAAATATTGGGTCCGCTATGGCGGGACGGCCGTTTCGCGGCTGCCGCAGGCGGGGCCAGTTCGGTCAGTAGGCCGGTCGTGGACTTGGCGTCCGATGGTGACTCGCGGGTCGCAATCGTCGAGCAGAACGGGGAGGTTCCGCTGGCTGTCACATCGGAGCGCGGCGAGCATGTCGACGGTGCCTCGCTCGCCGAGGTCGGAGCGTGGCTTCGGTCCTACGCCTGGTCGCATCCGCTGCGATCGCTGGGAACGGTAGGCGGCCAGACCACCCTCGGACTGCGCACCGTGCAGTACCTTCTCATCGACCTGTTCACCGGGCGCTTCGCCGTTTCGGAGTTCATCAAGCAGGCGGCGTTCATGGCCGGTACCGCGTTGCTGCCGACGCTGCTGGTGACCATTCCGGTCGGTGTCACGCTGTCGATCCAGTTTGCGGTGCTCGCCGGCCAAGTCGGCGCGGAGTCCCTGTCGGGAGCGGCCAACGGGCTCGTGGTGATCCGGCAGGGTGCTCCCCTGGTCGCCGCGATACTGCTCGCGGCGGCGGTCGGTTCGGCGGTCAGCGCGGACCTGGGCTCTCGAACCATGCGCGAAGAGATCGACGCGATGGAGGTGATGGGCGTTTCGGTGATCCGCCGATTGGTGGTGCCCCGCTTCGCCGCGCTGATTCTCGTCGGGGTCGCGTTGACCGGGCTCGCCACCTGCGCCGGCTTCTTCGTCGGGTACCTGTTCAACGTCTATGTGCAGAACGGAACACCCGGATCCTTCGTCGCGACCTTCGCCTCCTTCGCGACCGTCGACGACCTCGTCCTGGCCCTGGCCAAGGCGATCGCCTTCGGCGCGATCGTGGCGGTCGTGGCCTGTCACAAGGGCCTGGACACCCGGGGCGGCCCCGCCGGTGTCGCGAACTCGGTGAATGCCGCAGTGGTCGAGTCGATCCTGCTGCTGATGATCGTCAACGTCGGAATGAGCCAGCTCTACCTGCTGCTGTTTCCCAAGGCGAGCCTGTAACGGTCATGGTCGTCGCCGTCTACCGCCCCAGCGTTGTGCAGCACGCCCTTCGCGCCGCGGAGGTGGTGTGGCTGCCCATCGCCAAAGCCGGCCACATGCTGGACTTCATCTGCCGGGTGCTGCTGGCCGTCCCGGTGATGCTGGCCCGCTACCGCCGCGAGTTCACCCGCAACCTCTCCGACATCGCCTGGGGCAACGGCGCACTCGTGGTGGGCGGCGGAACTATGGGCGTATCCGTCGTGCTCGGGATCACCGCCGGTGCACTGTTGGCCATCGAGGGTTACAACGCGCTGAACCTGTTGGGGCTGGGGCCGGCGACCGGCCTGTTGTCGTCGTGGGGCTCGACCCGCGAGCTGGTGCCGGTGATGATCGCCATCGCTTTCACCACCCAGGCCGGCTGCCGGTTCACCGCGCAATTGGGCGCCATGCGCATCGCCGAAGAGATCGACGCCATGGACGCGCTGGCGATCAAGCCGATCCCCTACCTGGTCACCACCCGGGTGGCGGCATCGGTGGTCGCTGCCGTTCCGCTGTTCCTGGTCTGCCTTGCCGCGGCGTACCTTTCCGCACAGGTGGTCGTCGGAGTCATCGCGGACACCTCCGCGGGTACCTACGGACATTACTTCGCCCTGTTCAGCAGCGGGCGCGATGTCGTCTACGCGACGTTCAAAGGGATCATCTTCATCTTCTTCGCCGCGGTGATCCAGTGTTACTACGGCTATTTCGCCTCGGGTGGTCCGCAGGGCGTCGGGGTCGCCGCCGGCCACGCGATGCGGGCCACCATCACGGTGGTGATCATTGTCAACGCCCTGCTGACCATGGCGATGTGGGGCGTCAACGCCGGCGCACGGTTCGGCGGGTGATCATGGGGAACTCTTTCGACGTAGGCGACCGCGGCCCCTCCAACCTTCGGCTGTTCGTCACCGGACTGGCCCTGCTGGCGCTCACGGCGATCACGGTGACGCTGCTGATCGCGCAATCTCAGGGCGCTCTGCAACAGTCCGTCCGGGTCACCGCCGAACTGACCAATGTCGGCGACGGACTGCCGGTCAAGTCCGACGTGAAGTTCCGCGGCATGCTGGTCGGATTCGTCTCCGCGGTCACGCCCGCGACGGCCGGCCGCCCCAATGTCGTCCGCATCGACCTGTACCGGACGCACGCTCCCGGCATTCCCGCCACGGTCACCGCCCGCGTGGTGCCGTCGAACGTCTTCGCCGTGTCGTCGGTCCAGCTGGTCGACAACGGCACGCGTTCGGTCCCGGTCCGGCCCGGCACGGTGATCGCCGAGGACCACACGTTGCCCACCGTGCTGTTCCAGACCACGCTGAACACGTTTCGCCACGTGCTCGCCGCGGTGGGCCGCCAGCCCACCGCGGACGGTGTCGGATGGCTCACCGCGGTGGGCCAGGCCACCAGCGGCCGCGGCGAACGCCTGCAGCGCGCCGGCCGCGATCTGAACGAGATCGTCGACGAGCTCAACGCCGTCATCACCGGCGACGCGATGGGCCCATCGACCCTCTCGGCACTGTCCGAGGCCACCGCCGCGTTGGGCCGGGCCGCGCCGGAGCTGCTCGACGCCCTCGACGACGCGGTGGTGCCAATGCGCACCTTCGCCGAAAAGCGCTCGGAGTTGGTGACTCTGCTGTCTGCCGGGCTCGCCACGACCGGCGTGCTCGGCGACGCCTTCGAGCACAACACCGACCGGATGATCGACATCTCCACGAAGCTCACCCCGGTTCTGGGGGTGCTCGGGGACCACGCCGAGACCTTGCACGGGATTGCCAGTCGCCTGACGACGCTGGTCGGCAAGGTCATGGACGTCTCCTGGAACTACGACACGAACCAGCTGGTGGCCAAGGCGGTCATCTCCTTGAACCCCACCCGCACCTACGTGCGCGCCGACTGCCCGCGCTATGGCGACATGGCCGGTCCCAGTTGCTTCACCGCTCCCGAGGTCCCGACGGCGCCCGCCTTAGCTCCCGCGCTGGGGTCCCGCGGCTTCCCCATGCCTCCCGGCATCACCGAGAACCGGCCAAACTTCGCACCGCCCCGCGGCTCGGTGCTGCCGCCGGCGGCCGGGGGGACCGAGCCGCCCGCCACGCTCCCCGATCCCCCGGCGCCGGCGCAGCCCCAGTCGGCGGTGATCGGCGGCAACGTCGGACCGGTCGGCAGCACCAGGGAGAAGGAACAGGTGAAGGCCGTCATGGGCGATCAGGCCAGCACCGCTGCCGAAGTCCTTTTGGCGCCGCTGTTGCGCGGGAACACGATTCGGCTGACGGCGAGCCGCGGCGGTACCCCATGAGACACCGCAAGGCATCGGTGGGACTGAGCCTGTTCCTGGTGCTGTCCGTCACCGCGACGTGGCTGGTCTACGTCACGCTTCGGCGCGAAGTCGCCGGGCCGACCAACAGCTACATCGCGATGTTCACCGACGTCTCCGGGCTGCACAGCGGCGACGATGTGCGCACCGCGGGGGTACGGGTGGGGCGCGTCGACAAAGTCGAACTGGTCGGCAACCTCGCCAAGGTCACCTTCCGGGTACCGAAGACGCAGCCCGTCTACGACGACACCACCGCATCGGTGACGTATCAGAACATCATCGGGCAGCGTTACCTCGGACTGTCCCCGGGCACCGCGCCCTCGCACACCCTGCTCCCGGATCGGGCGAGCATCCCCCTGGAACGCACCAGCCCGTCGTTCGACATCTCCCATCTGCTCAATGGATTCGAGCCGCTGTTCACGCTGTTGAGCCCGCAGCAGGTGGACAATCTCACCAGCGGCATCATCGCCGCCCTGCAAGGCGATTCCGCGTCGTTGGTGACCTTGATCAGTCAGACCTCCGCACTGGCCGAATCCTTCGCAGGCCCCGACCAGATCCTCGGCGAGGTGATCGCCGACCTCGACGAGGTCACGGCGATCCTGGCTCGCCAAGACCGCTCGCTGCACACCGTCATCGAGAACGCCCGGGGCTCCTTGTCGACCCTGGCCGGCCGGCGCGACGAGCTGATGGCATCGACCGGCTCGATCACCCAGGCAACGGATCGATTGTCGGTCCTGCTGGATGCGGTCTATCCCCAGCTCCAAGAATTTCTTTTGCGGGAACCGGGATTCGTCGGCCATCTGACCGGCGAGGGGCACGACCGCTTCGCCTACTACGGCGCCAACCTGGTGCTGGTGCTCAAAGGGTTGGCCCGGGCAACGCAGAGCGGCAGCTACATCGACGGCTACATCTGCGACATCAACGCCACGGTGTTCGCGTTCCTGGGCCGGGTGATCCCGGGTACGGTCAAACTCGCCTCGCCGGGAAATGTCGTCCAACACTCCCCGATCTGCAGGTAGGCACCTGATGCCGCTGAGACTCAAGCGCCCCATCGAGGCCTACCACCCGGTCTGGCTGGGCACCGCCTCGGTGGCGGTCCTGACCCTGGTCATCGCGACCATCGTCGGTTTCGGCAAGCTGTCGGTAGGCCGCAGCGACTATCAGGCACAGTTCGCCCAAGCCGCCCAGCTCAGGCCCGGTGACCAGGTCACCGTCGCGGGAATCGAAGTCGGCACCGTCAAGAACGTCGCGCTCTCCGGCGACCACGTGACGGTGAGGTTCACCGTCGGCAACGGCGTACGGATCGGCGACGCGTCACGCGCCGCGATCAAACTGACCACCCTGCTGGGACGGCGCTACGTGGAGCTGTCGCCGGCCGGAGACGGCGAACTGCCCTCGCGCACCATCGCATTGGCGAACACCTCGGTGCCCTACAACCTGCAGGCCACGCTGGCAGACGCGACCACCACCTTCGAGCAGGTGGACGCCGAGCGCATCGCCGAGTCCATGGCCGAACTGAGCAACGGCCTTTCCGGCGTACCCGAGGCGTTGCCCGAGGCATTGCGCAATGTCCGATCCCTGGCCACCGTGATCGCGGCACGACGCGACCAGATCGGCTCCCTGCTGCACAACGTCGACACCCTCACCGGCGTGATCCGGGACCAGAAAGCCGATCTGGGCGCCCTGGTGATCCAGGGCGCCGACCTTCTCCGGACCATCAACGCCCGGCAGGCGTCACTGCACCGACTGCTCGACGGCCTCACGGCACTGGTCGACACCTTGAAGACGCTCTTCGACGACGAACCCGCCATCAACGAGCTGTTGGCCAACATGGCGCAGTTCGCGGGGATGGCCGCGAGCCACGACGCGCTGGTCCGCAACACGCTCCAAGTGATGCCGGTGGCCTTCCGCAATCTCGCCAACGCCAGCGGTAGTGGAACCGCCCTCGACATCAACCTGCCGGCCGGGGTGCTCATCGATTCCTGGATGTGTGCACTCAGCGGGCGTGGCAAGCAATTCGGCCTGGCGCAGTATTTCACCGATTGCCAGCCTGCCGCGGATCCGTTCCCGGGTTGGCCGCCACCGGATCCGGCGAGGCTGCCCCGATGAGCCGTCATACCTGGCGAATCCCGGTCGCAGCCGCCGCGGCCCTGCTGGCCGTCGCCGGCATCCTCTGGTGGCACGGCTCAGGCCGGCCGGCCCACGCCATGACCGTGACGGCGCAGTTCGAGGAGGCCGTCGGGCTCTATGAGGGCAATGCCGTCTCCGTGCTCGGCATGCCGATCGGCAAGGTCACCGAGATCAACCCCAAGGACAGCTACGTCGAGGTGAAGCTCGTCATCGACCGCAACGTCGACATTCCCGCCGACGTCCAGGCGGTCACGGTCGCCACCTCGATCCTGACCGACCGCCATGTCGAACTGACCCCGCCCTACAGTGGCGGGCCCAAGCTGCGCGACGGCGATGTCGTGGGTCTGCCCCGCACCAGGACACCGGTCGAGTTCGATCGCACGCTGGCCATGGCCGACAAGCTCTCCCAGGCGCTGGATGGGGACGGCGGCCAGGGCCGCGGTCCGCTGGCCAATCTGATCGGGATCGGGGCCAAGATCTCCTCCGGCAGCGGACCCGACATCAAGGCCGCACTCGATCAACTCTCGCAGGCCTTGCGCTTGAGCTCCGACAACGGTGCCGCCACGCGCCAGTCCATTGCGTCGATCACCGCCAGCCTCGCCGACTTGAGCCAGGCCGCAGCCGACAACGACACCGCGATACGGGAATTCGGGGCCAACGTCCGGGCTCTGAGCGACGTTGTCGCCGCGGAGAACCTGGGCGCCGGCAGGACCGGGGCCAAGGCCAACCAGATCCTCGACCAGGCGGCGGCGCTGCTGGAGCGCAATCGCGGCACCATCAAGGGCGTTGTCGGAGACTTCGGCGCCCTGACGACCACGCTCACCGAGAACCGGCGTCAGCTCGAGGAGATCCTTGACGTGCTGCCCCTGGTGGGCACCAACATCTACAACGCTGTCGATCCCAGCGGTCGCGCCCTGCGAATCCATCCCACGCTCGACAAGCTCATGCTCAACGGTCAGATGGCCAAGGAGATCTGCAACCTTGCCGGGATCAAAGACCTGGGCTGTGCCACGGGGACGGTCGCCGACAATGCGCCCGAGTTCGGCACGACGTTCTTCGTGGAGGGCATGACCGGTCTGCTCGAACACATGGCGGGAGTCGGCAGATGATGCGACGCCCCCTCGCCCGCGCTGTCGGCCACCTGGCTCGATCGGCGATCACCGCCGGGCTGGCAGTCACCCTGGTGGGCTGCGCGGGCGGCCTGGCCAGCATTCCGCTGCCGGCGCCGGGGCGGGTCGCCGGAGACATCACCCTGACGGCGGTGTTCGACAATGCGTTGAACCTGCCCGTGAAGGCCAAGGTCAAACTCAACGGTGCCGATATCGGCGAAGTGGAATCCATTGCGGCCCGCGACTTCTCCGCCCTGGTGCGGATGAAGATCAGCGCTGAGGCCGCGCTGTACACCGATACCGTCGCCGAGCTGCGCTCGGCCACTCCGCTGGGCGACATCTTCATCGCCATGCGACGCGGGCCGAATCCTTCGGCACACCCGGAACGGCTGCGGGACGGCGACGCCATCGCCGCCGACCACACGACATCGGCCTCGACCATCGAAGACGTGCTCGGCTCGGCAGCCCTGCTGGTCAACGGAGGTGCAATTCGCCGGCTGGTCTCCACCGTCAACGGAGCCGGTTCGGCGATGGGCGGCCGCGGCGAAAAGGTGGCCGGGCTGCTGCACAACTCCAGCGCGTTGCTGGACCGGCTCAACGGCCGCTCGGCGCAGATCGACAAGGCATTGCGCAGCACCTCCGAACTGGCCGCCACGCTCTCGGCCCGCCGCGACAGCCTCAATACGGTGCTGGCAGCGGCAGCGCCCGCGACGCAGACCCTCGCCGACAACGCCACCACCATCGCAGACCTGGTTTCCGCGGCCGGTCGCGTCACGACCCAGCTCAACCGCTTTCCCTCCATGCAGGGCACCGACACGCGCAGCACCATCGGCGATCTCAACCGCCTCTCGGACGTCTTCAACCAGATCTCCATCGACCCGCAGCTGAATATGAACATCTGGAACCGGATGATCTCGGGGATCACGCACATCACCAGCGGACCCGACATCCACGCCGTCGGGATCGTCACCCAGCTGGCGCTGGGGGCATTGCCCGACAAGAACTATCCCGGCGACCCGGGTATCCACGGTCCCGACGGCACCGACTGGCACGCCATGATCGGCAGCCTGCGCTATGAGTGGAACCTGTTGTTGAGCCGCATCTACGGGCCCGAACATCTGCCACGATGACGAACCGAGTCGCGCATCTCCTGGAACGTCCGGCGGGCCTGCTGGTCGGGTCGGTCAAGACGCTGCGCGCCCATCGCGTCGCCGTATCGGTGGCGGGCATCGCGGTGACCCTGGCCGTCGTCCTGCTCTACATCGTCGGCGGCACGCTGGGCATCAGCCCCCTGCGTTCGACCATCGCCGTCGAAGTCCACCTGCGTGAGTCCGGTGGGCTGTTGCCCAACCAGGACGTCACCCTGCGCGGGGTGCGGATCGGCAGGGTCAGCTCGGTGGCACTGGCAGATACCGGTGTGGTGGCAACCCTGGAAATCGACAGCCGCCGGCGCGTGCCGCAGAACAGCCGGGTGCGGGTCTCGGCGCTGTCCGCCGCCGGCGAGCAGTACCTGGACTTCGCTCCGGAGCAGCCCGGCGGGCCGGACCTGGCCGACGGTGCGGTGATCGACGAGGACCACACCACGGTGCCGGTATCGCTGGCTGCGCTGCTGGCCCACGCGAACGGGCTGCTGGCTCAGGTGGATCCGGAGAAACTGGCCGCCATCACCACCGAACTGCGGGTGTCGAACCAGGGACCGGCCAAGCTCGCTGCCCTGCTCGACGGCGGGGCATTCCTGATCACCACTCTCGAATCGGTGCTGCCCGAGACGGTCAGTGTGCTGCGCACCAGCCGGACCGTGCTGGCCACCCTCGTCGACACCAACCCCGGCATGGCACGAACCGCCGAGAACCTGGGCGCCATCGTGCGGGGAGCCCGGGCGATGGACGGCGGATTCCGCATCCTGGCCGACCGCGGTGCGCGTCCTTTCACCATGCTGGACGGCATCATCGACGACAACTCCGACACCATGGTTGCGATGCTGGGCAACCTCGTCACCACCGCCCAACTGTCGCACGCGCGGCTGCCCGCGCTGAACGAGATCGTCAACTCCAGTCGCGGTGGCTCCGCGGTGGAGGCGTTGAGCAGTGTGGTGTACGACGATGCGGTCTGGGTGATCACGGATCTCTATCCCCGGTACAGCTGCGACTACGGGTTGCCGCCGCTGCCGCCGGCCATCCCGAACTATCCCGAACCGTATCTGTACACCTACTGTGCCAATCCCGATCCTGCCGTTCTGGTGCGCGGCGCCCGTAACGCTCCGCGTCCGCCCGGCGACGACACCGCGGGGCCGCCCCCCGGCGTCGACCCGCATACCCAGGCGGATCCGGTTCCGCCCGACCCGCTCACCCTGCCCACCCTCTTCGGTGGTGTACCGATGGACATGCTCCTGCCACCCGACCCGCAACCGTGACGAAAGATCCGAGCATGACGGCACAGACCTCCGAAGAAGACGCCGCTGCCGAACCCGCGGAGGTGGCCGTCGACGACAAGCAGGCCACGCCGCCGGAGTCGGTGCCGCGCTCGCGCCGCGCGGCGCACATCGCTGGTATCGGTATCTGCGGTGCGGCCCTGGCGGCGCTGGGATTCTTCGGCTGGCACTACGCCCAGCACCGGGCCGTCAGCGCCGCGGGTGAGGCCGCGCTGAACTCCGCCCGCAGTTATGCCGAGGCGCTGACCAGCATCGACTCGGCCAGCGTCGACGACAGCTTCGCCGGCGTGATCGACGGTGCCACAGGAGGGTTCAAAGACTCCTACAGCCAGTCCGCGGCGCGGCTGCGTCAGGTGCTGATCGACAACAAGGTGATGAGCAAAGGGATTGTCCTGGACGCCGCGGTCAAGTCGGCGACCAGGAACAAGGTCGAGGTGCTGCTCTTCGTGGACCAGGCGATCACCAACGTCGCCAATCCATCGGCCCGGATCGACCGCAGCCGGGTCGCGATGACCATGGAACGGATCGGCGGACGATGGCTGGCCAGCCGCGTGGAGCTCAAATAGTGTCCGCCGCACGCCGTATGCGCGGGCTGCTCATGCTGCTGGCCCTGCACGCCGCCGTCGTGGCCGGCGTGGCCCGGGCGGTGCCCGCCGAAACGACGATCTCCGGTTCCAGCCCGGATGGGCTGGGCACCTGGACGGTGCACTATCAGCGCCTCGACGACGGCGATTCCCCGCTGGCCCAGGTCATCAACGATCACATCGACGCCGAGGCGCACCGCGAAGTCACCCAAGCGACCTGGGATGGGTCGACGAGACGGCCGTGGACTTTTGACGCCACCGGGACCATCGACGTGCGGGCCACGACCGTCTCAGAAGTTTTCGTCGGGTCCTACAACACCGCCGAGCCGCACATGCCGATGCAGACCGTGGGCACGGTGGTCTGCGATGCGCGTGACGGAAGCGTCATCACATGGGACAGGCTGTTTGCCGACAAGACGGCCGGCCTGTCCCGGCTCGGTGAGCGGACCGAGGCGCAGCTGGCCGCCGTGGCCTCGCCGACGCAACTGCGGGACTGGCGGCGCTCCGGCCAATTCGCGCCTGTCGACGTCAATTTCAAGTACTGGGTGCCGACTCCCGAAGGCCTTGCGCTGCAGATCCCCGAGGTGCAGTTCGGTCGCGGCCTCATGGTGATCACCGTGCCCTGGGCCGAGGTGCAGGACCTGATCGCGCCCGAGTTCGCGGCCATCGCCGACGACCGGACTCGTTGACCAAATATCTGTTCCGCCGTAGAGTCGGACGGGCGACACCGCTGAGGCACCCACCACAAGGAGCCCGCATGAACATGGACGACTTCGTCCTCGTCTCCGTCGACGACCACCTGGTCGAGCCGCCCGACATGTTCGACGGCCACATCCCGGACAAGTACAAGGACGCTGTCCCCCAGCTGATCCAGCGCGCCGACGGCACGGACGCCTGGGTGTTCGAGGGGCAAGAGGCCACCAACGTCGGCCTCAACGCGGTGGCCGGCCGCCCACCCGACGAGTACGGTGCGGAACCGACCAAGCTCAGCGAGATCCGCGAAGGGTGCTACAACATCCACGAACGCATTCGCGACATGAACGCCAACGGCGTTGCCGCCGCGATGAACTTCCCGTCCTACCCGCAGTTCTGCGGGCAGTACTTCGCCCGCGCCCAGGACAAGGACCTGGGACTGGCGGTGCTGCGGGCCTACAACGACTGGCATATCGACGAATGGTGCGGCGCCTATCCGGGCCGGATGATCCCGTTGGCGCTGCCGCCGATCTGGGACCCGAACCTGATGGCCGAGGAGGTGCGGCGGGTGGCCAAAAAGGGCTGCCACGCGGTCACCTTCTCGGAGAACCCGACCAAACTCGGCTACCCCTCGCTACACGACCCGCACTGGGATCCGTTCTGGCAGGCCTGTAGTGACGAGAACACCGTGGTGTGTCTGCACATCGGTTCGTCGTCGTCGGTGGTGATCACATCCGTCGACGCACCGGTGGACACCATGATCACGCTGCAGCCGATGAGCATCGTCAACGCGGCGGCGGACCTGGTCTGGTCACCCACACTGCGGAAGTTCCCCGACCTGACGTTCGCGCTGTCCGAAGGCGGGATCGGCTGGATTCCCTACTTTCTGGAGCGCGTCGACCGGGTGTACAAGATGCACCGCGCCTGGACCCACCAGGACTTCGGCGACAAGTTGCCCAGCGAGGTCTTCCTGGAGCGGATCGTGACCTGCTTCATCGACGACGGGTTCGGCATCGAGAACCGGCACAAACTCAACCTGGACATGATCACCTGGGAATGCGACTACCCGCACTCGGACTCCACCTGGCCGCTGGCACCGGAATCGCTGACCGGCTACCTGGCGGGGCTGCCCGACGACGAGATCGACAAGATCACCCACCAGAACGCCCTGCGCCTCTTCTCCTTTGACATGTTCGGGCACCTGCCGCGAGAGCAGGTCACCGTCGGCGCCCTGCGGGCGCAGTCACCTGACGTGGACCTCGGCTATCGCTCGTCGCAGCGGCTGAAGAAGACGGGCACCGATACCGTCACCGTCCTGGATCTGGCCGCCAAGCTGCCCACCGGAGCCTGATCCCGGACCGGCCCAACTGCGCGGCGGCAGGGCGGCATTCTGGTAGCGTTTCAACCAAATATTCGGTCGTCAGGGCTCGGGTCGGTCCCAGCTGATCACGGGAGCAGTGGAGGTGCGGTGGGGCGCCGAAAGCCAGCCGAAGCGTCATCTTCTGCGAACCGAACCGGAGGCTATGACGACGGTACCCGCCGCACCGAGATCCTCCAGACCGCCGCCGACCTGATCGCATCGTCGGGCCTGCGGACGTCGCTGCAGGAGATCGCCGACGCGGCGGGCATTCTGCCCGGCAGCCTGTACCACCACTTCGACTCCAAAGAGGCCATCCTGGTCGAGTTGGTCCGGCGCTACCACGCCGACCTCGAGCGCCTCGGCGAGACCGCGCATGCCCAGCTCGACGAGCTCGGCCCCCAGCCCGGCGCCGAGGCCATTGCCGACTTGGGGTCGGCGATCGCGCGGTGCGCCGTTGCACATCGCGCCGCCCTGCAGATGTCGTTCTACGAGGCGCCCAGCGCGAACCCCGAACTGGTCAAGCTGCTCCAGGAGCCGCCGACCAGCGCGCAGCAGGCCATGCTGGCGACGTTGCGGGCCGCCCGGTGGAGCGGTTACATCAGGCCCGACATCGACCTGCCGACGCTCGCCGACCGGATATCTCAGTCGATGATGCACGTGGGGCTCGACGTCATCCGGCACAAGGCGGCCGCCGACCAGACCGCCACGCTGCTCAGCCGCATCATGTTGCAGGGCTTGGCCGCTCGAGAACACAGCGATGAGGAGCTGGACCACTCCCCGGCTTTCGTCGCCGCCGAAGAGGCGATCAAGACCTGGACCGAAGACGACCCCGCGGAGGGCAACGACAAGGCCGCGCACATTCGGGCGGTGGCGCGTGCCGAGTTCGGCAGTAAGGGCTACGAGGTCACCACGGTCCGCGACATCGCTTCGGCGGCTGGCATGGGAACCGGCACGGTTTACCGTCTGATCGGGTCCAAGGACGAGCTGCTGGCATCGATCATGGCGTCGTTCGGCGCCAAGGCCGGGGGCGGATTCGCGGCCGTGCTGCGTTCTGACGCGACGCCGATAGAGAAGCTCGACGCGCTGAGCTGGATCAACATCAACGCCCTGGACCAGTTCCCGGACGAGTGGAAGATCCAGTTGGCCTGGATGCGCTACTCCCCGCCGGACACTCCCAATCCCGGCCTGGCGTTCACCACCCGGCTGCGACAGCTCAAAACCCTGTTGTCCGAAGGGACCCGGTCGGGCGACATCCGCATCGACACCCCGTCGATGGAGATGCTGTCGCGCTGCGTGATGGACCTGCTGTGGATGCCGGAGAACATCGTCCGGGACCAAGGGACCCGTGCGGCACTGACGCTGGCTCGCGACACCCTGGTGCGCGGGGCGGCGAGGCGCGACGCGACGCAGTAGCGCACCCGCGGGTGCTACCAAAGTTTTGTTCCGATTTCTCTTGCCTAACCCCGGGCCGTCGCATAGGTTCGGTCCATGCCTGGAAAGCTCACCGGCAAGGTCGCATTCATCACCGGCGCTGCCCGCGGGCAGGGCCGCGCCCACGCTCTTGCCATGGCCCGCGAGGGCGCCGACATCATCGCAGTGGACATCTGCCGGCAGATCGAGTCGAACCCCTACCCCCTGGCCACCCCGGACGACCTCGCCGAGACGGAGCGGGCGGTCAAGGAGCTCGGGCGCCGAGTGGTCGCCCGGATCGCCGACGTGCGCGAGCGCCACGAGTTGCGCGACGCGCTCGAAGCCGGCCTGGCGGATCTGGGCAGGGTCGACATTGTGGTCGCGAATGCGGGCATTCTGCCGATGGCGATGGGCAAGCCGGACCCGATGCAGTTCGTCGACGCCTCCGACGTGGACCTGCTTGGCGTGATGAACACTGTGGCCGTTGCCATTCCCCATCTTCCCGACGGCGCATCCATCATCGTCACGGGCTCGACCGCGGGCATGATCCGGGGAACCACCGACAACCCGAACATGGGGCCCGGCGGCGCCGGCTACGGGTGGAGCAAGCGCATCGTCATGGAGTACGTCGATGAGATGTCGCTGCATCTGGCGCCCCGGATGATCCGGGTCAACGCCATCCACCCGACCAACTGCAACACCCACCTGTTGCAGAACGACGGCATGTACTCGATGTTCCGCCCGGACCTGACCGCCGCGGGCAAGAAGGCCACCCGCGAGGACGCCGAGCCACTGTTCACGCTGTTTCAGGCCATGCCCATTCCCTACGTCGAGCCCGAGGACATGGCCAATCTGGGAGTGTTCCTGGCCAGCGACGACGCGCGCTACATCACCGGCCAGCACATCCGCGTGGACGCCGGCTCGCTGCTCAAATGGCCCAACGGTCCGGGCGGCTGAGTCTTCCCGCCGGTAGGCCCGGCGCCCGGTAGCGTCGCTCCCATGGCTCGCATCCTGATCATCGGTGGCCACGGCAAGGTCGCCCTGCTGCTCGCCCGCATCCTGGCCGATGAGCCCTCTACTGAGGTCACCTCGGTGTTCCGCAACCCCGAGCACGCTGACGAGGTCTCGGCGACCGGGGCGCACCCGGTGGTCGCTGACATCGAGCACCTC
Source organism: Mycolicibacter engbaekii (assembly GCF_002101585.1). GTDB lineage: Bacteria > Actinomycetota > Actinomycetes > Mycobacteriales > Mycobacteriaceae > Mycobacterium > Mycobacterium engbaekii. The sequence continues at coordinate 6,858 of NZ_LQOT01000031.1, read as the reverse complement.
GACACCGACGCGCTGGCCGAGCTGCTGGCCGGTCACGACGCGGTGGTGTTCTCCGCGGGTGCCGGCGGCGGCAATCCGGCGCGGACCTACGCCGTGGACCGCGACGCCGCCATCCGCACCATCGACGCCGCCGCCAAGGCCGGGGTACGGCGGTTCATCATGGTTTCCTACTTCGGCGCCGGCCCCAACCACGGTGTTCCCGAAGACAACTCGTTCTTTCCCTATGCGCAGGCCAAAGCCGCCGCCGATGCCCACCTGCGCGCCAGCGACCTGGACTGGACGGTGCTGGGACCGAGCCGGCTGACGCTCGAGGAGCCGACCGGCCGCATCGACGTGGGCCCCGGTGCGGGCAAGGGTGAGGTGTCGCGCGGCAACGTCGCGCGGGTGATCGCGGCCTGCCTGGCCGACGCGTCGACCACCGGGCGCACCATCGATTTCAACGACGGCCACACGCCGATCCCGCAGGCGCTCGCGGCCGGTCGAGCCGAGTAGTCTCGGTCCTGCAACTGGTTTGCCGACACCGCCTCACGGCGGTCTCGGCATCGAGCGCACGGCGGTTTTCCGTCGGGCGCAAGAGGGAACCCGGTGAGAATCCGGGACTGTCCCGCAGCGGTATGCAGGAACGACCGCCGTCAACAGCACTGGTCAACGGGCTCGCCCACCGACTGGGAAGCGACGGCCATTAGGAGCACTTCGGTGCGTGCCTGCGAGTCCGAATACCTGCCTGTTGTGTTGGGCGCGCCGCGCCCAGCGGATCATCGCCCCGCGGAATGGGCGTCTGGTTTTGAGGGTTTTATTGCGTTAAATTGCATGGAACCGGATTGGCTGGACAACTGCCGGCGGTGATCCACCCTGCAATCGAAGGATCAACTCGTGAACGCTGCACCCTTTACCGCCACCGTTGTCGGCTCACCGCGAATCGGACCGCGACGCGAACTCAAGCGCGCCACCGAAAGTTACTGGGCCGGCCGGATCGACCAGGACGAACTGCGCCGCGTGGCCGCCGAACTGCGCCGCGACACCTGGGCTCAGCTGGCCGCCGCCGGCCTGGACTCGGTACCGGTGAACACGTTCTCCTACTACGACCAGATGCTCGACACCGCGGCGCTGCTGGGTGCGCTCCCCGCCCGGGTGGCCGGAGTGACCGACGAACTGGACCGCTACTTCGCCGCAGCCCGGGGCACCTCGGACATCGCGCCGCTGGAGATGACGAAGTGGTTCGACACCAACTACCACTACATCGTTGCCGAGATCGGCCCTGACACGACGTTCACACTCAACCCCGCCAAGGTGCTCGCCGAGCTCGCCGAGGCCACCGAACAGGGCTTCGGCGGAAACGTGGCCCGGCCGGTGATCATCGGCCCGGTCACCTTCCTGCTGCTGAGCAAGGCCGTCGACGGTGCGCCGCCGCCGATCTCCCGCCTGGACGAGCTCACCGAGGTCTACGCCGAGCTGCTGGGCAAGCTGGCCGACGCCGGCGCGCAGTGGGTGCAGATCGACGAGCCGGTGCTGGTGACCGACATCTGCGCCGACGCGCCCGCGCTGGCCGAGCAGGTCTACAACCGGCTCGGCGGGCTGAGCAACCGGCCGTCGATCTTCGTGGCCACCTACTTCGGGGACCCCGGAGCGGGGCTGCCCGCCCTGGCCCGCACACCGGTCGAGGCCATCGGGGTTGACCTGGTCTACGGCCCGAGCACCGTGGCGCCGGTGCCGGAGCTGGCATCCAAGACCTTGGTGGCCGGCATCGTCGACGGCCGCAACATCTGGCGCGCCGACCTGCGGGCCGCGCTGGCCACCCTGGCGTCGCTGCGGGGCAGCGCGGCGGCCGTTGCGGTATCGACGTCGTGCTCGACGCTGCACGTGCCGTACTCGTTGGAGCCCGAGACGGGATTGGACGGCGCGCTGCGCAGCTGGCTGGCGTTCGGCGCGGAGAAGGTGACCGAGGTGGCCACCCTGGCGCGTGCCCTGCGCGAGGGCACGGATGCCGTGGCCCAGGAGATCGCCGCGTCCGACGCCGCGGTCGCCTCCCGCACGTCCGACCCCCGCCTGAACAATGCGGCGCTGCGCGCGCAGATCGCCGAGATCAGGACGGCCGGCACCCGGCGCGGTTCGGCGCAGGCACGCCGCGCCGCCCAGGATGCGCGGTTACACCTGCCGCCGCTGCCCACCACCACCATCGGCTCGTTCCCGCAGACCGTCGAGATCCGCAAGGCCCGTGCGGCGCTGGCGGCCGGCGAGATCGACCAGGAGCAGTACATCGAGCGGATGAAGGCCGAAGTCGCTGCCGTCATCAAGCTGCAGGAGGATCTGGGCCTCGACGTGCTGGTGCACGGCGAGCCGGAGCGCAACGACATGGTGCAGTACTTCGCCGAGCAGCTGGAGGGCTTCTTCGCCACCCGCAACGGCTGGGTGCAGTCCTACGGCAGTCGCTGCGTCCGTCCGCCGGTGCTGTTCGGCGACGTCACCCGGCCCAAGCCGATGACGGTGCAGTGGGCGACCTACGCCCAGTCGCTGACCGACAAGCCGGTCAAGGGCATGCTCACCGGCCCGGTCACCATCCTGGCCTGGTCGTTCGTGCGCGACGACCAGCCGCTGGCCGACACCGCCTACCAGGTGGCCTTGGCGATCCGGGAGGAGACGCTCGACCTGGAGGCCGCCGGTATCGCGGTGATCCAGGTCGACGAGCCCGCCCTGCGCGAGCTGCTGCCGTTGCGCGACGCCGACAAAGCGGCCTACCTGGAGTGGGCGGTCGGCGCGTTCCGGCTGGCGACTTCAGGCGTCTCGGATGCGACCCAGATCCACACCCACCTGTGCTACTCGGAGTTCGGTGAGGTGATCGGCGCGATCGCCGACCTGGACGCCGACGTCACCTCGATCGAGGCGGCGCGCTCGCACATGGAGGTGCTCGACGACCTCAACGCGATCGGGTTCGCCAACGAAGTCGGCCCCGGGGTCTACGACATCCACTCGCCGCGAGTGCCCAGCGCTGACGAGATGGCCTCGTCGCTGCGCGAGGCACTGGGCGCCGTTCCCGCGCAGCGTCTGTGGGTGAACCCGGACTGCGGCTTGAAGACCCGCAGGCCCGACGAGGTGACCGCTTCCCTGGCCAACATGGTCAAGGCGGCCCAGCAGGTCCGGGCCGGCGTGTAACGACGCTCACCGAGTGTGCGTCAAGGGCGGGATCGTCACATGTTTTTCGCCCTGGGCGCACGCTCGGCGCGTGCCTAAACCCAATTCACCGGAATTTCAAGTCGATTCCGCGCACTGTTCAGCCGGCCGCTGCCTACCGGCTCTACCTTCGGTCGCGAAGGGGAGTAGTTCCCACCCGCCAGGTGGCGGGATGTGAATGGTCGTCAATACGGCGGGTCTGCCCGCCCGGTCATTCAGCGGACAACGTCATTCCGCGAGCGAGACCTTCGGACGATTGACCATGTCGACCGAAGCTTCGCAGGTTTTTGCCGCAGATTCGGTCGCCCAGCCAAGGAGACCGATGCCTCCCTCGATGCCTGCCCTGATCGACGATGTCGAACCGGGCCTGCAGCCGATTTCCCTCATCCCCGACAACCCCGGCGAAGCCGACGCTTCAGCGCCCCGCACGGCCGCCGAACCCGGCGACGGCTTTCTCGCAGTCGGCAATGCGGCCATGGCGGGGCTGTCCGCCGTCGGCCTGGGCATGGCACTCGCCGGGCGAGTCCTGCGGTTCCCGCGCCTGCCCGCCAGTGTCCAGGGCGCCGTCGTCGCCCTGGAACATCAGCCTCGGGTGCGCCGGCTGCTCGAAGAACGCATCGGCAAGCGCACGGCCGACACGGCGCTGGGGCTGGCCTCCACCGCCGCCAACGCGCTGGCCGTGGCACCGTCGATACTCGCGGTGGACTTGGCGGTCAACACCTTCCGGGCCGTCGAGGCACGTGCCGACACCCGCGCCTGGTCCCGGCGCGCACCGCACCTGACCCGTCCCGCCGCCCGCGCCGAGGGCCCGTCGGACGCGCGCACGCCGGAAGCACCGGCCGGGCAGATCGAACAACACCTGCAGCGCAACTCCTGGGTTCAGGCGATCGGTGCCACCGTGGCCGGTATCGCCAGTCGCGACCCGAACCTGGCCGGAAACGCCGCATTGGCCACCGTGCCCAAAGCCGCCCGGTCCACCCAGGAAGCGTTCGCGGCCACTCTGGGCCGCGGGCTGGCCGACAAGGACGAGGCGCTGCAGATCGACCCGGACAGCCTGCGCCGCCTGGATCGGATCGACGTGGTGATCCTCGATCCGCGGGTGCTGCGCAGCGAGTCATTGCGCCTGGTGCGGCTTCGCGGTGCCGGCGAGAAGGATCTGGCCGTGTGGGAGCGCGCCCAGGCGATGCTGGCCGACGACGACCTGCAGCCGGGTTGGCACCCGGTGCCCGGGAGCGCCCGCGGCAGGGGTCGCGCGACTGAGGCGCTGTTCGCCCCTGCGCCGCATCCGCTGGCCGTCGCGACGCTGGCCCAGACCCAGCGCGCCGAGGTGCAGGCGGTCACCGTCGACGACGCCGCCGGTGTGGGCGAGTTGCGGCCCGCGTTCGATGAAATCATCCCGCTGGCAGGTGATTCGATCGGCGACGCGCTGCTGCGCACGGCGCGCACCTACCAGCAGGACGGCCACAGCGTCGCGGTGATCTCCTCCTCGGCCGCCCAGGCGCTGTCGGCGGCCGATCTGGGCGTGGGCATCCTGCCCGACGACGACCAGCCTCAGCCGCTGGATGCGGACCTGATCGTCGACGGCCTGGCCGGGGTCTGGCGGATACTGCATGCCCTGCCCGCGGCCAAGGAAGCCAGCCGCCGCGGGGTGAACCTGTCCATCGGTGCTTCGGCACTGGGGTCGCTGCTGCTGATTCCCACCGTGCGGGGCAACGGTCCCGAACCGGTGGTCCTGGGCGCGGCAGCCGGCCTGATGTCCGGCTACTGGTCGGCACGCAACGTGGTGAACGCTCGGTTGCCGCGGCCGGTCCCCGTCGACGAGTGGCACGCCATGTCCGTCGAACAGGTTCGAAACGCTTTGGCCGCATCGTCGGAGTCCACCTCGGCACCCGACGCTGCCGACAGCGCCCAGCGCAACATCGTGTGGCAGTTCCTCGATGCGGTGCGCGACGAACTGTCTGACCCGCTGACCCCGGTACTCGGGCTCGGTGCCACGGCCACCGCCATCCTGGGCTCACCGATCGACGCATTGCTGGTCGGCTCGGTGCTGGTCAGCAACGCCTTCCTGGCCGCCGGCCAACAGCTCAGCGCAGAGCTGCGCCTGAATCGCCTCCTGGCCCACCAGATCCCGCCGGCCTGGAAAGTCACGATCCGCCCCGACGGCACCCGGGACCGCGTGCAGGTGCTGCCCGAGCAACTGCAGCGCGGCGACCTGATCGAAGTGGGTCCCGACGACGTGGTGCCGGCCGACGCCCGCCTGGTCGAGCTGGAGAAGCTCGAGGTCGACGAGGCCTCGCTGACCGGTGAGTCGCTGCCGGTGACCAAGCAGATCGACGCCACCCCCGGCGCCGAGGTGGCCGAGCGCCGCTGCATGCTCTTCGCCGGCACCACCGTGGCCGCCGGAACCGGCCTGGCACTGGTGACCGCGGTCGGCCCCGACACCGAAGTGCGGCGCGCCGCCGACCTGGTCACCAGCCGGCACAGCGACATCGGGCTGGGACACCAGCTCGGCCAGATCACCAATCGGACATGGCCGCTGAGCATGGTGGCCGGCGGACTGGTCAGCGCGCTCGGCGTGCTGCGCCGCACCCCGCTGCAGCAGGCGGTGGGCCAGGGCGTTTCGGTCGCCGTCGCGGCCGTCCCCGAAGGCATGCCGGTGGTGGCGACGCTCGCCCAGCACGCCTCGGCGCATCGCCTCACCAAATCCGGTGTCCTGGTCCGCGTTCCGCGCTCGGTGGAAGCCCTGGGCCGAGTCGACGTGGTCTGCTTCGACAAGACCGGCACGCTGAGCGAGAACCGCCTGCAGGTCACCGAGGTGCGCACAGTCGCCGAGCACTCCCGCGAGGAGTTGCTGCGCTGCGCGGTACGTGCGACGCCGTCGGCGAAGGGGCAGAACCACGTTGACGCCACCGACGCCGCGATCGTGGCGGCGGCCGAATCGGTGCCCGGTGCCCTCGCCGCCGAGCCCGCCGATGCCCATCTGCCGTTCCGGTCCGGGCGCCCCTTCGCGGCCTCGGTGTTCGGCACCGAACTGACCATCAAGGGCGCACCGGAAGTGCTGCTCGCCGCCTGCGGCGATGTCGCAGACGGCATGGATGAGGTGGTGGAGCAGTTGGCCGACGAGGGGCTGCGGGTGCTCGCGGTGGCACGACGCGAGCTCGATCCCGCTCAACTGGCGACGCTGTCGGCCGATGCCGACGACCCCGACGCCCAGTTGAACGCCCTGACGAAGCTCTGCGACGACGGGCTCACACTGCTCGGGTTCGTCGGAATCTCCGACACCCCGCGCGCCGGGTCGGCCGGCCTGCTGGCCGAGCTGCACCGCCGCCAGGTCCCGGTCCGGATGATCACCGGCGACCACCCGACCACCGGCCGGGCGATCGCCCGCAAGATGGGCCTGCAGCTCACCGCCGAGCAGGTCATCACCGGCAGCGAATGGGAGTCCCTGTCCGGCAAGGAGCAGGAACGCGCGGTGGCCGAGCGGGTGGTGTTCGCCCGGATGTCCCCGGCGAACAAGGTGCAGGTGGTGCAGGCCCTGGAACGCAGCGGCAAGGTCTCGGCCATGGTCGGCGACGGCGCCAACGACGCCGCCGCCATCCGGGCCGCCACCGTCGGCATCGGGATCGTCGCCCAGGGCAGCGACGCCGCCCACACCGCCGCCGACGTGGTGCTGCTCGACGGCAAGATCGA
>NZ_LQOT01000030.1 GCF_002101585.1 Mycolicibacter engbaekii | reverse complement strand
CCCGCCCTTCTCGGCGGAGCCACACGGGTGGGGAATTTCGATGAGCGTCAGTGGGGAATTTCAGTGAGCGCGGTCAGCTTCGGGCACCCCCATCAACAGCGATCCGATTCCGCCGCCTCGGGCGCCCTCCCCTGCCCGCCAGCCGCCGATCACCACCTCCTGGGTCTGCCAATGCTTGTCTTTGATCCAGGCCGGAGATCGGCGACCCGGCCGATACGGCGAATCCCATCTCTTGGCGATCACGCCCTCCCAGCCGAGGCGGCCCGATTGCTCGAGGGCCTTGGCGCCATCGGGTGTCAGGAGCTCCTTGACCACGAGACCTGTTCCCCGGGCGAGTGTTTCCAACAGGCGTCGCCGATCCCGGTAGGCCACGCGAAGCAGCGGGCGGCCGTCGAGATAGAGCAGGTCGAAGGCCCAGAACTCCAGGCGAGCGGCGCGGGCGCTGTTCTGCATCGCGGCGAAGCTGGGGACGCCGCGGTCGTCGAGCGCGACCAGTTCACCATCGAGGACGACGTGGTGTTCGGCCAGGTCCTCGGCCGGAAACGGCAGTTGCGGGTACTCGGCGGTGACGTCACGGCCGCTGCGGGCACGCAACCGGACCTCGCCGTTCTCGGCTTCGGCCAGTAGCCGGTAGCCGTCCCATTTGCCTTCGAAGGCCCACTGATTCGGGTCCAGCCGGGTCACCGAGCCGTGCGTGGCCAGCATGGGGGCCAGTTCGCTGAACGTGAATGCCTGCTGGTCTTTCATCCGGTGCGCCAGCCACTGGTCGCCGGCGGTGCGGATCAGCGCGTAGCGCCCGGAGATCCGGCTGCCGGACAGCACGACGATCACCTCTCCTTTTTCGGCCCCTTCCCCGGCCGGGTCCTCGAACTTCTCGGTCACATACGTGCCCGAATCCCAGATGCGCACCGTGCCGGCACCGTACTCGCCCTTGGGGATCGTGCCTTCGAAACTGCCGTACTCCAGGGGATGATCCTCGGTGCGGACCGCGAGATGGTTGACCGCTGTCGTCTCCGGAAGATTCTTGGGCACCGCCCAACTCACCAGCACGCCGTCGCGCTCCAGCCGGAAGTCGTAATGCAGCCGGCGCGCGTGGTGCTCCTGGATGACGAAGCTGTTGCCGCCGCCCGGCACCGGCGCCGTGGCCGGCACCGGTTCGGGGGTCCGGCGCGCATCGCGCTTGGACCGGTAGACGTCAAGCCGATCCTGGGCCGGCAGGGCGCGGTCCAGGGCGGCCAGCAGATCGCCGTCACGGGCGACGCGTTGCAGCACCTCGTCATAGCGCAGCTGCCGCAGGTCGGGGTCGTCGAGCTCCGCCCAGGTTCTGGGGGCCGCAACGGTCGGGTGATCGCGGCCGCGCAGCGAGTACGGGGCGATGGTGGTCTTGGAGGCGTTGTTCTGGCTCCAGTCCAGGAACACCTTCCCGGCTCGAAGCTTCTTGGCCATGGTCGCGGTGACCAGCGTGGGCATCGTGCTTTCAAGTTGCTGCGCAACGCGTTTGGCCAAGACCACCGCACCGGCGCTGCTCACCGGCGGGTCCAGGGCGGCGTAGACGTGCACTCCCTTGCTGCCGCTGGTGAGGGGGAACGTGGGCAGGCTCAACTCGGCCATCAGCTCACGGACGGCGCGCGCCACCTCGGCGAGCTGACTCATGGTGACGCCCTCGCCGGGGTCCAAGTCGAAGACCAGTCGCGTTGCCGGGCCGGGCTTGAGCACCCGGCCGCCGTGCGTCCACTGCGCTTCGAAGCGCCACTGCGGGACGTGAACCTCCAGCGCGGCCTGCTGGGCGATCCAGGCCAGCCCGTCGAGATCCTCGATCACCGGATAGGTGGTGATGCCGGAGCGATGCTGAATGTCGGTGCGAGCCAGCCAGCCCGGCGCTGAGGACGCCAGCTGCTTTTCGAAGAAGGAGCTCTGCTCGACACCGTTGGGCCAGCGTTTGCGGGTCGCCGGGCGTCCTGCGATGTGCGGCAGCATCACCTCGGCGATGCGGGTGTAGTAGTCGAAGACCTCGGCCTTGGTGGTGCCCGTCACGGGGTAGAGCACCTTGTCGGCGTTGGTCAGCGTGACCCGTGTCGTGAGGGACTCAGCGGCCATGCAGCCAACCTACGTCGTGCCAATGCCGGTTACCGGCACTCTGGCGTGGGCATACTTGCCTCATGCGCTCCATCTGGAAGGGCTCGATCGCATTCGGTCTGGTCAACGTGCCGGTGAAGGTCTACAGCGCCACCGAGGACCACGACATCAAGTTCCGCCAGGTACACGCCAAGGATCACGGCCGGATCCGCTACCGGCGGGTGTGCGAGGAGTGCGGCGAAGTCGTGGACTACAGCGAGATCGCGCGGGCCTATGAGTCCGACGACGGCCGCATGGTGGTGATCACCGACGACGACATCGCGAACCTCCCCGAAGAACGCGACCACGAGATCGCGGTGCTCGAGTTCGTGCCGGCCGCCGATTTGGACCCGATGCTTTTTGACCGCAGCTATTTTCTGGAACCCGGATCGAAGTCGATCAAATCCTATGTGCTGCTGGCCAAGACGCTGGCCGAAACCGACCGGGTGGCGATCGTCCACTTCACGCTGCGCAACAAGACCCGGCTGGCGGCGTTGCGGGTCAAGGACTTCTCCAAGCGCGAGGTGATGGTGGTACACACCCTGCTGTGGCCGGATGAGATCCGCGATCCCGACTTTCCGTCGCTCGACGGCAAGGTCGAGATCAAGCCGGCCGAGCTCAAGATGGCCGGGCAGGTGGTCGACTCGATGGCCGACGACTTCGACCCCGACCGTTACCACGACACCTACCAGGAGCAGTTGCAGGAGATGATCGCGGCCAAGCTCGAAGGCGATGAAGCCTTCACCCCCGAGGAGCATCCCGCGGAGCTGGACGCCACCGAGGACGTCTCCGACCTGCTGGCCAAACTGGAGGCCAGCGTGAAGAGGCGCTCGGCCGCCGAGCAGACACCGCCCGCGAAGAAGGCTCCCGCCAAAAAGGTACCGGCCAAGAAGACGGCGGCCAAGAAGACGGCGCGCACCTAGGCCGGGGGCCCGCCGCCGCGACGCCAACCGTCGAATTAGAACGTGTTTCAAAGAAGGGGTTCAGCCCGCCGCCGATCCTTGTTAGCGTTGCGCGGTGATACTCGACAAGTTCCGAATTGACAATCAAACAGCGGTGGTCACAGGTGCCGGCAGAGGACTGGGCGCTGCGATCGCGGTCGCGTTTGCCGAGGCGGGCGCGGATGTCGTCATCGCCTCGCGCACCCAATCCGAACTAGAGGCCGTCGCGCAACGAGTCGAGGCGGCGGGGCGTCGTGCGCACATCGTCGTCGCCGATCTGGCCCACCCCGAAGAGACGGCAAAGCTGGCCGGCGAGGCGATCGAGGCGTTCGGCAGGCTCGACATCGTGGTCAACAACGTCGGCGGGACGATGCCCAACACCCTGCTGACCACGTCGACCAAAGACCTCAGGGACGCGTTCACCTTCAACGTCGTCACGGCGCATGCGCTGACGGTCGCAGCGGTGCCGCTGATCCTGGAGCACTCCGGCACAGGCTCGATCATCAACATCACCTCCACCATGGGGCGGGTGGCCGGACGCGGGTTCGCCGCCTACGGGACGGCCAAGGCGGCGCTGGCGCACTACACCAGGCTGGCCGCACTCGATCTGTGCCCGAAGATCCGCGTCAACGGCATCGCACCGGGATCGATCCTGACCTCGGCGCTGGACGTCGTGGCGTCCAACGACGCGCTGCGCGCCCCGATGGAGAAGGCCACACCGATGCGTCGGCTCGGCGACCCCGACGACATCGCGGCAGCCGCGTTGTACCTGGCTTCACCGGCCGGCAGTTACCTGACCGGCAAAGTGCTCGAGGTCGACGGCGGCCTCACCTTCCCGAACCTCGATCTGCCCGTCCCGGACCTGTGAGGAACTGACCATGACCATCCGCGTGGCACAGATCGGCACCGGCAATGTCGGTGTCCATGCGCTCAAGGCACTGATCATCAACCCGGAATTCGAGTTGACCGGCGTCTGGGTGTCCTCGGATGCCAAGGCCGGCAAAGACGCTGCGGAGTTGGCCGGGGTGAGCACGCCGACGGGCGTGACCGCGACCACCGACTTGCAGCAGGTGCTCGACGCCAAGCCCGACTGTGTGGTCTACACGGCTCTGGCCGACAACCGGCTCCTCGAAGCGCTCGATGACTTCAAGCGCATCCTGAGCGCCGGAATCAACGTGGTGGGCAGCAGCGCGGTGTTCCTACAGTACCCGTGGCACGTGCTGCCACCGGAGATGCTCACCCCGATCGAAGACGCCGCGCGGCAAGGCGGTTCGAGCCTGTTCGTCAACGGCATCGATCCGGGATTCGCCAACGACCTGCTGCCCCTGGCGTTGGCGGGCACCTGCCAGAGCATCGAGCAGATCCGCTGCATGGAGATCGTCGACTACGCCACCTATGACAGCGCCGCCGTCATGTTCGACGTGATGGGCTTCGGCAAGCCGATGGACGAAACACCGATGTTGCTGCAGCCCGGCGTGCTGAGCCTGGCGTGGGGTTCGGTGGTGCGCCAGCTCGCGGCCGGCCTGGGGCTGCAACTCGACGCGGTCGAGCAGTCCCACACCCGGGTGCCCGCGCCGGAGGACTTCACCATCGCCTCCGGCGCCATCGCGAAGGGCACGGCCGCTGCCTTGCGCTTCGAAGTGCGCGGCATGGTCGACGGCCGGGCCGCCGTGGTGCTCGAGCACGTCACGCGGCTGCGCGAAGACCTGTGTCCGCAGTGGCCGCAGCCGGCGCAGCCCGGGGGGTCCTACCGGGTCGAGGTGACCGGCGAGCCCTCCTACGCCCTGGACCTGTGTCTGTCGAGCCCAAACGGCGACCACAACCACGCGGGTCTGGTGGCCACCGCGATGCGGGTGGTCAACGCGATTCCGGCGGTGGTGGCGGCCGAGCCGGGTATTCGGACCACCCTGGACCTTCCACTGATCACCGGCAGGGGCCTCTACCGCGCCTGCTGAGCGCGGACGCTCCGCCGGATTTCCGGCTACCCTGACTTTTCTGTTCGTCGGACGGAAAGGGCGCCGGTGGCCGCAGACACCGCGGTGCGACTCAAGCCGGGCTGGGCGCTGCTCGGCCCGGCTTTCGTCGCGGCCATCGCCTACGTCGACCCGGGCAACGTCGCCGCCAATGTCAGCGCCGGAGCCAAGTACGGGTTCCTGCTGGTGTGGGTCATCGTCGCGGCCAACGCCATGGCGGGCCTGGTGCAGTACCTGTCGGCGAAGCTCGGATTGGTGACCGGGAATTCACTGCCGGAGGTGATCGGCGCCCGCAGCAGTACGCCGGTGCGCATCGCTTATTGGCTGCAGGCCGAATTGGTTGCCATGGCAACAGATCTGGCCGAGGTGGTGGGCGGCGCGATCGCCCTGAACCTGATCTTCGGATTGCCGCTGGTGCTCGGCGGTCTGATCACCGGGACGGTGTCGATAGCGCTGTTGATGGTGGGCGACCGGCGCGGACCGCGAATGTTCGAACAGGTGACCAGCGGGCTGCTGCTCATCATCGCCATCGGATTCCTGGCCAGTCTGGTGGTCGCCCCGCCGGCGCCGGCCGATGTCGCCGCCGGCCTGATGCCCCGTTTCGACGGCGCTGAAAGCGTGTTGTTGGCCACCGCGATCCTGGGGGCCACGGTGATGCCCCACGCGGTGTACCTGCACTCGGGCCTGGCCCGCGACCGGCACGGCCGACCGGAGCCCGGCTCGGCACGACGCCGACTTTTACGGGTGACCCGGTGGGACGTCGGCTTGGCCATGCTGGTGGCCGGCTCGCTGAACCTGGCCATGCTGGTCGTGGCCGCCCACAATCTGCGCGGACTGGACTACGCCGACTCCATCGAGGGAGCGCACGCCGCGGTGGCCAACACCCTGGGGCCCACGTTCGCGCTGTTCTTCGCGGTCGGGTTGCTGGCCTCTGGCCTGGCTTCGACCTCGGTGGGCGCCTATGCCGGCTCCATGATCATGGCGGGCCTGCTGCGGGTGTCGGTCCCGCTGCTGTGGCGCCGGCTGATCACGTTGATCCCGGCGCTGGTAATCCTCGCCGCCGGCCTCGAGCCCACCCGGGCGCTGGTGATTTCACAGGTGGTGCTGTCTTTCGGCATCCCGTTCGCACTGGTGCCGCTGATCCGGGCGACAAGCGACCGCACCCTGATGGGTGACGACGCCAACGGGCAGCTCACCTCCGCGTTGGGCTGGGCCGTCACGGCGGTGATCGGCAGCCTCAACATCGCGCTGATCTACCTGACCCTGCATTAGCCGGCGACGGTCCGCGGCAGCCGGTAGCGGCGATCAGGCACGCCCGGATGTTTGTTAATCAAACTAATTACTTGCTAGACTAACTAAATAGTCTCACCAGCCACTTCGAGGAGCACGCCATGGCACGAACCGACAACGACACGTGGGACCTGGCCACCAGCGTCGGAGCCACCGCGACGATGGTCGCGGCCGCCCGGGCCATCGCCACCAAAGCCGAGAATCCGCTGATCGACGACCGCTTCGCCGAACCACTGGTGCGCGCCGTCGGTGTCGACTTCCTGACCAGGTGGGCCGCCGGCGACTTGGAGGGCACCGACCTCGACGACCACGACTCCGCCTGGAAGCTCGGTCAGATGCCCGACGCGATGGCCGCCCGCACCCGCTTTTTCGACGCGTTCCTGACCGGCGCCACGCAGGACGGGATTCGCCAACTGGTGATCCTGGCATCAGGCCTGGACGCCCGCGCCTACCGCCTGACCTGGCCCGACGGTGTGACGATCTTCGAGATCGACCAGCCGGCGGTGCTCGATTTCAAGGCCGCGACGATGGCAGACCTGGGCGCCGAGCCGACCGCGGATCGGCGCGCCGTGGCGGTCGATCTCCGCGACGACTGGCCGGCCGCATTGATCGCGGCGGGTTTCGACCGCACCCAGCCCACCGCATGGATCGCCGAGGGACTGCTCGGTTATCTGCCGCCGCAGGCACAAGACCGGCTGCTGGACAATCTCACCGCGCTGAGCGCCGACGGCAGCCGACTGGCCACCGAGGCCATCCCGAACCTGTCCGCGGCCGAACAGGAGCAGGCCCGCGAAACGATGCGCAGCGCCACCGAGAAGTGGCAGGAGCACGGCTTCGACCTGGAGTTCTCCGAACTCGGGTATGAAGGCGACCGCCACGACGTCGCCGCCTACCTGGCCCCCTTGGGCTGGGCATCGACCGGCCAAAGCCTGGCCGACCTGTTGGCGCAGTACCGGCGTCCCACGCCGGAGCGCGATGCCGGGGCGGTGACGATGGCCGACACCACCTACTACACCTCGATCAAGCAGGGCGCGATCAAGCAGGGTGCAGAGCCCGCCTAGGCGGAAACCCCCTCGCGCGCCTTCGCCTTCTCCTCGTAGTAGGTGGCACGTTCGTCGACCATCTTCATGTAGCCGGCGATCTGCTCACGCGCCTGCTCCCCCGCCTCGCCGAAATCGTTGCGCTCATCGACCTTCCAGAATCGCAACACCGGCTGCACGACTTCGTCGTGGTGGATGCGCAGGTCGTAGATACCGGCCTTGGCGATCATGACGGCGTTCTCCTGGAAGCCGGGCATGTTCATCCCGGGCATCGCGAAGCCGAGCACCTCGTCACGGATCGCACACATGGTGTCGTCCGGGGCGATGTCGAAGGCTGCCTGCAGCAGGTTGCGGTAGAAGATCATGTGCAGGTTCTCGTCCAGGGCGACCCGGGCCAGCAACTGGTCGGCGATAGGACACCCGGAGGCTTTGCCGGTGTTTCGGTGCGAGACCCGCGTGGCGAGTTCCTGGATCGACACGTAGGCCAGCACCTGCAGCATGTTCTTGCCGCCAGAGTCGTAGCCGGCGATGGTGTGGCGCATCCGCATGTTCTCCAGATTCACCGGGTCGATCCCGCGGGTGACGATGAGGTAGTCGCGCAGCGCGATGCTGTGACGGCCCTCCTCAGCGGTCCACTGGCCCACCCAGCTACCCCAGGCCCCGTCGCGACCGAAGGTGGTGGCAATCTCCCGGTGGTACGACGGCAGGTTGTCCTCGGTCAGCAAGTTAACCAGCAATGCGGCTTTGGCGACCGGGTCCAAGGGCGAGTCTTCGGGAACCCAGTCCTGTCCGCCGAGGAAGGCGAAATCGCGCCCCCGGCTCCACGGCACGTAATCGTGCGGCAACCACGGCTTGGCCGCTTCGAGGTGGCGGTTGAGGTTCTGCTCGACGATCGGCTCCAGTTCGTGCAGCAGCTCCGTCTGGACGTTCACCATGCTTCTAGTCCCCTCCCTAAAGAACTGTGGCCCTCAGTTGGCCCCCCAGCCCAACCTACGGTTCCGTAGGTTAAGGCCCACGGTAAACATAGGCTCGGCACCTGTCAACCACAAACGTCCACGCTTTGACGCTCTCGGTGACCACTTTTCACGCCAGCGGCAACCTTTCCCGCGCTCCGCGGCGCCCGCGGCGCGCCCGCACCGCGGGCGGTCGAACCACCTGCGGGCGGTCCGCCTCACACTTGAAACGGCGCGCGACGCTCACGGCGGCGTCGTGGACGGGGCTCTGGTACTGCACCAGAGCAAAAATCGCGGGTGGCGCCGACGCCCTATGGGCCAACCGTCAACTCGGCGACACCGAAGGGCAACTCGGCGACGCCGAAGGGATGAAATTCTGCCCCGGAAGGAGCTTAAGTGAATTCCGGTTCTTTTGTGGCGCCGACTGCGGTCGGGCCAGCTCCGGCAACACTAAAACCGACTGCCCGCGGTTCCCCTTCGTCCGCGCCCCGGCCTGAGGAGCTCGCCGGGCCAGTGACGGTCAGCGCAAAGCCAGGCCGGTCAGGGCCCGGGCGATGACCAGCCGCTGGATCTCACTGGTGCCTTCGAAGATCGTGAAGATCTTGGCGTCGCGGTGCATCCGCTCGACCGGGTAGTCCCGGGTGTAGCCGTTGCCGCCCAGGATCTGGATGGCTTCGTCGGTGACATAGACCGCGGTCTCACTGGCGAACAGCTTGGCCATCGAACCCTCGGCGTTGTCGAACGCCTTGTTGTTGCGCGCCATCCAGCCGGCCCGCCAGACCATCAGCCGAGCGGCGTCGATACGGCTCTTCATATCCGCCAGTTTGAAGGAGACGGCCTGGAACTCGCCGATCTTGCGGCCGAACTGTTCCCGCTGGCAGGCGTATTCGAGGGCGTATTCGTAGGCGGCCCGGGCCACTCCGACCGCCATGGCGCCAACCGTGGGCCGAGTCCGTTCAAAGGTCTTCATCGCGGCCTGCCCCCTGGCCGACGCACCGGCCTTGACCCGGGCGACGCGTTCCTCGAACTTCTCCCGGCCACCGAGGATCATGTCCTCAGACAGCCGGACGTTGTCGAGCACGATCTCGGCGGTGTGCGAGGCCCGGATGCCGTGCTTCTTGAACTTCTGCCCCTGGGCCAGACCGGGAGTCTCTGGCGGGATGACGAACGTGGCCTGCCCGCGTGAGCCGAGTTCGGGGTACACCGAGGCGACAACGATGTGCACGTTGGCGATTCCGCCGTTGGTTGCCCACGTCTTGGTGCCGTTGAGCACCCATTCACGGGTCGTCTCGTCGAAGCGGGCCCGGGTGCGAATGGCCCCGACATCCGATCCGGCGTCGGGCTCCGAGGAGCAGAATGCGGCGACCTTGGGGTCATCGGCGGTACCGAACATCAGCGGCAACCACTGGCCCAGCTGCTCGGGAGTTCCGTTGCCCGCCAGCGCCGCAGCAGCAAGCCCGGTGCCCAGAATCGACAGCGCGATGCCGGCGTCGCCCCAGAACAGTTCCTCGAACACCGTCAGCATGCCGATTCCGCTTGGTTCGGCGGCCTGGGTAGCGAAAAGCTCCGGCGAGTACAGCCCGATCTTTGCCGCCTCCTGGATCACCGGCCACGGCGTCTCTTCCCGTTCGTCCCATTCGGCGGCTGCGGGGCGGACAACTTCAGCGGCGAACTGATGAACCCAGTCCCGCACCTCAATCACGTCATCGCTGAGCTCTACCGAGAACGACATTGCTACTCCTGTGGTGGTTCCGTGGGGCGTCGTTGGACACGGCCAGCTCGATTGTGGCACCTCGTCCTGATAGCCGTTGAGCGGCGTCGGATAACCCCGAGACCTATCACACCCAGACCATTTTTGCGGCGAAGCCGCCTGCGTAATAGGCGCCCAGACCGCAGGTCACCGTGAGCACCAGATTGGTGACCGCATACAGCCGTGCCCCGGCACCGGCCAGCTGCAACGTCTCGTAGGAGAAGGAAGAGTAGGTGGTCAGTGCCCCGCACAGACCGGTACCGATCAACAACTGCAAGCGCTCATCGCCGCCGCCTACTGAGCCGGTGAGCACCCCTAGGATCAGACTGCCGAGCATATTGGCGATGAACGTTCCCCACGGGAATGTGGTGTCGTGGCGCGCCTGGACGAATCGATCGGTCAGATACCGCAGCGGCGCCCCCACCGCGGCGCCAGCGGCGACCAGCAGCCAGGTCATCGGCTATCGACGGTTCGGCCGATGTGCCGGACGACCTCGATTTCGTCGAGCATTATGAGGCCCCCTGTGACCAGCTCGTCCAGCTCCGGCAGGAAGGCACGGATCTGCTCGGGGGAGTCAACGATGATGACCGCGACCGGTAGATCTTCCGACATCGACAGCAGCCGGGTCGTGTGGATGGCCGAGGACGCGCCGTAACCTTCGACTCCGCGGAACACCGTCGCACCGGCCAGACCGGCTCGGTGCGCCCGATGCACGATCTCGCTGAACAGCGGTTTGTGATGCCAGGTGTCGCTCCCACCGACGAACACGGTCAGACGCAACGCCGGTCCGGTGAGTTGGCTCATGATGCCCTCCCGGCGATCAGACGTCGCGTGAGGCTTGCGGCGGCCCACGTCGTGATCAGCAACGCCACCGGAGTGCTGAGCAGATAGAGCAAAGCCCGAGCAGGATAGCCAGCGCTGACGAGGGCGTCTACATCGCCGGCGAACGCGGAGAACGTCGTGTAACCGCCCAGCACACCGGTGCCCAGCAGCGGGCGCAGCAGCCGATGCCCGACCCACCGTTCGGTGATCGCCACCATCAACACACCCATCAGCCCGCACCCAGTAATATTGATAGCCATTGTCGCCCAAGGAAATCCATCGATTGGGGTCGGCCACGCCAGCATGATGCCGTAGCGGGCGCTCGCCCCGAGAGCTCCGCCAAGCGAAACCATCGCAACCACTGGAGCCTGCTCGCGCAGCGCGTGAAGCCGCCGGCGCCGAACAAACAGGTCGGCGCCAACGGCTACGTCAGATCCGTGCATCCTGCATCGGCATCCTCGTCGTAGCTGCCCACCTCAAAACCGTGGAGCGGTAATCTTCGCTGGGCCCGGTGGCCTCGATCCATTTCGGCATCTTTTTCGGAGGTGATCTTAACCGGGCTTTACCGGAACCGTCGGTCGATGACCTCACGTGGTAGCTGGTGAGGGGTCGGATAGGTAACCAGCACCCGAATGCCATCCGGATCGGCACCATCAACGAAACTGATCTCACCTACGGTGTTCGAGTACGCGCTCGGATCGTGGAGACGCATACGTTGTTCAATCCGCTGCAGCTCCTCCTCGCTGCCGACAGACCACATGAACTGCTCGACACCGACGTTGGTGACGCCAGCTGCCCTGGACGCCTCATGTGCGCGCAGGTAGATCTCAAAACCGTTCGGAGTCAAAAGAAGTGCCGCATCGCGCTCGTAAATAGCTACATCGCAATCGAATACATCGCAGTAGAACTTTACCGAATGGTCCAGATGCGTTACTCGCATCAAACACGAGGTAACCCTGGCCGTACTCATCTGCCTCCTCGCGACCGGGTCAGCCTGCTATGGCAGGACCCCGACGGCCGCTGAACACCGTACGACTGGGCGTCGCCGAATCAAGGATGTCTGGGATGCCTCAGTTCCCCCCTTCTGATTCCCAGCGATCAAGAGCGCCAACTGCCAGATTGTTGCGCTCCCGGGCGCGCTCACTGAGCGTAAGCAGATCGCTCACTTTCACATCATTTTTCGGCTGCGCTGCAGTCATCATGGTGGCGTGCGCGTCGCTCGGGTCGGCGCGTGCGGGAACCACTGCCAACGTGAGACGCTCGCCATTGAGCCCCAGGACTTCAACAGTGCCGGTCGGTTGAAGCCGGTACCCATCCAGCCGTACCGGTCGCCTGTCAATGACGAGTCTCCTGGGCGCGCTCGCCCATTCATTCAATTTATATAAGACCCGGCCTATGCGGCCCAACCGAACGGAGAGTACAGCCAGCAGGTCAGGCAGCTCCACGGCGAGATTATCGGTACGAGGCCACCACGCACCATCGACGTATCCGCTCTGCGGAGCTTTGCGCTTCAAGCGCAATCGCGGCGTCCGCAGCGGGGAGGTGGAGTTATCGGGGCTCTTGCGGGTCGTCTGCTGTCGCGCCATGACGACGCTCCCATCTCATGTGCCTAGCGGGCCAGAATCTCCGGCGATGACGGGACTTGAAAAGACCGCATGCATGTACAGAGGTACCGCCGCTGCCAACAACCCTACGCCGATTCGGCCCGAGCGCCAGAGCACACGCGGAGTCGCCCCAGTAACCGGATCGCACTGCCCGGCCTCGCCTGCCGCCCGCGAAAAGGAGAAAGGGTGTAGTGTCATTGGTGCTGAGCCCTTCAGCCAGTGCGGGAGCGAGTTCGGCTGTACGCCGCCGATTTCGATGAGTTTTGATTTCGAGCCGCACATCCCGATATCCATCCGACAATGCCGTCGATGCAGGGCATACAGCTCGCTCATTCCCTTAGTCCGCTGAGGCCATCCATGCCGATCGGGCGATTCGAGTTGCTCATGACGTCTCCAAGACTTGACCCCGCAATACTCCGCGCAACACACCTACGCAGAAATCAGGCAAACACCATGATTGCTCTCGGAGTGATCCTCATCGTCCTCGGGCTCCTCCTGCCCGCCCTGGTTCCCACCTTTGCCTATGCCCATATCTGCGTGGTCATTGGCGTCGTCCTTCTTGTCGTCGGGCTGCTCTTGGCCCTAATGGGTCGGATGGGCCACGCAGTCGGCGGGCGTAGCCACTACTACTAACCGCCAGAAGCATCCACATGCATTTAGCGACTGCCCGCTCGTCCGGCCGAAAGCCGCCGAAAGGGGAAAGCTATGGCGATCACTGACATTTCGGTCTTCGCCCACCTGACAGACTCCGACATCGACTCGTTGGCCGCTGATCTGGACGCCATCCGGCTGGACATCGAGGATTCCCTTGGCGAGCGGGATGCGCGCTACATCCGGCGTGCTATCGCTGCACAACGCACCCTCGAAGTGGTCGGCCGCCTCATGCTGACCGTTGGTTCGAAGAATCTCGGCTGGTGGACGGGAACACTGACCGTCGCGCTGGCGAAGGTCATCGAGAATATGGAGATCGGCCACAACGTCATGCATGGCCAGTGGAACTGGATGAACGACCCCGAGATCCACTCCTCGACCTGGGAGTGGGACATGGCCGGCGTGTCGAAGCACTGGCAGTTCACCCACAACCTTCGCCACCACATGTACACCAACATCGTCGGAATGGACGACGACGTCGGCTACAGCACTCTGCGGGTAACTCGTGACCAGACCTGGCATCCGAGCAACATCGGCAACCTGCTGTTCAACGTTATCCTGGCGGTCGGATTCGAGTGGGGAATCGGCTTGCAACCCATCGAATTCGGCAACATCGCCAAGGGCGGCGCGGAGCGCAGCAACGCCCTCGGAAAGGCTCGCCGGTTCGTGTCCAAAGCCGCCAGTCAGGTGGTCAAAGACTATGTCGCGTTTCCCGCGCTCACCTCGCTGTCACCGAAGGCGACCTACGCGACGACCCTGAAGGCCAATCTGCTGGCCAACGTGATCCGCAACGTCTGGGCAAACGCAGTGATCTTCTGCGGACATTTTCCCGATGGCGCAGAGAAATTCAGCAAGACCGACATCATCGGCGAATCCCGCGGTCAGTGGTATCTGCGCCAGATGCTGGGCAGCGCCAATTTCAACGCCGGTCCGGCGATGCGGTTCATGAGCGGCCACCTCTGCCACCAGATCGAACATCACCTGTACCCCGACCTGCCGAGCAACCGGCTGCACCAGATCTCGGTGCGGGTGCGCCAGATCTGCGACCACTACGACCTGCCTTACACCACCGGTTCGTTCCTGACGCAGTACGGCAAGACGTGGCGCACCATCGCCAAGCTGTCGCTGCCGGATCGCTATCTGCGTGATCCCTCCGATGACGCCCCCGAGACCCGCAGCGAGCGAATGTTCGCCGGACTGGCCACCGACTTCGTCGACACCGACCCGGCGACCGGGCGCCACCGCGGGCTCAAGACAGCGATCGCGGCGGTGCACCGCCGTCAACGTGCCTCCGAGAGCGACAGGAGACATGGACTACTCCGGCCGGCGGCACTAGAATTTCAGCGTGAGTTCGCCGCGTTTCAGCAGATGACGGCGCGGTCGTGACCGACAAGTCCGACCCCGGTAGCCGGCTGACGTCGACTGCAGAGAGCACCGACGCGGACGTTGGTGACCTGCGTTCCGGGCTGGCCGATCTCGCCAATCTGGTGGCCGATTCGCTCGGACTTGAGGAGCTCCTGGCCCGCGTGGCCACTTACGCGGTACAGGCCATTCCAGCCGCAGACGGCGCGGGTTTGACGTTGCTGTGCAGTAATCGCCCGGATAACCGGGTCGAGGTTCTGGCCGCCAGCGCCCCTTTCGTACAGCAGATCGACGAGATCCAATACTTCGAGGTCAACGAGGGACCCTGCATCACCGCCGCGTTGGAGCACCGCACGGTGCGATCCGGGTCGTTGGGCGGCGAGAAGCTCTGGCCGCGGTTCGGGCCCCGGGTGGGACGTCTCGGTGTGCACAGCGTGTTGTCGCTACCGCTGCTGCTTCCCGGCCAGGTGGTCGGTGCCATCAACGTCTACGCGCACCGCAAGGACGCCTTCACCGAACGCGCCGCCGAGCTCGGGGAACGGTTCGCTGTTCCCGCCGCCGTGGCGGTGCACAACGCGCACGTGCTCAACCAGGCCCGGACGTTGACCGCGCAGTTGCAGACAGCACTGTCGACCCGCCCTGTCATCGACCAGGCCATCGGTATCCTGCGTGCCCGTTCCGGAGGAACCGCCGAAGAGGCGTTCGACCGGCTGCGCCGGATCAGCCAGACCGAGAACATCAAACTGGCGGTGGTTGCACGAAGCATCGTCGACGAAGCGGTGCGCCGCGCCCGCGCCCGCCGCACCGGACCATGACCGCGCGTAGCGTTAGATATAGGCACTGTTAGACCCGGATCCCTGATCCGTGGTCAGATATTGCGCCCGGGCAGTCGCGACCTGCGGCACTCGGCTTGGACCGAAAGATCGGCGTTCGGGGCGTCAATGGGGAGCACCACCCCTTGTGGACATCACCGCGGCGCTGGCTGCCGACCTCGCGGCCCTGACCGAAATCCTGGACGACCCCGACCTCGACCTCACCGACACGCTGCGCCAGTTGGCGGGCAACACCAAACTCGCGGTGGGTTCGTATCTGGGTCTGACGGTGATGATCACTGCCGTCGGTCGTCAATCCAGCTTCACCGTGCTCGAATCGGGGACCGAGCTCGGCGACATCGTCACCTCGCTGCGCTTACCGATGACTCCGGCGGTGTCCGACGGCATCGCGGGGCCGTTCGCGGTGCTGATCCTCTACGCCGGCAACCCCGGCGCTTTCGTCGACCTGGCCGCCGATCTCGCCTGGCTGACCGGCCTCGCCCTGACCGAGTTCGTTCTGGATCAGCACCGCGCCCTGCCCATGGCCGAATCCGCGCCCGGTGGGCTCGCAGCTGCCTCGCTGATCGATCAGGCGATCGGGGTGTTGATCGCCCGCGGCTACACCCCCGGACACGCCCACCACGAGCTCGATGCCCGGGCCCAGCGCCTCGGGGTGAACCGCAGCGGCAGCGCGAACGACATCCTCAACGAAGTGAACCGACCGGTCTCCGAAGACAATTGACGCCCCATTTGCGCCGTCAGCCTGCCGGAGACTCCGCCCGTTGCACCGAACGATAGTGGGTCGGCCGCCCCGGTGAGCGCGCCGACAGCGCCTCCGGATGCGACCGCCGCGATCGGCCCTGGCTAGGCTGCGCCGCCGTCGAGGCTCGCGGCGGCCTCCCGGGTGATCTGCTCGAACTGCTGCGCCATGGCGTCGGCCAGAGCGGTCGCCGCCGACAGCGGACGCACCATCACCACGAAGTCATCGATCTTGCCGTCGTCGTCGCTGTGCAGGAAGTCGCATCCGCTGATCTTCTTGCCGTCGACCGACGCTTCGAACAACAGGGCGTGGTCGCGTCCTGCGGAATCGGCGATCTCCCGCACGTAGCGGAAGTCGGAGAACACCCGCATCACTGCGCGCAGGATGGCCGCGGTGATCGGCTTGCCCTGGTAAGGCTTGAACGCCACCGGAGAGGTGAACACGACGTCATCGGCCAGTAGCGCTTCGATGGCCGCGGCGTCGCCGGCCTCGACGGCCTGCCGGAATGGGTGCATGCCACGCCTCCGCTCGTCAGTTGCTGACCCTCACGGTAGACCCCATCACGGTGTCCTCCGGGCAGGCCCGGGCGTCGGCCGGCCGCAGCACCTGGACGGTGGCCAGCTCGGCGCCCTCATCGCTGTCCTGCGCTGCGTCACGCCGGCCGGCCGGCAGCAGGTGCGGAGCCGCGGCCATCGCCAGGACCGCGGTGCCGGCGGCGCCCAGCGCCAACGACCAGCCCAGCGGGCCCACCGGGACGCAGCCCAGCAGTTGGCTGACCCCGGGAAGGCTGATCATCGCCGCGAATGCCGCGAACGAGCCGGCTGCAGTGGCCAGCACCAGGGGGGCGTGGGAATCGAACAGGGTCTGGGCGAGCTCGGTGGTGACCAGCGCGATCAACGCCACCGTGGCGGCGCGCTGCCGGCGTCCGGTCAGCGAGGCCAGCCCCCAGGCGACGCTGGCCGCCGCTCCGGTGATGGCCCCGCGCAGCGCGACGGCACGCATCAGACGGTGTTCGTCGATGCCCTGCACCACCCGATGCGAGGCCCCGGCCGGGGTGCTGACCGCCACTGCGGTGGCGGGCAGCGCGTCGGTCAGCATGTTCATCAGCAGCAGTTGGCGGTTGTTCAGCGGCGAAGTCCCCGACAGCGCGGCGCCGACGACGCCGAAGATCACCTCGCCGACGTTGCCGCCGAGCAAGCCGGTCACCGCCAGCTGGACCCCGCGCCACAGCCGCTGGCCCTCGTCGATGGCATGGACCAACGCGCCGATCCGACCGTCGGTCAGCACGATGTCTGCGGTTGCGTGTGCCGAGTCGCTGCCCCGGGCCACGACGCCGAATCCGACGCTGGCCGCTCGGATCGCCGCCGCGTCGTTGGCGCCGTCGCCCACCATGGCGCAGACCCGTCCGCTGCGTTCGAGGGTCTGCACCACCTGGACCTTGTTCTCCGGCGACATCCGGGCGAAGATCACCCGCTGCCCCACCGCCTGTTCCTGGTCCCGGCGCGACAGCGCGTTCCACTCCGCTCCGGTGATGACCTGCTCCGCGGTGACCGGGACCCCCAGCTCCGCGGCGATCGCGGTGGCGGTGACGGGGTGATCGCCGGTGATCAGCCGGATACCGATACCGCGGTCGGCCAAGTCGGCCAGCAGTTGCGGTGCTTCGGGGCGCGGGGTGTCGGAGATGCCGAGGAACCCGGTCAGGGTCAGCCCGGATCGGCACAGGCCGGTGAGTGCGTCCGGCTGGTCGGCCACCGCCTGCGCCTGGGCTGCGGTGAGCCGGCGCGTGGCCACCGCGATCACGCGCAGCCCGCCGGCGGCCAACTCGGCCACCGGCGCATCGCTGTCGGGGCCGAGCCCGGTGCAGGCGGCCAGCACCACTTCTGGCGCGCCCTTGATCATCAGGTCCCGGCCCAGGACCGATGCCGAGAACGCCCGGCCGGATCGGAAGGGCAGGTGGGCGTCGGGGGTGCTCCACAGGGACGTATCGCCGGTGGCGACGCGGGCCGCGGCTTCGGCGACGGCCTGGTCGGTGGCGTGGGTGTGGGGATCGCCCTCGGGAGCCGGCGCGGCGTTGGCTGCGCACCTGAGCACGTCGTCGTCGCTGAATCCCGCCACCGGGTGCACCCGGGTGACCCGCAGCCGGTTCTCGCTCAACGTTCCCGTCTTGTCGAAACAGACCACCTCCACCCGGCCCAGGGCCTCCACCGAACGCGGAATGCGAACCAGCGCCCCGGTATCGGTGAGCCGTTGAGCCGAGGCGTGTTGGGCCAGGGTCGCCATCAGCGGCATCCCCTCCGGCACCGCGGCCACGGCGACCGCGATCGCATTGCCCAGGGCCAGCCGCAGGCCGCCGCCGCGCAGCAGGCCCAACAGACCCACCATCAACCCGCCGGCGGCGCTGGCCGGGAACGCGCGGCTCATGAGCTGACTGAGCTGGTGCTGCAAGCCCACGACCGGGAGGTCGCCCGCGGCCAGCTCGGCAGCTCGGCGGGCTTGGGTGTCGGGGCCGACGGCGGTGACCACGGCGCGCGCGGTGCCGGCGACCACTGTGGTGCCGGCATAGATCATGCAGCGCCGCTCGGCCAGTTCGGCGCCGGGTGTCGCCGCGGTCTGCTTGTCCACCGACAGGGATTCGCCGGTCAGCGAGGATTCGTCGACTTCGAGGTCGGACGCCTCGATCAGACGTGCGTCAGCGGGCACGACCTCATTGCTGCGGACCTCGATCACGGCGCCGGGCAGCAAGCGGTCGGCGGCGATCTCGCCGTAGGTTCCGGTGTCGGGTACGACGATGCGGGCGGGCGGGGTCTGTTGAGCTAACAGCCGGTTCAACCGGTTCTCGGCCTGCAGCTGTTGGGCCGCCGCGAGCATGCAGTTGCCGATCAGCACCGTGCTGACCATCATCGCGTCTACCGGCGAGCCCAGCATCGCGGTGGCCGCCGAACTGAGCGCCAGCACCGGCATCAGCGGATCGGACAATTCCGCGCGCACCGCCTTGACGAACTGCCACGCCAGGGGCGCTGGTGCGGCTTGGGACGCGGCGTTCGTGCCAGCGAGATCGGGGGCGGGCAGGACGCCGAGGACCTCTTCGACCGACAGCGCATGCCACTCGTGGGCCGCCGCGGGTCGCGGCGCCGGTGTCCGCGCTGCCTGGCGGGCCAGCAGGTACCCCGAGAGCAGCCCGGTGGCCGCCCCGGCGGTGACCGGCCCGGGACCGCGCCCGCCCCGTACTCCGGGAACCATCAGCACCGCACCCAGCGTCGATGCGCCGGTGGCCAACGCGATGCCGCGCGCAGCGGCCTGGCGTGCCGCCGGAATAGCGTGCAGCACCCGCCAGGCGCCGGCCAGATCGGTCAGCAGCAGATCCGCTTCCCACGGCGGCGCCACGGCGGCGTCCTCGGGCAGGATTCCCAGACCGACGTCGGCGCCGGCGAGCGCCTGCGCGCCGGTCGAGGTCAGCACGGCCACGGTGCGGCCGTCTTGCTGACGCGCCGCCAGGGCATCGGCCAGTGCTGCATCGAGTGCGTCGTCGCCGCCGGCACCGGACGGTGCCAGTTCGTCGAACGCCGGGCGGAGCTCACCCAGAGCAGCCACGTCCAGGGTGACCAACTCGGCGCCGCTGGCCCGTGCCTGCGCCAGCAGCGCCGCGGCGAGCGGGTGGTGCGCGGTGCCGGTGCACAGGAGGCGCGGATCGATGAGGACGGTGTCGACGCGGTCGAGCCGGCGCAAGCCCTCCGGGCGCAGCGGTAACGCCGCGTGCTGCTGCACCAACGAGCGGCACAGCGTGGCCGCGAAGGCTTCGGTGGTGCTGCGCATGGCTTTCGGGGAGGTGACCACGGCCGCGGTCGCGGCGGTGCTGAGGTTGCCGGTGAGCGCCCCCACCGCACCGGCCCCGAACAACTGGGCGTAGCCGGCCCGGCGGCCGTGCCGGTCGACCGCGCTCTCCGGTAGCGGCACCGGCCGCGACGGTGGGTAAAGCCGCGCCTGCTCGGCGTGCGCGGCCAGGTGCGGTTCGTGACGGCTCCAGGCCTGCGCCGCGGCCTGAGACTCGGCGGCCTTGATGCCCTGCAGCGCCAAGTCGACTGCCAGCGTCGCCGGCGACAGCGTGGCGATGCGCGCCCCGGTGGAGATCAGCGACAGCACGGTGTCGGTCGCTCCGCGGCCGAACTGATCGGCCAGTCGGCTGCGCACCCACGGCTGGTAGTTCGCCAGCGCCGCGACGGCGTCGACGGTGATCGGTGCGTGCGGCAGGCGCAACGCGCGCCCGGCGAAAGCGATCGCCAGCCCGGCGGCGTTGACGCCGACCATCACGCCTCGGGACAACAGCAGCAGCCCGTCGCCGGGTAACACCGCGGCCGGCGTCGCGCAGATCGGCGCCGTGGGGCGGTGCACGCCCTCGCTGCCGCGCTCGGCCCGGGCGATCAGGCGGCACAGCTCGGGCAGCGAGAGCTCAGCGTCGTCCGCGAGTTCCACCACCACCCGCGACAGCGGGCGGTTCAACCGCGCCGAGACCACAGCGGGTTCGGCGTTGAGTGCGTCGAGCACCCGCCGGCCCACGTCGGGGAAATCGTTGCCGCCGCGCACTTCGATCCAGGCACGTTGTTGGCCGCGCCAGCAGTTGCGGGTCAGCGACGCCGCGGCGGACTCGCCGGACAGCAGCCGGGTGGCCTCGCGAATCGGCAGCGCAGCAAGCTGCAGACCGGCCGAGGTGATGCCCCCCACCGCTTCGGCGGTGGCTGAGGTCCCGCGGACCGCAGCGCCCAGCACCACTGATGCCGTGCGCATTCCCAGCCCGACGGGGCGCAGCAACGATCTCGAAAGCAATTCGGCAGCAACCAATCCTGTGGCGTGGCGGCGGTGTTCGAGCCCCCTCGGGGTGCCCGATGCGCCGCGATGAACTGCCTCATTCTCACCAACACTTTGGCGATTGCGCAACTATATGAATGTGTTGTTCGGCGAATCCCGCCATCGCAGGTGGGACACAATGAATGCCGCCATGGCTAAAGATGAAAAACGGCTGCCCGAAGAAATCAGTTCAGCCGACCGGCCCGATGAGCCGACCCCGCCGCAACTGGCCTCCGCCGCGAGCACGTTCGCACTGCTGAGCAGCCCGGCGCGCCTGCACGTGATGTGGCTGGCAGCCCAAGACGCCTATGACGTGACCACCCTGGCCCGGCGGGCCGGCATCAACGTGGCCACCATGAGCCAGCACCTGACCAAGCTGCGCCTGGCCGGGTTGATCAATGCGCGGCGTGACGGACGCCACCACATCTACAGCGTTGACGACCCGCACATCCTGACCCTGCTGCAGCAGATCTTCGCCCACATCGCTCCCGACGGCGGCTTGGCGCCGGACCCGCCACGGGGGACGTGAAGCCCCTCAGCTCGCCTTCCGGACGCCGGGCAGCTGGCCGGCGTGCGCAAGCTGGCGCACGCGCACCCGCGACAGTCCGAATTTGCGCAGATAACCGCGCGGACGCCCGTCGACCGCGTCGCGGTGGCGCAGTCGCACCGGACTGGCATCGCGCGGCTGGCGGGCCAGCTCACGCCGGACGGCCGACCGCAGCTCCGGACTGCTCGACGTCGCGCAGATGGCCTTGAGCTCAGCGCGCCGCTCTGCGTAGCGGGCCACCAGCGCACGGCGCTGCTCGTTCTTCACGATCTTGGACTTTTTGGCCACGGCTCAGCGCTCCTCGCGAAACTCGACATGGCGGCGCACGACGGGGTCGTACTTGCGCAACACCATGCGGTCGGGGTCGTTGCGCCGGCTCTTGCGAGTGACGTAGGTGTAGCCGGTACCGGCAGTGGAGCGCAGCTTGCCCACCGGCCGGATATCGATGCGCGCCATCAGATCCGGTGGCCTTCCCGGCGCAACCTGGCCACCACGGGCTCGATGCCGTCGCGGTCGATGACCTTGATCCCCTTGGCGCTGACCCGCAGGGTGATCCGGCGATCCTGCGAGGGCAGGTAGTAGGTCCGCACCTGAATGTTGGGCGACCAACGTCGCCGGGTGCGGCGGTGCGAGTGCGACACCGCATTGCCGAAACCGGGCACCCGGCCGGTGACCTGACAGCGTGCAGACAACGCAACCCTCCTTCAATGTTATTGAAAATCATTGTCGACAAGCGACGCGTCGGAGGTTACCGTAGGGGCAGCCTTATTGACAATGATTTTCATTAGGGAGGGCGATGCGGACCCTTCAACGGCCGCCGCCGACATTTCCCCGTACCGCACCCGAGGCGACCAGTGATGATCCCGGCTGCGCTCGGACTTCGCGCTAGCCGGCGCGCCACACCCGCAACGCGGCGACGATCATCGGAATCTGCAGCGGCAGCCGCGCTATCGCCCCGGCCCTAAGCCAGGGCTTGGCCCAGAACAACCGCACGCTGTGCAGGTTCGCCGGGTACACCGCGGCGAACAGGACCGCGGCGGCCAGACCGGCTCGGCGGCGGGGGCGCGGCGACAGCAACAGGGCCCCGATGACGAGCTCGGCGACCCCCGATACGTAGGTGTAGGCGCGGGCGCTGCCGGGAAGCTCCGGCGGAACGATCGCGTCGAACGGTGCCGGCCAGACGAAATGACCGGCCCCGGCGCCCAGCAATAACCCGGCCAGTCCGCGCGCGGCGGTCTCGGCGTCACGCTGCCCTGCCAATGCGGCACTCATCGGTCGATGGTAACCAGCGCGCCGTCGTGAGCACACCCGCCGCCGTCGCCGAAAAGTACCGCCGCCATCAGCGCTTGGACCCGCAGCCGCTGTTCGCCTCGATTATCGAAGTTAACCAGGCGTCCTATATCGACAACCAGGGCGAGGGCCGCGTGGACGCGGAAGAGCGCTTCGTTTTCGCGGCCGCCGACCTGGCTCACCAGGTGCGCCCACTCGTCGACGTTCTGCCGCTGCAGCCTGCGCAACTCGGCCTGGTCGGCCTCGGGCAGGTTGGCGAACTCGGCGAAGTAGATGTTGACCAGCTCGGGTGCGGCGAACGCCAGCGCGGTGTACCGCTCGGCGATGCGCAGGGCCGCCTGCCGCGGGCTGCTCGACTCGGCCAGGGCATCGGTGATGGCCATCAGCAAGCGGTCGCTGGCCCGGTGGAAGGCGACGGCCAGCAAGGCGGCCTTGCTCGGGTAATAGCGGTAGGCGCTTGAGCCGTTGAGGCCCGCTGCGGTGGCGATCTCCTCGATACTGACCTCGTAGAACCCCCGCCTGCCGAACATGCGGATGGCCTCGGCGAGCAACCGCTCGCGTTTGGACGTACTCGGCAGGCCACGCTGCGGACGCCGCGGCGCGGGTCCGCACGGAGCCGGTGGCAGCTCGGTGGTGAGCACCGACCAGCACAGCTCGCCGAGCAGGTCCTGCAGTGCGGCGGCGCCCAGCCTGGTGCGGTGCGCAGAGATGCTGCCGATCACGCTGAGGGCGGCGGCGGCCAGCATCGCGGTGTCGGCGGCGGCAAGTCCGGGGCGCAGCTGCGCCAGCGGTTCGATGATGGCGGCATTGAGCGCGTCGTAGCTGGCGCGGATCTCGGTGCGATCCGGCGGTTGCAGGTAGCGCCGCTCCCACCGGTAGAACGCGCCCTCGCGGCGCATCCCGATGGTGGCGTCGATCAGCGCGGCGGTGATCGCGCGCAGCCGTTCAGCCGGCGGCCGGCCCTGCTCGTCGGCGGACCTCGCGGCGGTCACCAACGCCTGCGCCGCGTATTCGGCGGTCGCCACCAAGAGCGCGTACTTGTTGGCGAAGTGCCGGTAGAGGGCCGGTCCGGAGATACCGACCTCGGCGGCGATCTCGTCGACACCGACCGCGTGGTAGCCCCGTTGGCTGAACGCGCGGGCCGCGGCCCGCACGATCTGGGCCTTGCGGTCCTTGGGGCGCCGCTGCACCGCAGCCGTCGACACCGGCGCCGTGGCCATTTTCACCCCCTGTGTTGACTGTTCGGGCCGCCGCCCATACGTTAACCACAATTTACGTTTTCATCCACGGAGGAAGTGACGTGCTGCAATCCCGGTTCACGCAAGGGTGGGTCTGACCGTGTCCGAAACCAGCTCCGCCAAACTGACCGCGACGCGCGACGGCCGCGTGCTGCGGGTGACGATCACCAACCCCGGTCGGCTCAACGCGATCGACTACGCCACCATGACGGCCATCGGTGACGTCTTCTCCAGCGCCGCCAAGGACCGCAACGTGCGGGCTGTGGTGCTCACCGGCGAAGGCAAGGCCTTCTGCACCGGCGCGGACCTGTCGGCGACGGGCGGCGGTGTCAGCCCCGATGAGGTGATGGACTGCGCGGCCCGGCTGGTGACCTCGGTCGCCGAATGCCCGCTTCCGGTGATCGCGCGGGTCAACGGACCGGTCGCCGGCGTGGGCGTGGGCCTCGCGCTGGCCGCGGACCTGATCTACGCCGCCGAGAGCGCCTACTTCCTGCTCTCGTTCACCAACATCGGCTTGATGCCCGACGGTGGCACCACCGCCCTGGTCGCTGCGGCGGCCGGGCGCGCGGTGGCCAATGAGATGGCACTGCTGGGCGAGCGCCTGCCGGCGACCGCCGCCCGCGACGCCGGGCTGATCAACGCCGTGCTGTCCGACGCGGAGTTGGACGCCCGGGTCGAAGCCGCCGCCGAGAAGCTGGCCCACGGGCCGCGCCGCGCGCTCGAGCTGACCAAAGGGGCACTCAACGCCACCAACCTCGCTGCGCTCGACGCCGCGCTGGCCCGCGAGAAGGCCGGTCAGGTGGAGCTGCTCACCTCGCCCGACTTCTTCGAAGGCGCGACGGCCATGCTGCAGAAGCGCAAGGCGGTCTTCGGCGAATGAGCTTGCAGCCACTGCGGTCGCGCCGCAACCACTGGATGAACCATGTGGCGATCCACGCCGAGATGCGGCCGGACGCCGTTGCCTTCCGCTGTCGGGGCGTCGACACCACCTGGCAGCAGCTGCACCACCGCTCAGAACGCCTGGCGAGCGCGCTGTTCCGGCGCGGGATCTCCTTCGGCGACCGTGTTCTGATCGTGATGCTCAATCACACCGAATACGTCGAGGCGACCCTTGCGATCAATGCCTTGGGCGCCATCGCCGTACCGGTCAATTTCCGTCTCACCGACCCGGAGATCAGCTATATCGTCTCCGACAGTGGCGCCAAGGGCGTCATCACCGACGACGTGCTCGCGCCGCTGATCGAGTCGGTCCGCAAGAACACCCCCGGGCTCGATGTCGCCGTGGTGCTCGGTGACGACTACGAATCGCTGATCGCCGAGACCGGTGCGCCGCACCCCGGCGCCGATGTCCCCGAGGACACTCCGGCGCTGATCATGTACACCTCGGGAACAACGGGAAATCCCAAGGGCGCCATCCTGTCCCACTCCAACCTTGCCGCCCAGTCGTTGACCTGCATCCGGGCGCTGCACACCCACCCGGACACCGTGTATTTCTGCGCGGCACCGATGTTCCACATCGCCGGCCTGGGCAGCATCGCACCCAACCTGATGGTCGGGACCAAGACCGTGATCCACCCACTGGGTGCGTTCAACGCCACGGACACTCTCGACGCGTGGGAGCGGGAACGGGCCACCTCGGTGTTCCTGGTGCCGGCGCAGTGGCAGATGATCTGCGCCGATCCGACTGTGCGGCAACGTGACCTGGCCCTGGAGGTGATCAGCTGGGGTGCCGCGCCGGCGTCGGACACCGTACTGCGGGCCATGGCGGAGAGCTTCCCGAACGCGCTCAACGTCGCGGTGTTCGGACAGACCGAGATGTCGCCCATCACCTGTGTGCTCGACGGCGCCGACGCGATCCGCAAGCTCGGTTCGGTGGGCAAGGTGATCCCGACCATCGCGGCCCGCGTCGTCGACGACGACATGAACGATGTGGCGCCGGGTGAGATCGGCGAGATCGTCTATCGCGGGCCCACCATGATGCGGGGCTACTGGAACAAACCCGAGGCGACCGCCGAAGCGTTCGCCGGTGGCTGGTTCCACTCCGGCGATCTGGTCCGTGTCGATGACGAAGGCTTCGTCTATGTCGTCGACCGCAAGAAGGACATGATCATCTCCGGCGGCGAGAACATCTACTGCGCCGAGGTGGAGAACGTGCTGTTCGAGCACCCGCTGGTCCGGGAGGCAGCCGTGATCGGCCGGGCCCACGAGAAGTGGGGCGAGGTTCCGGTGGCGATCGTGGCCCTGGTCTCCGGCGAGGCCGCATTGACGCTGACCGACCTCGAGCCATTCCTCAACGAGCGGCTGGCCCGCTACAAGCACCCCAAAGAGCTGGTGTTGCTCGATGAGCTGCCGCGCAATGCCAGCGGCAAGGTGGTCAAGCCGGCGCTGCGCAAGCAATTCGGCTGAGCGGGGCCCGGCTCAGCTGTCGGGCAGTCCGGCGGCGTGCGCACAGTAGGCCCAGAGCCGATCACGGTCCTCGCGGCTTTCCCGGGTGAACGGCAGGAAGTGCTCGGGGCGCTGTCGCCGGTCGTGCCAGAAGCCACCCGTCGGTGGGGCGGGCGTCGTTGCGGCCAGCCAGATGGCGGTATCGGCGCCTTGCTCCGCGGTGCGCAGCAACGGTTTGGTCAGTTTCTGGAAGGTCGGCAGCGACGTGCCCACCCCGGGTGTGTCCGACCATCCCGGGTGCATGCAGTACACGGCGATGCCGCGGGCTGCCCAGCGTTCGGCCAGCACCGGGGTGAGCGCCACCTGCATCCGTTTGGTTCGCGCGTAGGCAGTCACGCCGCTGTAGTGCCCGCTGCGGTATTCCGGGTCGTCGGCTGCCAGCGCCTGGGTGTACATGCCGCCGGAGGACATCAGGATCACCCGGGGGTCGTCGGAGGCGGCCAGAGCCGGGACCAGCAATTCGGTCAGCAGCAGCGGGCCGAGCACATGGGTCGCCAAGGTTATCTCGTGCCCGTCGGCGGTCTCGGTTCGCTCGGCCGGCAGCACCCCGGCATTGTGGACGAGCACATCGAGCCGGGGCAGCCGGTCCGCGAGGCCAGTGGCGAACTGCCGCACCGTGGTCAGATCGGCGACGTCGCAGACCTCCACACGCAGGTCCGCCGCGGGGTTCTCGGCGGCCAGTTCGGCCCGGGCGCGTTCGGTGCGTTCGGCGTCTCGGCCCACCATCAGCACCGTGGCGCCCAGCGCCGCCAGCCCCGCCGCAATCGCCTTGCCGATGCCGCTGTTGGCGCCGGTCACCATGGCGACCTTGCCGGCCAGCGCGTCCGGTGCCGGATCGCCCGGCCACGCGCGCCGGCGGATCCCGTACCCAAGCCGGGTATAGCCGAGCACCACCGAGCGGTCCAGAACGGAATCGAGTAGCCGGTACCCCCGCGACCCCAGGTCCATCGGAGCAAACCCCCGTCTTAGCGCAATGGAATTTCCACGAGCATCTGCCCGGTGGGTTGGCGCGATCCCGGATCGGGCTCAACGGTGAATCCGAGCGCGGTCGAATCCCCGAGCTCGGGAATCACCGCGGTCGTCGACGGCGAAACAGCCGCGGCGTCCATGGTGCCGGCCAGCGTCGTGCCGCCGGGACTGAGCAGCCACATCTGGTAAACCGTCCCCGGTTCCGGCGGCGGCACGTTGTTCATCACCAGGACCCCGGCACCACGGTCTCTGGAGAACAGCACCGTGGCGGTGCCGGTGGCCAGCGGACTCGACACACTCGCCACGTCGGGGGCCGCGAGAACCTGGTCGGGGACCGAGGGTTGCGGCGCGGATCGCAGCGCGATCCCCACGCTGACGGCCGCCAGGCCCCCCACGATCGCCGCCGCGGCGGCCAGGACCGCGGTACGCCAGCGCCAACGGCTGGCGGAGAGGTTCACGGCGCGGCCCATGACGGCTTCGCGCAACCCCGGCGGAGGTTGCACGGCGGTGGCCTCGGAGACCACGGCCATCGCTTCGTGCACCGCCGTCACCGCTTCGTCGAAGGCCTGCGCGATCGCCTTCGGCGCTGCGGCGGTCTGGCGATCGAGTTCTGCGCGCTCGGCGTCGGAGACGGCGTCGAGCCCATACGGCGTAGCCATCGCCAGCAGGTCGGGGGGGTTCGGCTCGGTCATGGCATACCCAGGCATTCACGTAAGCGGCGCAGAGCTTCTTGCATCCGCGTCTTGATCGTGGAGGGGTTGACCGCCAGACGCCGGGAGACCTCGCCGTAGGTCAATCCGTCGTAGTATGCCAACTCGACGCATTGTCGCTGCTTTTCGGGCAGCCCGCCCAGGCAGTCGACCACGCGGCGTTGCTCGTCGCTGACGATCACCGCGTCCACCACGACATCCCCGGGCGGATCTGCGCTGGCCGCCCCGTAACGCGACTCCCGCTGCCCGGCCGCGCGTTCGGAGCGGACCCGGTCCACCGCGCGACGGTGCGCCATGGCGAGCAGCCATGCCAGTGCCGATCCCTTGGCGGGGTCATATTTGCCGGCGTTGCGCCACACCTCGAGGTACACCTCTTGCGTGGTTTCCTCGCTGTAACCGGTATCGCGCAGCACCCGAAGAACCAATCCGTACACGCGTGCGGCGGTCCGGTCGTAGAGCAACGCGAAGTCGGCGAGGCTTCCCGCTGCTACCCGGTGAAGTACCGCGTCCAGTTCAGAGGCACCCGTAGTGGGCTGGTTCATCGGACGCCAGCCTAGCCGCCGAGCCGTCACCGATGCAGTGCTTGGAAACCATTCATCGAAGGTGCGTGAAACCGCCGGCATCCCACGACCCCCCTCACCGGGCAGGTTCGCCGGGTTTGGCGAACGTCCATTGGTAGACATCCAGATAGCCGGACCGAAAGCCCGCCTCCGAGTACGCAAGGTAGAAATCCCACATCCGGCGAAATACCTCGTCGAAGCCGAGCGCGGCCACGGCGGAGCCGCTGTGGTTGAAGCGTTCCCGCCACAGCCGCAGAGTTTCGGCGTAGTGCGGGCCCCATCCGCGCATGTCGACGGTGCGCAGTCCGGTGTGATAGCCGGTGACGCCGGAGATCGCCTGCGTGGACGGCAGCAGACCTCCCGGGAAGATGTACTTCTGAATCCAGGTCAGCGTGTGGCGGCTGGCCATCATCCGGGCGTGCGGCATGGTGATCGCCTGTATCGCCACCCGGCCGCCCGGGGCGGTCAAGCGGTCCAGGGCGCGAAAGTACTCCGGCCAGGCCTGGTAGCCGACGGCCTCGACCATCTCCACCGACAGCACCGCGTCGTAGCTGCCCGCGACCTCGCGGTAGTCGCACAAGTCGATCTCGACCCGGTCGGAGACGCCGGCGGCGGCTACCCGCTGCCGGGCCAACTCCTGTTGTTTGCCGGACAGCGTGATGGAGCGAACGTGCGCCCCGCGGCCCGCCGCGCGCAGGCACAACTCGCCCCAGCCGGTGCCGATCTCCAGAACCCTGCTGCCGGGCCCGACGGCGGCGGCATCCAGCAGCCGGTCGATCTTGTTGCGCTGAGCGTCGGCGAGTGCCGCCTGGGAACTGGGAAGCCGGTCGAACAGCGCGCTGGAGTAGGTCATCGTCTCGTCGAGAAACACCGCGAACAGTTCGTTGGACAGGTCGTAGTGAGCCGAGGCATTGCGGCGAGCACGGGCGGGTGTGTTCACCGATCGCGGTCCTGAGGCCAACACCAGCGGCCGCAGGCGTTGCAGCGCAGCCGGGACCAGCTCATCCATCGCTCCGGCCAGGACGCTGAGCAGCGCGACGAGGTCCGGGGAGTGCCACTCGCCGGCCATATACGCCTCGCCGAATCCGATCAGCCCGGATCGTCCGATGCGCCGCGCCATGCGATCCGGCTGAGCGATCACCAAAGCCGGGGTTCGGGGGTCCGCCGCACCGAAGCTCTTGCCCCCGGGGTACTGCAGGCGCACCGGCAGGCGTCGCGCCGCGCGCCGCAGCAGGGCGTGCACCACCACCGCAGATGCGGCCGCCACGGGCCCCGACGGACTGTGCACAAGCTGCGGCCACCGCTCCGGGTCCACGTCAACGGTCGGCACCAAACCCGTTTGGGTGCTCATCGTTTCACCACCGGAACTCCGCGCAACCAGATTGCGATGCCCTGTAGACGGATGCGGGCCGCGACCACCAGCGGTGCCAGCGGCGCCAGGACTTGCATGCGGGCGACGCGAGCGGGGGTGGCCGGGTGCCCGTCGCCGCGCATCGTCGCGGCGAACACCGGCCTGTCGTTCTGGTACAGCGAGATACTGATGTCCACACCGCTCCCGGGACGCGGAGCCCGCACCAGATAGTGGCCCGCGACCGTAAAGAAGGGCGACACGTAGAACTGCTTGGCGACACGCACCGGTGCCTCGGCGGGCGGCAGAAGATAGGCGTGACGTTGCCCGTAGGTGTTGTGCACCTCGGCGATCACGTACCGCAGTTCGCCGTGCCGGTCGTGGCACCAGAACACGCTGATCGGATTGAACACATAACCGCCGACCCGTGCCTGCAGCAGTGCATAGACGCGTCCGGCGGGGACGGCGGCGTCGCGTTCGGCCAGGAATCGGTCGACGCGCTGCCGCAGCGAGTCGCCACTGGACCCGTGCAGGTGATCCCCGGCGTCGAATCGGGCGAACGGGCTCAACCACCAGGGCAGGCGCGGCGGTTCATCGATGTCGATGAACCAGCTGTATCCGCGGTAGGCGAATTGGTGTACCAGCGGCGCCTGTCTGCGGTGGGTGATCGCGGTTCGATAGATCGCCGGGGTCAGCATGCGCACGCCCGATCGCACGTCGCGGCCGGCGCCCAGTCGGCCCCGAGTCGCCAGGCAGCGCGGACGCCCGACGCCGCGCCGTCTTCGTGAAAACCCCAGCCGTGGTAGGCACCGGCGAACACGATGCGGTGATCGCCGAGTTCGGCCAGACGGCGCTGGGCGCCGACCGACTCCGGGGTGAAAAGCGGATGGTGGTAGGTCATCTCGGCGAGCACCGATCGCGGATCGACCAGATCTGCGCCACCCAGCGTGACCAGGAAGCGCCGCCGCGAACCGATGCGCATCAACCGGCTGACGTCGTAGGTCACCAGCACACCCCGGCGGTCCGCGGCGATCCGGTAGTTCCATGACGCCCGGGCTCTGGCGTGCCGGGGCAGCACGGACTCGTCGGTGTGCAGTTGGGCGTAGTTGGTCGAATAGGGCATGGCCCCGAGCACGGCCCGCTCTTTGGCTGTGGGGCTGTGCAGCAGCCGCAACGCCTGATCGGGGTGCACCGCGACAACCGCGGCGTCGAAATGCCGCTGCCCCACGCCGGGCGCATGCAGCAGCACTCCGTCGGACACCCGGCGCAGCGCCCACACGACACTGTCGGTGCAGACCTCGTCGACCCTTGCGGCGATCCGGTCCACGTAGCTCGCCGAACCGCCGGTCACGGTGCGCCACGTCGGGGACCCGAACACCGAGAGCATCCCGTGGTGCTGCAGGAAGGTGAACAGGTAGCGGGCGGGGTAGCTCAGCGCATCATCGGCCGGGCAGGACCACACCGCGGCCACCAACGGCGTCATGAAGTTGACGATGAAGTAGCTGGAGAAGCCGTGGCGCGCCAAAAATGCGCCGAGGGGCTGCAAGTCGTCCGGCGTCGACTGCTGCAGTACGGCGGTGGCGGCACGATGGAAGCGCCGGATCTCGGCCAGCATCAGCAGGTGGCGGGGACGCAGCGTCCGCGGTGAGGCGAACAGGCCCGCGGCGCCCTGCGCGCCGGCGTATTCCAGGCCCGTCGCGTCGTTGCGCACCGACATCGACATGTCGGTCTCGGTGCCGCGCACCCCGAGTTCGTCGAACAGCCGGCACAGCGTCGGGTAGGTCCGGTCGTTGTAGACCAGGAAGGCCGAGTCGACGCCCAGGGTGCTGCCGTCGTCAGCGGTGACGAAGTGGGTGTGGGCATGGCCGCCGAGCCGGGTGTCGGCCTCGAAGAGAGTGACGCGACAGTGCCGGGACAAGACGTAGGCGGCCGTCAAACCGGCTACCCCGCTGCCGATGATGGCGACGGACCGCTTGCGGTGCGGTGTTATTGACATGAAAGTTATTCGGAGCCAACGGCGCTCTGGTCGGAATATTCGGGACGCCGGCCGAAAATGCAGCCGTGCCCGCGCCCGCCGCGCCCCGGGTGACCGATCAGCGGCCGGGCACGGCAACCGCCGGTGCGCCCTCGACGCCACCCGCGGCAAGGGGCTCCTCCCCGGCGGCGCCGAACTTCGATCCGGCTTTGCGCAGGCGGCGCTCGAACTGCCGCTGCAGCGGTGTCGCGACCAACGTCGTCACAATGGTCATCAGGGCCAGGATCGTGTACAGCTTCCCGGAGATCAGACCGGCTTCGAATCCGATGTTGAGCAGAATGAGTTCCATCAGGCCGCGTGCATTGGCCAGTGCCCCCATGGAAGCCGCCTCGAGCCGGCTCATGCCCTGCCACCGGGCCGCCAGCCCCACCGCACCGAACTTCGCGCTGAAGGACACCACCAGCACGATCGCCGCCATGAGCAGAGTGGGCCCATCCAGTATCAGGGTGAGCTGCGTGTTCAGTCCGGAGTAGATGAAGAAGGCCGGAATGAGCAGATACGCCGTCAACGGCTCGAAGTGCTCTCGGATCTGGGTCAGCAGCGGACCGCGCGGCATCACGGCACCGGCCACGAAAGCGCCGAACACGGAATAGATTCCGACGAAGTCGGTGAAACAACTCGCCGACAGCACGACCAGCAGAACAACGCTGGTGTGCGCGATGGGCAGGCCACCCGTCCGTTCGATCGCAGCGCGGGGCGGCGACCAGGTCTCCAATCGGGCCAGCAGCGGCCGGCCGAGATAGACCATGAACAGCAGGTACGTCAGCCCGCCGCCGATGGCAAGGACCGCACCGGACACGCTTCCTTTGGCTGTGGCCACCACCGTCGCCAGCAACACCCACGAACATGCGTCATCGAAGGCGGCGCAGGACAGCGACACCGTTCCCAGCCGGGTATTGAGCAGTCCCGAGTCGTAGACGATCCACGCCAGCATGGGAAAGGCGGTGATCGCGACGGCGGCGGCGA
Source organism: Mycolicibacter engbaekii (assembly GCF_002101585.1). Classification (GTDB taxonomy): domain Bacteria; phylum Actinomycetota; class Actinomycetes; order Mycobacteriales; family Mycobacteriaceae; genus Mycobacterium; species Mycobacterium engbaekii. The sequence continues at coordinate 61,395 of NZ_LQOT01000030.1, read as the reverse complement.
CGAACAGGCCGCCTTGCCATGATGCGACGTTGTCGGTGAAATAGCCTCCGCGACTGACCATCCACGCTCCGAGGATGCCGCCGAGCACCAGGGGAACGCCGATTCCGGCAGCCGAGGTGACACCGGCTTGCCGCCAGTGCGCGGTCAGGATGTCGAGCTTGAACGACGCCCCGACCAGGAACATGTACAGCACCAGGCCCAGTTGACCGACCACGTAGATGACCGTGAGGTTCGGGTGGGTGAACGTCTCCGACCCCAGGGTCAGCTTCGTGGGGAACAGCCACCGCTGCCCGGCCGGCCAGAGCCATCCCAGAACGGAGGGACCCAGCAGGAACCCCGCCACCATCATCGCGACCACCTGCACCTGAGCCAGCCGACGGAACAGCGGCCACAGCAGGCGGTAGGTGGCCAGAATGACCACGACCTGGAAGAAGAAGTGGTAGGTGATCACCAACAGGGAAGGCATCGGGTCCCCCTTCGCGGCAACGGCATTGCTTCGCCGGGCTGAACTGCCGGCGGTTCATTGCGTTCGAGCACGGTCAACCTCGATCCGACCATCGGAACACCAGCAGGCAAGCCACCAGACCGGCCACGCTCCACGCCGCCAGGACCACAAAGATGCGCCCCAGTTCCCAGGACCCGGCTGGTTCGAAGACCACCATCTGTGCCGGCAGGAACACCGAACGAAATCCCTGAGCCATCCACTTGACGGGAAAGAGCGATCCGATGACCAACATCCATGTCGGTATCAACATCAGCGGCACGTAGGTGCCCGACAGGAATTGCAGGCCAACCGCGGGGCCGTTGGTGAGAACGGCGGCCGAAACCGCGTTGCTGGCGACGTTGCTGACCAGAATGCCCAGCAGCGAACAGCTGACGATTCCCAGGACCGCCACCCACACCAAGGTGAACCATGCGGATGCGCTGGTGGGCAGACGCAGGTCGAAGACCAGCACCCCCAGGACCAACAGCAGTGCCGCCTCGGCCAGGCTCGCGATGGCAACCAGCATGATCTTTCCGATGAAGTACGACGTCGCTGTCGCCGGGGTGCCGCGCAGTCGACGCAGGGCCCCGGTTTCCCGGTCGGCCGCGATGCTGATTCCGAGGTTGGTGAACGACGTCGAGAGAATCCCGTAGGCAAGCATGCTCGCCGCGATCACGGCTCCGGTGGGTGTCTGGGTGCCGGGCACTTTGGAGGTGAAGATCGATCCCAGCAGAAGGCATATCACTGCCGGCATCGAGAAGGTCAGCGCGATCTGTTCCGGGCGGCGGTAGAACATCTTCAGCTCGGGCAGAACACGCGAGAAGCCGATCCGCACGGCCGACGGGAGTTCCGGTGCCGCCTGCGGTCCGGCGCTGCGTGCACCGGTCGCATCCTGTACAAGCTCGGTCACGTCAATTCCCTTCGATCAGGCGCAGGTAGGCGTCTTCGAGGGTGGGCCGCGTGACGGTCAGCTGAGCCAGTTCGCCGCCTCCGGAGGAAAGGCGGCGGATCAGCTCCGTGGGCCGGTCGGTCTGCTGCTCCCGAAGCACGTCGCCCTGCATCCAGCGCACGGTCGCGGCCGAAGCCACGTGCGCGGTCAGTCGGGCCGGGGAATCCAGCGCCGCCAGCCGTCCGTCCGCCACGACCGCCACCCGATCCGCCAGTGCGGCGGCTTCTTCCAGGTAGTGGGTGGTCAGCACAATGGTCGTGCCGTCGGAGGACAACAGCCGGATGAGATCCCAGAACTGTCGTCGCGCTTCGGGATCGAAGCCGGTGGTCGGCTCGTCCAGAAACAGCAGCTCCGGTCGGCCGATGATCCCCAGCGCCACATCCAGCCGGCGACGCTGCCCGCCGGACAGCGTCCGTACCCGCGAACCGGAGGTACTGGCGAGCCCGACCAGTTCCAGCAGTTCCCCCGACGTTCGCGCCGTGCCATAGCATTTCGCGAACATGTTCACGGTTTCCTGGACCGTCAGCATCCCGAAGTCACTGGTTTCCTGAAGGACGATCCCGATTCTGGCGCGCCAGCCGCGTCCCGCCGCACCGGGATCCTGCCCCAAGACGCTGACCCGTCCGGAGTCGCGTTTGCGGTGGCCTTCCAGGATTTCGATGGTCGTCGACTTTCCGGCACCGTTGGGACCGAGGATGGCGAAGATCTCGCCGTCATAGATGTCGAGGTCCAGGCCGTGCACGGCGCGCAGGCGCCCGTAGCTTTTGCACAGGCCCCGTACCTGCACCGCTGACGCCCGATCCGAGGTCATCGCCGTGCGCCGTCCATGTCCGGCCCGCCGGCCGGGGCATCGAGCTGGGCCAGCAACTCTCGCAGTTCGTCCTCCGAGAGGTCATCGACCACGCTGTCGACATCCTCGACGGGGATCTGCGCCGTTTCCGGCTCGGGCGTCCCGGTGGGAACATCACCGTGAATGGCGTGCAGCTCGGTGAGCACCCGGCCGGCAAGGCAGTCGACGCTGACTCCCCGGATGATCTCCAGCAGGGGTAGATCAATGGAGAACGTCTCGTTGATGCGTACCCGGAAGTCCATCGCCATCATGGAGTCCAAGCCGATGTCATCCAGCATTTCATTGGTCTCGAAGTCTGTTACCGCACAGTCGAACACGTCGGCGACCAGCTGTCGAACCGCGGTGGCGATGACGCCGAAACGCTCGCCTTCGGGGGTGTTGGCGAGGTCGGCCAGAATCGAGGAGTCCCCTTCGGCATCGTCACGACGGCCTTCGCCGGTCTCCAGATCGGCGAACATCTGCGGCGGCTGTCCGCTGAAACCGGCACGGCGAGCGCGATTCCAATCCGCGCTGATCGCGACGACGCTGGGAATCTGCTGGTTGATGAGCCGATCGAGAATCCGTACCCCCACCGAAGGCGCGATCAGATCGATTCCCCGCTGCGCGTAGATGTTCTCCAACTTCAGTTCCTCGACCATGCCCACCGACCACGGACCCCACCCGATGGTCAACGCCGGCAGGCCCTGCTCCCGCCGGTAGTGCGCGAAGGTGTCGAGAAATGCATTGGCGGCCGCATAGTTTCCCTGGCCCGGTGACGCGACGACTGAGCCGGCGGACCCGAACAGCACGAAGAACTCCAGGGCGTCGTCGCGCAGTGCATCGTGGAGCACTTGGGTGCCGACGATCTTGGGGGCCAGCACCGCGGCGAATTCGTCCTCGGCCATGTTGACCAGCAGGTGATCGTCGACGCTGCCCGCCGCATGCACCAGCCCGCGAATCGGGCGGCCGCCGCGGCCGAGGTGATCGGCGCGCCAGTCGGCCACCTGCCGGCAATCGGTGATGTCGACGCTGGCGGTCTCGATCTCTGCGCCGAGCTCTTCGATCGCCTCGAGCGCTCGGACCGTTGCGAAATGGGCCTCGGATTCGGTCAGCGCGGCCCAGCTCTCCCGCGGCGGTAGTGCAGTTCTGCTCAGCAACGTGATGTGCCGCGCTCCCCGCTGGGCGAGATAGCCGGCAACGAGACGTCCGAGCGCACCCACGCCGCCGGTGACGACGTACGTCGCATCGGCGCTGAGTTTGGTCGGAAACGGCGATGTCAGGCTGTGGCAGGGACGAAGGCGCGGGACGAAAGTGACTCCGCCGCGCAGCGCTATCTGGTCTTCGGAATCGGCGTCCAGCAGGTGATCGCAGATGCGGACAGCGGTTTGAGCCGGGTCATCGGCATCGTCGATATCGATCAAGCCGCCCCAGTTCTCGGCGAATTCCTGGTGCCCGATGACGCGGCCGAGGCCCCAGACGGGGGCCTGGGCGAACCCGGTGAGCCGGCTGCCGGCCACCGGCTGACAGTTGCCGGTGACCAGGTGCAGGCGTGCCGTCGTCGGCCGTGCCGCGAGCGCTTTGACGATGCGCAGGACGGCCAGCACGCCCAGCTGCAGATCCGGATCGTCCGCCGGCGCACCGGAGCGGTCCTTGGCGACCGCACCCGAACCGATGTCCAGGGGCCAGCAGTTGACGATGCCGGTGAGTTCGGCGGCGTCGTGGAGCTGGGCGAACAGCTGGTCCAGTTGTTCGGGGCTGCCGGGATCGATCTGGCAGCCGCCGGCGGCTTCGTGCAGCCCACCGCCACGCCGGTGCCCGACGGTGGCGACCCGGTGACCACGGCGGCGCAGCTCCTCGGTCAGGGCGTCCCCCACGCCTGAGTCATCGGTGAACACCAGCCACGACGACTCGCCGGCCGGCTCGGCCGCCTGCCGGTCCGGGGATTGGTCGGCCAAGCGCCAGTGCAGTTCGAGCAGTCCCCTGTCGATGCGCTCCAGTGACAGGCGGGATGCGACGCCCAGCGTCTGCACCGTGAAGCCGTTGAAAACGGCCAGCGGTGTCCCGATGTCATCGGTGACCGTGATGTCGCATTCGACCTCGTCTGTGGTCGCCGAGACGATCCGGGCGTGCACGCGCATCTGGTCTTCGGGGGCGCCGTAGATGGCGCAGTGCCGGATTCGGGAGGGCAGGAACGGCTCGTCGCCCGCCCTTTCGCCGAGGCCGGTGACGCCGAACAGGGTCTGGAACGCGCCGTCGACCAGGGCCGGGTGAAACCGGTAGTGGTCGATGTCGTCGATGATCGCCGGCGGGATGGCCAGTTCGGCGGCAGACCAGTCGTCGCCGGCCGCCACTTGTCGAACCGATCGGAACGCATCGCCGTAGGTGAAGCCGATCGACTGGGTCCGGGCGTAGAAGTCCTCATCGCCCAGCGTGATGAGCGGGTCGGGCTGTATGGAGAGGTCACGAAGTCGCGGCGAGACGGGGCGGATGTTGAGTTCGGCTGTGGCGGTGATGGTCCAGGCGGTGTCGCCGTTGGCCGTCGCGGTGAAGGCGGCGAACTCCAGCGTGCCGTCCTGCTCGTTCAGCGTGGTTCTCAGTATCGGATCGCAGGTTTCGTCGAGGATCACCGCGCGATGGAACACCAGGTTGTCCACGCTGCAGGTGGCGCCGTAGGTCTCGGCGGCGGCGGCCTGAGCCATCTCGACGTAGGCCGAACCGGGCAGGACGACGCTTCCCTGGACCCGGTGGTCGTTGAGAAACGGTGTGAGGACGGTGCTCAACTCGGCTTCCCACGTCGGGTGGACCGCACTGACCTTCTGCCCCAACAGGGGATGCACCGGTTGGTAGAACAGCGCCTCGGTCGCCTCCTGGGTTTCGGTCCAGAACCGTTTGGTCTGCCAGGGGTAGGAAGGGAGCTTGAGCAGGCGGTGCGCGCTGTCGGGGTGCAGCGCCGACCAGGCAACGTCGTGTCCCCGGCAGAACAGCGCGCCCACGCATTCCAGCAGTGCTCTGCCGGCATCCTGGCCGCGGCGCTGGCTCGCGGTGACCGAGATGTTCTGCTTGCCGGCGGTCTCGAAGATCGATCCGGCCAGCACCGGATGCGGGGCCAGTTCGACGAAGTGGGTGTATCCATCGTCGAGCATCCGGCGGATCGCCGGTTCGAAAAGCACCGTGGCGCGGGTGTTCTGCCACCAGTACGCGGCGCCGGCGTGGTAGCGGTCCAGCTTCTCCCCGGTGACCGTGGAGTACAACGGCAGCACCGCCGACTTCGACGACAACCCCTCGAACGCGCTGAACAGCTCGGCACGCACCGCGTCCATGTGGTGGGAGTGGTAGGGCACCTTCACCGAGAGGCGACGGTTGAAGACCGCGGCATCGTTGAGTTGCCGGGCGATCTCGTCGAGAACCTCGGTGTCGCCGGCGAGGGTCACCGCGAACGGGCTGTTGATCGCCGCCACCGAGACGCGCTGGTCCGCCAGCTCCGCACGGGTCGCCTCGTCGAGGGTTCGCATCAGGGTTTGCGCGTCCAGACCGACGGCGAGCATGCTGCCCGAGCCGCTCACCCGCTGCTGGAGCCGGCTGCGGTGATAGATCACGTGGATGGCCTGCTCGAAGGTGAGCAGGCCGGCGAGGTGGTGGGCCGCCACCTCGCCGGCGCTGTGGCCGACCACGGCGTCCGGGCTGATACCGAACTGGGCGAGCTGTTCGGCGAGGGCGACCTGGATGGCGAAGTTCGCCGGTTGCGCGAACTCGGTTTCGGTCATCCGGGTGTCGGCCTCGTCGCGCCGAAGCTCCTCGATCAGGGACCAGTCCGCGTACCGGGACAGTTCGCGGTCGCTGCGCTCGAGGCTGGCGGTGAACTCGGGGAACACGTCCATCAGCTCGCGGCACATCCCCCACCACTGGGGCCCCATGCCGCTGCACACGAAGGCCAGCTTGGGCGCCTCCTGGACGGCCCTGCCGGCGGAGACCTTGCTGTCCTCGGCCAGGCTCCGGAGCTGTTCGCGCGCTTCGGCAGCACTTGCTGCGATCAGCGTATGGCGATAGTTCAGGTGGGTGCGCCGCCCGCTGAGGGTGTAGGCCAGCTCCGGCAACGCGATGTCGGGATGGGTGTCGAGGTGGTCGGCCAGTCGGCCGGCCGCGGCAACCAGGGCGTCCTCGCTACGCGCGGATATCGGCAGGATGGTCAGCGGTAGCGCAGGACGCTCGCCGACCTGCGGTGCCGGGGCCGCGGCCGGCGGTTCGGCGAGTACGACGTGGGCGTTGGTGCCCCCGAATCCGAACGAGTTGACACCGGCGATGCGCCGTTCGCATTGCGGGAATGGTCTGCCCGTCGCCGGAATGTCTATCTTCAGGTCGGTCAGCGAGACGTGCCGAGTGGGTGTCCGCAGGTGCAGATGGGCCGGTATGTAGCCATGCTTGACCACCAGGGCCGCTTTGATGAGGCCGGCGACACCGGCGCCCGCTTCCAGGTGACCGATGTTGGTCTTGACCGAGCCGATCAGAAGTGGGGCCGTCGCAGGCCGTTCGATGGTCAATGCGGCTGCGAGAGCCTGCAATTCGATGGGGTCGCCCACGGGCGTGCCGGTGCCGTGCGCTTCGACGTAGCCGACGTCGGCCGGCTGCACGCCCGCTCGATCCAGTGCCGTCCGGATGGCGCATTCCTGGGCTTGGCCGCGGGGCACGGTGATGCCGTCGGTGTGGCCGTCCTGCGACACCGCGGTACCGAGGATCTGCGCATAGATCTCGTCGCCGTCGGCCAGTGCGTTGTTCAGCCGTTTGATCACGACGATCGCGGCGCCCTCGCCGCGCGCATAGCCGTCTGCGGCATCGTCGAAGGCCTTGGAACGCCCCTCCGGGCTCAGGAATCCACTCTTGGATTCGGCAATGGCGGTGTTGGGGCCGATCATCACATTGACGCCGCCCGCCAGCGCCAGCTCGCATTCGCCGTTCCAAATGCTTTGCGCCGCCAAGTGCACCGCCACCAGCGAGCTTGAGCATGCGGTGTCGATGGACATGCTCGGCCCGCGTAGGTCCAATGCGTAGGAGATGCGGTTGGCCAGCATCGTCATCATCATCCCGGTCGCCGAATGGGCCTTGAACCGGTAGCGACTCGCATGTCCCTGATTCTGGAGAAGCTGATAGTCCAACGTGAACCCGCCGACGAAGACGCCCACATCGGCACCGGCAACGTCACCGGCCGGTATTCCCGCGTCCTCAAGCGACTCCCACGCGGCGTGCAGCAGCAGACGTTGTTGGGGGTCCAGGGCGTGCGCCTCGCGGGGCGACATGCCGAAGAACTGTGCGTCGAATTGATCGATCTCACCCAGGAAGCCACCTCGCGCCGTGACCACCTTCCCGACCTTGGCCGGGCTCGGATCGTGGTATCGGGCTGCGTTCCACCGTGTTTCGGGGACTACGCAGGTCGCATCGGTCGCACTGTGCAACAGCTGCCAGAAGCGTTCGGCGGAATCGGCACCACCGGGAAACCGGCATCCGATCCCGACGATGGCCAACGGTTCACGGCGGTCGTCATCGTCTGGCAACTTCATCTCCTGTTCTCGCATAAGGTGCTTGGAGTACCCATCTGCCGGCGGGCCGGCGGCGAACGCGACCACCGGGGTCGTTAGGTCGGTTGCAGTTTCGGTGACGAGGTGACGATCCAGCCCTCACTGAGCGGATCGTCGCGCTGGCCGCGCCGGTAGGCCGAGCGCAACTCTCGGAGCAGCGGATCCTGTTGCCAGTTCTGCACCGTCGCCATGACGTTGTCGTCGTCGAACTCCAGCGACTTCTCCGCGATCACCGTCTCGGCGAGCTGTCCGGCCAGCCGGCGCAGCAACGCGGCATTCGCGTCGAACTGCTCCGCGAAGTTCCTGCTGGGTTCCATCATCGAAACGTGCAGCGAAACCATGAAATTCAGCGGAGCGTACAAGTCGACGAAGGGCACTGACGGGGTGCCGTCATCGATTTCCGCCCACTCCTGAAGAAACTTCTGGACCCGATTGCTCAGCGCGATGAGGCCGTTGAGGTGCGGGACGAACTCCGGGTCGTCGGCGATGCCGACGAAGCGGCCGTTGATGTAAAGCAGGCCGATGAATCCCCAGTAGAACGCGATATCCCAGATGATCTTCGCCGACATCACGGCGGGCCTGCCCATCAAGGCGTATTGCCCCTGGTACACCACCAGCCACATTTCGCCGAGCGATCGGAACACCGCGTCGCTGATCTGTGCACGCGCGACCACGTCTTGGCCGTCGAGATCGCGAGTGACCATGTCCGTGATCTGGCCGTTGCCGATCGCGACCAAGTCCAGTCCAGACGAATACAGCGGATCCAGGAAGATGCCGGCGTCCCCGGTCAGGCACCAGCGGTCGCGGCCGTCGAACACCTTGCTCGCGCCATGGCTGTACCTCTTCATGACCCGAAAATCCATGATCGCGCCGGTGTGCTCTTCCAGCACCTCGGCCAGTTGCGGCTCATGTGCGCGCAGCCACGCCTTGGCCTTGTCCAAGGTGTTGAAACCGTCGAACGGCTCGAAGTCGGGGTCTGCCACGATGCCGACGCTGGTGGCTCCCGACGGGAGACGGATGAGCCAGACCCAGTAGCCCGGGCCCATCAGGTGATTGGTGGACATCGCGCGGTCGCCCTCGCTCAGTCGCTGGCGCCAGGCCGGGTCATCGCTCCAGCGACCCACATCGATCTCCGTCGCGACACGGAACCAGGCGGCATTGCACTGGTGTGCATTGGGCCGCTGCAGTTCAAGCTGTCGGGGCAACAGCCGGTTGCGGCCCGAGGCGTCGACCACCCAGCGCGCCGTTGTCCGGGTAATCGCCTCGGCGTCCTGGATGGTGACCACGTGTAGGCCGTCCGGACCGGTGATCTGCACCGAGCGGACCCGTCCGCCGGCGAATCGAACACCCATGGCGGCGGCGCTGCGGGCGAGCTCGTTCTCCAACCTGCCGCGATCGATCTGGTAGGTCACCTGCGGGGCGTAGGTGGAGCTGCCCAGTTCCAGGCGCCTGGTGATGTCGGTGTTGCCGCCGTTCGAGAAGAACATGCGCAGACCCATCTTGCGGATCTGCCGGGATGTGAGGTGTTCGGTCAAGCCGAGGTGACGCAGGTAGTGCGCCGACACCTCCACGGTGGACTCGCCCACCGTGTGAGTGATCTCGGGAACCGGGTGGTCGGTCGGCCCGATGACGAGGATCCGGGTCTGCGGGCGAGCCCGGCGCAGCTCCAATGCCAGGGCAAGCGCGGAGACTCCATCACCGACGATGGCCACATCATGATCCGCCTTCTGGTGCTCGGACGCCGAAAGGCGGGCGCGGATGCGCCGGACGAGAGCCTCTCGCGTCTGTTCACTCAGGCCAGCGGCCTCCACGCGGGCGTCCACGTCTCACCTACCCGCACACCGGGCAGCGGATTCGTCGACAGGGGCAGGCGCCACAGTCATCGGTAGGGCATACATAGGAGTTATTCGGAGCCGCACCGCCGACGGTCGGGTTCGAGTGGCACCCAACTTTCGGCAAGTCCTGACCGGCGTGACCCGCCGACGGCCCGGTCCGGTCAGATCCCCTGCTCGCCGAGGCGCCGCAACTCCGCTCGAAGTCCGCGTACCCCGTCGTCGAGCAGACGGGTCACAGCTGGGCGCAGCACTGGCTCGATCCATCTCAACCAGCCCTGAAAGGCGAATGTCACCCGATAGCTGATCAGGCAGCCGTTCTGCTGCGCGGTGACGGTGATGGCGTCGCAGGAGATGACGGAGGTGTTCTCGCCGCGCAGGTCGATCGACTGGCCCGGCCGCAGCGCCGTGACGACATAGTCGATGGTGCTCACACGTCCGGCGAACCGGGACGTGTTTTGGTATCGGGTTCCCACCCCGCCGTCGCCGGAGACGCGCACTGTCCTGATGGTTCCTGGGTCCCACAGCTCGGTGGTGGTGAAATCGGCCAGGTACGCAAAGGCCACATCCGGCGCCACGTCACTGCTCACCTCGCGCTGCATGGTGATCATGAGTGCTCCTGCGGTGAGCCGCCTTCGACCCGACGATCAGCGGTCATTGCACCACCGGTCTCCGCGGCCGGACTTGGTGGTACGCGGCCCGCGGCGACGGCGATGTTGTTGACCATACCGGTGAATATGATGCCGTGAAACGGCATAAGTGAATACCAATACAGTTGTCCGGCAAGGCCTTTGGGGAAGAAGATCGCGCGCTGATGCAATCTGGTGGTGTGTGCGCCGCACGACTCGAGCCGCCATTCGAGCCAGGCACGGCCCGGGGTGCGCATCTCGGCGCGGAGCCGCAACAAATGCGGTCGCTCTATGCGTTCGACTCGCCAGAAGTCGAGGGCGTCACCGGTGTGCAGGACGTGTGGGTTGCGGCGGCCCCGAGCCAACCCGACTCCCCCGGTGAGTCGGTCCAGCCAGCCCCTGATCGTCCAGGCGAGCGGGAAGGAGTACCAGCCGTTCTCACCACCCACACCTTCGACGACCTGCCACACCTGCTCGACAGTGGCGTCGCAGTCGACGCTGCGATCGTCGGTGTAGACCACTTCCCCAGCCCAGCTGGGATCCGAAGGCAGAGTGTCGGCGGGGGCGCCGGTGACCGAAGCATCGGCCCAGGTGGTTTCCACATCACCGCTGTCGATGCGGCGTAGCGCGAGCGCAACGGCGTCTCGGTAGCGGGTCTTGCCGCCGGGTGGTGGCGCAATCACCGCATCGATGTCCTGCTCGGAAGCGACTGCGTCGGTGCTCAAGGACTCGATCAGGGCGCGGCCGATCCGGGGCGGGACAGGAGTCACCAGCCCGATCCACAGCCCGGCCAGTTTCGGTGTGAGGACCGGTAGGACAAGAATTCTGCGTCGGGGCAGCCCGGCGACGTCGGCATAGATCTGCATCATCTCGCCGTAGCGCAAGACATCGGGCCCACCGATGTCATAGGAGCGACTGCGCGGCAGCGGCATGGTCGCGGCGGCGACCAGGTAGTAGAGGACATCGCGGATCGCAATGGGCTGGATGCGGTTGTTGACCCAGCGCGGTGTGGTCATCACCGGCAGCCGATTGGTCAGGTGCCGAATCATCTCGAAGGACGCCGAGCCGGAACCGATCACCACTCCGGCCTGCAGTACCACGGTCGGCACATTGCAGTTGAGCAAGATTTCTCCGACCTGGCTGCGTGATCGCAGATGCGTGGACAACCGATCCGATTCCGCATGCAGGCCGCCGAGGTAGACGATGCGGCCCACTCCGGCCCGTTGGGCCGCGGCAGCGAGATTCTGCGCGCACTGACGCTCCGACTCGATGAATTCCCCCGGGTTTCCCATCGAGTGCACCAGGTAGTAGACGACGTCGATGTCGCGGCAGGCTTCGTCTAGGGAGTCCGGGTCGGTGAGGTCGCCGCGAACCACGTCGGCGTCCGCCGCCCACGGGACATCGCTGATCTTGTTGGGGTTGCGGACCAACACGCGCACCCGGTGGCCGGCTTCGACCAGGCGGGGCGCCAGGCGGCCCCCGATGTAGCCGGTTGCCCCGGTCACCAACACGTTCAACGGCTGGTCTGCGCGATCTGGCTCCGTGTGACGCCGCATAGCTGTGATTCGGAACCGCGGACGCCGTGGTCGGGTTTGCCGGCAGGATCGCCGACACCGATTGCACAACCGGCTTCTCCCAGTAGCGTCGAGGCATGAGTGTGGACTTCTCCAGCACCGTTGCCGCTCCGCGCGCGGAGGTCTTCGCATGGCATGAGCGGCCGGGCGCGTTCACCCGGCTGAGTCCGCCGTGGCAGCCGATGCACCTGGTCAGCGAGGCCGATTCGCTGCGCGACGGGACGGCCGTACTGGCTCTTCCCGGCGGACTCCGGTGGGTCGCCGAACACCAGCCCGACGGCTACGAACCGCCCGCGCGATTCGTCGACGCGCTCGGCGGGCACGGCCTGGCCACACTTCCCACCCGCGCGACGCTGAGTTGGACGCACACCCATGAGTTCGAGGATCTGGGCGACGGTCGGACGCGGGTGATCGACCACGTCGACACCCCGATCCCCGGGTCCTTGCTGCGGCCGATGTTCGTCTACCGGCATCGCCAGCTCGCCGATGACCTCGCCGCGCATCAGCGCGCCCGCCAGCACGGTCTCAAGCCCCTGACGGTGGCGGTCACCGGATCGTCGGGCCTCGTGGGCTCGGCCCTGACCGCATTTTTGAGCACGGGCGGCCATCAGGTGATCCGGCTGGTTCGGCATGCCGCATCCGATCCAGACCAGCGGCAGTGGAACCCCGAGGATCCGGACCATGATCTGCTGGCCGGTGTGGACGCGGTGATCCATCTGGCCGGCGAGTCGATCGCGGGGCGCTTCACCGCCGGGCACCGCCGTGCGATTCGCGACAGCAGAATCGGCCCCACCCGCAAACTTGCCGAGCTGGTGGCCCGCACCACCGAACAACCCGTGACTCTGGTGTGCGCCTCAGCGGTCGGTTCTTACGGCTATGACCGGCAAGACGAGATCCTCACCGAGGAAAGTGCGCGTGGCGACGGGTTTCTCGCCGACGTCGTCGCCGACTGGGAGGACGCACTCGCACCCGCCGAGCAGGCCGGAGCGCGCGTCGTGCGGATCCGCACCGGAATCGTCCAATCGCCCCGCGGCGGGACGCTGCGCCTCATGCGGCCGTTGTTCTCCGCAGGCCTCGGCGGCAAGCTGGGCGACGGCCGGCAGTGGCTGCCGTGGATCGGCATCGACGATCTGATCGATATCTATCATCGCGGCCTCTGGGATACCGAACTGTCCGGCGCCGTCAACGCCGTCGCGCCGAATCCGGTGCGCAACAGCGAATACACCACAACGCTGGGGCGGGTCCTGCACCGGCCCACGGTCCTTCCGGTACCGAGCCTGGGTCCGCGGCTGCTGCTGGGCGCGCAAGGTGCGCGCGAACTCGCCGGCGCGAGCCAGCGGGTCCTGCCCGCGCGTCTCAGCGCTGCCGATCACCGGTTCCGCCTGCCCGAGCTCGAACCGTTGCTGCGGCATCTGCTGGGCCGCGCCGCCGACCAAGAGCCGGCCCCCGCGTCTAGCGACGGCGGTTGAGTATCGCGATGTGCCCGCTCAACACGGTGGCGAAAGTGCACCACAAGGGGTAGAGCACCAGCGGTACCGCGCGCGCACCCCGCACAGCGATGGCCCGGCGCGCCAGATCGGCGCTGCTGGCCGCCAGCGCCGCGCTGACCACGGCCGAGGAGCCGAATCGCCGCCCTTTGAAGAACACCCACGACCAGCCCGCGTTGAGCAGCAGGTTGACGATCAGCGCGACGATGTAGGAGCGCTGTTTGCCCGACTCGCCGCGTGCGTGCAATTCGTCGATGGCGCTTGCCGAGACGACGGCGATGTCGGTGTAGAGCGCCGGCCAGACCACGGGGAAGACCTGCGGCGGCGGCTGATACGGGGGCTTGGAAAGACGCTCGTACCAATCGGCTTTGACCTCCGGCGTGGTCGCAGCAGATCCGGCGACGGCCGTGGCGGTTACCGCTGCGCCGGTTCCGAGCAGAGTGGAGATGCGCACGTTACTCCTTTGAAGGTCAGCTGTTTTTCGTGACAGATACCGCAATCTCGTTGCGGCGAAACATCGGAAGCGTCCAGGGCGGATCGTAGAACCATGCCTGCGGTGGCCCGGCTGGCTCAAATTCCGTGTCTTTCAAGGCGTTCAGCAACTTGGCGCGGTGCGACTCGACGGCACGGCGTCCGCGATCGCCGGAAAACCGGTACACCGCGACGGTCTCGGCAGGCACCCGGGCCAGCTGCACCGCCGGATTGTCGGGCTCCGGCGCCGTTTCCAGGCTGACGTCGGCCGGCAGAAAGAAGCGGATCACCCATTGCCCCGGGGCAGTGGATTGCTGGGCCACCGGGGCCGTCATGGCGATGCGCTCGCCTGCGGCAGTCCCTTGAGCAACGGGGGCGGTCATCGCCAATTTCGTCCGCGAGCGGTTGCGCCCGAAAATGTAGCCGGCTAGCCGGCGAAAGCCGACGTTGCGGACCGACTCCTCATCACCGGTGACGACCGTCTGCGCCACGACGCGTTCGTGGTAGCGCCGGATTTCGACAGAACCCAGTCGCTGCTCCACGGTGTGGTCGGGCTCCTCAGTGCCCGATCGGCACCCCACCACCGACCCGACGGCCTCGAAGGCCGCACCGATCATCCCGAACGGCCCACTCATAGCGGCCGCTGCCTTTGATTACTCAACGTGGCCCCCTCCGCGTCGTCTCCCCTAGAGCTTCCACTGTAGCTCGCCCCGGGGTAGTAGTTCAATTAGTTAACTATTCAATCGGTGAATTATCAGATGGACGGCGGGGGTGCCGTGCTAGCCGCTGATCCGCTGGTAGCGGCGCAGCGCCTCCGCCCGTTCTTCGCGGTGATCCACCAGCGGTTTGGGGTAACCCGGCGGCGCCGCCCCCCGCACCAGGTGCGGATCGGCGACGTCGGCGAGCTCGGGCACCCAGCGGCGAATGTAGTCGCCGTCCGGATCGAACTTGCGTCCCTGCAGCGTCGGGTTGAACACCCGGAAGTAGGGCGCCGCATCGGTTCCGCAGCCTGCGCACCACTGCCAGCCGTGCTGGTTATTAGCCATATCCCCGTCGAGCAGCTGGTCCAGAAACCACCGGGCGCCCCATTGCCAGGGCAGGTGCAGGTCCTTGACCAGGAACGAGGCGGCGATCATGCGGACCCGGTTGTGCATGAACCCGGTGGCGAGCAGCTCACGCATGCCCGCGTCGACGATGGGAAAGCCCGTCTGGCCCGCTTTCCAGCGCTCGAACCGGCGGCACGCCTCGGTATCGGTATCGGTCTGGATGCCGTCGAACTCGCGATTCCAGTTGGCCCACAAACTGCCCGGCCAGCGATACAGCACCGCGGCGTAGAAGTCCCGGAAGGCCAGCTGCCGCAGATAGGCGACGGCCCCCGGATTCGCTGGGTTGAGATCGGCGGCCATGGTGCGGGGGTGGATGGTGCCGAATTTCAGGTGGGCCGACATCCGGCTTGACCCGTCGCGGTCGGGCCGATCGCGATCCTGGGCGTACCGGTGCAGCTCACCGGCCACAAAGGCCGCCCAGTGCTCGCGCGCGGCAGCCTCCCCCGCCGGAAAATCAGCGCGCCCACCGAATTCCGGGATCTCCACCGGGAACGCTGTCTTGCCGGGCAGGTCCAGCGGATCGATCCAGTGCACCGGCGGCAAGCCGGCCGGGCGGCGCCAGCCGTGTTCACGCCACCGGCGAAAGAACGGGGTGAATACCCGGTAGGGGGTGCCGTCGTCTTTGCAGACCCGCCCCGGGGAGACCAGGTACGGCGATCCGGTGGCGACCAGGGGGACCTCGCCGAGCGCGGCGGCCACCTGCGCGTCGCGACGCCGGCCGTACGGCGTGAAGTCCTCCGACACATGCACAGCCGTAGCCCCGAGTTCGGCGGCGATTCGCGGGATCCGCTCCTGCGGGGATCCGCGGGTCACCAACAGCCGGCCGCCCAGGTCCTCGCGAAGGCTCCGCAGGCACTGGGCCAGGTACTGGAGCCGGCGTTGCCCCGCGGAGGCCTCAAGGCGTGGGTCCAGGACGAAACAGGCGAGCACCTCCGCGTCGTGCGCGAGCGCCGCCGACAGTGACGGCAGGTCGCCGACGCGCAGATCACGGCGGTACCACAGCAGGGCCGGCATCTGCCCATCTTGCCCCGCGAATCAGCGCAGCGCGCCGTCCGATGGACCGGACACCCCCGTCAATCCAGTTCGGACTGGAACTGCCGCATCGCCGCGATCAGGGCGGTGAAGACGCGATGGGCGGTCTGGAGGTCGGCATCGGAGATCTCCGCCAGCGCTTGATGCGTGTGCGCCTGCAACGGCGCGAAAAACGCGCGGGCGGTGTCCAAACCCAGCTCGGCATAGCGCAACGTGACCTTGCGCCGATCGGATGCATGCGCCTCACGCCGCACGTGACCGGACGCGATGAGACGGTCGACGAGATAGGTGATGGCCGCACCCGAGAGTCCCAGCCGTTGACGCAGCTCACCGGGACTGATTGGGGTTCCGGCAGTCTCGGCGACCATGATGTGCAGCAGGGCACGGAAGTCGGTCGGGCGCACGTCGTGGGAGCCGGCGAAACGCTGCGAGATGTGTTCGGATTCGGCGGCCAGCTCCCGCAGATCAGCCGACATCAGCCACTCAAGCGCGGCTCGGCCAGCGGCGTCCTCATCGGGTCTCATGACAGTTGACAACGATATCGCCGAGCGGGGCCGCTCCGCATCGCCGCAGTCACGCCGGCGACAACGGCAGCCGAAGCGCGCCGGGGGCACTGGCGGGCACCGCCGGGTTGCGCGGTGCCACCGGTGCGATGCGCCGGTAGGGCTGCCCCAGCGGCGGCCGGGGATCCGGGTCTCCGTTGTTGGGCCACAACGCCATCGCCCGTTCAGCCTGCGCGGTGATGGTGAACGAGGGGTTCACCCCCAGGTTGGCGGTGATCGCCGACCCGTCCACGATGTGCAGACCGGGGTGCCCGTAGGTCCGCTGGTAGGGGTCGATGACACCGGAGTCCGCCGAGTCCCCGATCGGGCAG
Source organism: Mycolicibacter engbaekii (assembly GCF_002101585.1). GTDB lineage: Bacteria > Actinomycetota > Actinomycetes > Mycobacteriales > Mycobacteriaceae > Mycobacterium > Mycobacterium engbaekii. The sequence goes on along the minus strand of NZ_LQOT01000030.1, from coordinate 44,558 downwards.
CCGCCGATGAAATGCGCCGTCAGCGGGATGTTGAGCGCGTCGAGGTAGGTTCCGCCGGCCATCCCGCCGACCTTCTCGGCCATCCGGCGCGCCACGTCATGAGCCAGCGGAATCCAGTCTGGGTTTGGTTCGCCCACACCCTGTTTCGCCGTCATGCGCGTGCCGAACAGGCCGCGTTTGCGGTAGGTGGTCAGCGAGTTGTCCAGTGACTGCATCACCAGCACGATGATCGAATGCGCCGAGGCATTACGGGGGAACATGCTGTGCAGCAGCATCATCGGATGGCGTGCGATGGTCAGCATCAACCGGGCGAAGCGCCACGGACCGCCGTCGATCAGGTGGGTGCCCATCATCGACAGCAGATTGGATCCCTTGCCGTAGCGGCACACCTCCACGTGGGTGTTGACCTCGGGGTGGATCGACGAGGTAATCGCCACACCCTGAGCGAAGTCGTCACGGTCGGGGGTGAACACCACCGGTACCTCTTCGGAGTTGGTGCGGGTCAGCTCACCCAGGCGCGGCGACAGGTGCGGCAGCGACCCGGTGTCGCGCAGCTTGTGCAACAGGCGCTGGGTGCCCAGTGCGGCCGCGGCGAACACCACCTGACCCGCGGTGAAATCGCGCCGCGCCTTGCGCACCCACCGGCCGGTGCGCACGGTGCTGACCACGTAGCCCTCGCCGGACGGGCGCACATCGGTGACCGTGGTCATCGCATGGATCTGGGCGCCGGCGCGCTCGGCCAGATACAGGTAGTTGGTCTCGGTGGTGTTCTTGGCGTTGTGCGGGCACCCGGTGAAGCACTGGGCACAGCCGATACATCCGGCGCGCTCGGGACCCGCCCCGCCGAAGAACGGATCCGCGACGGTCTTACCCGGTTCGTCGCCGAAGAACACGCCCACGTTGGTGGGGTGATAGGTGTCTTCGACGCCCAGATCGCGGGCCACCGCCCGCAACACCTCGTCTGCCGGGGTGGTGTGCGGGGTGGGGGTCACCCCCAGCATCCGGCGGGCCTGTTCGTAATACGGCGCCAGCTCCGCGCGCCAATCGGTGATGTGCGCCCACTGCGGGTCGGTGAAGAACCGCTCCAGCGGTTCGTAGAGGGTGTTGCCGTAGATCAACGATCCGCCGCCGACGCCGACGGCGCTGGCGATGAACGTCTTACCCAGCACCGTCAGACGTTGGGGTCCGAAGCATCCCAGTTTCGGCGCCCACATCGCTTTGCGGACGTGCCAATTGTTGGGCGGGAAGTCGGTGGGCGCCCACCGGCGCCCCATATCCAACACCGCGACGCGATAACCCTTCTCGGTCAGGCGCAACGCCGCCACGCTGCCGCCGAAACCCGAGCCGATCACCACAACGTCGTAGTCATAGGTCATGGGCGGCTCAACACCTCGGCGTCCCGGCGTGCGGGCACCAGCAGCACAAGCGACACCACCGCGAGCAGGCTCAGGCCCACCGCGTTGAGCACCGCGTCGCGCGCACCGTACATGTGCAGCATGCCCAAGTGGTAGATCAGGTGCAGCACATTGAAAGTCGACCAGCTCAGCCCCGCGATCACCACCACGGCGCGGTTGCTCAGGTAGTAGAGCGCCGCGGCACTGAGCACGCCCAGCCCCAGCAACGCCGAGCCCACGTCCTTCACCAGATGCTCGTTGTAGGGGCCGAGCACCGGCAACCACGTCATCCCCATCCCGGGAAACGTCTCGTACCAGTGCAGCGGAGCCGCGTAGGCCCACAGGCCCAAGCCGAAACCGAAGAACGTCAGGAAGCTCAGAGCGAGGCGATGCACGGTGCGGTTCACGGCCGGGTCACCTTTCTTCCGGGGGCAACGCGGCCAGCCACTCGGCGTAGGTCTGCTTGCCCCGCGGGCCGGGCCCGGTGGGCAACAGGCCACCGTGGGCCATGGCTTTTCCGGCGGCGCCGGGTACCGGCAGCGGAATCACCGGCCGGTGCCGGCCACGGTGCCGGATGAGCTGCCGGGCCATGTCGACAACCGATTCGACGCGCGGCCCGGCAATCTCGGGCGCCATCTGCTGCGGTGCCCCGACTGCCAGCTCGCACAGGTGGACAGCCACCTCGCTGACGGCAATGGGCTGCGACTGCATTCTGGGGACCAGCGCCACAGGCCCTGGGACCTGATTCAGGACCTGGTCGGCGAATTCGTGAAACTGGGTGGCCCGCAGGATGGTCCACGCGATGGGGCCGGCCTTGACCAATTCCTCCTGGTGCAGCTTGCCCTGGTAGTAGCCCGTGTGTACCCGGTCGACTCCGACGATCGACAGCACCACATGGTGGCCGACGCCGTTGCGCTGCGCGGCAGCCAGCAGATTTGCCGTCGCCGTACCAAAGGACGCCCGCGCCTTCTTGGCGTTCATGGCCGCGAAGTCGCTGACGTCGATGACGGTCTCGACGCCCTCGAGTGCAGCAACGACTCCGGTGTTGGCCAGCAGGTCGACCCCGTGCGCGCGGGCCAGGATCACCGGATCGTGGCCCTGGCCGCGAAGATGCTCGACGACTTTGCGCCCGGTCTTGCCTGTTCCGCCGGCGACGGCGATCTTCACGAGTGCTCCCTTCCCGCCGGAGCGGATGTGGCGGCGTCGGCGCGGGGCGCCCCGGCCGCCGAGAACCGGGCAAGAGTGCCTGGTCGGTCGAGTATTACCACGATTGCGCCGGTTGCCTGCGGCTTTTTCGATTCCGGTGGCCCGCGCGTACCGATGTCCCCCAACCAGCGCGCTCGCGCCGGCCGGCGTGAGCCCAGATTCCGCGGGCCCCCGATCGGCGATTACCATGAGACGGCCCCGCGGGTTGTCTACACCTAGCTTTGTCGAGGTCCCCCGCCCCCGTAGCTCAGGGGATAGAGCACGGCTCTCCTAAAGCCGGTGTCGCAGGTTCGAATCCTGCCGGGGGCACCAGAGGTATCGCCGCGGATCAGCCGCCGAACAGATCGGCGAGATCGAAGCTCGGTGTGGAGGCGATCAACTCCGCCATGTTCGCCCACTGCTCGGCCGCGCGCTCGCTCAGTGCGGTCGGCCAGTCGTCGTTCGCGGTCAAGATCACCGTGGCCAGATCGTCACGGGCGTTGAGCAGCCCGGCCATCAGGCTGGTGTTGGGATCGAAGAGCACCCCGTTGATGGCCGGAAGCAGCAGCTGGGGCATCACCACCGACAGGGCGGTCTGCGCCAGGAACAGTGAGACGGGCAGGTTGATGTTGCTGGCCAGCAGCGGCAACGCATTCCACACCGCGGTCAGGCTTTCCATCGGGTTGTCCATGGCGCTGCGCAGCACGGCGTCCCAGTCCGGGCTCAGCGCTTCGGTGAACCGCAGCGCCATCGGGGTGAACGGCTGCTCGCCGAACACGTCGCCGTAGTTCTCCTCGCCCATCAGGGCTTGCAGGGAGTTCATCAGCAGGTTCTGCAGCACCCAGTCCGGCTGGGCGTTCATCCGGGACAGGTCCAGTCCGTAGCCGTAGGACAACACCCGCTGCGTCATGTCGGCGGCGAATTCCTCGGGGCTGACGGTCGGGGTGCCGGCGGGCAGATACTGGGCGAGGTCGCTGATCGGCACCACCTGCGCGCTCACGCTCTGGCCCAACGCGTTTGCGGGGTCGGCGACGTGCTCGAAACGGGCGAAGATCTCGCCCCGGGACAGGCCCCCGGTGTCCAGCCAGTTCGCCACGCCCGGGTTGGTGCCGCTGACGACGTAGTAGGTGTAGCCGTCGTCGGCGTGAAAAGTGGTGGTGTGGTTCAAGGTGGTCTGCGCCATGACGTAGGGCAGCGCCCCGCCGTAGACGTTCATCAGCTGGATGCCGCTGTAGGCCGACTCCAGGCTCGGAATCTTGATGACCAGCGCCTCATCGGAGTCCAGGTCGAAGTTGCCGCCGGTGACGACCGCGCTGGCCAGACCGGCGCCGTAGCTGGTCTGCGGGCCCAGATCATGCATGGTGTTGGCGGGAATGTTCATGCCCACCGACGCCCCGCCCTCGATGGCACGGGCGTTGAAGGGGCCGACGATCTGGGCGAAGGCGCTGAACAGCATGGTCAGTACGTCGTCGACCGAGCCCAGCCCGCCGGAGCCGGCCAGTGTGGTGGCCACCGGATCGTCGGTCGGGAAGAACCCGCCCTCGGGGATGGCGAAGAACGGCGGGCAGTCGGCGACACATTGGATGGTGATGGCGCCGGGGCCCTTGGCCCAGTCGCCGAGGATGTCGCGGATCAGCAGCGTCGCGGCACCGCCGACGGTGGCGTCGGTCGTGTCCATGAAGTTCAGCGCACCGGCCGGTGCCTCCGGCCCGATGTAGACGGTGAAGCTGCCGTCGGGGTTGAGCACCAGTCCCTCGTTGAGCTCCAGATCCTCGATGGCCTGCGCCGTGCCGCCGGTGACGGCCTGGGTGCTGATCGCGAAGTGCTCGGTGCCATCCCCGACGGTGCCGTGCAGCACGTAGGTGGCGCCCGGCGCCAGCCCGGCGGTCACCCGGTAGTAGATGTCCGGGGTGAAGAAGTCGAAGTACTGCCGGGGCTCGGTGGCATTGCCCGCGATGACCTCCGGCGACTGGAAGAACACGCCGTTGAACAGATTCGTCACGCGCGACAGCCCGGCACTGAGCAACTGGTAGTTGGTGTTTCGGATCATCTCCATGACGTTGTCTTCGCTGCCGGGGATCGCGTAGGGCAGTGCCATGTCGTACTCGACGGTCTGCCTCATGACCTCCAGCAGCGCGTCGATCGCCGGCTGGAACCCGTCGGTGGCCGTCAACGCGACCGCGGGCGAGGCGGCGGTGGCGTGGGCCTGCGGAGCGCCCACCACCAGCGACAGCGCGGTGCCCACGGCCGCGGCGGCCATGCCGTAGCGGCGCGTCCGGCCTGCACCGCCCGCCGCCCCGTTTCCGGTCAGCTCCACGACCACTCCCCCGCTCTCGCTCATGGTTTTCTCTTTTTACTCACGGTGAATTTTTATTTTGGACGATACGTCCGGTCCTCAGGGGTTGCAATAGCCGCAATGCGCATTTCGCCATCAGGTCGGCAATCCCATGCCGACGCCCGCCCGGGCCGACGGGTAGGTTGCGCTGCATGTCCAAACGATGGCTTTGCGCGTTCGGGATGGCGGCGACGGCGCTGACCGTGTCCGGCTGCGCCCTGACGGTGACCCAGGCCGGACCGCACCCACTGGCGAACCAGACCCCGCGCAGCACCCCCAACGGCATGGTCTTGGTGTCGCCGGACAATTTCGTGCGGGCCATCAGCGACCAGGAGTTCACCAACGTCGTCAACGAGAACGGTTTCGGCCGTTTTTTCCACATGCGCGAAGTCACGCCGATCGACCGGCAATTGGTGGTGCGACCCAACCGGGACACGCTGTATTCGGCGGCGGTGTTCGACCTGCAGGCCGGCCCGGTAACCCTGACCCTGCCCGATGCCGGGCAGCGCTACATGTCGGCGCAGGTGATCAATCAGGACGAGTACGTCACCGACATCTTCTACGGGGGCGGCCAGCACACCCTGGATGAGGAGCGCGTGGGCACCCGCTACGTCTTGGTGGCCGTGCGCACCCTGGCCGACCCCGGCGACACCGCGGACCTGGCCGCAGCACACCGGCTGCAGGACGCGATCACGGTGCGCCAAGCCAACGTCGGCAGCTTCGAAGTACCCCGGTGGGATCCGGTCAGCCAGAAGAAGGTCAACGACGCCCTGCTGGACCTGGCCGAGACCCTGCCCGACACTCGGGGCATGTTCGGCACCCAGGCCGACACCGACCCGGTGCGGCATCTGATCGGCGCGGCCGCCGGATGGGGCGGCAATCCCGAGACCGAGGCGCTGTACCTCAACGTCAGGCCGGCCCGCAACGACGGCAACACGGTGTACCGCCTGACGGTCAAAGACGTTCCGGTGAAGGGCTTCTGGTCGGTCACCGTCTACAACAAGAACGGCTACCTCACCGAGAACCCGCAGCAGGCGTACTCGGTCAACAACATCACCGCCGCAAAGGCGGCGGACGGATCGGTGACCGTGCAGTTCGGTGACTGTTCGGCCGGGGACGCCAACTGTCTGCCGATCACCCCGGGCTGGAACTACACCGTCCGGCTCTACCAGCCGGAAAACGACATCCTTTCCGGCAAGTGGGTGTTCCCGGTGGCGCAACAGGATGAGTCGGCGGACAGCGAGACCCGCTCCCCGTCGCCGGCACCGCCACGCCCGCCGCGCTGACCGCAGAGCCCGACATTCGGCGTGGCCGGTTGAGGAGGATTCAGGTGCACAGACAGTTCCGCTTCGGCGTGGGCCTCAACCCGGTCCGCTCGGCGGCCGAGCTCGCCGATACCGCTCGGCGATTGGAAGGCTACGGCTTCGACGTCCTGCATGTGCCCGACCATCTCGGCGCCCCGGCTCCCTTTCCGGTGCTGGTCGCTGCCGCCGCGGCCACCTCGACGATCCGGCTGGGCACCTACGTTCTCAACGCCTGCTTCTACAAACCGGCGCTGCTGGCCCGCGATATCGCCGACACCGACCTGTTGTCGGGCGGCCGGCTGGAGGCGGGCTTGGGCGCGGGGTACGTGCGCGCCGAGTTCGAGGCCGCCGAGCTGCCCTTTCCCGCCGCCGGCCGGCGGGTCGACTACCTCGAGCATGTGACGAGCTACCTGGCCACGCACCAGCCCGGTGTGCCCATCCTGATCGCCGGCAACGGCGACCGGCTGCTGACGGTAGCGGCCCGCCATGCCGGCATCGTCGGGTTGACCGGAGCGCGGGTGCGCGACGCCGAGGATCCGCTGGCCGAGCGGGTCGGCTTCGTCCGAGCGGCGGCCGGCGCCCGCTTCGACACCCTGGAGCTCAACCTGGCCATCACGGCGGTGCCGACCGGGCCGTCCGGGATACCCGATCTGTCGCTGACCCGCCGGTTCGCGCCGACGCTGTCCGACGAGCAACTGCTGGCCTCACCGGCCGTGTTGTCGGGATCGGTCCGCGAGATGGCCGACGCCCTGCGTGAACTCCGCAGCCGGTACGGGATCAGCTACTTCACCGTCCAGCAGCAACACGCCCAGGCCTTCGCCGAGGTCATCGCCGCACTGCGCTGACCAACGCCCACAGCGAACACACCAGCGCGCCCGCCACGGCGACCGCGCCGATGTAGAGCCCATAGCCGGCGGCGATCGGAGCTACGACGTTCACGCGGTAGTACCACACGCCCAACGCAGCGATCGCCACGGTGTCCAGCAGCGCGGCAACCGCGGCCAGTCGGGTGAACAGCTCCCGGGCGACCATCGCACCGGCCACCAGCAGGACGGAGGCCAGCAGAACGATCAGCTGGCCGACACCGAAGCGGGGCGGCAGCTCGATGGCGCCGGCACTGCCCCCGATCGCACTGGCATGCCCGCCACCGTGGGCCGTGGTGTGCAGCCACGGCAGCCAGGCACTGCCCGACAGAATCGCCGCGCACAGCGCGATCAGCCAACCGGGTCGCGAGCGAGTCATGTTGTGACACTAGCTCGCATCGACCGCTACACCGGCACCGTGGTCATGCCGCGCCAGCCGGCCGCAGCCACCGGCGCGCAACGGCATCAGTTGGGCGCGAAAACCGTGACGAACCTACGCAGCGACTCGTTGATGTCACTCTTGAGCGCGGCGGCCACCAGCACGCCGATCGGGCCGAACAACGCCGGCCCGCCCAGGTGCACGTCAAAACTGACTTTGGAGCCCTCGTCGGCCGGGGCGACCTTGGCGAGCAGCTTGATCTTCACACCGCCCTTGCCGTCGCCGTTGAGGGTCATGCCGGTGGGCGGCTTGTAGTTCACAATCGTCCACCTGACCTTGTTGAGCATGCCCTTGACCTCGACGATCGACTCCAGGGTCGTGCCCTTGTCGAGAGTTTCAGGCAGCACAGTTCGCCACACCCGGTGAATGGTCAGCCACTCTTTGTAGCGGGACAGATCCGAGGCGTGCGTCCAGGCCTCTTCGGGAGGCAGCGGGACGTCGATGGATCCGGAGAGCTTGGCCATGTCGTTCCTTTCCCCTTATCGCCCTTATCGCCCGGTCATTGTGGTCGTTGCCGACTCCCGCCACAACTTCGGCTGCTCACCGAGCATGCCGCCGCGGGCCCACCACATCGCTTCGATCACGGCGGCGCCGAGCACGCCGATACCCAGTGCCAACAACGTCAGCGCCACATTGGAGGGATCGAGCAGGAACTTCTCCCGGGTCAGGGGCATCGCGAAGATCGCCACGTAGGCCAGTCCGCAGCTGATGACCAGCAACAGCCGCCACCACTGATAGGGCCGGGCCACCACCGCCAGCACCCATCCCGCCGTGGTCAGCAACGTGATCAAGGCGCTGGTGGAGGCCTGAATCTGCTGGACCGGCGTGGCTTCGCTGCCGCGGTAGGCCACCAGGTAGGACGAGAAGGTGGCGATGCCCACCACGATGCCTGCGGGCAGTGCCCCGCTCATCACCCGGCGCACGAATCCGGGGTGGGCCCGCTCGTTGTTGGGTGCCAGCGACAGGATGAACGCCGGGATCCCGATGGTGAACCACGCCGCGACGGTGACGTGGATGGGCTGGAAGGGGTAGAGCAGCGGCTTGGTGCCGAACAGGGCCGATGCCAGCCCGACCAGGCCCACCAGCAGTGCCAGCAGTACCGAATACACCGTTTTGGTCAAGAACAGGTTGGCCACCCGCTCGATGTTGCCGATCACCCGGCGCCCCTCGCCCACCACGTAGGGCAAGGTGGCGAACTTGTTGTCCAGCAACACGATCTGGGCTACCGCGCGGGCCGCCGAACTCCCGGCGCCCATCGCGACGCCGATGTCGGCGTCCTTGAGTGCCAGCACGTCGTTGACACCGTCACCGGTCATCGCCACCGTGTGGTCACGCGACTGCAGTGCGTGCACCATGGCCCGCTTCTGGTCGGGGCGCACCCGGCCGAACACGGTGTGTTCCTCCAGGACGCCGGCCAGCTGGTCGGGCTCGGTGGGCAGTTTACGGGCGTCCACGGCGTCTGCGGACAGTCCCAGCTCCGCAGCCACCGCGCCCACCGACATCGCGTTGTCCCCGGAGATAACTTTCACCGACACTTCCTGCGCGGCAAAGTAATCCAAAGTATCGCGGGCGTCGGGACGCAGCTTCTGCTCCAGCACCACCAACGCCACCGGGGTCACGTTGCCGGGCGCGTCGGGGTGGTCGACCGGCTGGTCGCAGGTCCCCACCAGAAGCACCCGCAGGCCCCGCGCCCCGATCTGTTCGGCCTGTTCGGCCGCCGCCGACGAAGGTTCGAGCAGCACGTCCGGAGCCCCGATAACCCAGTTCCCGTGCTCGTGGAAGGAGACGCCGCTCCACTTGGTCGCCGACTTGAAGGGCGCGCATGCGCTCTGCTTCCAGCCCGGCGATGTGGGGAACGCGCCACCGATCGCCTGGATGCTGGCGTTGGGGTGCGAGTCGGCGGCGGCCAGCGCGGCCAGCGCCTGGTGCACCGGCAGGCCTTCGGCGCCAGGAAGTTCGACAACCTCGGCGACCCGCATACCGTTCTCGGTCAGGGTGCCGGTCTTGTCGGCGCAGACCACATCGACGCGGGCCAGCCCTTCGATGGCGGGCAACTCCTGCACCAGGCACTGGCGTTGCCCCAGTCGCACCACACCGACCGCGAACGCCAGCGACGTCATCAGCACCAGGCCCTCGGGGACCATCGGCACCAGGGCGCCCACCATCGCCAGCACCGACTCCCGCCAGCCCACGCCGGTGGTGAACAACTGCGTGTAGATGATCAGCAGGCCGGCCGGGATCAGCAGGTAGGTGATGAATTTCAGGATCTGGTCGATGCCGCTGCGAAGCTCGGATCGCACCAGCGTGAACTTGCTGGCCTCCTCTGCCAGCCTGGCCGCATACGCTTCCCGGCCCACCCGGGTGGCCCGGTAGGCGGCGCTGCCGGACACCACGAAGCTGCCCGAGAGCACCTGTTCGCCGCTGTCTTTACCGATCGGATCGTTCTCGCCGGTGAGCAGCGACTCGTCGACCTCCAGGTCTGCCGATTCGACGATCTCGCCGTCGACGACGATCTGATCCCCCGGCCCCAGCTCGATGATGTCGTCGAGCACCACCTGCGCGGGCAGCAGTTGCTGCGTCCCGGATTGCCTGCGCACCAGTGGTTTCGCCTGACCGACGATGGCCAGCTTGTCCAGGGTCTGTTTGGCCCGGATCTCCTGCACCATGCCGATGACGCTGTTGAAGAAGATCAGCAGCCCGAACAGCCCGTTGATCAGCGAGCCCGTGGTGAGCACGATGGCCAGCAGCACACCCAGGATGGCGTTGATCCGGGTGAACACATTGGCGCGGATGATCTCGGCGACGCTGCGTGCGGCCCGCGCCGGAATGTCGTTGGTCTGGCCCTGCGCGACGCGTTGGGCGACTTCGGCGTCGGTCAGGCCTTGGGCTGTTCGCGCGGTGGTCAACGGGTGAACCTTCCCAGCTCGTCGTGATCGAAGAATTCCAGCTCAAGGGTGTCCTTGGTGAACTCAGCCTTGGAAATGGTTCCCTCGGGCGCGTTTTCGCCCTGCAGGGCGAACGTGAAGGTGTCACCGTCGTAGTGGGTCAGCCGGAATCGTTGGCGTTGCGGTCCCAGCACGACCTCGAGCGCACCCTGGTCCTCGCGCACGGTGGCCGGCCCCCAGTAGGGGTTGGCGTACGTGCCGACGTACTCGGCCAACGGGCGGGCGGGCGCCGGATGCGCCGGCGGTTGCGCCCCGACCAGCGCACCTTCGGGCTGCAACATCGGCGCCATCGCCTGGCGGTACAGCGCTGCCCAGTCCGAGCGGATCTCGCCGTATTGGACCAGGTCCAGGAATTGGGCGATGAGGGTCTCCGGGACGCCGATCGGGGTGGCGTTGGTCAGCACGACGATGCCGACGTCCTGGGACGGCAGCGCCGCGAACGCGGTTGCCGCCCCGAGCAGGAATGCACCCGAGTGGCCGTACTGGGTACGCCCCGAGGAGGTGATCGACACGTTGAAGCCCTCGCCGTAGAAGCCGGGCCGGGCGGTACCGACTCCGGCGGGGGCACTGACGATCTGCGCGGTGATGGCCGGCAGCAGGGCCTGGGCTTCGATGATGTGGCTGCCGTCATGGCTTCCGCCGGCCAGCACCATGGCCAGCCATCGCGCCATGTCGTTCACCGACGAACTGACCCCGCCGGCCGGGGACTGGGCATCCGGATTGCGTTGATAGCGGGGCTGGTAGCCGTTGCCGACCTTGGTGTGGTTAACCGCGCGGTTGGGCCGTGCGAGAAAGTCGGCGTAGCGGGAGCTGGTCGACGCCATACCCAGCGGCCGATACAGCACGTCGGCCGACAGCTGCTCCCAACCGACGCCGGCGGCCGCGGCCACTGCCTCCGCGGCGGCCGTCAGACCGAAGTTGGTGTAGGCGTAGCTGCTGCGGAACGGGGCCAGCGGAAGATATTTGAGCCGCTCCAGCACCTCCCGGCGGCCGTACCCGAGGTCTTCGAGCCCATCGCCCGCATGATCGGGCAACCCCGACCGGTGCGCATACAGGTCGGCGATGGTGAGGTGTTCGGTGACGTAGGGATCCGACAGCTCGAACCACGGCAGCTGCGTCACCACGGGTGTGTCCCAGGCGACGGTCCCCGCACCGACCTGCTGGGCCACCACGGTGGCGCCGACCGATTTGGACAGCGACGCCAGCTGGAACACCGTGTCGGCGTTCACCGCATTGTCCGGCCCCGGCGTGCCGGTGTCGCGGACGCCGAATCCCCGCGCGTACACGGTCTTCCCGCCGTGCACGACCGCGACGGCCAGGCCGGGGATTCCGGTGCTGTCCAGCAGATCGCGCGCCAGGCCGTCGATCCGGCCCACCGCGGCGTCGACCCGCCCGGGCGGGATGTCCACGCCCGACACCTCGTTCGGCGGGGTTTCGGACAACTCACGCGGAGTCGCCACCGGAACGCACGCGGTCAGGGCAAGGGCCAGGACGGCGGCCCCGGCCGTGGCAGCCCACCTGATCATGGGGCTAGGACCTCCACCACGCCGTTGCGAGGGCCCCGGCCTGCACCCGGCCGCCGGTCCCATGCGGCGGTTCCAGCTTCGCCTCTCCTCCGTCGAGCCTCACTGAACCGCCGGTCCCATGCGGCGGTTCCAGCTTCGCCTCTCCTCCGTCGAGCCTCACTGAACCGCCGGGTTTGGGCACCGACACCGTCACCCCGGCGACGTCGGCAGCGGCGAGCAGCCGTTCCACCGGCTCATCCCATCGGTGCGGCGCCAGCCGGAATGTTCCCCAGTGAATCGGCACCAGCAGCCCCGGCGCCGAGCCGTTCAGGTCGAGGTGCGCCCGGACCGCCTCCTCGGGGTTCATGTGGACGTCCGGCCAGGCGCTGTTGTAGGCCCCGATCGGCAACAGCGTGAGGTCGAACGGTCCATGGTCGGCACCGATGCGGGCGAAGCTGCGGGTGTAGCCGCTGTCGCCGCCGAAGTAGACCCGGTGCTGTGGACCGGTGATCGCCCAGGATGCCCACAGCGTCTGGTTGCGCGTGAAGAACCGCCCGGAGAAATGCCGCGCCGGGGTGCAGGTCACGGTGAGCTCGCCGAGCGTGGTGTGCTCGTCCCAGTCGAGTTCGATAACCCGCTGCGCGGGGATGCCCCAGGCCCGCAGGTGCGCCCCGACGCCCAGCGGGGCGACGAACGGTGCCCGCTGACTGCGCGCGAGCGCGGTGACGGTGTCGATGTCGAGGTGGTCGTAGTGGTCGTGGCTGATCACGATCGCGTCGACCGCCGGCAGCGCCCCGATTCCCACCGGCGGGGGGTGCAGCCGCCGGGGCCCCACGGCGTCCGACGGCGAGCAGCGTTCGCTCCAGACCGGGTCGGTCAGAATCCGGTAGCCGTCGATCTCCACCAGCGCGGTCGCGTGGCCCAGCCAGGTGACGGCCAGCGGCGCGGCGTCGATCCCGAAGTCGGGCTCTTCGAGCGGTATCGGCGCGTCCGGCCGCCGTCCGTCGCGGTCGGCGAACAACTCGCGCAGGATCAGCCGCCGTTGTTCGAGGTCCATGTTGACCACCGAGGCGCGTTCCAGGTTGTGGAAGACGCCGTCGCGGTAGTGGCTCGACCGGCTGGCCACCGCATCGATGGCGCTGGGCGCCGCTCCCAGCGCGGCGGGTGTGCCGCGCAGGGCGCGAAGCGTCCAACCGCCAGCGGCCAGGGATGCTGTTGCCCCCGCCAGTCGAAGTGCACCGCGCAGCATGCCGTCGAGTCTATGGCGCTGACCCGCGTCCCCCGGTTCGGCCCGCGTTTGCCATCACCGCGTCGCGATCGCCGCCTCAGGCGCCCTGGAACTTCGGCGGCCGCTTCTGCACCCGCGCTACCTGCGCCTCGATGACGTCTTGGCTGCTCCAGGCCCGGTCGAACAGTTCCTTGTGGATCGGTTGCTGTTCCTCGTAGGCGCCGTCGTCGTTGAGCACCCGCTTGGCGTGCTGCAAGGCCAGTGGTGCCAGCCCGGCGATCTCATGTGCCCAGGCCTGCGCGTCGGCGAGGGTGCCCAGCCGGTTGGCCATCCCGGTCAGCAGTGCCGTCTCGGCGGTCAGCTTCTCGGCGGTCAGCATCATCGCCCGCGCCCGCCCGTAGCCGGCCAGCGTGGACAGCCGGCGGATGCTCCAGTTGTCCAACGCCAGGCCGTACTTGGCCACCGGGAACTGGAAGTACGCCTCAGGCGCCACCACTCGCAGGTCGCAGACCATGGCCAGCTGCAGGCCGGCGCCGATCGCCGCCCCGTTGATGGCACCGATCACCGGCACCGGTACGTCAGCGATGCTCTGGTGCAGGGCGAGCAGCTTGTCGGGGTAGTCCGCAGCGAAGGCGTCTCCGGACAGGTCAGCGCCGGCGCAGAACACCGTGCCCTGCCCGGTCAGCACGATGGCCCGGACGTCGTGGTCGGCCGCGTCCACGATGGCCTCGCGCAGTTCCGTGACGAGCTGGGAATTGAGTGCGTTGCGCCGCTCCGGACGCTGCAATTCGACAGTGGTGACGGCTTCGTCGCGGGTAACACCGATCATGGCATCCCAGCCTAATTAGGCTTTTGGTGTGAGCCGGACCGGGGCCGACGAACTGCGCGACGCCGTGTTGGACCGCGGCACGTTCCTCAGCTGGGACGCCGAGCCGCTGGCCATCCCGGTCGGTGCCGGCTACGCCGCCGAGCTGGCCGCCGCCCGCCGGGCCACCGGGCGTGACGAAGCGGTGCTCACCGGTGAGGGCCGGATCCACGGCCGGCGGGTGGCGGTGATCGCCAGCGACTTCGACTTCCTTGCCGGCTCGATCGGGGTGGCGGCCGCCGAGCGGATCACCGCCGCGATCCGGCGGGCCACCGCCGAGCGGCTGCCCCTGCTGGCGTCGCCGAGTTCGGGCGGCACCCGGATGCAGGAGGGCACCGTCGCGTTCCTGCAGATGGTGAAGATCGCCGCCGCGGTGCAGCTGCACAAGCGCGCACACCTGCCCTACCTGGTCTATCTGCGCCACCCCACCACCGGCGGGGTGTTCGCCTCCTGGGGTTCGCTGGGACACGTCACCCTGGCCGAGCCCGGGGCGCTGGTGGGTTTTCTGGGCCCCCGTGTCTACGAACAGCTCTACGGCGCGCCGTTTCCGCCGGGAGTCCAGACCGCCGAGAACCTGCAGGCCCACGGTGTCATCGACGGCGTGATCCCGGTGAAGTGGTTGCGGCGCATCTGCGCGCGGGCGCTGAAGGTGCTGCTCGACGATCCGGGCCCGGCGCCGGCGATGCCGGCGGCCGAACCGATTCCCGACATCCCGGCGTGGGATTCAGTGTGCGCGTCGCGGCGTCCGGATCGGCCGGGGGTCGGTTTTCTGCTGCGGCACGGGGCCACCGAGCGGGTCTTCCTGTCGGGCACCGGCAGCACCGAACGCGGCGCCACCATCCTGTTGGCGCTGGCCCGGTTCGGCGGTCAGCCGGCGGTGGTCCTGGGGCAGCTCCGCGGCGCGGACCGCCTGACCGATCCGGTCGCGCTGCGCGATGCCCGCCGCGGCATGGCGCTGGCCGCGGGTCTGCGACTGCCCCTGGTGCTGGTCATCGACACCCCGGGGCCCGCGCTGTCGGTGGAGGCCGAGCAGGGCGGCCTGGCCGGCCAGATCGCGGCGTGCCTGGCCGAGCTCGTCACGCTCGAGGTGCCGACGGTGTCGGTGCTGCTGGGTCAGGGCAGTGGCGGCCCGGCGTTGGCGATGGTGCCGGCCGATCGGGTGCTGGCCGCGTTGCACGGCTGGCTGGCGCCGCTGCCCCCCGAAGGGGCCAGCGCCATCGTGTTCCGCGACACCGACCACGCCGCAGAGCTCTCCGCCGCCCAGGGCATTCGTTCGCAGGATCTGCAGGCGCACGGGATCGTGGATGTGATCGTGGGCGAACACCCGGATGCCGCCGCGGAGCCGATCGATTTCGCCAAGCGGATGTCGCGGGCCATCGCCGTGGAGTTGCACGCGCTGCGCGCGGTGCCCACCGAGGAGCGGCTGGCGGCCCGCCTGCAGCGCTATGGCCGCATCGGGCTGCCGGACTGATCGTCGAGACCCTCGTGACCGCCGAGTCAGCCGGTGATCATCGCGACCGCTACGGCGGCCAGAACCATCCCGGCCACCTGGCGCGGGCGCACCCGCTCTCGCAGGACCGCGACCGCCAAGATCACCGTGGCCGCCGGGTACAGCGAGATCAGCACGCTGGCCAGCGACAGCAACGAGAGCTGCAGGGCGAAGAGCATGGTGACATTGGCGGCGGTGTCGAGCAGCGCGACCACGAAAGCCAGGCGCAGCGGCGTGCCGGTCGGCACCCGAAGGTTGCGGCTCAGCCCCGCGACCGCGATCACCAGCACGGTGGCCGCACCCCGTGCGAACAGCAGCGGCCACAGGCCGGCGTCCGCGGGGGTGCGATCCAGAAAGACGAAGTTGAGCCCCAGCGCCACACCCGAGGCGACGGTCAGCCAGACCACCCCGCGGGTCAGGCCCTGCCGCGTGGCACCGCCGTCGCCGGAATGCCAGCTGATCAGCACCACCGCTCCCAGGGCCACCGCGATGCCGGCGCTGGCAAGCAGCCCGGGCCGCTCGCCCAGAATCCGCCCGATACACACCGGCACGCTGGCGTCCACCACAGCGGCCAGCGGCGACACCACCGAGATCGGGCCGGCGGCCATGGCCGCATAGAACGACCAGATCCCCAGTGCCTGACTGAGCCCACCGAGCATGCCCAGGACCACGGCCGCCGTCGTGACCCGCCCGCCGCCGATCAGCGCGAGGATCCCCAGCATCACCATCGAGACCGGGGTGGACACCAGGACAACGCGGAGCGCAGCGACCCTGCGGGACGCGACACCGCCCACGAAGTCGCTGATCCCGAAACTGGTCGCCGAAGCCAACGCCAAGCCCTGCGCCGCCGGCGAGCCGATCACGCCGCTGCCCTGGCGGCCTCGGCAATCGTGGTGCCCTGAGCGTTCGATGTGACCATCACGGCGGTGAGCCTAAGTGGGTGGTGAGCCCGCGCACCGCGGCGTTTGCAAGATCTTTGCGGCCTGCGGGCCGATCTTTGCACGCCGTTGGATTCGAATTCGCCTGAATTTAATTTGCTGTCTCTGGCCCTGTCCCGGTGTTTTCGGCCAGGGACCGTAGCCAGGCGCTGTGAAGGGCGGCGTAGTGGCCCTCGGCCCGGATCAGCTCCCCCGGCGGCCCGTCCTCGACGATCCGCCCGCCTTCGATCACCAGAACGCGGTCGGCGATCTCGACCGTCGAGAGCCGATGGGCGATCACCAGGGCGGTGCGGCGGGCGAGCACGCTGCGCAGCGCCTGCTGCACCATCCGCTCGCCGGGGATGTCCAGCGCCGAGGTCGCCTCGTCGAGGATCAGCACCGCCGGGTCGGCGAGGAAGGCGCGGGCGAAAGCGACCAGCTGGCGTTGGCCGGCCGACAGTCGCCCGCCCCGTTGGGCGACCTCGGTTGCGTAGCCGTCGGGCAGCGCGGTGATGAACGCGTCGGCGCCCACGCCGCGCGCCGCAGCGGCCACCTGCTCATCGGTCGCCCCGGGGCGGCCGAACCGGATGTTGTCCGCGACGGTCCCGGCGAACAGGAAGTTCTCCTGGGTGACCATCACCACGTGGCGCCGCAGCGTCGCCTGGGTGAGCGCACGCAGGTCGACGCCGTCGAGTGTCACCGCTCCCGACACCGGGTCGTAGAACCGGGCGATCAGTTTGGCGATGGTGGACTTGCCGGCGCCGGTGTCGCCGACCAGCGCCACGGTCTGGCCGGCTGGGATGTGCAGCGATAACCCCGCCAGCACCGGCTGGCGATCCTGGTAGCCGAACTGCACCTCGGTCAACGCGATCTCACCGCGCACCGGCTCGGGCAGGCGGGCCGTCTGCGGGGCGGGTGGATCGGCGACCGTGGGTGTTTCGGCGAGCACACCGGCCAGCTTCTGCAGCGCTGACGTCGCCGAGGAGAAGATGTTGAGGAACTGGCTGATGTCCTGCATCGGGTCGAAGAACATCCGCAGATACAGCAGGAACGCGGTGAACGTCCCGATCGTCATGTGCCCGTGCAGGACCCGCCAGCCCCCATAGAGCAGCACCACCCCGGTGGTGAGGTTGCCGACCAGTTTGATGCCCGGACTGAAGATCGCGACCAGTTTGAACGCCTGCTCGTTGACCGCGCGGTAGCGGTCGGCGATGTCGGCGAAGGCCTGCTGATTGCGGTCCTCGCAGCGGTAGGCCTGGACCGCCTTGATCCCGGTCATGGTCTCGGTGAACTTCACGATCACCCGTGCGGCCTGCTCGCGGACCGCGGTGTAGGTCTTGGCGGACTCGCCCTGAAACCAGCGCAGCAGCACCACCAGCGCCGGGAAGGCGGTCAGACACATCAGGCCCAGGCGCCAGTCCAGCATGACGAGCAGCACCGCGGTGCCTGCCATCGTCAGCGCCGCACTGATCAGCCCGTCGAGCCCGGACTGCAGCAGCTCTTGGATCGCGTCGACGTCGTTGGTCAGCCGGCTCACCACGCGACCCGAGGTGTAGCGCTCGTGGAAAGCCACGTCCAGCTGCTGGAAATGCCGGAAGACCCGCCGCCGCAACGCCAACAGCACCTGCTGGCCGATCCTGCCCGACCACTGCAGGAACGCCATCCGGGTGCCGGCCTGGGTGAGCACCACCAGGGCGAGCGCACCCACGATGACGCCCAGCTCCCGGGTCGAGCCGTCCTGGGCGATCGGCGGGATACCCCGGTCGATACCGCGCTGGGCCAGCAGCGGCACGGCCAGCCGGGCGGCGTTTTCGACCACGACGGCCAACGCCAACAGCAGCGCCGCAACACGGTAGGGACGCAGCACCGACCACAGCAGCGCCCGCGCCGCCGCCCGGCCCGGCTCGGGTGTCACCGCCGTGCCCAGTCGACGAGGTGTTCGGCGCCGTCGTCGAGCTCGTCGTCGGCGGCCAGCAGCGAGCGGTAGCGCGGCACCCGGCGCAGCAGCTCGGTATGGGTGCCGACGGCAGTGATGGTGCCGTCCTCGACCAGCGCCACCCGATCGGCCAGCGCCAGGGTGGACGCCCGGTTGGCCACCACCACCCCGGTGATCGGCGGGCGGCCCGGACCCGCGGCGCCGCCCAGTACCTCGCGCAGCGCGGCGGTCACGGCGGCCTCGGTGTGCACGTCCAGCGCGGACAGCGTGTCGTCGAGCACCAGGATGGTGGGCGCCGCGACCAGCGCCCGCGCCAACGACAGCCGTTGACGCTGTCCGCCCGACAGGCTCATGCCCTGCTCCCCGATCCGGGTGTCCAGACCGGCCGGCAGGTCGTAGACGAAATCCGCGGCGGCCACCGCCAGGGCGCGGGCCAGCTCCGCGTCGTCGGCGTCGGGCCGGCCGAGCCGCAAGTTCTCGGCCACCGACATCGAGAACAGGGTGGGGTCGTCGAAGGCGGTCACCACCGCCGTGCGCAACGCCGCCAGGGTCAGCGTCCGGATGTCGCGGCCGCCGATGAGGATCTGCCCCTCACCGACGTCGTAGAGGCGCGACAGCAGCATCGCCAGCACCGACTTGCCGGACCCGGTGGCACCCACCAGGGCGACGGTCTCGCCCGGCTCGATCACCAGGTTGACGCCGCGCAGCACCCACGGCGCATCGGGTCCTGCCTCGCCGAAGCGGAACCCGACGTCGCGCAACTCCACCCGGCCCGACGGCGGCACCGGATCGTCGCCGCCGGTGATCTCCAGCGGCGCCCGGAATATCTCGGTGATGCGATCCGCGGCGGTCATCGCCTCATGGGTGGCCGACAGCAGGAAGCCCAGCGCCGACAGCGGCCAGATGAGCGACAGCATCATCGTGATGAACGCGACCAGGGTGCCCATCGTGACCAGGTGGTGCCCGGCGGCGTAGGCGCCGAACGCCACCACCAAGATCAGGGTGAAATTCGGGATCACCTCCAGCAGCGTCCAGAACTTCGACGACACCCTCACCTTGGCGACGCCGAGATCGCGCAGGGCGCTTGCCTGGGCGTCAAAGCGGGCGAAGACATGGTCCTCGCGTCCGAACGCCTTGATGGTGCGCACGCCGGCGGCGGACTCCTCGACCGCGGTGGCCACCTGGCCGGCCTGGTCCTGCGCCTGGCGCGTCAGCCGGGTGTACTGACGCCGGAAGTGCTGCACCGCCAGCATCACCGGCACCAGCGAGGTGCACACCACCACACCCAACGGCCAGTAGAGCACCAGCAGAATCACCGTCACCACCAGGATCTGCACGGTGTTGAGCAGCAAGAACAACGCGATAAACGACAGGAAACGCCGAACCGCGGACAGATCGTTCATGATCCGCGACAACAACTGACCGGACTGCCAGCGCCCGTGGAAGGTCAGCGGCAGCACCTGCAGCCGGGCGAACAGGTCCATACGGATGTCGGCTTCCACGCCCATGGTGGCGTGCGCGATCAGCCAGCGCCGGACGAACCACAGCAGCGCCTCGGTGACCCCGAGCGCGGTCGCCGCCGTG
Source organism: Mycolicibacter engbaekii (assembly GCF_002101585.1). Classification (GTDB taxonomy): domain Bacteria; phylum Actinomycetota; class Actinomycetes; order Mycobacteriales; family Mycobacteriaceae; genus Mycobacterium; species Mycobacterium engbaekii. The sequence goes on along the minus strand of NZ_LQOT01000030.1, from coordinate 24,569 downwards.
CCCAGCACCCACAGCCCCGGCTGGTCGCGGTGCAGCACCGGCCCGTCGATCACGGCCTTGGTCATCAGCGGAATCACCACGGTGGCCACCAAGCCGAGCACGGCCACCGTCACCATCGTGATCCACCGTGCCCGGTAGGGGCGCAGATAGGGCAGTAGGCTGCGCAGCGCCGAGGCCGAGGTCACGCAATCGACCCTAGAATGACCGCGGTCGCCCCGGGGCGCGCGAGTGCGGCGCGGCGGCGGGCGCCGTGAAACTGATCTCCGGCGCATCCCGCGCTCAGCGGGCGCGTTCAGGCAAAATGGCGCCATGGACAACGGCGCCGCAGCCCCGGCATCACCCAAGGTATTGGTCGTCGACGACGACTCGGACGTACTCGCCTCGCTGGAACGCGGACTGCGACTGTCTGGATTCGAGGTGTCCACGGCGGCCGACGGCGCCGAGGCGTTGCGCAGCGCGAAGGAGACCCGCCCCGATGCCATCGTGCTGGACATCAACATGCCGGTGCTCGACGGCGTGAGCGTCGTGACGGCGCTGCGGGCCATGGGCGACGACGTGCCGGTCTGCGTGCTGTCCGCGCGCAGCTCGGTCGACGACCGGGTTGCCGGGCTGGAGGCCGGTGCCGACGACTACCTGGTCAAACCGTTCGTGCTCGCCGAGCTGGTGGCCCGGGTCCGGGCGATGCTGCGGCGGCGGGGGTCGGCGGCCAGCTCCTCCTCCGAGACGATCACGGTGGGTCCCCTCGAGGTCGACATCCCGGGCCGGCGCGCCCGGGTCAAGGGTGTGGACGTGGACTTGACCAAGCGGGAGTTCGACCTGTTGGCCGTGCTTGCCGAACACAAGACCGCGGTGCTGTCGCGCGCGCAGCTGCTCGAGCTGGTCTGGGGCTATGACTTCGCCGCCGACACCAATGTGGTCGACGTGTTCATCGGCTATCTGCGGCGCAAACTCGAAGCCGGCGGCGCGCCGCGGCTGCTGCACACCGTTCGCGGGGTCGGCTTCGTCCTGCGAACACAGTGAAGGCCAGCGTGAATGTCATGAAGTTGCTCCGGCGTATCTTCGCCCGAACGCCGTCACTGCGGACCCGGGTGATGCTGGCCACGGCGATCGGAACCGCGATCGTGACGGTGATCATCGGCGCCATCGTGTGGGTCGGGATCACCAACGACCGCAAGTACTGGCTGGACCGGCGCCTCGATGAGGCCGCCGGGCTGACCGTGCCACTGATCGGTCTGGGTGAACTGCCCCGGTCGGCCGGCACCACCGACGCGGTGATCACGCTGCGGCGCCCCAACGAGGTGACGTCGAACTCCGCGGTGGTGTTGCCGGAGCTCAAGCCCGGCTACGCCGACACCGAGATCGACGGCGTGCGCTACCGGGTGCGGACCGTCGACATTCCCGGTCCGGGGCCACGGTCGCTGGCCGTGGGCGCCACCTACGACGCCACCCTGGCTGACACCAACAACCTGCACCGCCGGGTGATCCTGCTCTGCACGGCCGCGATCGGTGCGGCCGCGCTGCTGGGCTGGCTGTTGACGGCGTTCGCGGTGCGGCCCCTGCGCCGGCTGGCGCAGCAGGCCCGGTCGATCGACGCCGGCGACGAACGGCCCGACATCGAGGTGCGCGGCGCCACCGAGGCGGTGGAGATCGCCGAGGCGATGCGCGGCATGCTGCAACGGATCTGGACCGAACAGGACCGGACCAAGGAGGCGCTGGCGTCGGCACGCGACTTCGCCGCCGTGTCCTCGCATGAGCTGCGCACTCCGCTGACCGCCATGCGGACCAACCTCGAAGTGCTGACCACCCTGGACCTGCCCGATGATCAGCGCAAGGAAGTGCTGCACGACGTCGTGCGGACCCAGACCCGGATCGAGGCGACGCTCTCGGCCCTGGAGCGGCTGGCGCAGGGCGAACTGTCCACCTCCGACGACCACGTGCCGGTCGACATCACCGACCTGCTCGACCGGGCTGCCCATGACGCGATGCGGGTGTTCCCCGACCTGAATGTGTCGCTGGTGCCGTCCCCAACCTGCATCATCGTCGGCCTCCCGGCTGGGCTGCGGCTGGCGGTGGACAACGCGATCGCCAACGCGGTCAAACACGGCAACGCCACCGAGGTGCAGTTGTCGGCGGTCACCTCCCGCGAGGGCGTGGAGATCGCCGTCGACGACAACGGCGGCGGGGTTCCCGAAGACGAGCGCCATGTCGTGTTCGAGCGCTTCTCGCGCGGATCGACGGCTTCGCATTCGGGCTCCGGGCTGGGCCTGGCGCTGGTGGCCCAGCAAGCCCTACTGCACGGCGGCACAGCGTCGCTGCAAGACAGTCCGCTGGGTGGAGCCCGCCTGCTGCTGCAGCTGCCGCCACCGCGCTGAGCGCACGATCAGTCGGTTCCGGTGGGCGGGTCCGCGCGGTGCGGGCCGGTCGCGATGTCGTTGACGACGTGGTCGCTGCCCCAGGCGTCCTGTGCCGCGTCCGCGACGGCGGCGGCCTCGCCGGCCGTGGCCGTGCCGCCCAGCCGCACGGTGGCGCCGTCGAAACCCAGGCTGAAGTCGTCTATTGCGGCCGCCGCCTCGAACACCGGGCCCACGCCGGACAGGTCGATGCTCGGCGCTTCCGGCGTCACCCCGAGTCGGTCGACGACGGTGAGGTCCTCACTGGAGCCGTACACCGCATCCAGCAGCGCACGCCGGGCCGCCGGATCGGCCACGTCGCCGACCAGGGTGACCTCATTGCCGTGCCGGATCACCGCTACCGGTTCGGCGCGCCCCGCCGCGAGCTCGGGATCCGCGATGGGCTGGGGCGCGCGCTGCAGCAGCCCGTAACCGATCGCGGCGAGCAGCGCCGTGGCCAGCGCCGCGGCGAGCAGCCGGGCACGCACTCTCAGCGGGTGCCGAGCAGATCGATCACAAACACCAGGGTCTTGCCGGCCAGCGGGTGACCGGTCCCGGCGGGGCCGTAGGCCAGCTCCGGGGGGATCACCAGTTGCCGGCGACCGCCCACCTTCATCCCGGGAATGCCGTCCTGCCAGCCGGCGATGAGGCCGTCCAGCGGGAACTCCAGCGATTCGCCGCGGTTCCAGGAGCTGTCGAACTCCGCGCCGGTGTTGTAGTCGACACCGAGGTAGTGCACGTTGACGAGCGCGCCGGGGGCGGCGGTGGCGCCGTCGCCGACGACGATGTCCTCGATGACCAGTTCGGTGGGTGCCGGGCCGGTCGGAACGGTGATCTGTGGCTTACCGGAATCGGACACGATGGTCACCGCCCGCCGATGCCGACGTAGTCGCGCTCGGTGGAGCCGGTGTACACCTGGCGGGGGCGGCCGATCTTGGAATCGCCCTCGTCGTGCATCTCGCGCCAGTGCGCGATCCAGCCGGGCAGCCGGCCCAGCGCGAACAGCACCGTGAACATCTGGGCCGGGAAACCGATCGCCCGGTAGATCAGGCCGGTGTAGAAGTCGACGTTCGGGTAGAGCTTGCGCTCGACGAAGTAGTCGTCGGTCAGTGCGGCCTCTTCGAGGTCCTTGGCGATGTTGAGCAGTTCGTCGTCGCCGCCGAGCTTGCCGAGGATCTTGTCGGCCTGCTCCTTGACGATGCGCGCCCGCGGGTCGTAGTTCTTGTAGACCCGGTGGCCGAAGCCCATCAGCTTGACGCCGTCTTCGCGGTTCTTCACCTTGCGTACGAAGTCGGTGACGTTGCCGTTCTGCTCGTCGCGGATCTGCTCGAGCATCTCCAGCACCGCCTGGTTGGCGCCCCCGTGCAGCGGGCCCCACAGCGCGTTGATGCCACCGGAGATCGAGGTGAACAGGTTGGCCCGCGACGAGCCCACCAGGCGCACCGTCGACGTCGAACAGTTCTGCTCGTGGTCGGCGTGCAGGATGAACAGCATGTCCAGGGCCCGAACCACCTCGGGGTCGGCCTCGTAGGGCTCGGCGGGCAGGCCGAACGTCATCCGCAGGAAGTTCTCCACCAGGCTCAGCGAGTTGTCCGGGTACAGGAACGGCTGACCGGACGACTTCTTGTAGGCGTATGCGGCGATGGTGGGCAGCTTGCCCAGCAGCCGGATGGTCGACAGTTCGACCTGGTCGTTGTCGGAGGGGTCCAGCGAGTCCTGGTAGTAGGCGCTCAGCGCGTTGACGACGCTGGACAGCACCGGCATCGGGTGGGCGTTGCGGGGGAAGCCGTCGAAGAACCGCTTCAGGTCCTCGTGCAGCATGGTGTGCCGCTGGATGCGGCCGGTGAACGCGGCCAGCTGTTCGGCGGTGGGCAGCTCACCGTAGATCAGCAGGTAGCTGACCTCGATGAAGGTCGACTTCTCGGCCAGCTGCTCGATCGGGTAGCCGCGGTAGCGCAGGATGCCGGCGTCCCCGTCGATGTAGGTGATGGCGCTCTTCACCGGCGAGGTGTTGGCGTAGCCGTTGTCGAACGTGGTGTAGCCGGTCTTGGCCAGAAGCGAACCGATGGCAAGAGCGTCGGATCCCTCGGTCGCCTTGACGATCGGCAGTTCTAGCTCGCCGCCCGGATACCGGAGAGTGGCGGTGTCATCGGTTGCGGCCACAGGGAACCCCTTTGCGCTATTCGGCTGAACAGATAGAACGTGTATAGGAAAAGGTAGTCGGTTCTGGGCCGGCGCGCCCGCCCGGGGGCGGGGTATGTGCTATCGACCGTCCGGCGAGGATCGTTGCCGGCCTTCGGCGGGCCGGCGATAGCGCAGAAATGCGGGCGCTGCCAGCGCCGCAAGCAGCACGCCCAACACCACCAGAACCCCACCGCCGGCGGCCGCCGCGGCGGTGCCCACCACCGCCCCGGCGGCGCCGTGCACGGCATCGGCGAGTCGGGGGCCGCCGGCGACGATCACGATGAACACGCCCTGCAGCCGGCCCCGGATCTCGTCGGAGGCGGCCTGCTGCAGCATGGTCGAACGAAACGCCGCCGAGACCATGTCCGCGGCGCCCCCGACCGCCAGGAACGCCAGCGCCACCCACAGCACCGGGCCGGGATGACCACCGGCGTGGGCGACGGCGAACCCGAAGCCGATCATGGCCACGCCCCAGACCACGATGGCGGCGACCACGGCCAGGCCCTGCCGGGTGATCCGGGGCAACCAGCCCGAGAACACCCCACCGAGCACGGCGCCGGCCGACATCGCCGCGGCCAGCAGGGCCATGGTGGTGCCGCCCTCGACCGGGCCGCCGAAGTTCACGCTCGCGATCTGGGGAAACAGTGCCCGCGGCATGCCGAGGACCATCGCGATCAGGTCCACGACGAACGACATCAGCACCACGGTGTTGCCGGCCAGGTGACGGAAACCGTCGAGCACGGCCGCGATCCCGAAGCCCGACGGCCCGGCCGATTCCGCCGGCGGCATGGGAGCCAGCCGGAATGTCGCCCAGATCGGGAAGATGCAGGCGGCCGCATCGATCAGATACAGCGTGGACAGGTCCACCCAGCCCAGCAGCAGCCCGGCCAGCAGCGGCCCGACGATGGCGCCGAACTGCATGACGGTCATGTTGAGCGAATTGGCGGCGGGCAGATCACGACCGGCCACCAACCGTGGAATCGCCGCGGATCTGGTGGGGGCGTTGACGGCGTAGAACCCCTGCTGCACGCCCAGCAGCACGAGCACCACCCAGACGTTGTCCACGGCGGCCGCGGCCTGCCACCACAGCAGCAGCGAGGCCCCCGCCAGCCCGCAGGAGGCGATGATCAGCAGCTTGCGGCGATCCATGGCGTCGGCCCAGGCGCCGCCGAGCAGACCGAAGACGATCAAGGGCACCAGCGCGAACAGTCCGGACAACCCGACGTAGGCCGAGCTTCGGGTCAGCGCATAGATCTGCACCGGGACGGCGAAGATCGTCAGGTTCGCACCGATGACGGTCGGGATGCCGGACAGCCACAACCGCCGGAAGTCGGGACTGCGCAGCGGAGTGGTGTCAGCGAAGATCCTCACCGCGGCAGCCTCACGGCTGGAGCCGCTCCACCACCCCGCCGGTCATCCGAATCCGGTTGTGCAACCGGCCTTCCCGGCCCTGCCAGAATTCCACCACTTCCGGGGCGATCCGGTAACCGCGCCAGTTGGCCGGGGCGGGGATCGATTCGGCGCCGGCGAACTGGGCCGTCACCGCGTCCAGTTGCGCCAGCAGTGCGGCGCGCGACGCGATCGGCTGCGATTGCGCCGAGGCGCAGAAACCCAGCTGCGACGCCCGCGGGCGGTGTTCCCAGTACTGCGCGCTGACCGTCTCGTCGAGCTGGGTGACCGGTCCGCGAATGTGCACCTGCCGACCCAGTTGGTACCAGGGGAACGTCGCTGCGGCGTAGGGGGTGGCGGCCAGTTCCGCGGCCTTGGCCGAATCGGAGTCGGTGAAGAAGGTCACACCGTTCTCGTCGAGGTTCTTGCACAGCACCGAACGGCTGACGGGGCGGCCCGCGTCGACGGTGCACAGCACCATCGCATTGGGCTCGGCGATCCCGGCCCGCTCGGCATCGCCGATCCAATTGCGCAGCAGAACCTCCCAGCCGTCCTCGAGCCAGTCCACGTCGAGGTCGCCGCTGTTGTCCTTCTCCTGATACTCCACTCGCATCGCCGCCAGGTGCTCGTTGTCGGGGCCCGTACTGTGCACCGCCCAACGCTACGCCCGGCCCCCACCCAGCGGCCTTACCGGCCGGTAGCAACCGCCGGTCAGCGGGGTGGAAGAATCCGGAGCATGACTGCTGCGGTTCCGGAGAATTTTGTCGCCGGCTTGGAAGGCACAGTGGCCTTCACCACCGAAATCGCCGAACCTGACAAGGATGGCGGTGCGCTGCGTTACCGCGGCGTCGACATCGAGGACCTTGCCGGCAAGGTCGGTTTCGGCGACGTGTGGGCCCTGCTGGTCGACGGCGACTTCAACCGGCCGCTCTCCCCTGCCGAACCGCTGGAGCTGCCGGTGCGCACCGGCGACGTCCGGGTCGACGCGCAGGCCGGGGTGGCGATGCTGGCCCCGCAGTGGGGTTTTCAGCCGTTGCTGGACACCGACGACGCCACCGCCCGCGATCAGCTCGCGCGCGCCTCGGTGATGGTGCTGTCCTATGTCGCCCAGTCGGCTCGCGGCGAGCAGGCCGCGGTGTCGCAGCAGACGATCGATTCGTGTTCCACCATCACCGAGCGGTTCATGACCCGCTGGCGCGGTGAGCCCGACCCGCGCCACACCGAGGCGATCGACGCCTACTGGGTCTCGGCGGCCGAGCACGGGATGAACGCCTCGACCTTCACCGCCCGCGTCATCGCCTCCACCGGAGCCGATGTCGGCGCGGCCCTGTCCGGGGCGATCGGTGCGATGAGCGGCCCCCTGCACGGCGGCGCTCCGGCCCGTGTCATTCCGATGATCGCCGAGGCGGAACGCACCGGCGATGCGCGTGCCGTGGTCAAGGGCATCCTGGACCGGCGCGAGAAGCTGATGGGTTTCGGGCACCGGGTGTATCGCGCGGAGGACCCGCGCGCCCGGGTGCTGCGGGCCACCGCCAAGCGACTGGCCGCCCCGCGCTTCGAGGTGGCCGCGGCGCTGGAGCAGGCGGCGCTGGCCGAGCTTCGGGAGCGTCGCCCGGATCGGGCCATCGAGACCAACGTGGAGTTCTGGGCGGCGGTGATTCTGGACTTCGCCGAGGTGCCCCCTGCGATGATGCCGGCGATGTTCACCTGCGGCCGCACCGCGGGCTGGTGCGCCCACATCATGGAGCAGAAGCGACTGGGCAAGCTGGTGCGCCCGTCGGCGATCTACGTCGGGCCCGGGCCGCGCAGCGCGGCTTCCGTTGCGGGCTGGGAACGCATCGCCTCCGCCTGACCCGCCCTCCCTGGCGCGCTTGGGCTAGCCTCCCTGCGCTCCTCCCTGCGCCCCTCCCTGGCGCTTGACTGGCCTCCCTGCGCCGAACGTGTAATCAGCCCGAGATTCTGCGCGGATTCTCGCCCTCAGTACACGCTCGGCGAAGCGCGAGTCGGTATTTCAGCGGCGCCGCAGCGCGCCGAGCAGGTTCTGCAGCAGCGGCAGACTCGAGTGGTCCTTGACCTCGTCGAGCATGTCGGGGACCCGGGTGAACTTCACCCGCGGCCGGCCCTGGGCTTGTCCGCGCTCGATCTCGGCTTGGTCGATAGCCTTCCATCCGGCGGCGTCGATGACGTCGGGTTGGCGGGCATGCACCATCCGGGCCACCGCCCGCGGCCCGGCCACCGGCTCGGTCAGCAGGCCCGCGTTGTAGTCGGAGGCCAGCGTCTGGATGGTTTTGAGCGAGTCGGCCTTGTTGGAACCGATGAAACCGTTGGTGCCGCGCTTGATCCAGCCCGAGACATAGGCGCCCGGAACACGTCGCCCGGTCGCCGGGTCGATGACGCGCCCGCCTTCGTTGGGGACCACGCCGGCCGCGTCGTCGAAGGGCAGGTCGGCGATGGGCGTGCCGTGGTAACCGATTGACGTCAGCACCATCCCGGCGTCGATACGCCGCACCTGATCAGTCCCGGTGACCGTGAATTCTATTGCTTCACAACGGCTGTCGCCGAGCACTCGGGCCGGGGTCAGCCCGTAGGCGAACCGGATCCGGGGGCGGGTGACCGGCGCGCTGGCATCGCCGAGCTTGGCCAGTACCTCCAGCTTCTGGCGGGTCAACATGTCTTGGTCCGCGGCCAGATCCTCGCGCACCCGGGCGTGGTCTTCGGCGTCGAGTACCACGTCGGCCACCTGCGTCAGCCCCACCAGCTCGGGCAGGGTGAACGCCGAGGCGGCCGGCCCGCGCCGAGCGACGATCACCACTTCCTGAACCGCCGAGTCGCGCAACGCCGCCAGCGCGTAGTCGGCGATGTCGGTGTGGGCCAGCCGATCCGGGTCGGCGGTGAGGATGCGCGCCACGTCCAGGGCCACGTTGCCGTTGCCCACGATCACGACCCGCTCGCCGCTGAGGTCGACGGACAGGTCGGCGAAGTCCGGATGCCCGTTGTACCAGCCGACGATCTCGGTCGCCGTGCCCGTTCCGGGCAGCCCCATGCCGTCGATCTCCAGCCGCTTGTCGTGCAGTGCGCCGGAGGCGTAGAGCACGGCGTGGTGATGCTCCAGCAAGTCGGCGTGGCTCAGATGTCTGCCCACCTCGACGTTGAGGAAGAACTGGAACCCCCGGCGCCGGGTGATCTGGTCGAACAGCCGGGTGGCGAGCTTGGTGCGCTGGTGGTCGGGAGCAACGCCGGCGCGCACCAGGCCGTAGGGGGTGGGCAGCTTCTCGAACATGTTCACCAGCACACCCGGCTGGGTCAGCAGTTCGTCGGCGGCGTACATGGCCGCGGGGCCGGAACCGACGATGGCCACCGTCAGCGGATATTTGCCGCGCTGGGGCACCTCGGCGGCCGGCAGAATCGGAGCCAGTTTGGAGGTCGGCGGCAGCTTCACACCCTCGGGGCGTTCGGGGTAGAAGGACTTGTTGATCTCCACGAACGGCAGCTGCTCGGTGACCACCTTGGTGTGCGGGACGATCGCGTCGACCGGGCAGGCCCGCACGCAGGCCCCGCAGTCCACGCACGCATCCGGGTCGATGTAGAGCATCTCCGAGGTGGCGAAGCCCGGCTCGTCGGGTGTGGGGTGAATGCAGTTGACCGGGCAGGCGAACACGCAGGACGCGTCGTTACAACACGCCTGGGTGATTACGTGTGGCATGGCGCGCGGCGCCGCTACGCGACCGAGGCCGAGGCCACCGGGGTGAGGTGCTTGCGCTGCGGCTGGCTGCGGAACCTCGACGGCGCACCGTGGATGCGGCAGATCCGCCAGACCAGTTTGGCCACCGGGTTCATCAGACCGGTGTCGTGGCAGAGCATCCGGACGTCGCCGAACATGTCCTGCAACATCTGACGGGCTTCTACCGAGCGGAAGAAGATGTCCTTGCGCACCTCGCGCGGGATGTCGAACTCGCTCCAGAAGGCCTTGGGCGGCACCACGATCGCCGAGCACAGAATCCGCATCACGATCGGCACGTACAGCGACAGTGCGAACCGCTGACGGCGCGGCAGACGCGGGATGCGCTTGTGCAGGTACTCATGTGCGAAGGAGATGTGCCGCGCCTCCTCGGCCACGTGGATGGCCATCACCCGCTCCATGATCGGGTGCAGGGTCTTGCCTTCGCGCAGGATGCTCTTCTGGATGTGGTCGATGGGCTCCTCGCCGGCGAGGATGCCGAACCAGAACGGGATGGGCGCCGGGCCGGCGACCAGCGGGATCACCGGCTGGACCCACTTGAGCAGTCGCGGCATCCCGGGGACGTCGGCACCGATGTGGTTGACCATCTCCTGGAACATCATGGTGTGGTTGCACTCTTCGACCGCCTCGTGCAGGCAGTAGCGGTACTCGGGGGAACCGTTGGGCACCCAGAACGCGTACTCCATCAGGCCGCGGATCAGGATGGATTCGAAGTGCAGTCCCACCTTGGCGACGTTGGCCTGGCGCCACATGCCGATCTTGATCTGCACGTCCTGCGGCTGCTGCTGGTACCACCAGTGCCGGCCGATCGGGTCGGTGGCCGGCAACACCCAGCGCGGGTCGTTGTCGGTGACCTTGAACTCGGGACTGTCCCAGTCGATGTCGGTGTAGGGATTGAAGTTCCGGCGCACCGAACCTTCCGACAGGGTGTTGAGCGTCTCGACGTAGGCCGGGTCGTCGGTCACTTCCATGTTGGCTCGCCACCGGCGCACGATCCGGGTTCGGGCTGCTTTCTGAGCCATCAGAGACACCTCCACCAGTCGTTTACATTTACTAGGCTTATGTACAACGGTACCGCAGGTATCGGTTACCCGTCTAGGGTCAAGTCCAACCTTGTGGGCGTGACAGGTGTCGAGTGCGACAAGTGATCTGCGTCACAGTAAACCTGCGATGCAGCAGGGTATGGGCCGCTGTCTACGCTGGAGCCCATGGCTGAACAGCTCACGATCCCGGACACCATCAAGCCCGCCGACGGACGGTTCGGCTGCGGGCCGTCGAAGGTCCGCCCCGAGCAGTTGAACGCGCTGGTCACCACGGCCGCGCCGCTGTTCGGCACCTCGCACCGACAGGCTCCGGTCAAAGACCTCGTCGGCCGGGTCCGCTCCGGATTGCGCGAGCTGTTCTCGGTGCCCGACGACTACGAAGTGGTCTTGGGCAACGGCGGATCCACGGCCTTCTGGGACGCGGCGGCATTCGGCCTGGTGGACAAGCGGTCGCTGCACCTGACGTACGGCGAGTTCAGCGCGAAGTTCGCCTCGGCGGTGGCCAAGAACCCGTTCGTGGGCGACCCGATCATCATCAAGGCCGACGCGGGCAGCGCCCCCGAACCGCAGTCCGACCCGTCGGTCGACGTGATCGCCTGGGCGCACAACGAGACCTCCACCGGGGTGGCGGTGCCGGTGCGCCGGCCCGCCGGCGCCGGCGACGCCTTGGTCGTGATCGACGCGACCTCGGGTGCCGGCGGGTTGCCGGTCGACATCACCGAGGCCGACGCCTACTACTTCGCGCCCCAGAAGAACTTCGCCTCCGACGGCGGATTGTGGCTGGCCATCATGAGCCCGGCCGCGCTGGCGCGCATCGAGGCCATCGCGGCGTCCGGCCGGTGGGTGCCGGAGTTCCTGTCGCTGCCGATCGCGGTGGACAACAGCACCAAGAACCAGACCTACAACACCCCCGCGATCGCCACCCTGGCGCTGCTGGCCGAGCAGTTGGACTGGATGCGGGGCAACGGCGGATTGGACTGGGCGGTCAAGCGCACCGCGGACTCGGCGCAACGGCTCTACTCATGGGCCGAGGAGCGGCCGTTCACCACGCCCTTCGTCGCCGACCCGGCGCTGCGCTCGCAGGTGGTGGGCACCATCGACTTCGTCGACGAGGTCGACGCCGCGGCGGTCGCCAAGGTGCTGCGGGCCAACGGCATCGTCGACACCGAGCCCTACCGCAAGCTGGGCCGCAACCAGCTGCGCGTCGCGATGTTCCCCGCGGTGGAGCCCGACGACGTGAGCGCCCTGACCGAGTGCGTGGACTGGGTGGTCGAGCGTCTCTGAGCGCGGTTGCGCACAGCGCGCAGACCGCAGCGGCCCCGCCGCTTTCCCCGTGATCGGATCGTTATAACGCCGGTGTGTCACGCCGGACCGGGCTGCCGACTGGACTAGAGTCCGCAGGTAACCGGCGTTCGCAAGGAGAAGTCATGCGGGAACTGAGGGCCATCGGCCTCGACGTCGACGGCAACCACATCATCTGCGAAAGCGCCGGCGACGGCGAAGACCACACCGAGATGTTCCGGGTGCGCATCGATGACCGGTTGCGCGGCGCGGTCCGCGGCGAAGGCCACCGGGTGGGAAAGAACACGGCCGATGCGGGCAGCAGCATGCTGCGGCCCAAGGACATCCAGGCCCGAATCCGGGCCGGGGCTTCCGTCGAACAGGTGGCCGCCGCGGCCGGTGTCGACGTGGCCCGGGTGGAGCGCTTCGCCCACCCCGTGCTGCTCGAGCGGTCCCGGGCCGCCGAACTCGCCGCCGCCGCCCACCCGGTGCTGGCCGACGGCCCGGCGGTCTCGACCCTGCTGGAGGTCGTCACCTCCGCGCTGCTGTCGCGTGGCCTGAGCTCCGACAGCACCAATTGGGACGCCTGGCGCAACGACGACGGGCGCTGGACGGTACAGCTGGCATGGAAGGCGGGGCGCTCGGACAACGTCGCCCACTTCCGGTTCGCTCCGGGCGCGCACGGCGGAACGGTCACCGCCGTCGACGACGCGGCCATGGAGCTGATCGACCCGGACTTCGACCGACCGCTGCGGCCGGTTGCCGCGGTCGCGGCGCTGGACTTCCAGGAGCCGGCCGCCCCCGCCGAGGTCGACGCGGAACCGGTCCAGCAGCGTTCGGGCAGCCGCGCCCGCCGCAGCAAGCCCCCGGTACCGGGGTGGGAGGACGTCCTGCTCGGGGTCCGTTCGACCGGTCAGCGCTGAGCGACCAGCACCACCAGCGCCAGCCACCCGCTCAACACCCCTAACCCGGCGCCCAGCGCCAGCCATCGCAGCACCGGCGTGCCCCGCCAGCCCCACACGGTCGGAGCCAGGCCGCCCACCGCGACCACATTGAGCACCACCGCCACCGCCGGGTGCACCCGGAGCAGGCCCAGCGTCAAGACCGCGATCGCGGTGCCGGTCACCGCCGCGGCGAACGCGGCCACGGTCAAACCCGTCCCCCACGGCGTACGCGGTCTGGACGTCATTGCGCCAGCCTGCTGCGCTCGTAGAACGCCAGCGCCGCCGCCGTTGCGACGTTGAGGGAGTCGGTTCCCCGCGACATCGGGATGCGGACCCGCATGTCGCTGGCGCGCATCGCCCGCTCCGACAGGCCCGGGCCCTCCGCTCCGACCAGTACCGCCACCCGCTCGTCGCGCAGCGTGGTCATGGCACTGGACAGCACCTCCGCGCCCGGGTCGGGCGTCATCGCCAGCAGCCGGAATCCCTGCTCGCGCAGCATCGTCAGGTCTGCCGGCCAGTCCGCCGAGCGGGCGAACGGCACCAGCAGGGCGTGGCCCATCGAGACCCGCACCGAACGCCGGTAGAGCGGGTCCGCGCAGCCGCTGCCGAACACCACCGCGTCCACGCCCAGGCCCGCGCCGTTGCGGAAGATCGACCCCAGGTTCTCGTGATCGTTCACGCCCTCGAGCACCGCGATGGTCCGCGCCCCCGCCACCAGCTCGGCCACCGGCGGCTCGGGCACCCGCGATGCCGCGGCCAGCACACCCCGGTTGAGGTGAAACCCCACCACCTCGGCCATCACCTCCGCCGACACCCGATAGAACGGGACGTCGGGGGCGTCGGGGCCGGTCAGGTCGGCGCTCAGCTCGGTCAACCGGCGATCGGTGCCCAGCAGCGCCCGCGGGGCGAACCGCGAGGCCAGCATCCGCTGCACCACCAGCACCCCTTCGGCGATCACCAGCCCCTTGCCCGACTGCAGGTCCGGGCGGCGATCGATGCTGTTGAGGTCGCGGAAGTCATCCAGCCGAGCATCGCGCGGGTCGTCGATATCGACAACATCGACGAGCCTGGTCACTGCGTGGACTTTACCGGCGAGGCGCTAACGTCAACGGCGATGACCCCTCCACACTCCCCCGAACCGCCCCCGCTGCCGACCGCGCTGCTTCGCGTGTGGCCGGTGATCGGCGCGGGATTCGTCGGCTTCTGCTGCGCGACCCTCGCCGCGTTCACGGTGCCCGCCCTGGAGAGCTGGCGCACGGTCAGTGTGGGGGGCTTAGGCGTCGGGGTGATCGGCACGACCGTCTTTCTGGTGCAACGCGCGGCGGCGCGCCGCGGCGCGCGCGGAGCCCAAACCGGGCTGGAACACGAATAACCCCGCATAGAGTTGTGAACCGACAATCGAGGAGGAATGCTATGGCGGCCCCACTGCTGACGGCACAGATCGACATCAACGCGCCGGTTGCCAAGGTCTGGGCACTTATCTCGGACTTCCGGCGGATGCCCGAGTGGAGCCCGCAGTGCAGGTGGATGAAGCCGCTGGGCGCGGTGCGCCCGGGCACCCGCACCATCAACTTCAACCGGCGCGGCCGGATGTTCTGGCCCACCAGCTCCGTCATCACCGAGTACGTCCCGGAGCGCAAGCTGGCTTTCCGCGTCAGCGAGAACCGCACCGTGTGGAGCTATGAGCTCGAACCGACCGCAGACGGGACGCGGGTGGTGGAGAGTCGCCACGCCGCCAATGGCGAAACCACCGCGGTCTCGGCGTTTTTGGTGGGCAAATTCATGGGCGGGACGCCCGCTTTCGAGCAGGAGCTGGTCGAGGGTATGAACGCCTCACTGGCCAAGATCAAGGCCGCCGCAGAACGCAGCTGAACGCGGGGCGCCAGGGCAACGACCGTCGGAACTGGGAGGAATCCATGGAATCGGTGAAATCCGGGACAGGGCTGCTCGCGGCCACGGCATTGCTGGCCGCCGGCCTGACCCCCGCGGCGGCCTCACTTGAGGCCACCGGCCAGCCCCTGCCGCTGGTATCGGCGCAGGTGGCGCTGGCCGGCAACGCGGTGGCTGACAGCTTCGATGCGCTCGCGGGATTCGACCTGACCGCCGTCGCCGAGGAGCTCAACCTCCCAGGCGGCGCCGATCTGCTCGACCTGCTGCCGGGCGACACCAACCTGTACGACCTCCTGCCCGGCGCGGCCGACGCGTTCGACGTGCCCGGCGCCGCCGCCGCATTCGACTTCGTCGGCCTGTTCAACGCCGAGGTGGCGGCCGCCGTGGGGCTGTTCAACCGCTTCATCAGCCTGCCGTTCACGCTGTACAACGACGTCGAGAACCTGATCACCAGCCTGCTCAACCTCGACTTCGGGATGGCGTTCAGTCAGGCGGTCAGCATTCCGCTGGACATCGTCAACTACGTGGTCGGGCTGCCGGGAGCCGTGATCGGCACCGTGTTCAACATGGTCTTGGTGCTCCCGGGCGAATACCTGTTCAACTTCGGTTAGGGCGTCTGCGGCTCATCCGGGTTTTCCGCGGCCTCGCCGACGGCAGCCTCCGGCGCCTCAACGGCCGCCTCAGCGGCTTCGGTCTGCGGCTCCGGCGCCGTCTCGGCCGGGGCCTCGACTGAAGCTGCGGCTTCGGCTTCAACCGGGACGTCGGCTTCAACCGGGGCCTCGGATTCGGTTTCGACCGGGGCCTCGGCTTCAGCCGGAGCGTCGGTCGGCGCTTCGGCGACGGCGTCTTGCTCGGCCGGGGCCTCGTCCACCGACTCAGCCGGATCGACAGCGGCAACGGCAGTGGCGTCGACGATCTCCAGCACACCGTCGTCGAAAGGCTCGTACGCCGGGGATCCGGTTCCGGCGGGCGCCGGGGTGTCGCTGTGCGCGCCGCAGCCGTACCGGTTGTCGACCACATGCCCGTCGGCGGACATCTCGTTGCCGCACACACCGAACACGGTGCCCAGCTCGCCGGCGAGCGGCAGATAGAAGCCACAGTCGCGGCAGATCCGCTTGGTGGAGCGCGCCATCGCCGAATCCGGCCCGTAATCCCCGTCATGCCAGCGCTGCGCCGCCTCGGCGCGGCCCACCGGACTCATCAGCCAGCGTCGGCCCAGGCCGATCTCACCGGCTACCTCGTCGAGCTGCGGGTCGCCGCTGGAGGTGTAGCCGGGTACCAGGCGCGGGTCGTCGGCCGGCGGTGCCAGCAGGTCGCCCGGTCCCAGATCGCCCGGCCGGACGCGCTGGTCCCACGGCACCCACTCGGGGGCCAGCAGGGCCGAGGGGCCGGGCACCAGGACCACCTCGCTGATCGTGGGCCGGACGGCGCCGGGGACGGCGGCGACGACGACGGCCCACTGCCATCCCTGGTAGCCGGGCAGCAGTGCCCGGAACCGGTGGGTGGCCGCACTGGCGTCCTCGTAGTCGACGCCCAAATGCTCACCGACGGTATCGGCGCCGCTGAACTCAGCGACGGCCGAGCGTGCCTGTTCGACAGCCATGGCCAGCACCGTGGGCACGGCGATGGTCGCAGTGTCTGATTCTGCGCTGGGTCCGGTCACGCGGGTCCCTTCCGTTCAATGACGCCACTCATACTGCCGCAGCGCGGCTCAGTCAGCCACATGCAGGCACGACGACGGCCTGCGCGGGCAAGCGGCCGGCATAGGGAAGAATCGCGGATGTGTCTGCACGGCGGCGTGATCTTCCCGAACCGGGCCGGCGCCGTACGCCCCCGGCCGCCGGCGGCGGCGGGCGCAACGGCTCCGCCGGACAACATCCCGGCATGGCCAACTACCCCAGTAACCATACGGGTGACCAGCGCCGACGCCCGATGCCCAGTGCCAACCGCTACCTGCCACCGCTGCGCGAGCACACCGAGACGCCGCGCCACCACCCGCCGTCGGGCGGTTCGCCGACCAGCGAGCGGGTGGGGGTCACCCGGGCCGCCGCGGCCCGCAGCCGCGAGATGGGCTCCCGGATGTACGGGCTGGTGCAGCGGGCCGCCACCGCCGACGGCGCCGACAAGTCCGGTCTGACCGCACTGACCTGGCCGGTGGTGGCCAACTTCGCGGTGGACGCGGCGATGGCGGTGGCACTGGCCAACACCTTGTTCTTTGCCGCCGCCGCCGGCGAGAGCAAGGGCCGGGTGGCGCTGTACCTGCTGGTGACGATCGCGCCGTTCGCGGTGGTCGCGCCGCTGATCGGTCCCGCCTTGGACCGCGTCCAGCACGGCCGCCGCGCGGCCCTGGCCATGTCGTTCGCGCTGCGCACGGTCCTGGCGCTGGTGCTGATCGCCAATTACGACGGTGTCGCGGGAACATTCGGCTCCTGGGTGCTCTACCCCTGCGCGCTGGCGATGATGGTCCTGTCCAAGTCGTTCACGGTGTTGCGCAGCGCGGTGACGCCCCGGGTGATGCCACCGTCGATCGACCTGGTGCGGGTCAATTCCCGGCTGACGGTGTTCGGCCTGCTCGGCGGAACGATTGTGGGCGGCGGCGTCGCTGCGGGCGCGGAGTATGTCTTCACCCGCCTGTTGGCGCTGCCGGGCGCGTTGTTGGTGCTCGTCGCGGTGTCGGTGGCCGGCGCGGTGCTGTCGATGCGGATTCCGCGCTGGGTGGAGGTGACCACCGGCGAGGTCCCGACCACGCTGAGCTATCGCTTCGACGAGCGGCGCCGCAGCTGGCCCGAACAGGTCCGGCGGGCCGGCGGGGCACTGAGTCAACCGCTGCGGCAACCCCTGGGCCGCAACATCATCGCCGCGCTGTGGGGTAACTGCACCATCAAGGCCATGGTCGGGTTCCTGTTCCTGTACCCGGCGTTCGTCGCCAAAGCGCACAACGCCGGCGGCTGGGTGCAGCTGGGGATCCTCGGGCTGATCGGCGCGGCGGCGGGAGTGGGTAATTTCGCCGGCAACTTCACCAGCGCTCGCCTTCAACTCGGCCGTCCGGCGGTCCTGGTGGTGCGCTGCACCATGGCGGTGACTGCGGTCGCGCTGGCCGCGGCGGTGGCCGGAACCCTGGTGATGGCCGCGGTCGCCGCGCTGGTGACCTCCGGGGCGAGCGCCATCTCGAAGGCGTCGCTGGATGCCGCGCTCCAGGACGACCTGCCCGAAGAGTCGCGGGCGTCGGCGTTCGGCCGCACGGAGTCCACCCTGCAACTGGCCTGGGTGTTGGGTGGTGCGCTGGGGGTGCTGGTATACACCGACCTGTGGGTGGGCTTCACCGCGATCACGGCTCTGCTGATCCCGGGTCTGGCCCAGACCATCCTGTCGTTCCACGGCGACTCGTTGATTCCCGGTCTCGGGGGCAACCGGCCGGTGCTGATCGAGCAGGACGGTGCCCGCATGGATGCGGCGAGACAGGGGTGATGTGCAGGTGAAGCGCTCGACGGTCGTCGCGGTGGCGGTCCTGGCGGTGGTGGCCGCGACGCTTGCCGGGTTGGGCACCTGGTGGTTCACCCGGGCCGAGGAGCCGACGCCGCCGCAGATCAGTGTGTTCTCCAACGGGCACCTCAGCCGGGTCGGCCCGTACCTGTACTGCAGCGTGCTCGACCTCGATGAGTGCCTGCTGACCCAAGAACGGGCGACCCTGGCGGTCGACTCGCGGCATCCGGTGCAGCTGTCGGTGGACACCACCATCGGCCGGGCGCCATGGCGGTTGTTGCTGCTCTACGACAACCCGGACGAATCCACCGGCAAGATGTATCCGCCGGGCAGCACGCTGGCGGTCACCGTCCCCACCGTGGATCCGCAGCGCGGCGCGCTGCGCGGCCTGGTGGTACAGCTGCTCACCCTGGTGGTCGACAGCAGCACCGGCGAACAGTTCGCGGTGCCGCACGCCGAATGGGCGGTCGGGATGCGCTGGAGCCGTCCGGCGCTGAGCTGACGCCGGGACCCCTATCGGCGCCGGCTGCGCCGCGCTAACGGCCGGCGCTGACCGGCTCAGCCCCGTGCCCGGCCGGCACCCGCTCTCCGTCAGGCACCGGACCCGGCGGCGTTCCGTCCCCGAACGGCCTGCCGCCCAAAGCTTCTCGTCCATGCGGCGACAGCCAATTGGCCAGATCCGGCCCGACGGGAACGATCTGCGACGGGTTGATGTCGGCATGCACGATGTAGTAGTGCTGTTTGATCTGGACGAAGTCGATGGTGTCGCCGAACCCGGGCGTCTGGAACAGATCCCGGGCGTAGGCCCACAGCACCGGCATCTCGGAAAGCTTCTGCCGGTTGCACTTGAAATGACCGTGGTAGACCGGGTCGAACCGGGCCAGCGTGGTGAACAGTCGGACGTCGGCTTCGGTGATGGTGTCCCCCACCAGATATCGCTGGTCGGCCAGTCGCTCGCTGACCCAGTCCAGCGCGCTGAACAATCGGCCGTAGGCGGCGTCGTAGGCCTCCTGGGTGCCGGCGAAGCCGCACCGGTACACGCCGTTGTTGATTTCGGTGTAGATCTTTTTGCTCACCTCGTCGATCTCGTCGCGCAGCGATTCGGGATACAGCTGGGGAGCCCCCGGCCGGTGATAGGCCGTCCATTCGGTGGAGAAGTCCAAGGTCATCTGGGCGAAGTCGTTGGTCACCACCGCACCGGTGGGCACGTCCACCATCGCCGGGACGGTGATCCCCTTGGGATAGTCCGGAATGCGCTTGAAGTACGCGTCTTGCAGTCGCGGTATCCCCAGGACCGGGTCCACCCCGCCCGGGTCCAGGTCGAAGGTCCAGCTGCGCTGATCGTGGGTGGGCCCGCAAAATCCGATGGAGATGGCGCTCTCCAGGCCGAGCAGGCGCCGCACGATGATCGCGCGATTGGCCCACGGGCAGGCCCGCGCGACGATCAACCGGTACCGGCCCGGCTCGACCGGATATCCGTCACGGCCATCGGCGGTGATACGGGTGGAGATGTAGTCGGTGTCGCGCGTGAAATCGCCGCCGGCGAGGTAGCTGGCCATGCCTTCCAGAGTGCCACGGCCGGCCACCCGCTGCGGCCGCTACGGAGATCAGCCGGTTGCCGTCGGCGCGTGCAGGTTTCGCACTGTGGGCGATGAGGGCACCTCGCGCGGGTCCGGGTAGGTGCCCAGCAGCCGGTCGGCAGTGCCGGCGGTGGTCACGGTGAACCAGTACCGCTCGTTCTTGAAGTGGTGGTACCGGTGATTGCGCCAGACCGCACGGTAGATCGCGTGGCGGGGTTTGTAGTCGGTGTGCACCAGGTAGTGAATCCACTCGTAGAACACCAGGAACGTGGCGATGGTCAAGACGAACGTCAGCCCTTTGCCGGGGTTGCCGAAGGCGACGAACGCCAGGGGTGTCAAACCGGCGATGATCACGATCAGGCTGGGCCACGGGATGAAGATCAGCGGAATGTCGCGGGGGTCGCGGTGATGCCGGCGATGGTCGCGGGCCAGGCGCGAGTCGATTGTGACCCCGGCCAGCGTGCGCGGCCGCCAGTGCAGGATGCCGGTATGGATCAACCACTCGCCGACAGGCGAAAAAGCCACCAGCGCAACGGCGATAGCCGTATCGACGATCGACCATCCGCCCACCGCCAGGCGCGCCGCCAGTAGGGCTGCGACCCAGGCGACGAGCATCCAGGGAGTCGGGTGCCGGATGAACTCGGCGAATGCCTGGGGCAGGCCCTGTTGCTTGCGGGTCATCGCGGGCCCTCCAGCTGGGCAGTGAGTTCGGCGAACGCGGCGCTGCCCAGTTCGAGCAGCTGTTGCGCGATCCGCCGGGAGTCGTCCTGGTCCCCGGCGGCAATCGCCTCGGCGAGCGACCGATAGTGCGCAATATCGCCGACCTCAGCGGCCATCACATTGACGAGCACATCGAGGGCGGGGATGTAGACCTGGCGCAACGTGTTGAAAAGCAGCCGGAACGCAATGGATTCGGCGCCCTCGACGATGATTTCCCAGAAGCCGAGGGCACGCCACATTCGTTGCAGGGGGTCGGGTTCGGCTGCCAACTCGTCGACCGCGGCCCGCAGACGTCGGCGAGCGTCGTCGGTGACGCGCGCCGCCGCCAGGGCGGCCACCTGGGGGCCGATCACGGCGCGGGCCTCGATCACGCTGGCCAAGGTGTCCCGGTCGACGTCGCCGCCGTGCACCAGCAGGAGCGGCAGCACATCGAAGCCTGCCTCGGCACGAAAGTCACGGACCACGGTCGACTCGCCCTGACGGACCTGGATGAGGCGCGCGCGGTCCAACCGGCCCAGCGCCTCCCGGACGGCGGCCCGCGAGACGCCGAGCGCCTCGGACAGGGTCCGCTCGCTGGGCAGGGTCTCGCCGGGCGTCCGGTCGCCGGAGAGCACCTGCCCGGCAAGCTGGGCGAAGATCTCGTCGGGGATCGACTGGCGGGCGATCGGCTGCAGACTCACAGTCCGGACACTAGCACCTTCCTTGGCTGGAGGTCTGGTGGTCAGACCAGTTCACTGAAACCGGGCCGCCGAACCGATGCAACAGGGTGGCCGCCGAAGATCAGCGGCCCGCTGAGCTCAGGCGTCGAGTTCGCGGGCCACGGCCTTGACCACCTCGGAGATCTGCCGGGCGGTCTTGCGGTCCGGGTAGCGCCCCTTGCGCAGCTCGGGCTGCACCGTGCCTTCCAGCAGAGTGATCATGTCCTCGACCATGCCGTGCAGCTCGTCGGGGGTGTGCCGGTGCTCGGCCGGAGCTGCCTCGCGGCGATTCCGGGACAGGCTCGGCGGCGGGTCGATCAGCTTCACCGTCAGCGCCTGCGGGCCGCGGCGGCCGGCGGCGACGCCGAACTCCACCCGCTGGCCCGCCTTGAGACCCTCCACACCGGCCGGCAGGGCCGAGGCGCGGACGTAGACGTCCTCGCCTTCTTCCTGGGACAGGAAGCCGAAGCCCTTCGCGGCGTCGTACCACTTCACCTTGCCGGTCGGCACTGGTCTCACCTGCTTGTCTTGCTGATCACGGACTCGAGGACATAAAGGAAGCGTCCCGCCTGCGCAGGACGCGTCAGCAGCAGATCTTACTCGGACCGCGACCCACAAAACACCCAGGTTTACTCGGTAGGCTGACCACGGCGCTGAAGGAGATCTGGACCGCGCGCCGAAATCGATCCGGCCGCTCTCCGGCCGACGGAATCGGATACGGACATGACGTTGAGGGAACGGGATCGACGCACCCCACCTGGGCAGGTGGCGGCCGACGCCGACCCGGGCGCAGTCACCCGGAAAGCTTTCGACGAAGCCGCGCAACGCGCCGCCGCCACCGCCATGCCCACCTCCGGACCGTTGGTGGACACCTTCGGCCGCGTCCACACCGACTTGCGGATATCCCTGACCGACCGCTGCAACCTGCGCTGCACCTACTGCATGCCCGCCGAAGGACTGGACTGGATCCCCAGCACCCACCTGCTGTCCGACGCCGAGCTGATCCGGCTGATGCGGATCGGCGTCACCCGGTTGGGCATCACCGACATCCGGTTCACCGGCGGCGAACCGCTGCTGGCCCGGCACCTGGAAAGCGTGGTCGCCGGCGCCGCGGCACTACGGCCGCGCCCCGAGATCGCCCTGACCACCAACGGCCTGGGCCTGGCCCGGCGCGCCGGCGCTTTGGTGGAGGCCGGCCTGGACCGGATCAACGTGTCGCTGGACACTGTCGATCGCGCCCACTTCGCCGAGATCACGCGCCGAGACCGCCTGCCCCACGTGCTCGCCGGGCTCGACGCGGCCGCCCGGGCCGGCATGACACCCATCAAGGTCAATGCCGTCCTCGACCCCAAGATCACCGGCGACGACATCGTCAACCTGCTGCACTTCTGCCTGCAGCACGGCTACCAGCTGCGGGTCATCGAGATGATGCCGCTGGACGCCGACCACCGATGGACCCGCGACGCCGGACTCGACGTCGATCAGGTTCTGGAGGCGGTGGGGGCCCGCTTCACGCTGCGCCGCGACGCCAAGCCGCGTGGATCCGCGCCTGCCGAGCTGTGGCAGGTCCAGGAGGGCCCGGACACTCCCGCGGGCACGTTCGGAATCATCGCCTCGGTGTCACGCCCGTTCTGCGGCAGCTGCGACCGGACCCGGCTCACGGCCGACGGCCAGATCCGCAACTGCCTGTTCGCCACGGACGAGTCCGACCTGCGTGCCCTGCTGCGCAGCGGGGCCGACGACGGCGCCATCGAGCAGGCGTGGCGCGCCGCGATGTGGCTCAAGAAGGCCGGCCACGGCATCAACGACCCGAACTTCATCCAGCCGGACCGGCCGATGAGCGCGATCGGGGGCTGAACGAATGACCGAGATCGCAGCGACGACCACTCAGACCGGAGGGCCCATGGACAGCGTCGCGGTGACGGTGCGCTACTTCGCCGCGGCCCGGGCAGCCGCGGGGGCCGAATCCGAGACCGTCAGCGTGCCCCGCGGCGCGGGGGTGGCGGGCCTGACCGAGACGCTTTCCGGCCGCAATGAGCGTCTGGCGGCGGTGTTGAGCCGCTGCTCCTATCTGCGCGACGGTGTCGCGGTGCGCGACCACGAAGCGGCGTTGCGGCCCGGTGAAACCGTGGATGTCCTGCCGCCGTTCGCCGGCGGATAACATGATCTACGTCACATAACGGATTGATCACGGCCTGACAACGGCTTGATTGCGGTGCCTCTGACCTGCGCAGATACGGTTGTTTCCTGGCGCTATGGGAAGAAACAGCGATGAAAACGCCATAGCGCGTCAAGGGTGACTCATGGCAGAAGACCCGATACGGTGCTTCCCGGGTGTATCGAAAAATCTTCCGTTCGATCCGCCTTTCCTCACCCGTAGCGCCGAGCTTCATCCAACGGGCGAGGAAAACCACAAATACCTGATGGATGAAGGCGGGGGACCCAATGGGTCCGCCGAGTGCGGCCCGGAGGCCATGACAGGCCTCTAGAGGTGAAGCCGACGATGCGCCAACCGTGCGCGTCCCGGCCGGGCAGCCCCTCTGCCCGAACCCGACGCTGACCTCGCAGGCGTAGACAGAGAGGAATTCACCACCGTATGAGTGGACGGCATCGCAAGCCCCCCCAATCGCATGTCAACATCGCCAAAATCGCATTCACCGGAGCCGTGGTCGGTGGCGGCAGCCTCGCCCTCGCGGGCACCGCGGCCGCAGCTACCGATGACGAATGGGACCACGTAGCCCGCTGCGAATCCGGCAACAACTGGAGCATCAACACCGGCAACGGCTACCAGGGCGGACTGCAGTTCTCGCCCAGCACGTGGAGTGCCCACGGCGGCGGCAAGTACGCCCCCTCGGCACACCTGGCCAGCCGCGAGCAGCAGATCGCCATCGCCGAGCACGTACTGGCCACCCAGGGCCGTGGCGCCTGGCCGGTCTGTGGGCGCGGCCTGTCCAGCGCGACCCACCGCGAGGTTCCGGTGACACCGCCGGCGGACGCCCCGATCGACAACCCGGAGATCAGCGGCGAGGCCGTGGCCTTGGACAACCCGCTGGCACCGCCGCCCGCCCCCGAGCCCGCGCCGTGGTGGGCTCCCCCGGCCCCCGAGGCACCGGCGCCCGCCGAAGGCGCGGCACCGGTAGAGCCCGCCGGTTGGATTCCGCCGGCACCGGAGGCACCCGCCCCCGAAGCTCCGGCACCGGAGGCGCCCGCATTCGAGGCCCCGGCCCC
>NZ_LQOT01000029.1 GCF_002101585.1 Mycolicibacter engbaekii | reverse complement strand
TGTCTTCGCGGAGGGTGAACAGGGGGTGGGGGGTGCGGCCAGTTCGCAGGAGGAGTGCACAGCCAGGCCTGCAGGACCGCGACTACATCCCTGCTGAGCAGGAGAGGATGCGGCGTGGGTCAGCCGACCTCTGCCGGCACGTAGAGCGGGCGCAGCGTGATCAGGCTACGAGTCGTCGCGTCGGCGTTTTCGTAGTTGTCGACTAATGCCTTGGTCAGCTCCTGCGGCGTCCACAGTGCCAGCGGCACCGTTGAGCGGTCCGCCTCGTAGCGGGCGTCCTTGGTGAAACCGCCGGTGCTCACGTAGAGCCCACGATCCTCGGGGTGTCGACCACCCAGGAATCCGCGAATGTCCTTGCTGCCCATCTGCCCCTTGCGGTGTTTGACCTCGACGACGATCCGGGGCCGTTCGAAGCCGAACCCGTCCGGCGAAGCCAAAATGTCACGCCCCAGATCCGACCCTGGCGGGGAAACCTGCGTCTTGTAGCCCATCGCCCTCAGAATTCCAGCAACCAATTCCTGCATCTGCGACCAATCCAGTGCGCTGACCCGGTCCTTGATCTGTTCGAACGCCAACGCAGGGAAGTCACGCAGCGGATCGTCGGCCTCGACGGTGTCGTCCGATGGGGTGGGTGCTGCGGTGCCGTGCAGCAGGCTCAGCACCTCAGTGCGCACCGCTTCGGAGAGCTGAAAGACTGTCAACGTTGGGCCCAGGCTGTTCTTCGCCACCGGGCTCAGATCATCGCGGTTCAACTCGACGGTCTGCCAGGTGATGGGGCGGGCCAGGCCCATACCCTGATCGGCCCAATCCTGGTGGAGCTCTGCCGGTCCGGTGACGGTACCGACCAGATAGGTGCGGTTGTCCGGCGAATAGGTGATCACCCAGTCGTTGACTGCGATTTCGTTGACAAACCGGTACACCTGCGCGGCGCTGACCACCGCCGCCTGTTCTTTGATGCCCGGCTCGGCCTCCCGGTAGGCTTTTGCCAGAGTCTTGCGGTCGACGCCGGGTTTGGCGAGCGCGGCGATCTGCCGAAACCCGATGCCGGCAGCGCTGCGGTCACGGAAATCGTCGTAGCGCAGACCGCCGTCGCTGCGCACCATCCACATCGCAGTCATCGGTCGACTTCGGGTTCCGGAGTCGCCGACGGTTCCTCGTTGCCAACTGCTTCCTTTTGGTTGAACCGCTGCGCCACGAAGCCTCGGAGGCTGGACAGTCCCCGACCGGCAGCTGCGATGGCCTTTTCCGCGACGGGCTTGGCTATCTCCACCGCTGCATCGACAGCCTCACGGACACCGGGGGTCTCCATGTCATTCCAGCCCTCGACCTGATGTTGTCGTGCACTGGCGAAATTATCCAGCTCGATCCGCAGGGCGTCGCGATCTGCGGCAAGCTGATCGACCGCCCAGAACCGAAAGCCATCGAGGGCCTCCGTTTTTGCGATCGCGTCGACTACCTCGTGGGCCTTCCGATATAGCTTGCCGTCTTCGGCTAACTGGTAGGCCAGCAGTTCGCGGGTGTGTTCCAGCACCTGCGGCAGATGCTTGGGCTCAGTGGCCTCGACCCGGGCTAGGTGGAGTCGCTGCCACTTGTACAGCGACTCCTCAGCCACCACAAGCAGACTCAAGGTCTCGCCGATGAGGCTGTCGGCGATGGCGGCCCGCATCGCATTCGCTCGATCTTGTACCGACGAATTAGGGTCCAGAGTGTCCAGAACACGCCTGGCATGGTTACGTAGCCGTTCGGCGGTGGCGTTCAAGGATGGACCCAAGCCTGCGATGGAATCCCAGTAGGCGTCGGGAAGCGATCCGTTTTTCTCCAGGTAGGACAGCTGCCGGGTGATGGTCAGGTTGTCAGCCAGGACATCCCCGGCACGGTCGGCCTGAGCCAGCCGAAGGACGGCTCCGACCTTGCTCTCTACTCGGCGGATCGAGTCGCTGACGTCGGCGATCGCAGCCTTGAGCGCGACCTGCACCCCGATCATTTGCAGCGATACCAGTTGCTGCGGGCCCAACATTGCGGGCCGCCACTGCAGTTGTTCCGTGAACTTGTTGTCGGCGCCGCGGGTCATCATCCGGAAGAAACCGTCGGTTCCCGGAATCAGGTGCCCGCGTCGGATCGCTGCCACGCTATCCGGGTGTAGTTGTACGAACTTTCCGGCTTGCTGCAACACCGCGGCGATGCCAATACCTAATCCAGGGGCATTCGCCAGTAACGCTTTGTCGACGCCAGCGACCTGGACCGCGTTGCCGGCGGTTTCGCGCAAGCGCTCCAGGTAGGCCTCCACGGCTTTCGGGTCGCCCCCGACGAGCAGGCCCTCCGGTTGCTCCATCACGACAACCTCGCCGGTAGTGGCAGTGGCGGGCAGGCTGGCGACGTCGTCGTGAGTCACGTGGAACCTCCGGTGGCGAGTTTCCGCTGAGTGTACGCAAGTCCGGCGACACGGCAATCTGGTCGGATTGTGCGATGCCACTCCGAACGTATAGACCGATGACGCGTATGTAGGGCTTTCGTTCGCCTGTCGGCGCCTCCCTCTAGGCTGCTGCGAAAGCGACACCGGTGTCGTCGGTGCCGCCTTGCCTCAAGGAGCTCAGGGTGACTGATGCCAACCACAGCGCACAGCAGGATCAGGCGCCCTATGGTCGGCACGCCAAGGCGGAGCCCGCCGACGTTGAGCGGCTGGCAGGGACTCAGTCCCCGGGCACCGGCCCACGCATGGAGATCCATGCGGTCACCGACTTGAGCTACCCGATGGCGAACTGCCGTATCCCGGTGATCGACCACGTTGCGATAGACAACGTGGTCGACGAGTTGCGCGGGGCGGTGCTGCAACTAGAGGTCACCAGCGCTGACGGCTCGCACGGAGGGCCGAAAGAGATCCACCTCGATCTGGCCGCCCACGCGCCGACCGTCCTGCGCGACGTCGCCCTGCTGCTCGACCCGGCCTCGATGCTCGGCGTCGACGAGCCGCGGCCGGGCACGATCCGGGCCGTGCTGCGCGACGCCCACGGCGCCGTACGCGCCGAGGCGGAGAAGGATGTCACGATCCTGGCCGGCAACCAATGGAAGGCCCGCCCGCCGCAACTGGCCCTGGAGATGCTGGCAGCCCACGTCCAACCAAACGCTGCCGCCGTCACCGCACTGATGCTCAAGGTGTCCGACCGGCTGCAGGCGCTCACCGGAAACTCGGCGCTCGACGGGTATCAAAGCGACGACCCGGCCCGGGTCGACGCAATCGCCCAGGCGGTGTTCGAGACCATCCGCGACTGCGACGTGCGTTATGCCGAACCGCCGGCCAGCTGGGGTTTGGAGGGCCAGAAGGTCCGCACACCCGCGGAGGTGCTCGAGGGCCGGCTCGGCACCTGTCTGGACACGACTCTGACTATGGCCGCCGTGCTGGAGCAGGCCGGGATCAACTCGACCATCTGGGTGCTGGGCGGTCACGCGTTCCTCGGCTACTGGCGCGTCGACTCGACGCTGCCCAATGTGTCAACCACGGAGGCCGTCGACGTGGTCAACCTGGTTGACCTGGACCAGATTCGGCTCGTGGAGACAACCTTGCTCACCGGTGGCGCCCAGGCCGGCGATTTCAGTGCAGCGACAGCCAGTCCGCGAACCAAACATCTCTCTACAGATCTGTCGAACATCCTTGGGATCACCGATGTTCGCCAAGCCCGTTCCGCCCGGATCTACCCGCTTCCCAGCCACGCCACCGACCGGGACGGCAACATCACCGTCTTCGAATATCAACCGGGCGCCGGCCCGGTTATCGCCCCGTACGTACGGTCCGAGGCGGTTCCGCAGACGCCGCAGGAGGCCGTGCCGGAACGGGTGCGGCAGTGGAAGAACGCCCTGCTGGACTTGAGCCTGCGCAACCGGCTGATCAACTACACCGAGCGAGCCGGATTCGCGCTGGCGATACCCGGCCCGGCGCTGGCCCGCTTCGAAGACGACATCAACGCCGGCGCCCGCATCAAGCTGCTGGCCTCCGACGAAGTCAGCAGTGTGGACGTGGCGCGCGGCATCCGCTACGGCCGTGAGCTGCCCGAGGATGAGCGCAGCGATCTGCTGGCCGGCAAACACAGCGCCTACCTCGACGTCACCACCGCAGCGTATAAGTCCCGGCTGCGTAACCTGGCCTACAAAGCCAAGACCATCACGCAGGAGACCGGCGCCAACAATCTCTACCTGGCCTTCGGGATGCTCAACTGGCGCTTCGGTGACCGCGAGCTGCGCTCCCCGGTGGTGCTGGTGCCGGTGAACCTGTCCACCACCAACCGCGGTGACCGCTATGTGCTCAGCATCGATGAGGCAGGCGTATCCACCCCGAACTACTGCCTGATCGAAAAACTGCGGGTCAGTTTCGGTTTGGAGATCCCCGAGCTGGCCAATCCCGCCGAGGACGCCTCAGGGATCGACCTGGCCGGCACGTTCGACGCCGTACGTCGTGCGATCGCCGCCGCCGGCCTCCCGTTCCGCGTCGAGGAAAGCGCGCATTTGGCGATCCTGCAGTTCGCAAAATTCCCACTCTGGAAAGACCTCGACGAGTCGTGGGCAGCATTAGCCGAGAACAGCCTGGTGCGCCACTTGATCGAAACACCGCTGGCCGCCTACACCGACCCGGTGCCGGCACCCGAGGGTGTCGACCTCAACGAGCTGCGGCCGCAGATGCCGGTGCCGGCGGACTCGTCCCAGCTGCAGGCGATCGCCGAAGCGGTCGCCGGCCGCACGTTCGTGCTGGAAGGCCCCCCGGGAACCGGTAAATCGCAGACCATCACCAACCTGCTGGCCCACGCCATGGCCTCCGGACGCAAGGTGCTGTTCGTTGCGGAGAAGAAGGCCGCGCTGGACGTGGTCAAGAAGCGGCTGGACGCCGTCGGGCTGGGTGAGCTTTCGCTAAACCTGCATGACAAATCCGCCCGCCCGGCTGCGGTGCGCGAACAGATCAGAACTGCGCTGGAACTGCGGGTCACCGCCGACAGCGAACGGCTGCGCACCAACCAACAGATCGCCGCGGCCGCGCGCACCACGTTGGCCCGCTATGCCGAGCGGCTGCACGCTGAGAACGCCGCCGGCCTGTCGGCCTACACAGCTCGCTCCAAAGAGCTCGCCGCCGACCAGGACGTTGCCGCCCTGGAGGTACCGCGTGAACTGGTAGCCGCGGCGAGCCCGGAGACGATGGCGCAGATCGGGGAGTTGCTGCGGGCACTGCCGGCGGTGGCCGAACTGGCCCGACCCGGCGCCAATCACCCGTGGGGATTTCTGGATGCGGTTCCGGCCGATATTGCGGGGACCTACCGGGCTGCAGTCGAATTCGATGCTGCACTGGCCGCGTTGCTCGAGGATGGGCAGCGCTACGGCATCGGGCTGGCCCAGCTCGACCGGGTCGGTGCGCCGACCGCGCTGGCGGACTGGGCACGGCTGGCCGCCGCACCGCGGTATCCGTTGCCCGGTATCGATGCCTTGAACACGGCCGAATGGGCTGCCGAACTGATCGCATTGGGGCAGATGGTGGCTCGGTTGTCGGCGCAGCGCCCGAGCTGGCTGGACACCGCCGGCCCGCAGGCGGTGGACCTTGACATTCCGTCGATCCACGCCGCCGCGCTGGCCGCTGATGAGTCCGGGTTTTTCGGGCGAAAGAAACGCCGTCGCGCGGTGTTGGCGCAACTTGCCGACGTGCTGGTGGTCGACGCGGCGAGCGTCGACCTCAAGGGCCTGTCAACCATCACAGCGGCGATAGCCGAAACTCACGGGCTGGTCAGCGATCTGCGCCGGCGGGTGTCCCGGCTGCCGGTCACGCTAATCGACGGCGACTGGAATCCGCTGCTACCCAAGTCCGCCGCGCAACTGCGGGCCGGACTGGACTGGCTGGTCTGGCTGGTGCCCGCTCTTAACGCCGCCGGCCCGCAGGTCGCCGACCTGCGTGACTTCTACGCCCGCACCCCCGTCGGGGTGCTGGCCGGGCCGTTGGAGCGGCTCGGTACCGCCTGGAGCGGGCTCGGCCAGGCCACTGGGGTGACGCTTGATGCCCAGCGCGACTGGGCTGACGGTGCGTTCTTCGACCGCTGGTGGTCTGGGCGGCCAGCCAGGCAGCTGGAAACATCGGCAGCACTGGAGAATTGGCTCGGGTTGGTCGGCCACCTCGAACCGCTGCGCGCCGCCGGCATGACCGCGGCGCGGACGGCGATCCTGGCCGGGCGGTTGCTGCCCGAGGACGCCGCACTCGGATTCGACCGCGGGGTTGCCGCAGTGTCAGTCGGCGAACGACTCGACGCCAATGCGCTGACCGGCTTCGACGTGGCCGCCCACAGCAAGACCATCCAAAGGTTCACCGATGCCACCCGGGCCATTCGCGAGGAGTTGCCGCGGGCCATTCCGGCCGCACTGCTGGCAGAACGTCGCTTCGACGCCTGGTCGGAGAGCGGCCAGGTCGGGGGGCTGCGCAGGCAACTCGATCGCAAACGCGGCGGCATGAGCATCCGGGCACTGCTGGACAACTTCGGCGAGCTGATCACCACGATCATGCCGTGCACCCTGATGAGCCCGGATTCGGTGGCCCGGTTCTTCCCGGCCAAACCCGGTCTGTTCGACATCGTGGTGTTCGACGAGGCCTCCCAAGTGCGGGTGCCCGACGCGATCGGCGCGATGGGCCGCAGCACCTCGGTGGTGGTGGTCGGTGACAGCAAGCAGATGCCGCCCACCAGCTTCGCCGAAGTCGGTATCAGCGACGACGACGAGGACTACAGCCCCGACACCGTGGTAGATGAGGAGTCGATCCTCACCGAATGCGTGCAATCCCAGGTGCCGCGCCAGTGGCTGTCCTGGCATTACCGCAGCCAGGATGAGGCGTTGATCGCGTTCTCCAACCAGCACTACTACGAAGGCCGGCTGGCCTCGTTCCCGGCGCCGAGGGCAGGTGGCTCAGGGTATGGGGTGTCCTTGGTGCGAGTCGATGGAGTGTTCGAGCGCTCCGGCAAGGGAAAGACGCTGCGCACGAACCGAGTCGAGGCCGAGCGGATCGTCGCCGACATCCGGCAGCGCTTTGCGTTGTCGCCGTCGGTGGCGCCGTCGCTGGGGGTGGTCACCTTCAACGCCCAGCAGCGCGACTTCATAGAGAACCTGCTGCGTGACTCCGGCGATGACCGGGTGGTGGCGGCGTTGGATGAGCCGGACGGGCTGTTCGTAAAGAACTTGGAGAACGTCCAGGGCGACGAACGCGACACCATTTTGTTCTCGGTGGCTTTCAGCGCCAACGACAAGGGCGTGGTGCCGCTGAACTTCGGGCCGTTGTCCCGTCCCGGCGGCGAGCGGCGACTGAACGTGGCGATTACCCGGGCCCGGCGGGAAGTGGTGCTGTACTCCAGTTTTGATCCGGCGGCGCTGCGCGCTGAGGAGACCAGCCAGGTCGGAACCAAGCATTTGAAGGCCTACCTTGAGATGGCTGCCCGCGGGGTCGACGCGCTGGGCGGTGGTGGCCGGCGCCAGCCGGTCTTCGACTATCACCGTGACGACATCGCCGCTGCGCTGCGGACTGCCGGGTTGTCGGTGACGGCCGACGTCGGGCTCTCGGACTTCCGGGTGGACCTGGTGCTCGCCGATCCCGCGGCGCCCGACGAGCCACTGGTGGCCGTGCTGCTGGATGGACCGGGCTGGTATTCGCGGCGCACGGTCGCCGACCGGGACGGGTTGCCGGTCGATGTGTTATCGGGGCTGTTGAAATGGCCAGCCGTGGAACGGGTCTGGCTGCCGGAATGGCTGCAGGATCGGGAGGCGACGGTGGCGCGGCTGCAGGCGGCGGTCGATGAGGCGGGGGCTCGCAAGGCCGCGCCTGTCGAGATTGTGGGTCCACCCGAATCGGTCGCGCCGGTCTCGGAGCCGGAACGGGTAGTCGATGAGCCACGGGAGCTGGCGCCGCTGCGGTCAGCACCTGTTGTTGCCGCGCCGGCGCCGAGGCGGCACCCGATGCTGCAGACCTTCCGCGAATGGGAACCGGTGATGGCCGGCGACATCAGTGTGCTGGACAACCTGCAGGCGGAGTATCTGAAGCAGATGGTGCGCGGCGTAATTCGCGACGTGATCGCCGCCGAGGGGCCGATCCACCCGGACCGGCTGGCCAAACTGGTGGCCGGAGCGTTTGGCCTGAACCGGGTCGCGGAGAGTCGCCGTAGGGCGATCCGGCAGCTTGTGCCCGCTGACTACTATCGCCGCTCCGATCCCGAGGGCTTCTACTGGCCAGCTGGGATAGACCCGGAGAGCTGGCGGGTGGTGCGGTGTCCGGTTGACGGTGAGAGCCGTCCAATCGACGAGGTCAGCCTGATCGAGATCGGTAACGCCATGTTGGTGATCGCCGAGCAGACCGGCGGCATCGAAGCCGAGGAGTTGAAGCGCGAGGCGCTGGAGTTGTTCGGGGGGAAGCGGATGACAGCGGGGATTAAGGCGCGGTTGGGGGATGCGTTGGCAGCTGCGTTAACTAAGCGTCTCTTGGAAGGCGGTGACCGGAGTCCAGTACGGGCGTTGCTCGCTTGAATTTAGAATTGGTCAGAAGTCGCGTCTTGCCTTCCGGCCATGATTCGATGGCGACCCCATCTGCAGAAATGCCGGGCGAGGACATACCGGGAGGAGTCGATGAAGTTCAAGTGGGTATCCCCGACGCAGAATGCGGTGCGCCCAGTGCCGCAGCCGTTCGTTGCAGCGCCTGAATCGACGAAGGTCCCAACGAAACGGCCGAATAAACAACCTGCAGCGATTCCCCATCCGGACCCGATTGTTCCCGGTCCGCGCATCGCGCCAGTCACACGCGGTCCAGAGGTACCCAAGGCAGACATACCAAATCTGGAAGGTGACGCGGCGAAAGCAGTAACCCACCGTGGCAGCCATATCCAGATCATCGCGGCTGCCGGATCGGGCAAGACGGAGGTTGTTTCACAGCGGGTGGCATCGCTGCTCGCCGAGGGTGAGGCGCCGGAGTCGATTGTTGCGTTCACGTTCACGGAGAAGGCAGCGGCTGAGCTGAAAGAGCGCATTCGTGAGCGTGCCACCGCCCGCATGGGGCCAGGTGCGACTGATCAGCTCGGTCGGCTTTTTGTCGGCACGATCCACGCGTATTGCTTTCGCATGCTGCAAACGCACGTGCCGCGCTACGAGACGTACACGCCGCTCGACGCAAATCAGCTGACAAATTTCCTATACCAGCAGCGCAGGTTCA
This sequence comes from Mycolicibacter engbaekii, assembly GCF_002101585.1. Classification (GTDB taxonomy): domain Bacteria; phylum Actinomycetota; class Actinomycetes; order Mycobacteriales; family Mycobacteriaceae; genus Mycobacterium; species Mycobacterium engbaekii. The sequence goes on along the minus strand of NZ_LQOT01000029.1, from coordinate 2,700 downwards.
TCGGGATCGCCGCCCTCACACCTACCATCGGCACGTTCAAGAGTATCGAGACCTTCCAGCGGGGGATCGACGTCATCGAAAATGAGCTGATTGACGTCGAGACTCTCCCAGCCGGTGATTTTAAAACAGCGGTGGAGGCGTACTACGCGGCGCTCGATCGCCATCAGTTCATGTCGTTCGGAACGCAGATTGTGCGGGCTGTAGAGGCACTCGCTGACCCCGAAGTCCACGCCGCGGTGAGCTTTCCTCTAAGGCACCTCGTCGTGGACGAATATCAGGACGTTAACCCCGCGCAAGAGCGGCTTGTCCAACTGCTCGCGAAACCGCACGGCAACGCGGATGTCGTCGTGGTCGGCGACGACGACCAGGCGATCTACCAGTGGCGCGGGTCATCGGTCGAGAACATAGTCACTTTTGCCGGCCGATACCCCGGTGTTGCGCAGTTCGCGCTCCTCACCAACCGCCGGTCACGTCCCGGAATCATCGAGGTTGCCAACCTTTTCGCAAGAACGATCCCGGGCCGGATTGACAAGCAGATGTTGCCGTTTCGTGAGGTGGACGGACCTAGCGTCGCGATTGTTCGCGACCCGGGGAATGAGAATGATGCAGCAGACGAGATTGCGCGGCAGATCCTCGACCTCCACGCGCGCGGTCTCCCGTATCGGGACATCGCGATCCTCGTTCGCGGACGATCCGCCTATCCAGCCCTGATTGGCGCTCTCGCGAAGGCGGCCATACCCGTCCAAGCTGGCGGTCGATCAGGTTTGTTCGCACAACCGGAGTCTCAGGTGTTCGGAGCAACCTATGCGTGGATCGCCGGAGTCGACTGGGCTCCTTCGAGGGACGCGCAGCGTCAGGTCGTCACGCTCGACCAACTACTCGACGATTACTGTGCGGCATTCAACCTGTCGAGATCGGGGCGGTCGAAGTTGGCTGCGTATCTCGGGAAGTGGAAGGCGAAGGCTCTCGCAAGTGAATTCAATGAGAGTCTCGTGCGGGACTTCTACTCCCTGATGGAGTTACTTCGGGTCAAGGATTGGGATCTGTCCGATGAGCTGACGCGCAACCGACTCGGGACGATTGCGCGCTTCACCACCGTTCTCGCCGACTACGAGGGCATCAGTTGGCGCGCTCGTAAGGACAAGGATAAGCCGGGCGAACAGGTCGGTGGCCGCAGCGGCGGAGAGTGGTTCTACAAGGACCTTGCCATCTTGCTTACCAATTACGCAGTGGGAAGCTACGACGACTTTGCCGGCGAGGAAGACAATCTAGACGACGCCGTCGCCCTCGGGACAGTTCATGGCTCGAAAGGCCTTGAGTGGCCGGTGGTATTCCTACCATCACTCGTGAAGACACGGTTCCCGTCGAGCAGGACCGGACGCGCACTGGACTTTCCCAACGACCTACTGGGCCGATTCGATCGACAACGGTACGAAGGCAGCGACGCCGACGAGCGTCGACTGTTCTACGTGGCACTGACGCGAGCCCGCGACGCTTTGCTGCTCTCGAGCTTCTCCCGGCAGCCGAATGGAAGAAGCCGTGGTGCCTCTCCGTTCTACGCCGACGTCGCAAACGCTTACAATAACGCCGGCACTCCCACGTCAGCGACGGGCGAAGGATCGTCGGTTCAAGTTGACTTGGTCATCACGTACAGCGACCTTGCGGCGCTCGAAACGTGCCCACGAAGCTATCTGCTGAAGCACGAGCTCGGCTTTATGCCGGCGATTCAGCAGGAACTCGGCTACGGCAACGCCGTCCACCACACCATGCGGGTGCTTGCTGAGCGAACACAGGCGACGGGTGCTGCACCCACCGAACAACAGGTGAATCAGCTTCTCAACTCCGAGTTCTTCTTGCCGTACGCGAATAAGGCCAGCCACAAGGAAATGCGGGACAAGGCGCGCAAGCTCGTCATGCGATACGTGACCGAACATTCGGCAGACCTAATGCGCACGTGGGCGACTGAACGCCCGTTCGAGCTCTACCTCGACGGCGCGGTGATCTCAGGCCGCGCCGACGTCATCTACGACAACCATGATGGGCAGATTAGCCGGCTTGCGATTGTCGACTACAAGACGTCAACTGGCGGAAAGATCGATCCGCTCCAACTGCAGATATACACCGAGGCAGGACGGCGGGAAGGCCTCGACGTCGGTGGTGCCTTCATCCAAGACCTCGGTGACGAGAAGCAATACGATGTCCCGATCGACGCGAAGTCGATCACAGACGCCGAAAAGCAGATCATCGCCACAGTGGAGACCTTGCGCCGGCGCCAGTTTGAGCCGAAGCCCGGGCGTGGCAAGTGCCGTCGATGCGACGTGCGCAACGTCTGCTCGGCCGCGTGGAAGGAGCGATAGGCTCAACGCAGGATTCTGCGACGCGCCTTCGCTCAAATGCTGTATTCGGTCGCGAAGTCAGATTCGTAGAATTCGACCGCCTCCTTCTCCTCGTACAGAACCGCTTCACGCACTATGTGCCGGGTCATGTCGAGAACCTTCATCGTGCTGCCGACCTTGGCAACGGCTTCTATACGGTGGAATTCGTCACCAAACTTCTGCGTGAACTCTGCGAGCGCTTTCAGCTTGATGACGGCATCGTCAAGATGCGTTCCGTGTGGGTCGATTGAGGTGAGCCCCTCGTAGTGGTCCAGTTGTTGTGCGACTCTGATGCCCGGTGTTCGGGCAGGAAGAATCAGCAACG
>NZ_LQOT01000028.1 GCF_002101585.1 Mycolicibacter engbaekii | reverse complement strand
CAACCCCTACACTGACCGGTGCTCACAGGTGAGGAATTTCGGCGAGCACACCTGGGGACGTTCGATGAGCGCGATCACAACTCCGCGTCCATCCCAGTCGGATGGCAAAAGGGTGAGGATCGTCGCCCCATAAGACTTCTCAGCCACCACGTCGTAGTTGCACCATGTTCCGCCGGAGTGACCACCTAGGCGATACTTTGCTTCCCCCATGCGCGGCAGCATAGCTACAGCAGCAACAGCACATGGTTTCTTCGACTGGCGAATTGTCTACACCACGATCAGGCTGGGCTACGCCCGGCCACCAGGGTGACCAGTCCGCAAAGTTCTGCCGCCAGCGCGTCGCGGCCGGCGTCACTGCGCGATGGTCATGCGATCACTCGGATGGGCTATTGGCGCTGGGATTACTAGCCGCCGAGCCAGCGCGCTGGCCGACGTACAACGACGGCACCAAAAACATCCCACTGACCTTGCCGATAACAAGAACGTCCCCAGCCGCCAGGTGGGGGCGGTCTAATTGGCGGCGGAGGCGCCCGCCAGTGCGTCCAATACCCGATCGATGAACCGGTCGGCGTGGCCCCGAAGGCCGTCGTTCGCGTGCTGGGTGGTGTCGACCGCGATCGGATTCCCCGATGCGAAGCACACCACCACGGCGCGACGGTAGGTCCGCTCCCCGAACGCGTCCGCCGAACCATAGGCCTTGACCTCGACCCCGATGACCTGGCTCAGCGGCCGGATGACGGCAGCAAGATCCTGCTCCTCGGCAGCGTCTGCGATGTAGTCCAGTTGCCCGATCGCGTGCTTGTCGATCCACACCAGACGACACTGCTGATCCGGCAGGTTCTCGCGGGCGAAGCCTTCAACCGGCCATCGCCTGACCAGCTGGCCGATCTGCTCCACCACGATCCGGGGCGGGCGCGACCAGTCCGGGAACACGTCCCTGGCGATCTGCCGGAGGCGTTCTTCGTTCGTCATGGACGCTAAATTAACCCCCATTTGCCCAGAGTGCGCTGCGGCGCGGCGGTGATCGCCCTGCTGATCGGGCACGGCGGGACCGCTCGAAGGGGTAAATGCACTGGTCTGCCTCGTGGGGCGAACGAGTTGGCCTGTAAGCCGGATTCTGTCCCGCACCGCCGAAGCGGTGCGGCGGCGACCATCCATCTGGGCACACCGTCGCCGGGTACCTCAAGCGGCCCACCCGCAGGCTCGGGCGAGCAGCCCTCAAACACCTGCGCAGCCGCACCGGAGTGCGGCCTTCTTGGCCTTGCTTCGGGTGGGGTTTACCAAGCCGTCCCGGTCACCCGGAACGCTGGTGCGCTCTTACCGCACCGTTTCACCCTTACCACCTGTCGGTGGCGGTCTGTTTTCTGTGGCACTGTCCCGCGAGTCACCTCGGATTGCTGTTAGCAATCACCCTGCTCTTCGAAGTCCGGACTTTCCTCGACCCGCGCTAGGCGAGCCGCGGCCGCCCGGCCAACTCGTCCGCGCTGATCACCGTACTACGCGCGGCCCGCTGACGCCGCACCGTAAACGGCAACCACCACGGATCGGTCCGGGCTGTTCTCCGACCACACGCCGATCGCGGTGTTGGCGCAGTCGGACATGATGGCGAAATCCACCGGGTTGTAATACCAGCGGTTGAGGATCTCGATGCCGCTGATGGCCACAGCGGGGTTGACCGCCACGGTTTCGGCCACCACGCCCGGAAAGCCCGCGGCCTGTGCGCGGGTCTGTGGCGTGGAGCCGTCCGAACCCAGGTTCGCGTCCAGATCCCGGTGGCCGAGAAGGTCTTTGGCATGCCACTCGGCGGCCAGCACCAACCGGGGATCGACCGTCACCGGCTCGGCGCAGCCCGCCTGATGGTGAATGGTGTAGACGTTGGTCACGACGCTGTCGTTGAGCCGCGAGTTGTCGGCGGCGGCGACGGGCAGCGCCGCCGCCCCGGCAATCATCATCGTCAGCATCGCTGCGCGCGGCACGTGATCTCCCATCTGCGGACTACACCGGGTCGAACTGCGAGACCAGCCACCGGCCACCGACCTTGTCCAGGGTGACCCGCACGCTCGAGGTGGTCGTGGTGGGCGGGCCATCGGCGATCGTGGTCGCCTGATCGATGAAGAGCAGGACCACCGCGTGGCGCGAACTCGCGGTCACCGATGCCGCCGCGGGCACCGTGACCACCGTCGAGATGTGCTGCTGCTTGGCCCCGGGGGCAACGACGTCCTTGATCAGCCGGGTGTACTCCTCGCGAAAGGCGCCGGTCATGGCTTCGGCGGCGGCCGACGACGCGGTGTCGACGTTCTCGGGGCGATACGACAGCATCGCGATCGTGGTAGCGGCCGCGGTCTGTACCGACTGTTCGGTCGCCTCCTGCGCCAGTCGGGCGCTCACGTCCTGCCATCGCAGGTAACCGGCCGCCAGCGCCAGAATCGCGGCCAGGCCCGACAGCACGGCGATCGCCACGCGACGCCGCAGTGCCGGCCGCCGATCCCGCCCCGGCGCATCGGGCTCGGTGGCGCTGCTCTCGGGCGCTTCTACGGTGGGTGTGGAAGACATCTGGGACCCCGCTCAGGGAACGAACGCGATGTTGGACACTTTGGCGCCGTCTGCGGTGCTCTGCAGGCTGATTCGCATCCGCCAGCGGCGCGGCTCCGGTGTAACGGTCCCGGCGATCGTGGTGCGTACCGAGACCGCCAGCAAGACATCGGCCCGGTCGCCGTTCACCGATTCCACTCCGGCCTCGGTGACGGTGCCCTGGGACTCCGACTGCGCCTGCTTGACCACGTCGACAAAGGGCCGCGAGCGCTGCGTGAAGTCTTCCCGGAACTCCCCGGTCGTCGAGTCGATGATGCGCTGCACGTCGGCGTCGGCCTGTGCGTAGCTGATGGTCGTCAGGTTGATCGCCGCTTGACGCGCGACCTGCACGTAGCGCTCACGCTGGGCCTGCGCCTGGCGCACACTGTGGTCGCGGTAGCCCAGCCAGCCGACCACCCCGGCCAGCGCCGCCACGGCCAGCAGCACTGCTGTGACCACGAGCCGTGGCGAATGCTGCTGTCTGGCAGCGATGATCGGCGCTACGGGTTCGGCGGCAGCAACATCGTCTGCCATGTCTGCTCCTTCCGCTGGGCGGTCAGATCGCTCTGGGTGTATCGCCTGCCATCCGGGCCGCGGTAGCCGCCGGTCTGCGGGTCGTAGGGGACGAAGGCGACCGGGGGCGCCGGCGGATCCTGCGGCACTGCCTGACCGGACAGGGTTGCGTTGGGATCGCCCTTCCAGTTGTAGCCGTCGTTGAGCGGGATGTAAGACTCGTCGCTCTCGCACATCTCGACGGTGGGTGCGCGCTTGGCGGGGTTGTTCTCACACGGGATATTGCGTGCGCCACGCACATTGAGATCGGAGTCCTGCGGCACCCGGCAGTAGAGTTCGCCGGCGGGCCGGTCCGGGTAGTCCTCCAGGCTCGGTGCCCGCTGCTGCCGGGCCGGGAGGAATCCTGTGTTGCACGGCGGCGGATAGTTCATGTTGAGGTTGAAGTCCAGGTAGATGCCGCGGTAGGGGCCGTTGAGACCCGAATCGGCCAGGGTGATCGCCGACATGACCGCGGTCCCCTGCGGGAACAGCACCAGCAGCTGCTCGATGCCCCGATGGAACGTCACCGCGATCTGACCGAGGCTGACCATGTTGGCCAGTAACACCGGCAGCGCCGGGGCCACCCGGCCCAGCAGCGCATCGGCTTCATCGAGTGCCGGTGCGCCCACGCTGAGCAGACCCGCGAACGCCCGGTTCTCAGCGCTGAGCTGGCCGGTTATCGACGCCAGCCGCTGGGCCCAGGTCGCGATCGAATCTGCGGTTCGCACCTGGGAATCCAGTACCGGCGGGGTCTGGTCGATCAACTGGGCGAAGGCCTGGGCGGCCTCACCTGCGTCGATGGCCAGCGATGTGGAGCCGGTGACGATGCGTGCCAGTTCGGCGCCCAGACCGCCTACCGCCTTGTCCGCCTCGTCGATGACGGTGCGCAGGTCGTCGGGCGGGATCGCCAGCAGCGCACGGTTGGTGGCGTCGAGCAGGTTGGCGATGTCGGCGGGAATCCGCACCCTGTCCGCCGGGATCACGTCACCGGCACGCAGCGTCGGCTGCCCGGCCGCGGTGTCGATGGGGGTCAGTTCGAGGAACTGTTCACCGATCGCCGACCGGCTGTGCACCGCGGCCGTCACCTGCGCGGGCACCTTGATCGACGAATCAAGTTTGAGGACCGCCCGCACCCCGTCGGCGTCGACGTCGATGCCGCTGACCCGGCCGATCTCGGTGCCGCGGTAGGTCACCACCGAGGTCGGGTACAGCCCGCCGGACGCCGGCAATTCGACGGTCACGGTGTAGCGGCCGATGCCGATTAGCGCCGGAACCTTCACAAAGCCGAACGCCATCACCGCACCGGCGATCACCGTGACCGCCGCCAGGATCGCCAATTGGGTCCAGACGGTGCGCGAGAGCCGGAACATCTCAGTACCCCCCGAAGTGGTAGGGGGCGATCAGCGGATTGCCCGCCGTGTAGGGGCTGGGCATCTGTCCGACGGTGCGCCCCCACTGCAGTTCCAGCTCGGTGAGATTGCCTTCCCAGCGGGTTCCGGTGAACAGACCGCTGTCGATCCGGCTCAACGTCAGGTCGACGACCAGACTGATGTTGGCGAAGTCGCCGCGAAACCAATTGGGGATGTTGCTCTTCACCCAGGGGTAGGTGGACAGGAAGTCCAGGCCCTGGGTCAGTGCGGGTCCCGCATCGGCCAGCGAGCGCAGCACCGGGGCGATGTTGCGCAGGTTGGCCACCAGGGCCTCCCTGCTCTGCTCGACGGTGGAGACGGCGATGGCACTGAACTTTGCCAGTGCGTCGGCGGCATCGGCGATGGTGGCGCGCTCCTTCGCCAACACGGCCAGCGCCTGCGGGATCGTGGTCAGTGCCCGCTCGACGGCCGGGTTCTGCTGGGCGAACTGGCCGGCCAGCCCGTTGAGCTTCTCGGTGGCCGAGATGATGTCGTCGGTCTGGTCGTTGAGGGCACCGATGAAGGTGTCCAGTTGGCCCAGCAGGCTGCGCATCTCGGATTCGCGACCGGCCAGCGCGCGGGCAAAGCTCTGGTTGATCTCCTGTACCTGGGCCAGTCCCCCACCGTTGAGCAGTAGCGACACCGATGCCAGGGTCTGTTCGGTGGTGGGATAGCTCGCAGCCCTCGACAGCGGGATGACCGCACCGTCGTGCAGTTCGCCGCGCGGCGGCTCGTCGGTGGGCGGCGCCAGCTCGATGTGCATCGAGCCGAGCAGGCTGGTCTGACCGACCTTGGCGGTGGCGTTCGCCGGCAGGTGCACGCTGTCGTCGATGCGCATGGTCACCAGCGCATGCCAGTCCTGGACCTCGATCTTGGTCACGTTGCCGACGTTGACGTCGGCGACCCGCACCCGCGAGTTCTGCTGGATGACCACAACATCGGGTAACTGGGCCGAGACGGTGTAGCTGCCGTTGCCGGCCGCGGTGCCGGGCAGGCTCAGTGAGTTCAGACCGCGCCACTGGCAGCCGGTGGCCCCGGACAGGACGGCGACGGCCAGTGCCGAGACAAGAATGCGCTTCATGGCGATCCTTGGGCCGGTGGCAGCAGCAGACCGGGCAGGCCCAGCTCGGGGTCGACCGATTGCCCGGCCTGCTCGACCGGCGGTGACGTCGCGGCCGGCTTGAGCCGGTCTTCGCTGTAGGTGATTTCGTTGGGTCTTGCTGCGGTACCGACGAACGGGTTTCCGCCGATCGGCAGGAAGTTGTACTGGCGGTTCTTGATGATCGGCGCCAGGTACTGCACGCACAGCTTCGATGCCTGCAGTGAGTTGGCCCGGGCCAGTGCTTCGATTCCGCTGCAGATGAACTGGACGGTGTTGGCGAAGTTCCCGAGCGCCATCACACCGGTGATCGCACTCTGGGCCGGTTGATAGATGTTCACGAAGTTCTGGAACACCGATGGCGCGATGTGCAGAACCTGTTTGAGGTCACCGCGGCTTTCGTCGAGGGCGCCGGTGATCGCCGTCAGGTGATCGACCGTGACGCCGAAGCCCTCCCGGTTCTCACCTATGAAGTCGCACAGGTCTTTGACCGCACCGTCGAGACCCGTCATCGCATCGGCGAACTCGCGAGGCGAATTACTCAGCACGCTGGTGATATCGGCGAGGTTGACGTTGAACGACGCCAGCAGGTCACTGCTGGAAGTAAGCGCCGAGACCAGCAGTTGCATGTTGCGGACCGTGCTGAAGATGTCGGTGCTGTGATCACCCAGTGCTGACATCGCCTGCGACAGTTTGATCACCGTCTCGCGCGCGGTGTCGCCCTGCCCCCGAAGGTTGGCCGCCGCGGTGCTGACGAAGGCGCCGACGGCACTGCGGCCGTCGGCATCGGACGGCTGCAGGGAATCGGTGAGCTTTTCCAGCTGCTCACGCAGGTCGTCCCACTCGACCGGAACCGCTGTGCGATCCGGTCCGATGCTGGCACCCTCGGCCAGCTCGGGACCACCGGTGTAGGCCGGGACGAGCTGAATCGCCCTGGCGCTGACCAATGACGGCGACAGAATCGCCGCTCGGACATCGGCGGGCACCTGGTACCGGGCGTCGACGGAGAAGGTCACCTTGGCGGCATCCGGGAGCGGTTCGATGCGCTCGACGGTTCCCACCGCGACACCCAGGATGCGGATCTCGTCGCCGGTGTAGAGGCCGTTGGTGTTGGCGAAGTAGGCGGTGTAGGTGTGTTTGCGGGGCGGTCCGACCACCAGGAACAGTGCGACGACAAGACTCGACACCAGCACAGCGGCGATGCCCAGCCGCAGCTGTCGCACGCGATTGGCCGGCAGGTACGCGCCGACCGCGAAGCGCGCGCTCATGTCAGCTCCCCCCTTCCGGGCCGAGCGCCGGCGGGCCGGGAGGTGGTCCGCCCGGTGGTGGCGCCGGCAGTGGCTCCCGATAGGGATAGCGCGGGTCTCCGGGTTTGCCGGTAATGGCGTCCGGCAGGGTCAGGTTGGGCTCGCCGCCCTGGCCGGTGCGAGGGAACGGCATGGGCAGCGGCGGGGTGCCGGGCTGGCCCACGGCCGGGTCGTTCAGCTCCGAGGGCAGCAGCACATTGGGGTCCAGGCCCAGATCGGAGAAGGCGGCCTCGATGGCCGGCTGGGCCAACTGGCCCGGAATCAGGTTCACCACTGACGCTTTGAAGAACGGTCCCGAGCCCAGCACCTCGCCAAAGGACATGGCGTAGCGGCGAAACAGGTAGAGGGTGCGTTGCAGATCGGCACGGCGGTTGTCGAGGATCTCCAGGACGCCGTTGAGTTTGTCCACCGCGGGTTTGAGTTGCTGTCGGTTGTCATCGACCACGGCTGACACCTGTCGCGATACCGCGGTCAGGTTGGTCATCAGCGCGTCGACGGAATTGCGTTGTGACAACAGCTCGCTCAGCAGGGCGTTGCTGTTGACGACCAGGCCGGCGATCTGCTCACTGCGTTGCGCCAGCACCCCGGTGACCTTGTTGGCGTCGGCCAGCAACTGACGCAGGGTGGCGTCGCGTTTGTCGAGGGTGTCCGAAAATCGAGCCACGCCCTGCAGCGCCATCTTGAGGTCCGGCGGCGTGTCTTTGAAGGTCTCCGCCAACGTGGTCAACGCCGAGGACAACTGCGTGGTGTCCAGGCCGCTGATGACCGCGGTCAGGTCTCCCAGGGCGTCGGGCAGATCGTAGGGCGAGGTCGTGCGTTCCACCGGTATCGGACCGGTGAGCCGCCCGTCGCCGCGCGGTGTGAGTTCCAGATACTTGTTGCCCAACACCGTTTCGGTTTTGATCGCGGCTTCGGTTCGGTCCCCGAGTACCACACCCTTTCGGACGGTGAATCTCACCCGGACCCGGTTGCCCTCCAAACCGACGCCGACAACGCGACCCACGTCGAGTCCCGACACCCGCACGTCGCTGTGGGCTTTGATGCCGCCGGCCTCGGTGAAGTAGGCGGCATAGTCCGACGTGCCTTTGACGAACGGCAGCCGGTCGTAGCTGAACACCGCGATCACCAGCGCGACGAGCAGGAGGATGCCGACGGCGCCCACCGCGGGACGGTTGCGTTCGGCGAGCGGTTTGACGGTGATCCGCGGGAGTCTCGGTCTGGTCATTTCGGGGCGCACCGTCCGGTCGTCTGGTTCATGATCTTGCCGTAGAGCGGTTGGCCGCCTTTGCCGTTCACCTTGAGCACCAGGTCGCACATGTAGAAGCCGAAGTAGTCGCCGTAAAGGCCGTTGCGCGCCAGAATCTGGTAGGCGTCGGGCAGCGTCTTGACCAGATCATCGACATAGTCGCGGTCGGCCAGTACCTGGCCGGCAGCCCGATCCGTCTGCACCACCAGATCGCGGATGGGTTCGCGGGCCACGGCCAGCAGGTCAGCGACAGATCCCGCGGCCGCGTTGATGTAAGCCACGCCCCGGCTGAGGTCGGTTCGGCGATCGGCCAGGCCCTGCATCAACTGCGTCAGCGAGTCGAGCCCCCGGCCGAACTCCCGGTCGCGGGAGCTGAAGGTGCCCAGCACCGTGTTGAGGTTGTCGATCACCTGCCCGATCAACTCGTCGCGCCCGGCCAGCGTCGTGGTCAACGCCGAGGTCTGCGACAAGACCGACGCGATGGTTGCGCCCTGGCCCTGGAACACGCTGAGCAGTTCGCCGCTGAGCGCGTTCACCTGGTCGGGATCCAGCGCGCGGAACAGCGGCCGGAATCCGCCGATGAGGGCGTCCACATCGAGTGCGGGCGCGGTGCGTGTCACGGGGATCGTCTGACCCGGTGCCAGAGTCTGTAGCGAACCCGGCCCCTGTTCCAGCGACAGGTAGCGATCGCCGATGAGGTTCTCGTAGCGCACCGCCGCGCGGGTGCCCTCGGTGAGCGTCAGACCCCGGTCGATGGAGAAGTCGACCGTCACCGTGCCGTCGGCGTGCAACGCCATGCCGGTGACCTTGCCGATCTCGACACCGGCGATGCGAACGAAGTTGCCGCCCTTGAGACCCGACACGTTGGTGAATTCGGCCCGGTAGCCGACTCTGGAGTCGAATCGGAACTGTCCGAACACGGTGACCAGGATGAAGATGAACACCATGCAGGTGGTGGTGAACAGCGTGACCCACGTCAGGGTCTTGCCGATGTTGCCTCTCATCACGGTTCCGGTCCTGGCGCCGGGGGCCCCGGGTAGCGGATCTTGGGCGGCTCGGGCTCGGGTTTGGTTGCCGGGAAGTAGTTGGCGAAGCCGGGGAAGCCGATACCGGGGTTGGGCCGCACGTCCAGGCCGGTCCCGAATCCGGTGTCGGTGACCAGATATTTGACCGGGAAGTTCTTGCTCACGTCGGGCAGCGATCCGCAGCTGGGCCGCCCGCCCGGCCCGCCCCGGGCGTTGATCAGTGGCAGGTTGTCCGGGTAGCGATACGGATCGTCGCCGGCGAGCATCGCGGCGTCCATGATGACCGATCTTCCGTTTCCGCCCATGGCATCTCGTCCGCCGTTCTCCAGGAACCATTGCGCACCCTGAAACAGGCAGGTGTAGGTCGGCGAGTATTCCTCGAGCAGATCGGTGGTCGGCGCCATCAGATTGAGCGCCTCGATGAGTCCAGGCTGGTTCACCCCGATGGTGTCCACAGCCGTGGTGGAGAAGCCGACCGCGGCGAGCAGCAGCGCATCGAGTTCGCCCGCCTGGGCAGACAGCGTCGTGCTGGTGGTCGCCGCCGAGTCCAGCGTGTTCAGGATGTTTTGCGCGGCAGCGGAATATATCTCGCTGGTCCGGCCGAACAGCTGCCAGTCGCGCTGCACGGTCGGCATACGGGGATTCACCGCCGTCAGCATCGTGTTGGCGCCGGTGATGGCGGCTCCCATGACGTCTCCCCTGCCCCGCAGGGATTCGGCCACCGCCGACAGCACGGAGTTGAGTTTCGCGGGGTCGATGGCGTGAACCACCGCCTGCAGATTCTCGAACATGGTGTTGACTTCGACCGTCACGTTGCGAGAACGCAGCACCGCTCCCGGTTTGAGGGGCTGGGCGCTGGGTCCGCCGGGGGGGATCATCAGGTCGACGTACTTGGCGCCGAACGCGGTGCTGGACTTGATCTCGGCCTCGACATTGCCCGGCAGGTAGGAGAAGGGCCGGGGATCGATCTTCAGGTGCAGCGTGGACAGTTCGGCGTCACCGGCCGGTTGAGTGCCGATGGATCTCACCTCGCCGATCTGGATACCGCGCAGCTTGACCTTGGCTCCGTCCTCCATCACCAGGCCGGCTCGATCCGAGACCAGCGTGAGCGGGACGGATCGCCGGAACGTGCCGGAGAACAGCACGGCGGTCATGGCGCACAAGGCCGTGACCACCAGGACCAGAACGGGCGACCACCAGATCGGGTCGATTCCGCCACGGTGCGATTCGTTGCGGGTGCTGCTGCTCACCGGACTCACCCCGACAGGTGAAAGTTGCCGGACTGCCCGTACACGGACAGCGTGATGGTCAGCAGCACAAACACCGTCGCGGTGACCGAGGTGCGTACGGCGCGGCCGACGGCCTCTCCGACGCCGGCCGGGCCGCCCGTGGCGGTGAAACCGTAGTAGGTGTGCACCACCATCACCGCGGTGGCCATGGACAGGGCGGCCAGAAACGACCAGAGCAGATCGGTGGGTTGCAGGAAGGTGGAGAAGTAGTGGTCGTAGACGCCGCGCGACTGCCCGTAGATCACGGTCGTGCCGAACCGGGTGGCGAAGAACGCCATCAGCACGGCAACCGTGTAGAGCGGAATGACCACCAGCACACCGGCGACGATGCGGGTGGCGGCCAGATAGGTGATCGCCCGAATTCCCATCGCCTCAAGCGCATCGATCTCTTCGCTGATGCGCATCGAGCCGATCTGCGCGGTGGCGCCGGCACCGATCGTGGCGGCCAGGGCCACCCCCGCGGTGGCGGGCGCAATGAAACGGACGTTGAGGAAGGCGCCGAGGAATCCCGTCAGTGCTTCGATCCCGACGTTGGACAAGGTGTTGTAGCCCTGCACGGCGATCAGGGCGCCGGTCGACAAGGTGAGGAAGCCGACGATGACCACGGTGCCACCGATGACGGCCAGCGCTCCGGCCCCCATGCCCATCACGGCGATCAGCCGCAGCACCTCGCCGGGGTAGCGGCGTACGGCGTCTCCGACAGCCGCCAGCGCGCGACCGTAGAAGGCGGTCTGTTCACCGAGACGGCGGGCGGCGTCGGCCAGCCCCGCGCCGGCGGGCGCGGTGCGCTCGGCGGCCGTCACGGCGCGACCTTCACGCCGAAGGCGGTGGCCAGGATGTTGATCAGAAACAGCGCCATGAACGCGAACACCACGGTCTCGTTGACCGCATTGCCCACCGCGGTCGGGCCACCGCCCACCGACAGCCCCTTGTAGCACGCGATCAGCCCGGCCGACAGGCCGAACAGCAGCGCCTTGACCAGCGAAACCACCACCTGCGGCAGTCCGGTCAACAGCGTCATCCCGGCGACGAAAGCACCCGGCGTGACGTGCTGGACGAACACCACAAAGGCATAGCTTCCGGTCAGGCCCACCACCGCAACCACCGAGTAGAGCATCACCGCAACGAATGTCGCCGCGATCACGCGGGGCACCACGAGTGCCTCGACGGGATTGACGCCGATCACCTTCATCGCGTCGATCTCCTCGCGGATCGTGCGGGCACCCAGGTCGGCGCACATGGCGGTGGCGCCCGCCCCCGACACGACGATGGCGGTGACCACCGGGCCGACCTGGGTGACCGCCGCCAGCGCCGCGCCGGCGCCGGACAGGTCAGCGGCGCCGATCTCCAGCAGCACGATGTTGAGCGTGAAGACGATGAGCACGGTGTAGGGAATCGACAGCATGATCGTCGGGACGATCGACACCCGTGCCACGAACCAGATCTGGTTGATCAGTTCACGCCAAGCCCACGGGGGTCGCGTCATCGCCGCGAACGTTTCGCCGGCAAGCACGACGAAATCGCCGACCGCGATCGCGGGCTTGGTCCAGGAGGGCCCGCTCATCGCTGCCTGCCTGTGGGGTGCGCCAACGCCTCAGCCCGTTCGCGCGCGTCCGGGCCGGCCCGCCGGGGATGGCTGCGCTGCCGCTCCGCCAGGTCCGCATGTCATTGCTGATCTCCCGCCCATCGACCGTTCCCCTCCTCAGTAGGCCGGAACAGTAGGAGCGCCGGAGTTAGCTGTCAACGCCAGAAAATGGCCCATTAGCGCGGTGTTCACGGAACCTGCTGGTTGCCATCGGCCGGATGTTTGGCGCACGGCGATTTAATGGGACCGGCCGAAGTGGCGACACTGCTGTAGTTGCCGCAGCCGCATCTCGGTGCGGTGGCGCACACTCGGTAGGACCCCGATCGGAAGGAGCCCCGCTATGGCCCCGACGCGCTGGGAGCGGCGGGTGGACGCCGGCGACTGGGATGCCGTCGCCGCCGAACTCGACGAGTACGGCGGTGCGCTGCTGCCGCGGCTGCTGACCGTCGCCGAGACCGCGCGGCTGCGGGATTGCTACGCCGACGACGAGCGCTTCCGGGCCACCGTCGACATGCAGCGTCACCGCTACGGGTCCGGGCAGTACCGATACTTCGCGGCACCGGCGCCCGATCCCGTGGATGCGCTCAAGCGGGCACTGTATCCGCGCCTGTTGCCGATCGCCCGGGCCTGGGCCGATCGGTTGGGCCGGGAGGCGCCGTGGCCCGACGACTTCGACGACTGGTTGGGGCACTGTCACCGGGCCGGCCAGACCAAGCCGACCGCGCTGATGTTGCGCTACGGCCCCGGCGACTGGAATGCGCTGCATCGGGACCTCTACGGCGAGTTGGTGTTTCCGCTGCAGGTGGTGATCAACCTCAGCGACCCGGCCACCGATTACACCGGCGGCGAGTTTCTGCTTGTCGAGCAGCGTCCTCGCGCGCAGTCGCGGGGCTCAACCGTGCAGTTGCCGCAGGGCCACGGCTACGTGTTCACCACCCGGGAGCGCCCGGTGCGCTCTACCCGCGGCTGGTCGAGGGCGCCGGTGCGCCACGGCGTTTCACCGATCCGTTCGGGTGAGCGCTACACGCTGGGACTGATCTTTCATGACGCCGCGTGAACGCTACCCCGCGATACGGCGCAGCACGATCACGTTGTCGGTGAGCACCGCGGACTGACCGTCGGGTCCGAGCGCCTCGCGCTCGGCGGTGCTGCACCGCAGCAACTCCCATTGCGCAGCGTGGAGGTCCAGACCGGCCAGCACCTCCTGCGCGGTCGGGAAATGGTGCTCACTCGCATGCTCACCGGCCCAGGGTGGCGCGGCGGCATGGTCGACGATCAGCAGGGTGCCGCCTGCCGCGACGGCTTCGGCGGCCCTGTGCAGCACCGACACCCGGTCCAGTGGCACCGGCGAGTGCAGGAACTGCGCCGAGACCAGGTCGAATCGGCCCGGGGGGAAGCCGGTGGACAGGTCGTGACGCTCGAAGCGGATACGGTCCGCGACGTCCCGCGCCTGTGCGGCTGCGCGGGCGCGACGCAGCGCGTTCTCCGAGATGTCGACCGCCACCACCTGCCAGCCCTGGGCGGCGAGCCAGAGGGCGTCGGCGCCCTCCCCGCAACCGAGGTCCAGCGCCCGGCCCGGCGGCAGGCCCGCGACGATCTCGGCGAGCTGCGCGTTGACCCGTCCGCTCCACACCGGGTCGTGGCCGCCGTAGAACTCGTCCCAGAACTCGCGCGGGTCGGGCGCTTCGTCGGTCATCGGTCGTGTTCCCTCTCGGTCGGAGTACCGCGCGGCAACGCCGCGCTCCGGCGTCGGTGCCCTCAGGAGGCGGCCACTCCCCAACCCAGCCATCGGGACGTCACCAACACCAGCCCTAAAGACACCGTAGCCACCGCCACCAGGCCGATGACGGCCACCAGCAACGGCCGCCAGCCCGCGCGGGCGATCTGCCGGAAGTCCGTGGACAGTCCGACGCCGGCGAAAGTGAGCAGGAAGGCCCACCGCGACACGTTGCCCAAGCTGGCCAGCTGCGCCTTGTCCAGCCAACCGGCCGTCGCCACGGCCGACACCACCAGGAACCCCACAACGAATTTCGGGAACTGGCGCCAGATGAACACGGCCTTGGCCCGGTAGCCGTCCGCCACCTGGTCGGCCTGTCCGCGGGCCGCCCAGTACAGGGCGAAACCCAGGACGACGAACCCGATCAGGGCGTTGCGGACGGATTTCACCAGCACCGCGATCTTGCCGGCCTCGTCGGAGAACAGGTAGCCGGTGGCGGTCGTCTCGGCGGTGTTGTCGACAGACAGCCCGGCCCACAGTCCGAACTCGTGGTCGCTGAGCCCGATCAGGTGGCCCAGCGGCGGCAACACGAACAGGGCCACCGCCCCCAGTGCGAGGATGGCCGCGATCGCGTAGCTGACTTCGGAGTTCTTGGCGCGGATGGCGCCCTTGGAGGCGATGATGGCCGAGACCCCGCAGATCGAGGTTCCGATGGCCAGCAGGGATCCAAGCTTTCCCGACAGACCGAAAACGCGTGCGGCGCCCAGGATTATCGCTCCGGCGATGGTCATGTCCAGCAGGATCTGAACCAAGCTGACGCCGCCCAGTCTGGCGATGTCGCCGAGCACGAAGCGAGAGCCCAGGGCAACGATGCCGACCTTGAGCCAGAACTCGTAGGTCAGCACGCCGGGCACAAAGATCCGGTGCAGTCCCACGGTATTGCGGATCACCAGCCCGATCACGATGGCCCACAGCACATACTCGATGTCGGGCAGCGTCGCGTGCAGCTGGTGTCCCAGCGCCAGCCACCACCGCTGGGCGTATTTGCCCAACAGGCCCACGGTGAGCAGCAACGCGATGCCGGGCAGGTAGTCCAGCGGCCGGCGGCTGGTGAAGACCGCGTCCGCGGCGGGCAGGTCCGAATCCGGGTGCGTCGTGGTCATGCTCACCAGGGAATCTTCGGAAGGACATCGGCCAGCGCCAGCACGACGAGCACACCGACCACCAGGTTCGCCCACCCGTCGGTTCCCAACCTCTTCATCTGCGGCCTCCCATACGCCGGTCGGGAAGTAACGCTATGACACTGCCGGCAGGCCACGACAGGGTTGCAATCACCGTCGGCACAAACACCCGGCCGCGAAGCCCGCGCGGCGCGGCACTCGGGACTACGGGTAGGTCGTCTGATTGACCAGACGCACCGAGGAAGGGCCGTCGCCGTAGAACTCGGCGATGCTCAGCGAGGCCAGGTCCAGGTGCAGCCGGTACAGGATGCCCGGTCCGGCGTCCAGCGCCAGACGCAGCACGGTCTTGATCGGCGTCACGTGCGACACCACCAGCACGGTGGTACCGCCGTGTTCGGCGACGATCCGGTCACGCGCCCGCACCACCCGCTGCTGCACGGCGTCGAAGCTCTCCCCGCCGGGGGGCTCGGTGGAGGTGTCGTTGAGCCAGCGCCGGTGCAACTCGGGATCGCGCGCGGCGGCCTCGGTGAAAGTCAGGCCCTCCCAGGCACCGAAGTCGGTTTCGGTCAGGTCTTCGTCGACGGCCACATCCAGACGCAGCAGCCGGGCTGCCGCCTCGGCGGTCTCACGACACCGCTGCAGCGGCGAGCTGATGACCGCCGAGATACCGCCGCCGGCCGCCAGGTAGCGCGCCGCTTCCCCGGCCTGGCGCCGGCCGGTCTCGGTCAGCGGCGGATTGCCGCGCCCGGAGTAGCGCCGGTGCACCGAGAGCTCGGTCTGCCCGTGGCGCAGCAGCAGCAGCCGTGTCGCGGTGCCGGTCGCACCGGTCCAGCCGGGAGCCGCGGGCGCAGCCGCTGCCGGCGGCTTCGGTGCGGGCGCCTCGATCACGACACCCTTCTGGGCGGCATCCATGGCCTCGTTGGCCAACCGGTCGGCGTAGGAGTTCTTGTCCCGCGGTATCCACGAATAGCGAACGTGGTCGAAGGTCGCCGCCAGCTCACGGGCCTTGCGGTGCAGCGGGATCAGGTCCGGATGCTTGACCTTCCAGCGGCCGGCCATCTGTTCGACCACCAGCTTGGAGTCCATGAAAACCGCCACCTCGGCGGCTCCCAGCCCAGCCGCCTTGGTCAGGCCGGCCACCAGACCGCGGTATTCGGCGACATTGTTGGTGGCCACCCCGATGGCCTCTTTGACCTCGACGAGCACCTCGCCGCGGTCGGCAGACCACACCACCGCGCCGTATCCGGCCGGCCCCGGGTTGCCACGCGACCCGCCGTCGGCTTCAACGATCACCTTCATCGGTGCTGGGCTTACCCGAAGTCCTTGACCCGCAACAGGATCGCGCTGCATTCCGGGCAGCGCAGCACCTCTTCGGGAGCAGCCGCGGAGATCCGCGCCAGCTCGCCGCGGTCGATCTCGATCCGGCAGGCGCCGCACTGGCCGCCGCGCAGCGGTCCGGCACCCACCCCGGCGGAGCTGCGCTGGCGCTCATAGAGCGCCAGCAGTTCGTCGTCGATGGTGGCCGCCAACTCCGCGCGTCTGGCCGCTCGCTGCTCGCGGTTGGCCTCGATCTCGGCCAGGGCGGTGGCCACCGCCTCCTGCACCCCGGCCAGATCGGCGGCCAGGCCCTCGAGCACCGTCGCTTCGGCGGTGGCCTGACCCTGCAGCTGCTCCCGCTGCTCCAGCAGCTCCAACAACGAGTCCTCCAAGCTCGACTGACGCTTGTGCAGCGTCTCCAGCTCGTGCTGCAGATCCACGACCTGCTTGGCGTTGGTCTGCCCCGAATCCAGCAGGGCACGGTCGCGGTCCTCGCGCTGGCGCACCGCGTCGATCTCCGACTCGAAGCGGCCGGCCTGGGCGTCCAGATCCTCCAAGGCCAGTTCCAGCGCAGCCAGCCGGTCAGCCGATGCGGTGTGCTCGGCCTGGATGCGGTCGCGGTCCTGCTGCTCGGGCAGGTTCTGGGCGCGGTGGGAGATCCGGGCCAGCTCCGCATCGAGCTCCGAGAGTTCCAGCAGCGAACGTTGTTGTGCTACGGCGGCCTTCATGACCGGTCTCCTTCGAACGCGAGATTCCAGGGGTCGGTGCGCAGCGTGCTGACACGCACCGGCAGCGTCGCACCGAAATGCGAGCGGAGTATGTCGGCGGCCTGCGCGCACCACGGGTATTCACTGGCCCAGTGGGCCACGTCGACCAGCGCCACCGCCGAGCGGCGGGAGTGCTCGTCAGCCGGATGGTGCCGCAGGTCCGCGGTGAGGTAGACCTGGGCGTCGGCGGCCGCCGCGGCGTCGAGCAGGGAATCTCCCGCGCCGCCGCAGACCGCCACCTTCGAGACCTCCAGGTCCGGGTCACCCGAGGCCCGGACCCCCCACGTGGTGGCCGGCAGGCCCGCGGCGACGCGCGCGACGAAGTCACGCAGCGGCTCCGGGGCGGCCAGACTGCAGACCCGTCCGATTCCCACCCCGGCCGGCAGCGGCTGCAAGGCGAAGACGTCGAACGCCGGCTCCTCGTAGGGATGGGCGGCCCGCAGCGCGGCGTGGATCGCGCCCCGCGCCCGCGCCGGCGCCACCACCTCGACGCGGTCCTCCGCGACGTGCTCCACCGCGCCGACCTGTCCGATCGCCGGCGTCGCACCATCGCCGGGCAGAAACTGACCGGTGCCGCCGACGCTCCAGCTGCACTGGGTGTAGTCGCCGATCCGGCCGGCCCCGGCCGCGAACACCGCGGCCCGCACCGCCTCGGCGTGCTCGGCCGGCGTGTAGATCACCCATTTGTCGGTCTCAGCGCGGGCGGCGGCCGGTTCCAGCACGGACTCCACGGTGAGCCCCAGCGCTGCGGCCAGTGCGTCGGAGACGCCCGGCGACGCCGCGTCGGCGTTGGTGTGGGCGGTGAACAGCGCGCAACCGTTGCGGATCAACCGGTGAATGAGCGCGCCCTTGGGGGTGCTGGCGGCCACGGTGTCCACCCCGCGCAGCAGCAGCGGATGGTGGGCCAGCAGCAGGGCCCCGTCGGGCAGCTGGTCGACCACCGCCGCGGTGGCATCCACCGCAACCGTCACCGAGGTCACCACGGCGTCGGGATCACCACAGACCAGCCCGACCGAGTCCCAGGAGTGGGCCAGCCCGGGCGGGTAGGCCGCATCCAGGACATCGATCACGTCAGCCAGCCGGGCGGTCACACTGCAAGACAGTAGTGCGCCACCCGGCGAGGCCACCGCGCACGTCGGGGACAATGGGGCTGTGATGCGCACGACCACCGCCACCGCCGAACTGGTGATCTTCGACCTCGACGGCACCTTGACCGACTCCGCTGCCGGAATTGTCGCCAGCTTCCGGCACGCCCTGGACCAGATCGGGGCGCCGCAGCCCGACGGCGACCTGGCCGCTCGGCTGGTCGGCCCGCCGATGCATCACACGCTGGCCGCCATGGGACTCGGCGAGCAGACCGAGGCGGCGGTGGCCGCCTACCGCGCCGACTACACCAGTCGCGGATGGCAGATGAACACGCTGTTCGACGGTGTTGCCGAGCTGCTGAGCGACCTGCGCGACGCCGGGGTACGGCTGGCCGTGGCCACCTCCAAGGTGGAGCCGACCGCGCGCAGGATCCTCGCGCATTTCGGGCTCGACGGTTACTTCGACGTGGTTGCCGGTGCCAGTGTGGACGGCCTGCGGGCCGCGAAGTCCGACGTGGTGGCGCACGCCCTGGCGCAGTTGGCGCCGCTGCCGGAGCGAGTCCTGATGGTGGGCGACCGGCGCCACGATGTCGACGGTGCGGCCGCGCACGGCATCGACACGGTGTTGGTCGGCTGGGGCTACGGCCGGTCGGACTACAGCGACACCGATGCCGAGGGCGACGGTCGCGGTCCGGTCGCCCGGGTGCAGACGGTCTCCGAACTGCGGGAGGTGCTCGGTGTCTGAGCCGCTGCTGCATGTCACGTTCGTCTGCACCGGCAACATCTGCCGCTCCCCGATGGCCGAGAAGATGTTCGCCCACCAGCTGGCGCAGCGCGGACTGGCCGATGCGGTACGGGTGAGCAGCGCCGGAACCGCGGGCTGGCACGTGGGCAAAGGCGCCGACGAGCGCACCAACCGGGTGTTGCGCGACAACGGCTATCCGGTGGAGCACCGCGCCGCCCAGGTCGGGCCCGAGCATGAATCGGCGGATCTGGTGGTGGCGCTCGGACGCAACCACGTCGGGCTGCTCAAGGGCCTGGGCATTCCGGCCGAGCGCATCCGGATGCTGCGGTCTTTCGACCCGCGTTCGGGGGCGGCCGTGCCGGATGTCGACGACCCCTACTACGGCGACCATGACGACTTCGTGCGGGCGTTCACCGTCATCGCGGCGTCGCTGCCGGGACTGCACGACTGGGTCGACGGGCAGCTGGCGTGGGGTGAGAACGGCTGATGCGCCGGCTGGCCTTCCTGCTGCGCCCGAGCTGGCTGGCTCTGGCGGCGGTGGTGCTGGGCTTCGCCTACCTGTGTTTCACCGTGCTGGCGCCGTGGCAGCTGGGCAAGAACACCACGACGTCGCGCGCGAACAGCCAGCTCGAACGCGCGCTGACCGCCGAGCCGGTACCGGTGACAACGCTGCTGCCGCAGCAGGATTCGTCGGCGCCGGACGAACAGT
The DNA here is from genome assembly GCF_002101585.1 of Mycolicibacter engbaekii. GTDB lineage: Bacteria > Actinomycetota > Actinomycetes > Mycobacteriales > Mycobacteriaceae > Mycobacterium > Mycobacterium engbaekii. The sequence continues at coordinate 3,988 of NZ_LQOT01000028.1, read as the reverse complement.
GGCGTCCGGTGACCGCCACCGGCCACTACCTCGCCGAGGCCCAGGTGCTGGTGCGGCTCCGGGTGATCGACGGGGTGCCGGCGGTGGAGGTGCTCACGCCGTTCGCGGTCGACGGCGGGCCGACGGTACTGGTGAACCGCGGCTACGTACGAACCGAGGACGGGGGGTCACGGCTGCCGCCGATTGCGCCGCCGCCGCAGAACACGGTCACCATCACCGCCCGGTTGCGTGATTCGCAGGCAGCCATTCCGGGCAAGAACCCGTTCACCGAGAACGGTTTTCGTCAGGTGTACTCGATCAACACCGAGCAGGTGTCGGCGGTGACCGGTGTTCCGCTGACCGGTTCCTACCTGCAGCTGGTGGATGGCCAGCCCGGTGGTCTGGGCGTGATCGCCCTGCCCCGCCGGGACGCCGGGCCGTTCCTGTCCTACGGAATCCAGTGGATCGCGTTCGGCATCCTGGCTCCGCTGGGACTGGGCTACTTCGCATTCGCCGAGATCCGGGCAAGGCGCGCCGAACGGTCCGAACCGTCCGGGCAGGCCGGCGCCGACGAGCCGGCGCCACCGATGACCGTCGAGCAGAAGCTCGCCGACCGGTACGGCCGGCGGCGGTAGACCGCCGGGCGGGTTGTGCCATCCTGGGGCGATGGTGAACATCTCGGGTGTCGGTATCTGGAGTGCGCCGCTGCGCTACGGCGATCAGGGCGAGGCCGCCGAAGCGGCTGCCGAACTGGAGGACTTGGGTTTCGGTGTGCTGTGGATCCCCGACGTCGGCGGTCCGGTGTTCGACTCGGTGGCCAACCTGCTCGCGGCCACCAGCCGTGCGGTCATCGCCACCGGCATCCTGAACCTGTGGATGCACGACCCCTCCGACGTGGCGGCGTCCTACACGTCGTTGACGGCGGCACATGGTGACCGGTTCCTGCTCGGTATCGGTGTCAGCCATGCCCCGCTGATCGATTCCCGCGACCCGGGGCGCTACCGCCGGCCGTTGCGGGCCATGACCACATTCCTCGACGGTCTCGACGCCGCCGAAACGCCCGTCCCGGCCGATGCCCGTGTCCTTGCCGCGCTGGGACCGAAGATGCTGGACCTGGCCGCCACCCGCAGTCGCGGCGCCCACCCCTACCTGACCACCCCCGAGCACACCCGGTTCGCCCGCGAGCAGCTCGGCGAGGGCCCACTGCTGGCGCCCGAGCAGACCGCCATCCTGTGCGACAGCCGCGAGCAGGCCCGCGAGATCGGCGTCGGGTGGCTGGGCTCGTATCTGGCGCTGCCCAACTACGCCAACAACCTGCTGCGGTCGGGATTCACCGAAGACGACATCGCCTCAGTGAGCGATCGGCTGTTCGACGCGATCATCGCCTGGGGCAGCGTGGATGCGGTGACCGATCGGATCGCCGAGCACCGGGCCGCCGGCGCGGACCACGTCTGCGTGCAGTTGCTCGACGCCGACCCGCGCGCCTTCCCGCGCGAGCAGTGGCGGACGCTGGCCGCGGCGCTGGGCTGACCTCAGCCGACCGAACGTGCGGCGCCGGACCAGAACTGGGCGCGTACGGCCTTCTTGTCCGGCTTGCCCAGCGCGGTCACCGGCACCGATTCGGCGACGATCACCTGCTTGGGCGCCTGCACCGAACCCTTGCGTTCCTTGACCGCGGCCTGGATCTCGGCGGTCATCGTGGCGATCGCGTCGGCATCGCTGTCGGCGCCCGGGCGCAGCACCACCACAGCGGTGACCGCCTCGCCCCACTTTTCGTCGGGCGTCCCGATCACGCACACCTGAGCCACCGACGGGTGCTCGGCGATGACGTCCTCGACCTCGCGGGGGAAGACGTTGAAACCGCCGGTGACGATCATGTCCTTGGTGCGGTCCACGATGAAGTAGAAGCCGTCCTCGTCCTCACGGGCCAGATCACCGGTGTGCATCCAGCCGTCCTTGAACGTCTCGGCGGTGGCCTCCGGGAGCTTCCAGTAGCCGCCTGACAGCAGCGGCCCGGACACGCAGATCTCGCCGACCTCACCCTGGGGCACCGGCTTGCCGTCGTCGCCCAGCAGCGCCACCCGGGCGAACAGCGTGGGGCGGCCGCAGGAGGTGAGGCGCTTCTGGTCGTGGTCGCCCTTGGCCAGGTAGGTGATCACCATCGGCGCCTCGGACTGGCCGTAGTACTGGGCGAAGATCGGGCCGAACCGGTCGATGGCCTCCTGGAGCCGGACCGGGTTCATCGCCGAGGCGCCGTAGTACACCGTCTCCAGCGACGACAGGTCGCGGGTGTGCGAGTCCGGGTGATCCAGCAGCGCGTAGATCATCGACGGCACCAGCATGGTGGCGGTGATCTTCTGCTCCTCGATCACCCGCAGCACCTCGGCGGGGTCGAACTTGGTCAGCACCACCAGCTCGCCGCCCTTGACGATGGTCGGCACGAAGAACGCCGCGCCGGCATGCGACAGCGGGGTGCACATCAGGAACTTGGGGTGCTCCGGCCACTCCCACTCGGCGAGCTGCGTGGTGGTCATCGCGGTGATGGAAGACACGGTGCCCATGACGCCCTTGGGCTTGCCGGTGGTCCCGCCGGTGTAGGTGAGGCCGCCGATGTGGTCGGCGGGCAGGTCGGCGGGCACCAGCGCCTGCGGCTCGTACTTGGCCGCCTCGGCAGCCAGGTCCACGGCCTTGCCCTCGAGCGCCGCGGGCACCGGCCCGATGGTCAGCACCTGCCGCAGCGTCGGCACCTTCTCGAGCAGGCCCAGGGCGCGCTCCACGAACGCCGGGGTGGGATCGATGATCAGCGTGGCGACCTCGGCGTCGGCCAGCACGTAGGCGTGGTCGTCGAGTGACCCCAGGGGGTGCAGCGCGGTACGCCGGTAGCCCCGGATCTGCCCGGCGCCGATGATCATCAGCACCTCGGGGCGGTTCAGTGACAACAGGCCGGTCGCGTCGGCCCCGAGCGCGTCGAACGCCTGGATGTACTGGCTGATGCGCTCGGCGAGCTGACCACCGGTCAACGTGGTGTCGCCGAGGAACAGCACCGGCTTGTCCTTGTTGCGCTTGAGGGCGCCCACGGTCAGATGTCCGGAGTGAATGGGCTGGCGCATGGACTGCGTCGACATCGAGTTACCTCCGCTAGAGCGCTGACAGCTTGCCCGCAGGACACTACCGACCGCCCCATTCGCCGCTGGGACGAGCCGAGGGTTGACACCCGGAGATGGCGGCCGACGCCACCCGGGTTCCGGTGTGGTGGGCCCTGTCCAGCAGGGAGATGCCCCGCCCCGAAGCCCTGTCGAGGCGGGTGAAAGCCCGCGCTCAGGCGGCGAACACGATCAGCAGCGCGATGGCCCCGATCAGCACCAGCAGGCTCGGCCAGAGCACCGCACGGACACCGGCCGGCTTGCCGGTGCGCCCGGTGGGCGTCAGCTGTGGGCTGGTCGACGGCGGTACTCCCCATTTGCCGCTCGGCTCCCGGCCGGGCGGAACGGGGGGTGAGGCAGGGGTGGGCTCATCGGGAACGGGAAAAGATGTCATGCCTACCGCATTGACGATCTGCGGCGTTGTCAAACCACCGGTGGGCGCGGACGGTATCGAACCGCCGACGGGACTGCCCCGAGTTCAGTTGACTCGCGGGGTGTGAATATCAGGCCGCGGTTGCGACTGGTGTGTGGAGCAGTTCGAACTCTATCGGGGTGAGCTTGCCGAGGGCGCGTTGCCGGCGGCGTCGGTGGTAGGTGCGCTCGATCCAGGTCACGATCGCCAGTCGGAGTTCGGCTCGGGTCGACCAGCGTCGCCGGTCCAGCACGTTGCGCTGCAGAAGGGCGAAGAACGACTCCATGGCCGCGTTGTCCCCACACGCACCGACGCGGCCCATCGAGCCATGTAATCCGTGGTGCGACAGTGCCTGGACGAACTTTCGGGACCGAAATTGCCTGGGTTCAACTGGTCCTTGCAACACCGGGTTATTGGAGTGAGCGTAGCTGCTCTTCGAACACCTCGGCAGGTG
>NZ_LQOT01000027.1 GCF_002101585.1 Mycolicibacter engbaekii | reverse complement strand
CGTTGCTGATTCTTCCTGCCCGAACACCGGGCATCAGAGTCGCACAACAACTGGACCACTACGAGGGGCTCACCTCAATTCTTCCTGCCCGAACACCGGGCATCAGAGTCGCACAACAACTGGACCACTACGAGGGGCTCACCTCAGAGTTTCGGATTACCGTCTTTGAGGCTGACACCGGATTGCCCATGAGCACCGGATTCGACACGGTTTCCAAGCGCGCACGAGAATTGCTCGAGAAGGAGGGCGGGTTTATCGTCCATGCGGTTGAACCGAATGGTGACGGTCTTGCCGTGGTCATCGAAGTGCCGCAGGAGACGCGTGTAACCGCCCACGCCTCAACGTCCGAGATCAAGCCAGGGGAATTCAGTTTGGTTTTCGACGATGTCGTCGCAGACGACGACGAACCGTTCTCCTACCAGATCCGATTCACCTGGGACGGCGAACGCGCGGCATCGTTTATGTTAGACGCCGCCACCGAGGAAGATGATCCGACGTTCGTTGGCGAGATCAATAGCGACCCGATCCAGGGTTGGGTCTCCTGGCTCAACGAAAACGATGCGTTGATCGCGTTCCTGCATCCATTAGCAGAGGAAGAGGGTTGGGCACGCGTTACCGGCGGAGCCCCCGGCGCGGGCAGCGAAGACCCCGAATCTGCGCTGAAGGAACCACAAACCTGGATCAACCTTAGCAAGCTGATTCACGCGGTAGTTTCGAATGAGCCTGTCCCGGAGATGATCAGACGAACCTATTAGATTCAGATGGCTTCTGTGGTCGAATATCCATAGCCATGATGGGCCTCCGAACCTCAATCTTGCGGAGCTGGCCTGTTTCAGTAGTAGTTGAGATTCTGACGGGAGGCACGGGGTGAGCGCAGACGTCGTCTACGAGATTGTCCGCTACGACGGCGAAGGTGACGACGCATTGCTGCTGGAGCGGTTACAGCTGCGTCAGACAGCCGGGAAATTTCTGATGCGTGACGCCTCTGGCAACGAAACGCCCTGCGCAGGAGCGAATATTGCGTCGGTGTTGTCGTCGACGCAGTCATTGCGGCGGATCGGCGCTGGCGAGACAGTCCGAATCCGCTGCGCACCGGAAGTCGTCGCTCAGTTGCCGTTCGTGCTAGAGCCGATTCGAAGCGGCAAGGACTCCAGCGGCAACTACGCGACGGTCAACGGCGCCCCGTGGGCGGCTTACCGCACCGTCGATGACGACTACATCATGATGCCGGGTTCGGACGAGGACGAAGAGCCGGACATGAGTCCGTGCTGGGCGGAGCACGGCATGGAGGAAGGCGAGTGGAACCCGTTGATGGGGTACACATCAATTGGGCTTGCGCTCCCAGGGGTCGCCGTTGAGTATGGCCGGTATGACCATGGCGGGATCGACTCCAGCTCAGCCGTCGCGGTCAGGCCATTCGATGACTTCGCGACTGCCTTCGCCGATTGGCTCGTGGAAGGTTCCGTGCACGAAGGCCTTTGGGGTGGGGACTCAGCGCCATACTCTCCCACTGTTCAGCTATTCGCTGACGCGGCCGACGCTAAGGACCGTCGAGGCGTCTGGAGCTCCGAGATGGACGACGAGGACGAGGACGAAAGCGAGTCACTCTACGCGTCGGCCTACCTTAAACTTCATCTCTCCGCCGAGCTCATCGAACAGGTCCGGGCAAGCCTCCGTTCACGAGACCCCGCGTACGCCGAAATTCTAGATCGGGACGTGCCGAGTCATTAATATTCGCAATTTCCTGACCCGCAGAATGTCGTTGGGGCGTGAACATCGACCGGCGCTATTCGTATACTAGGTCGGTCCGTTCCACTGTGTGCCCCAGAGCGCGCAGGTCGGCCGCGATCTCATCAGCTTTGTCAGCCGGTAGGCTCAGAAATTCCCCATCGTGAACCGATGTGCCAATGTCTCCATCATACTTCTTGATCAGCTCCTCCGGGAACCAGTCGACCTGCTCCTGGGCCAGCCAAGGCGGGTAGTAGTCGGGCGCATCATCAGTGGTAAACAGATCGCCATCGGCGGGGATGTCTTCCTCACGATCCTCGAACCACGGAAGAAATTGGTCCTCCCAGTCCCCGTCTGGCAGGTTACGTTTGAGCTCTCCCCAGGTTTTCGACTGCAACAAGGCCCGCCAGATGTGAGCCACATATTCAGCACTACCGCGTTCGGCAAACGTCACGGTGGGGCTGCCAGGAATCACCCGGTATACGATGTCCATCGTACTTCTACCTCTCCTTCATCGGTCCCTAGTCTCCATCATGAAGATCCTTGTACCGTCCTGTCGCTAACTGCATTTCCAGCCAGGAACCAAAATCGATTTGGGAGATCGCTGAATTCGTAGTCAAATATTGACGGCTTGCATCGTGAATATCCACAATGTGGTCGCGGGCCTTGTCCAGATACTCGACAGACCGTTCGTCGCTACTTGATCCCAGATCCACGAGTACGAACTTGACGATCGCGTCAGAAAGCCGGACCCACTGAGCTGGATCGGATACGCATCCCCCATTGGTCGGGGCCATACCTACCAGCCGGGCGTGGCCTTCCAAGCCCAGCTCACTCCATGTGTACGTGAGCAAGACGTCCTTGCTGTCTGGCCATGCCAGGACCCCGCGCGCCGGCGAGCTGGACGCGATCGAGAGTCCGCCGTTGACCCCGCTAATGTCCTCGTGCCATTCGGCGGTGTGTGCTCCGTCCCAGCTGAAGTCAACATCATGTGCTACCGGGTGACCACCGAAGGCCGTTGTCCATACAGTGATATGCACGTCTCCGGGTTCGATGGCTTTCGGCAGCTGATCGATGGGCTCCTCCTGCCAGGGCTCGAGATCGAGCTCCAAACCGGCGTCGGTACGAGTGACTTGGTGGGACCCGATTCCTCGTCTGCCAAAATCTTTGGCTTGTGCTAGCGACACATCTTTCTGGATGAAGTCGACGACGTCTTCTGCCGACAGTTCGGTCTTCTCAAGCCACTCGGAGGCTGTCGCTACCGTGATGCCACCGCAGATGAACCTGACGGCGTCCGGCGCAGCGATGTTCACCGCGTTCCATTTCCGTGCCTCCGAAAGCGACACGCCGGCACCGACGAAAGTCGCTGCGTTCCAGGGTGAAAACCCCTCCTCAGTCCACTGGAGGACGACATCGAGAGACACCTGCTTGCCAATCAGGTCCACGGCTTCAGTGGACGACAAACCTGCTGCCAACCATTCGCTCGCCGTAGCGACGTCCACTCCCGCGCGGCAGAAAGGTGTGGCCGCCTCGACGGAAACATCCTTGGTTATCCATTCCTGCCACTCAGCGGCAGCGATACCCGAAAGGCTCCAGTCATGTAACGTTCGCCCGCTGACACCGCTCCTGCGCAAGTCGATTACATCGTTGATGGCGAGGCCGGCTTCCAGGACACCAATGAGTTCTTCTGCGCTCCAATTCTGGATCGCTTCGAGGATCTCACCGAAGGTTGCGTCATTCGACAGGTACGGAACGAGGGGTGGCAGGGTTGTCGCTCTGTGACCCGCTGCTCGCCAATGCTTCATGTGCCCGTGCGTTAAGCCGACCTGCGACAGCGCTTTCGACCAGGGGACAATGTTCCAGGAGTCGACTCCCGCGTCCCGCCAGGCAATAAATTCGTGCGGAGCTAAGCCGCTAGTCAAGATCGCACTGAGCGATTCGGCATTGGGCGCGTAGCGGGTGATTGCGTCGACCCACGGTTTCGCTTCCTCCGGCGAACCAAAGACCTTCCTAGCAGTGCGAAGATGGAGGTCCACTAGCCGCAGTCGAGCCCAGTCGCCTTCGGCCTCGGAGCTAGGTGCGTCTGTCATCCTTTTCCCTTCGAAGAGAAGTCATTCCCGATTCGGGAACCCCCGCCAACGCACCCCAGCCGCACCGCGGCGCACAGCACCCGAACCTCGTGCACCGTCGGCGACAGCTGGTAGGCGTGCTGATGGCAGAAACCGCTCAGCTGGTGCCAGGCGTCGATGAGGACGCCCCCGAACGGCGTGGGGTCGAGCGACTTGAGTACAGCGAGTTTCGCTTTCTGACTCCCGATCACCGCCTGACCTTCGCACAGCAATTCACAGCGGGCTTCAACCAGTTCCTCCACCGCTTGGCGTAGGAGAAATGCTGCAAGGCGCGCGGAGTTGCCGATCGCCGCGCTGTCCGGGGAGTCTAGGAGCGCTTCTGCTCGCGCAAGCAGCCGCTCGGCAGCGGTGGTCAACGGTTCTCCACGATGTCGCGAACAGTTTTGCGGAGGTCCGCGATGCTGCCGCGGTCGAGCACGGCACCTTTGTGCACGCCCGAGGCACAGATGGCTATCGTCGGAAAGCGATGCGGCCGATACGATTTCCATCCAGCGATATCTCCTGATGCCACCCCGGTCAGCGCCAACGCCACCCGCATCTGGGTGGTCGTTGCCTCCTGCCACTCCGCATCAGACTCATGGTAAGCCACACCGGCTTTGGCTTGATCGCTGAAAAACCTCTGGTGCGCCGCAGCCTCGATCGCCATGCGGAATAGACCGGGCGCGGCCTTCCGCTTGACCAGGTCATCCAGACCGTCATCGAAGATCACCGCTTCCGCATCCGCGACGTACCGCTCGGCCGGCAGGTCGTTCTCCTTGACCACGACCACCGACCCGTGCTCTCGGGTGACGTCAAGCAGTTGTGCGGGGACGGACCGGGCGCGGATGGCCGCCGGTAGCCGGTCGTCGTGGGAGAAGACGATCACCTGGCGGGTCTTCGCGAGCTCGATCAGCACATCGAGAAACCCGCCGATCTTGGCTGGGTCCATCGCCTGGATCGGGTCGTCAAGCACGATGAACCGGAATGGGCTGGCCGGAGTGGTGGCCCGCGGGATGAACAACGCCAGGGCGAGTGCATGTAGTTCGCCCTGGCTCATCACCGATAACGCTCCGGCCGGTACGCCATCGACGGTCCCGTCGATGACCGCACGGCGCCTGGTGGCGGACCCTTCAAGTGTGATGCTGCCCAGGTCGACGTTGCTCTCATGGCGCATGCGACCCCAGATGTGCTGGGCTTGATCCACCATCGGGGCCAGACGCCGATCCCGGAGTGTCTCGGCGTTGGCGCGCAACCACTTCAACGCCGCCTTCACACGATCGAGGCGGTCATCGTCTTTGCGGGCGGCGGTCTCCATTTCGTGCCACGCTGCGATCGTGCGGGCGATCGGCGCCCAGGCGTCCTCCAGCTCGGCGGCGCGCTGCGCGGCCTCTGCCCGGAGTGCGGCTGCGGCCTCAGCCACGTCCAATGCCGCCACTTCCAGGTGAGTCGGCAGGTCGGACAAGCTCTCGGGCGCCGATCGCGCACTCGCCAGGGCGTCGTTGAAGGCGGACAGCGACGGCAGTTCGATACCTTCGACCAGGGGCTGACTCGTCACGGTTCCGAAGAAGCCATCAGCCGCCGATCTAGCCAGCGTCAACCGCTGCGTCGCCGCTTGATGTTTGGCCGTGCTCGCGTCAGCTTCGTTCAACCGTTCCTGCGCCGCTGCTCGCCATGCGGCGTCGATCGTTCCGGTCTCGCAGACCGGGCAGGTGCCGTCACCGATGTCGGCGTGCAGATGCAGCGCCTGACGCAGCAGCGTCGCTCGTGCCGTCATCGCCTTCACGACGGCATCGGCCCCCGCCACATGGTCGTCGATCGCGGCCCGCAGGTCGTTCGCCACCTCAGTAGCTTTCGCCGGCTCGGGGACAACCAAGTTGGCCAGTGCCCGCAGCTGCGCAATGGTGGTCGCCTGAGCGTTACTGGCCCCCGACGTCGTCGCCCAGACCGCATCGAGGTCGTATGGCGTGCGGGCAGTCAGCTTCTTGACCTGCGCCGCGCGAGGGTCAGTCGAGCCGTCGAGGGTCTTTCGCAGTTGGATTCGGGCATCGTTCGCAGCCTTGCGTGGCCCGCTCAGCTGCTTCTCGGCGTCCTTGAGCCGACTGTCGGCATCGGCGATCAGGTCCAGTCCGAGGAGGCGGTTGAGCGAGTCATAGAGCGCCGACGGTGGGTCCTGCAGACGGCCGCCGAGCTCGTCGTAGGACATCAGCGGGCGGTGGGTCTCCAGCGCCTGTTCCCAGCCAAGCGCGGCGACCAGCTCACGCTTCTGCCCTTTGATCTGCGACCACCGGCGGGCATCGTGCAACTCTGCCCCCGTCGCCCAGTCGACGCCGACCGTGGCGGTCGTGCCACCGCGGGCGTCGTCGGGTTCCATCGCGAAGTCGATGGCGATCGCCGCCGGTTCGCCCATGTGCAGGTTCCGCCACGAGGTTTCCCACTGCTGACTCTTCTTGTTGGCCCACCGATAGCTCGAACCGGTCAGGGCATACTCCAGGGCCTCGGCGAAGCTGGACTTCCCAGAGCCGTTACGGCCGCTGATCACCGTGATGCCGTAGTAGGGGTTGAGTTCCAACGTTGCGCGCGGGCCGATCCCGCGGAATCCCGACACCGTGATCGAACGCAGAAACGCGCGCAATGGTGCGGGCCTGTCTGTCGTCGTCGTGCCGGGACGCTCGGGGACTGGGGCCTGGCCGCCGAGTTGCTCAGCGAGTTCGTTGTCGCCGTGCAGCGCCGCCGCGACGAGGTACGCGATCTCTTCGCTCACCGTCTCGTCCGCGTCGAGCAGTTCCCAGACCTCCGCCTCGACTGAACCGCCGAGCTCCGCGCCGTCCACTATCACGTCCTTTCACCGAGGTAACCCGCAGCTTCGCACACGGGGCCGACGAACCGCGGCTGCTCCGGTGTCTTGCTGCCGTCGATCGCGCGACACTGTCGGTGCTGCTGGGCATAATGCTGGCCAACCGCTGCGAGACGGCTGCCCGACACGACCCGAAAGTGAACAATGCCCTCCTCGGAATCCCCCTTCTTCGACGTCCCACGTACTGAGTGGATAACCTCGAACCGGTCGGCGTTCGCGCTGTGGGACCCCTTCCCCGTCAACCCAGGCCACGCCCTGGTCGTGTCGCGTCGGCAGATCGCCGACTGGTGGGCGGCCACCCCCGAGGAACGCATCGACCTGATGGCTTTGGTCGACGACGTGCGTGCCCACATCGAGCATCTGCATGATCCGGACGGGTTCAATGTGGGCTTCAACGCCGGGACCGCCGCCGGCCAGACCGTAGACCACCTGCACATCCACGTCATCCCGCGCTACGCAGGCGATGTCGTGGACCCGCGCGGCGGCGTGCGCAATGTGATCCCCTCCCGCGGCAATTACCTGGCCAAGCCAGACGAAACTTCCGAAGAGCCCGGATTGACCGTGAGAACACCACTGTTGGTCGATGGACAGGTGCGGCTGCTGCTGCCGGAGTTGGTGCAACATCTTCGGGACGTCGACTACGACCATGTCGACATCGTCGTCAGCTTTATCAAGATGTCCGGGCTGAACTTGATCATCGGTGCGCTCCAGGACAGCTTGGAGGGCGGCGCCACCGTGCGGATTCTCACCACTGATTACCTATCGCTGACCGAGCTTGCCGCTCTCGCCCGCCTGCATGACTTGATGGACGATCATCCCGACCAGCTGGATGTCCGAGTCTTCCACGATCCGGACGTCAGTTTTCACCCGAAGGCGTATTTGTTCTACTCGTCGCACGGGCAGACCGAGGCCGCCTTCGTGGGTAGCAGCAACCTGAGTCGGTCGGGCCTCGATGGTGGCATCGAATGGAACCTGATGGTGGCAGCCACCGATGAGTTGCGAGAAAGATTCCAGGCGCTCTGGAGCGATGAGCGAAGCATGCCGCTGACCGATGAGCTAGTCGCCGCGTACCAGCCGGCGCCGGTCTACGTTCCGCAAACAGTCGAAGTCATCGACGCACCCGAGGCGCCGCCGGAGCCTCGCCCGATTCAGCAAGAGGCGCTGCGGGCCTTGGCACAGACTCGCGCGGAAGGCTTCCGGGCCGGAATGGTCACCATGGCCACAGGTCTCGGCAAGACCTGGCTAGCGGCGTTCGACGCGGCACGCCCCGATGTGCGGCGGGTGCTGTTTGTTGCGCACCGCGAGGAGATCTTGAAGCAGAGCCGTGACGTGTTCCGCCGAGTGATCCCGCAGGCCTCCCTCGGCTTGTATTATGGCGAGGAGAAACAGCTCGACGCCGAGGTCGTGTTCGCCTCGGTACAGACGCTGTCACGAAACCTCGACCGTTTCGCTTCCGACGCCTTCGACTACATCGTGGTTGACGAGTTTCACCACGCCGCCGCCTCCACCTACCGCAACGTGCTTGATCACTTCACTCCAAACTTCTTGCTGGGGTTGACGGCGACACCGGATCGGATGGATGGCGCCGACCTGCTGACGCTCTGTGCTGACAACTTGGTGTTCTCCTGCGATCTTGTGGAAGGCATCCGGCGGGCGGAGTTGGTGCCGTTTCGCTACTGGGGTGTGCGGGATCTCGTCGATTTCGCGCCGATCCCTTGGCGCAACGGCAAGTTCGACCCGGCAGCCCTCGAAGCAGCCGTCGAAACCCAAGAGCGCGCCCAGTCGGCGTTCGACGAGTGGCAATCGCGGCGCGGTGGCCGCACCTTGGCGTTCTGCGTCACGAAGCACCACGCGGACTTCATGGCAGAGTTCTTCGCCGCGCGTGGAGTTCGTTGCGCCTCGGTGCACAGTGGACCGACCAGCGCACCGCGGCATGCCTCGATTGAGGCGTTGCGCGCCGGCGAGCTGGAGGTGATCTTCACCGTCGACATCTTCAACGAGGGCCTCGATGTACCGGATATCGACACCGTGCTGATGCTTCGGCCCACCGAGTCGCCGGTGGTCTTCCTACAACAGTTGGGCCGCGGCCTGCGGACGCTGGACGGCAAGGACGCGCTGACGGTGATCGACTTCATCGGCAACCATCGGTCGTTCCTGCTCAAACCTCGCACGCTGTTGAGCCTGGGACGCCGGGAGGCGCCGACGACGCTGCAGGTGCTGCAGGCATTGGAAGCAGGCGACTTCAACCTGCCCGATGGCTGTTCAGTCGACTACGACCTGACGGTGGTGGAGATGCTGCGTGCACTGTCCCGTACCACCGCCCACGATGCGATCGAAGAATACTGCCGCTCCTTTCTAGCCGAGGAAGGGCTGCGTCCGACGGCTGCGCAGGCGTTTCGGGCCGGTCACGATCCGGCGGTCGTGACCGCCAAGCATGGCAGTTGGTTTGCTTTCCTGCGCACCGCCGACCTGCTCGGCGAGCGCGAGGCCGCCGTCGTCGATGCCCACGGCGAAACCCTGCGCGGCTTTCAAACCGAGAGCATCACCAAGAGCTACAAGCTGGTGGCGATCCGTGCACTGCTGCACGACGGCGTGCTGCGCATCGGCGCCGAGATCTCTCACAACGCGGACACTTCTCGCGGGCTACTGCTCGCTGATCCCCGACTAGCCCGGGAAGTGCCGGCCAAGGAGTTCCCCGACCTGGCCGGCGCTCCGACAGACAAATGGGCAGGGTACTGGCGCAAGTGGCCGATCGCACACCTTGCCGGAGCCGGGTCTGAAGCTGCTCGGCCAAATGCATTGTTCCGCCTGGAATCTGATCGGATCGTTCCGGCATTCGTGATAGACGAGGCCCTCGGGGATGTTTTCGACAGCCTTGTTGCCGAGATCATCGAGTACCGTCTGGCCAGTTACCTTCTTGACAAGGCCGCCCCGACGACTCGCTCATGGACCTGCCGGCTCGCCTACGCCAACGGCCATCCGGTCATTCGGCTGGACCGACGGCAGCATCCGGATCTGCCGTCGGGGACTGTTTCGTTCATCGCCGACGGCGTCGAGTACGACGCGTCGTTCGCCAAGGGCACGATCGCACTGGCAACCCGGGATGGCGCCGCCGGCAATGCGCTGCCGGGGCTGTTGCGGGGGTGGTTCGGTCGGTCGGCCGGGCACCCCGGGACTTCGCACACCGTTGAGCTCGACCAGATGGACGGCACTCTGGTGCTGCGCCCCGGCGCGGTCGCTTCTGACGGGTTTGACATCGAATACGTGCCATTCTTCGGCGATTACACCGTGGCGTGCGGGCCGGACGCGGCAACGTCATGGAGCGACCACACCGCCACCGAGATCGCGATCCGGCGGCAGGCTGGTCAGCAGCTGACACCGTCGAGTCACTTCGTATGCTTCGCCCACGGCGATTCGATGGACGGCGGCCCGAATCCGATCCGACACGGCGACCCGCTGTTGTTTCAGTGGATCACTGGCGGATCGGCACGTGACTACGTAGACCAGCCGGTGTTGGTCGAGACGGCCGGCAAATCAGGTGTTGCCGGGACACTCAAGATTCTGCGCCGACAAGGTTCGGGCTATCTCCTAGAATCAGCGAACCCCGCGGTGGCCACGATCGAGGGCCGTTCCGATATGCGGCCTGTGGCCCGCCTGGTGTCCAAGCTCGACCAGCAAGACGTCAACCCACTGGCGGCGCGGATCGGCGAGCAGTTCAAGAGTATGGACGTGCCGACGCTCTACGGCGAAGTCTTCAATCCGGGCAACTGGCGTTCCGGCCACGTGTCGCTCCGGCAACACGCCATCCTGTTCGTCACATTGGTGAAGCGCGCCGATCGCACCGCCTACGTCGAGCACTTTGAAGCCCCCGACATCTTTGTATGGAGCTCACAGCTGTCGACGAAGCCTGGCGGCAAGAAGGGCCGAGAGATCCTCGAAGCACTGCAGACTGGCAAATCGATCGAGCTATGGATGCGCCGGAAATCAACCGACGGGGCCTTCACCTACCTGGGCCGAGTAGTGCCGTTGAGCCACGAAGGATCGGAACCGATGTTGGTGACCTTCCGGCTGCTGACGCCGCTGACCGGTGAGCTGCAGTCGCGGCTCGGGGTGGAACTACCGCCGACCGGGGCAGCGGAGTGACGTCGATGCGCCTTGCCGGAGGGTGCCATGGGTCGGGGCGAGTTGATCGACCGCTACCTCGCCGCGGTGCCGTATACGCGCAGCGAGGTCCTCACCCGCCCGAGCCCCATCCCGGCCGAGCCGGGCGTCTATGGGTGGTGGTTCCATCAGCTGCCGACCACCATTGATGTGTCCCAATGCGAACGCAAGGGCGATCTGACACTGCTCTATGCCGGCATCAGTCCCAGGAGGCCACCCACGAATGGAAAGCCGCCCAGCCAGCAGAACATTCGAAAGCGGATCAAGCAGCATTACCGTGGTAACGCGAAAAGTTCGACGCTGCGCAAGACGCTCGGCTGCCTGCTGGCCGTTGAACTCGGTATCGAGCTCCGACGAATTGGATCAGGCACACGGCGCACCTTCGGTGCTGGCGAGGCAGCACTGAGCGAGTGGATGGCCGACAATGCTCTGGTCTCCTGGATCGCGGTACCGGAGCCATGGCTGTTAGAGCGCGAGCTGTTCACCACGCTGGACTTGCCGTTGAATCTTCGGGACAACTCGCACAGCACTTTCTGAGCCGTCCCGGTAAGTCCGGGGACTGATTTCCTTGAATCACCCCGCCTTCGGTGGGGTGTGCCTGTGATCGTAGTGAAGCGCTTCGACGGCTGCGGGGGTGAAGTCGTCGAGGTAGTCGTGGGGACGTTCGGTGTTGAACCAGTCGACCCATTCGGCGGTGGCGAGTTCGACCTGGCTGACGTCGCGCCACGGGCCTTGCCGATGGATGAGCTCGTTCTTGAACGAACCGACGGTCGTCTCGGCGAGCGCGTTGTCCAGTGCGTCGCCGACCGACCCGACCGAGGGGTCCACTCCTTCGTCGATGAGCCGCTGCGTGAACGCCACCGACGTGTACTGCCTGGGTTCAACTGGTCCTTGCAACACCGGGTTATTGGAGTGAGCGTAGCTGCTCTTCGAACACCTCGGCAGG
>NZ_LQOT01000026.1 GCF_002101585.1 Mycolicibacter engbaekii | reverse complement strand
CCGCCACCCCCGCCGCCGCCCGCGCCGAGCGAGGAGCCGACAACGGAGCCACCGACCACGACGCAGGAGACCACCACGACCACGCCGGCCAAGCCGTTGCAGGTGACGTATTCGGTGACAGGCACCAAGGCCCCGTTCGACCAGATCACCATCACCTACGTCGATGCCTCCGGGCAGCGTCGCACCCAGCGCAACGCCTACATTCCGTGGTCGCTGACGCTGACCCCCATCTCCCAGTCGGAGATCGGGGCCGTGGAGGCCACCAGCATGCTGCGGCTGAGCAAGCTCAACTGCTCGATCACCAGCAGTGACGGTAGGGTGTTGTTCTCCAACAGCAACGATGCACCGGCGACGAGCTGCGGATGAGCGGCGGAACCATGACAGATCGATTCTTTGGACCGGGACGCTCCCCGGAAGTCACAGACCGCGTCCTGCTGGGCGCCTGCGCGGCGATCTGGCTGACGCTGCTGGGCATGAGCGTGGCGGCCACGGTGGCCCTGGTGGATCTCGGGCGGGGCTTTCACCAGCCCGCGGAGAGCTCGCACGGACTGCTCTACGTCGTGATCGGCGTATCGGCGCTGGTGATACTGGCCGCCGTCCCGATGCTGCTGCGGGCCCGTCAGCCCGAGGCGCCGCGGCCCGCCGGCTTTCCGCCCCAGGCGCCTTCCAAGCCGCTGCGGCCGGGCGCCCCGCTGCCACAGCGCGGCTTCGACGTGCCCGGCCGGCGAGCTGCCGGCACCAGGTCACTGCTGCCCAACCAGGACGAAGTGGACCGGGTGCTGTTGCGTGGCATCACCGCGATGGCCAGCGCGACCGGTGCGGCGTTGACCCTGGTGGCGTTGGCGACCTATCTGATGGCCGTCGGCAAGGACACCGGGGCGTGGGTCTGCTACGGCCTGGCCGGGGTCGGCGCGGTGGCCATGCCGGTGATTCCCTGGCTGTACCTGCGCCAGCTCGGTGAGGTGGCGGACCTGCCGTCTCGGTTCGGCTGAGCGGTACAGCGCGGGCGTAGCGGGCTAAGGCCAGAGCAGCGTCGTCGCCCAGCGGGCGCCGGCACGCTCATAGCGGAGCCTGCGGTGCCGGCGGACGGTGTCGGACTGCCAGAACTCCACCGAGTCAGCGCGTACCGCATACGAAGCCCACTCGACCGGGACCAGGGCGGGGGAGCGCTCGTGCTCCAGATGTGCTTTCGCCAGGGCTTCGTCGATCTCGGCGGGGTCGCAGTACGGCTCACTTTGCCGTCCGGTTAGCACCATCGCCCGGGCGCCTTCGGAGCGGGCCTGGAAGTCCGCAGCGGTCACTTCCGGTGGGTCGGGCAGCGCGACGCCTTCGATGCGGATCTGGCGGCCCAGTGCGGCCCAGTAGAACGTCAGCGCGACAGCCGGATTGCGGGCGAGCTCCGCGCCCTTGCGGCTGGCCGAGCTGACGGCGAAGTGCCATCCGGCGGCATCGACGTCTTTGAGGATCAGCACCCGTGCGCCGGGCCGCGCCCGGTCGCCGCCGGCGTGCACCGTCGACAACGTCATCGCATGCGGCTCCGCGACGCCGCTGTCGACAGCGTGCAGCAACCACTCGACGAACAGGTCGACGGGATCGTCTGGGGCTTGTGCCGGATCGAACTCCGGGGCCGCACCAACCAAAACGGGCAGCCCACGCAACACAGTGCGCAGGCTGCCCGCTGGCTGGGACACCTGGGTCCCGATGGGCCTAGTGGTGGCCGTTGGTTTCTTCGCCCTGGTACTCGGCCAGTGCGGTCAGCGCACGCCGCTCGCTGGCGTGAGCGGCCTCGGTGAGCGCTGCGTCCTCGTCGGCCGGGTCGGCCGTCAGGAAGCTGCCGTGACCGGTGGCGCCACCGGAACCGAGCTTGTTCATCTTCTTGGGCAGCGGGGCACCGGCGTACTCCAGCGGAATCGGGTGGCCGTGTTCGTCGACCGGGCCCAGGGGCTGGTGCAGCTCGATGTAGGCGCCCTGCGGCAGCCGCTTGATGATGCCGGTCTCGATGCCGTGCTCGAGCACCGCGCGGTCGCTGCGCTGCAGACCGATGCACCACCGGTAGGTGACGAAGAAGATCAGCGGCGGCAGCACCACCATTCCGATGCGGCCGATCCAGGTGGTCGCATTCAGGGAGATGTGGAACTTCCACGCGATGATGTCGTTCATCGCGGCCAGGGTCAGCACCATGTAGAAGGTGATCGCCATGGCGCCGATGGCGGTGCGGACCGGAACGTCCCGGGGCCGCTGGAGAAGGTTGTGGTGCCCGGTGTCACCGGTGAACTTCTTCTCCAGGAAGGGGTAGATGATCAGCAGGGTGAACACCGCGCCCATGATCAGCGCCACGCCGACCGCTCCCGGAATGGTGTGGCCGAACGGGTAGAACTCCCACGCCGGCCACAGACGGGCCATGCCTTCGGTCCACATCATGTAGAAGTCCGGCTGGCTACCCGCCGACACCTGAGAAGGCCGGTAGGGGCCCAGGTTCCAGATCGCGTTGATCTGCAGCAGCCCGCCCATCAGGCCGAGGATGCCGGTGATCATCGCGAAGAACGCGCCCGACTTGATCGCGAAGACCGGCAGCACCCGCACGCCCACGACGTTGGTCTCGGTGCGGCCCGGGCCGGGGAACTGGGTGTGCTTCTGGAACCACACCAGCGCCATGTGCACGCCGATGAGGGCCAGGATGATGCCCGGGATCAGCAGGATGTGCAGCGCGTAGAGCCGGGGGATCAAGATGGTGCCCGGGAAGTCGCCGCCGAACAGCGCCCAGTGCAGCCAGGTGCCGATCACCGGCATGCCCAGCGTGATCGAGGACAGCGCGGCACGCAGACCGATACCGGAGAGCAGGTCGTCGGGCAGGGAGTAGCCGAAGTAGCCCTCGAACATGGCCAGGATCAGCAGCAGCGACCCGATCACCCAGTTGGCTTCACGCGGTCGGCGGAACGCGCCGGTGAAGAAGATGCGCGCCAGGTGCACCATGATCGACGCCGCGAACATCAGCGCCGCCCAGTGGTGGAGCTGGCGGACGAACAGGCCGCCGCGGACCTCGAAGGAGATGTCCAGCGCCGACTCGTAGGCCCGGGACATCTGCACGCCGTTGAGTGGCTGGTAGACGCCCTGGTAGATGACCTCGGCCATCGACGGGTCGAAGAACAACGTCAGGTAGACGCCGGACAGCAGCAAGATGATGAAGCTGTACAGCGCGATCTCACCGAGCAGGAACGACCAGTGCGTCGGGAAGACCTTGTTGAACTGCCGGCGCAGGGCGGCCGACGGGTGGTAACGGGTGTCGATCTCGTCAGCTTGGCGGGCGAGCAGGTCGCCGATTGCAGGACTCATGAGGTGCGCTCCCAGAAAGCCGGTCCGACGGGTTCGACGAAGTCGCCGTTGGCGACCAGATAACCATTGGTGTCGATGGTGATCGGCAGCTGTGCCAGCGCGCGCGCCGCCGGGCCGAAGACCGGCTTGGCGTAGTGCAGTGCGTCGAACTGCGACTGGTGGCACGGGCACAGGATCCGATAGGTCTGCTGCTCGAACAGCGATGAGGGGCAGCCCAGGTGCGAGCAGATCTTCGTGTAGGCGAAGAAGTCGCCGTAGTTGAAGCTCTCCTGGCCCTGGCGCTTGACCACCTTGCCCCGGTCGTCAGGCCGGATGCGGATCAGCATGACCGGGTTGCGGACGCCCATCATGATGTGGGTGAGCTTCTCCCGCGACTCTTCGGTGGTGCCGTCACCGTCGGACTCCCGCCAGGGGAACACCGTCTCCATACCGCCGGCGTCGAGGTCCTCGGGCCGCATCTTGATGAACGGCGAGTTGGTGCTCTGGCCGGTGGAGCGGGCCAGGTAGATGGTTTCGCCTTGGTAGCGCGGCGTCCACCCGGAGGTCCACAGTTCGGCCTTCTTACCCTCGGCGGTCTCAACGACCGGCTTCCACGGGTTCTTGATCAGCCCGCCGGCGCCGGCGACCAGGGTGCCCAGACCGAAAGCTCCGAATCCGACGCCCAGGGAGGCACCGAGCAGCTTGCGCCGCCGGATGGTGGAGCCTTCGAAGGCGTCGGTGAGCTGCGCGCCCACGGTCCTGCGGTCGAGCTCGCTGGAGCTGCCGTCGTGACGCTCCTGGATGGTGATCTCTTCGGGAATGAACTTCTTGACGAACAGCACGGCGCCGATGGCGATGCACAGCACCGACATCCCGAACGTCAAGCCGTACAACGGCGTTGCCAACGAGTAGGCCAGGCCGTCGGGGGACTCCAGCGGCGCGTACTCCCAGGGCCAGAACAAGAAGACCAGCAGCAGCGCCAATCCGAAGCCGCCACCGGCCAGGAACCAGGCCGCAACCCGGCGCTCGGCGCGCTTCTCCGCCCGGGTGCCCTCAACGGGCCAGCGGGTCTCTTTGAAGACGGTCTCGACTCCGTCGATCTTGCCGCCGAGAGCCAACAGCTCGTCGGTGGTCATCGTCGCCAGTGTGGCGTCGTCGGGGAGTTCGGTCTTGTCGTAGCTGCTCATGAGCGTGCCCCGATCCACATTGCCGCGGCGATGGCGGCGACCATGCCGATAATCCACATCACCATGCCCTCAGGAGCCGGGCCGAACCCGCCGAGCCCGTAGCCGCCCGGATCACGTTCCTCGGTCACGGATTTGACGTAGGCGATGATGTCCTTCTTCTCCTCCATGGAGATCTGCCGGTCGGAGAAGCGCGGCATGTTCTGCGGGCCGGTCAGCATCGCGGTCAGGATCTGCTGCTCGCTGGCCGGTGCCAGGTCGGGCGCGTACTTACCCGACGACAGTGCGCCGCCGCGGCCGGTGAAGTTGTGGCACGACGCGCAGTTCAGGCGGAACAGGTCGCCGCCGCGGCCGAGGTCCTCGCCGCGCAGCGAGGCCTGGGCGATGCTGCCGTCGGCGTTGCGGACCACGGTGGGGCCGCTGCCGTTGGCCTGCACGTAGGCACCGATGGCGTCGATCTGGGCGGCGTCGAACATCGGGTACTTGCGGGGCGCCTGGGCCTCCCCGCGGGCCGCGGGCATCCGTCCGCTGGAGACCTGGAAGTAGACGGCGGCCTCGCCGACACCGAGCAGGCTCGGTCCACGGCCGGGCTCACCTTGCAGGTTCACGCCGTGGCAGCTCACGCACGAGGTGTCGAAGAGTTGCTTACCGGTCCGCAGCAGGGCGGAGGTGGACTCGTCGGCGACCGCGACCTGTGGGGTCGGGGTCAGCAGTGCGGCGGTGCCGCCGGCCAGGGCCAGGGCGACCAGCAGTAGTAGCCCGCCGGAGAGCCGGCGGCGCAGGCGGCGCCGGGCGACGGTGTCGTTGCTGCCAGGCCGGGCCCACTTCTTCAGTGTCTTCAACCGGACACTCCTGTTCATCGGGCGGTTGCTCATCGGATGAAGTAGATCGTGGCGAACAGTGCGATCCACACGATGTCGACGAAGTGCCAGTAGTAGGACACGACAATCGATGCGGTGGCCTGAGCCGGGGTGAACTTGCTCATGGTGGTGCGCAGCATCAGGAAGACGAAGGCCACCAAGCCGCCGATAACGTGCAGGCCGTGGAAGCCGGTGGTCAGGTAGAACACCGTGCCGTAGGCGCTCGAGGGAATGGTGGTGCCGTGCGCGACCAGGTGTGAGTACTCGTAGGCCTGACCGCAGACGAAGAACAGCCCCATGAGGAAGGTCAGCAGGTACCACCGGCGCAGCCCGAACACGTCACCGCGCTCGGCGGCGAACACGCCCATCTGGCAGGTGAACGAGGACGCGATCAGCACCAGCGTCACCGGGACCGCCAGTGCGAGGTTCAACTCGGTTGGCGGCGGCGGCCAGGCGCCTCCGGACTGTGCTCGCGCGGTGAAGTACATCGCGAACAGACCGGCAAAGAACATCAATTCACTGGACAGCCACACGATGGTGCCGACGCTGACCATATTCGGACGGTTCAGCGAATGCACACGCGAAGTAATGGCAGTACCCGAGGACCCCACAGCGCTCGTCACATCCGCAAGTATGACGCTATGTAGTTGTAGAACTCCACCCGGGGCTGGCATTTCGTGTGAACCAGTCTTGTCCTGGTCGTTACCGGCCCGTTTCCCCTTGACTTTGGCGCCACGAACCCCGCATGCGACGATCGGGCGCGTGGTCGAGCCAGGGAGTGCGGCGCAGCCGAAGGCGCAGATAGGGCAGTGGCGACAGGTACTGGGCGCACTGACGTCCGGTGCGGATCTGCCACCGGGCGAAGCGGCCTGGGCGATGGAGCAGATCATGGACGGCAGCGCCACCTCCGCGCAGATCGCGGCGTTCGGGGTGGCAATGCAGATGAAGGGCCCGACCGCGGCCGAGGTCGGTGCGCTGGCCGAGGTCATGCTGGCGCACGGCCGCAAGGTGCCCACCGACAAGATCGGCACCGACACCGTCGACGTCGTCGGTACCGGCGGTGACGGCGCCAACACGGTGAACCTGTCCACGATGGCGGCGATCGTGGTGGCCGCTGCGGGGGTGCCGGTGGTCAAGCACGGCAATCGATCCGCGGGCTCGCTGTCCGGCGGTGCCGACACCCTGGAGGCGCTGGGGGTGCGCATCGACATGGGGCCCGACGACGTGGCCCGCAGTGTCGCCGAGGTCGGCATCGGTTTCTGCTTCGCTCCGCAGTTCCAGCCGTCGTATCGCAACGCCTCGGTGGCTCGCCGCGAGATCGGTGTGCCGACGGTGTTCAACCTGCTGGGGCCGCTGACCAACCCGGCGCGCCCGCGGGCCGGGCTGATCGGGTGCGCCTTCGGCAATCTGGCCGAGGTGATGGCCGGGGTGTTCGCGGCGCGCAACTCCAGCGTGTTGGTGGTGCACGGCGACGACGGCCTCGACGAACTGACCACCACCACCACGAGCACGATCTGGCGGGTGCAGGCCGGCACCGTCGATCGGCTGACCTTCGACCCGGCCGCGTTCGGGTTTCCCCGCGCCGAGGTGCACGAACTGCTCGGCGGTGACGCGCAGGCCAACGCTGAGGAGGCGCGCTCGGTGCTCGGCGGCGCCAAAGGCGCGGTGCGCGACGCCGTGGTGCTCAACGCCGCCGGGGCACTGGTCGCCCATGCCGGGCTATCCAGCAGCGCTGAGTGGCTGCCGGCCTGGGAAGACGGGCTGGCGCGTGCCGTCGAGGCGATTGACAGCGGCGCGGCGGAACGGTTGCTCGCCCGTTGGGTCCGCTTCGGCGCCCAGCGCTGACGCCAGCCGCGCCGAGCGGGCCAGAGCCGCCCACGACGCCCACGGCCCGGCTGAGGCCAGCGGCTCGGACCAGCCGTTCGACTCGTCGTCCGCGGATTGCACCCGCACGATGCGCACCCCGGGAGCGGCCAGCCACCGGGCGATCAGGGTGGTCTCCTCGACCAGCGCTCCGGCCAGAGGCGCCGGCTCCGGCAGCACCGCCTCGGCGCCCAGCGTGATCGCATCGACGACGGGCATCGGGGGCACCCCGCGGGCCGCACACCCGGCGGCAGCCAGCCGACCGTGGCGGATCACCGCCAGGTGCCAGCCGCCGGCGCCGTCCGGCGAGGCGGCCACCAGCTCGGGCAACGACGCCAGGGCGCGAGCCCGCTGACTGCGCCACAGCACGTCGATGGCCGTGGCGACCCTGTCCCGCAACCGGGCCGCGCTCTCGTAATGGCCGCGATCGGCCACCGCCCGCACCTGGTCCACCGCCGCGGCCAGGGCGGTGTTGTCGGCGCCGTCGACCAGATCGGCCACCCGGCGGACCGTGCCGGCGTAGTCGCCGACGGTGATGTCCGCCGCGGCCGGGCACGCGCCCACTTGCTGCGGCGGGCACGAGTGCCGGGCGGTTGCCGAAAGCCGCGTGGTGCAGGTGCGCAGCCCGGAGAAGCGCGCCAGCAGAACGGCGGTGTCGGCGGCGTCGGCCCGTGACCGGAACGGGCCGACAACCCGGTCGTGCCCGGGGCTGCGCACCACGACAAGACGGGGAAACGGCTCCTTGGACAGCGTGATCCACCACCACCGGCGGGGAAACTTCGACCGGCGGTTGTAAGGGGGAGCGTGGGCGGCCAGCAGGCGCAGTTCGCGCACCCCGGCTTCGAGGGCATGCGCGCATTCGACGTGATCGACGCGGGTCGCCAGGGCCACCATCTCGGCGATCCGGCGACGACGCTCCGACCCGTTGAAGTACTGGGAGACCCGGCGGCGCAGGTCGGTGGAGGTGCCGATGTAGAGCACCTCGTCGGACGGGCCGCGGAACAGATACACCCCGGGCCGATGCGGCAGGCCCACCGCGAGGCCGCGTTTGCCGCGCTGGGCCGGTGTCGCATGCGAAAGGTAGGCGCGCAGATCCACGAAGGTGTTCACCCGCTGGTTGCCCAGCCGCTCGAGCAGGGCGTGCAGGACGTCGACGGTGGCGCGGGCGTCGTCGAGCGCCCGGTGGGTGGGCGTGGTGCTGACCGCGAACAGCCGGGCCAGCTCGGCGAGCCGGACGCTGGGCGCCTCTTCGCGGCTGAGCGCCCGGCGGGCCAGCCGCACCGTGCACAGCACCGGCGGACGCGGCCAGGCCAGATCGCAGCGTCGCGCGGCGGCGGTCAGGAACCCGACGTCGAAGCCGGCGTTATGGGCGACCAGCACCGAACCCCGGTCGAATCCGGCGAACTCGAGAAACGACGGCAGCACGGAGTCGATGGTGGGCGCCTCGTACACCATGGCGGTGGTGATACCGGTCAGCCGAACGATCTGCGGGGGGATGCCGCGCTGCGGGTTGATCAAGGTGGCGAACTCGCCCTCGACGACGCCGCCGCGCACCTTGACCGCGCCGATCTCGGTGATGGCGTCCGGTTCGCCGTCCCCGCGGGGCGCCGCCCGGGCGCCGGTGGTCTCCAGGTCCACCACCACGAACGTGGTCTCGCGCAGGGTGGCCGGGGAGGCGCCGAGTTCGGCTTCGAGATCCGCCAAGCTCAGCTGGCCTGCGTCCGTACCGGAGGTCATAGGCCGCACCCTAGGCGGCCGCACCGACACCGGCGTCTCGCGAGGCTCGCCGGAGGTGAGGTGAAGCGAGGACGCTCACCCTCGTGGGCACCGCCCTTGTCGGTGGCCGGCGTTAGCGTGCGGGCAACCGATCGAGAGGAAGCCTCATGGGACAGATCGAACCCTCGGATGACGGCGGCACGCGCCGGCCGGAAGCCGATCCGATGGTGATCGACTGCGATGCCTGCGCCGTGCGCGGACCGGCCTGCCGGGACTGTGTGGTCAGCGTGCTGCTGGGAGTGCCCAACGAGCTGCTCGACGACGAGCGGGCGGCACTCGACGTGCTTGCCGAGGCCGGGATGGCTCCCCGACTGCGGTTGGTGCCGATTCGTGGCGGGCGCGCACCCGTGCGCCGATCCGGCGTGGCCTGAGCGGCGGCCGGCCCCCGCGAGCCGCCCGGGTCGGGCCAATCGCGGGGCTGTAGAGTGAGGCACTCAACATAGACAACGCCGTTGCCGTTCCGTAACCTAATCGAGACCTTACGTACTTTCGGCGGAGGCACGTCCCCCTCGTGTCTTCCTGGGCAGTGTTAAGGATGCAATCTTGGAGCTCGAACGTGTGCAGGGGAACCTGCGTGCTTTGACGCGCCCCATCCTCGGCGCCGCAGCCGGCCTGGTGGCCGGTGTCATGGTTCTGAGCAGCGTTGTGGCCGGAAATGTGTACGCCGATCCCGCCGACGACGCCCTGGCCAAGCTCAGCGAACTGTCTCGGCAGGCCGAGCAGACCACCGAGGCCATGCACACCGCGCAGCTCAACCTCGACGAGAAGCTCGCCGCCCAGCAGGCCGCAGAGGCCGCGCATGCCGCCGACCAGGCCGCCGTGGATGAGGCCGCCGAAAAGCTCACCACCTACCGGTCGGCCGTCAACCGCTTCGCCGCCACCACCTACATGGGTGGCCGGGTCGGCGGCGCGGACGCGATCCTGACCGCCGAGTCGCCGCAGCAACTGATCGACAAGCTCGGTGTGCAGCGGGTGGTGGCCGGCGACATGGCGGTGCAGTTGGACCGCTTCCGGGCCGCCAGCGATCAGGCCGCCCAGGCCGAGGAGGCCTCGGCCAAGTCGGCTGAGGAGGCGCGGACCGCCGCCGAGCAGGCCGCCGCCGTGCGGGCCGACTTGCAGGCGCGCCAGAGTCGCTTGCAGCTGCAGATCTCGTTGGTCAAATCCCAGTACTACGCACTCAGCCCTGAGCAGCGCACCGCGATGGCCCAGCCCGGACCGGTGCCCGAGGCCGCACCCGCGGAGCCGGCCCCCGAGGGTGCGCCGCCGGCCCCCGGATTCCAGCTGCCCGGCTTCGACGCGCCGTCTCCGCTGGGTGCGGTTCCCGGCGGGTCCGGAAGCGGGGCCGCCGCGACCGCCGTGCAGGCCGCGTTGACCCAGGTCGGAACGCCGTATGTCTGGGGTGGCGCCGCACCGGGCGGCTTCGACTGCTCCGGGCTGGTGATGTGGGCGTTCAACCAGGCCGGGATCAACCTGCCGCATTCCAGCCAGGCGCAGGCCAACGGCGGGCAGCCGGTGGCGTTGTCGGACCTGCAGCCCGGTGACGTGCTGACCTTCTATTCGGACGCCTCGCACTCGGGTATCTACGTGGGCGACGGCATGATGGTTCACTCGCCCACCTTCGGTCAGCCGGTTCGGGTGGTGCCGATGACGTCGTCGGGCCCGATCCACAACGCCCGCCGTTACTGAGCGTCGCGGAGTCCGCCGCGTCCTGTCGCTGCTGCTGGCCGTCGAGCTGGTCGGCGCGCTAGCGCTGCTGATCGCCGCGCCACGCGAGCCGACAGCGGTGCCGCTGATCGTGGGGGATGGCCGCACCGTCGTGCTGGAGAATCAGGGCGGCCCGGCCGGCGCGGCGTTGCTGAGCCGGGTGGCCGAGAACATCGGGGCCGCGGTCGAGGCGGTCGAGGACTTCTGGGGCACCGACTGGTCCCATCGCATCCCGGTGACGGCCACCGGATCGGATCGCCAGTTCGCCGAGCTGGCCGGCGACGGCAGCGCCGATGTGGCGCAGTGGGCCGACATCGCTGCGGTCGCGGTCGCCGACCGGGTGGATCCGGAGCGCCGGACAGCGCAGGGGCAGCGGATCGTCTTCGCGCCCGGTGCGGCCGCGATGAGCACCCCCGCGTTGCGAATCGTGTTGACCCATGAACTGTTTCACTTCGCCGCGCGCATCGACACCGCGCTGGATGCGCCGCGCTGGCTCATCGAGGGCGTGGCGGACTTCGTCGCGCGGCCTGCCTGGGATCGATCCGGCGCGGCGCCCGGACCGGTGACGCTGCCCTCGGATGCCGAGCTGGATGCCGGCGGCGCGGGCCGTGCCCAGGCCTACGAGCGGGCGTGGGAGTTCGCGCGGTTCGTCGCCGACCGCTTCGGGACGGCAAAACTGCGCGAGCTTTATCTGACCGCATGCGGCCCCGGGCATGTCCCATTGGCCGTGGCGGTGCCACTGGTGCTCGGGGTCGACCTGCCCGGATTGCTCGCCGGGTGGCAGCAGTGGCGGGGTTGACCGCGCGCTAGCATCCACGGGTGAGCCGGGTCCTGCTGGTAACCAACGATTTTCCGCCGCGTCCCGGCGGCATCCAGTGCTACCTGGAAGAACTGGTGCGCCGCATCGCCGCTGCGGGGCGGCACGAAATCACGGTGTATGCGCCAAAGTGGAAGGGCGCGCAGGACTTCGATGAATCCGCGAAAGCCGCCGGCTATCAGGTGGTACGGCATCCCGGCACGCTGATGTTGCCGGGCCCGGCGGTCGATGCACGGATGCGTGGGCTCATCGCCGACTCGGGCGCCGAGACGGTGTGGTTCGGCGCGGCCGCCCCGCTGGCGCTGCTGGCGCAGCGGGCGCGCGGTGCCGGCGCCGTTCGGGTGCTGGCCAGCACGCACGGCCATGAGGTCGGCTGGTCGATGCTGCCGGGGGCCCGCTCGGTGCTGCGCCGGATCGGCGACACCTGCGACACCGTCACCTTCGTCAGCCACTACACCCGTGGCCGGTTCGCCTCGGCGTTCGGTCCCGACGCCGCCCTGGAGCACCTGCCTCCCGGCGTGGACACCGACCGGTTCCGCCCCGACCCCGCGGCCCGCGCCGAGCTGCGCGCCCGGCACGGGTTGGGTGGGCGTCCCACCGTGGTGTGCGTTTCGCGGCTGGTGCCCCGCAAGGGTCAGGACATGCTGATCCGGGCGCTTCCGGCGATTCGGCAACGGGTGGATGGGGCCGCGCTGGTCATCGTCGGTGGGGGACCGTACGCCGAGAGGCTGCACACGTTGGCCCGCGAGTGCGGGGTCGCCGACGCGGTGACGTTCACCGGCGGCGTACCGGCCGCCGAGCTACCGGCCTACTACCTGCTCGGGGACGTGTTCGCGATGCCCTGCCGCACCCGCGGCGCCGGACTGGACGTCGAGGGGCTGGGGATCGTGTTTCTGGAGGCCTCGGCCGCCGGGGTGCCGGTGGTCGCCGGCGACTCCGGCGGTGCCCCCGAGACCGTGGTGCACAACCGGACCGGCCTGGTGGTCGATGGCCGCGCGGTGGACCAGATCGCCGACGCGGTCGCCGGGCTGCTCGCCGACCCCGCCCGGGCCGCGGCGATGGGTGCCGCCGGGCGCGAATGGGCCACCGGCCATTGGCGCTGGGACTCGCTGGCCGGACGCATGGCCGAGCTGTTGCAGGCCTGAGCGGGGCTCAGCCCTTGGTCGGCAGGGTGCCTCAGCCCTTGGCGTAGATCGCTTCGATCGCCTCGGCGAACTTCTCCGCGACGATGTTGCGCTTGACCTTCATCGTCGGGGTCAGCTCGCCGGTGGCCTCGGTGAAGTCGACCGGCAGGATCTGGAACTTGCGGATCGATTCGGCGTGGGAGACCGACAGATTGGCCTGTTTGACCGCCCCGTCGACCTCGGCGAGCAGATCCGGGTCGGTCGCGAGGTCCCCGGGCGTGTCGGTGCTGGACTTGCCGTTGCGCTGCTTCCAGCCGTCGAAGGCTTCCGGGTCGATGGTGATCAGTGCGCCGATGAACGGCTTGGCGTCTCCGACGACCATCGCCTGACTGATCAGCGGGTGCGAGCGCAGCTGGTCCTCCAGGACCGCCGGGGCGACGTTCTTGCCGCCGGCGGTGACGATGATCTCCTTCTTGCGGCCGGTGATCTTCAGGTAGCCGTCGGCGTCGATGGCGGCCAGGTCCCCGGTGCGGAACCAGCCGTCGACGAATGCGTCGGCGGTGGCCGCCTCATTGCGCCAGTAGCCGTTGAACACCACCCCGCCGCGCACCAGCAGCTCGCCGTCCTCGGCGACTCGCATGCTGTTGCCGGGCACCAGCTTTCCGACGGTCCCCACCTTCATTCCGCCGACCGGGTTGACGGTGATGGCAGCCGTGGTCTCGGTCAGGCCGTAGCCCTCGTAGATGGACAGGCCGACGCCACGGTAGAAGTGGCCCAGCCGCTCGCCCAGCGGAGCCCCGCCGGAGACCGAGGCGCGGCAGTTGCCGCCCAGCGCCGCGCGCAGCTTGTGATAGACCAGCTTGTCGAACAGGGCGTGCTTGGCGCGCAGCAACAGGCTCGGACCGCCGCGGTCGAGAGACTCGCTCCAGTCCACCGCGGTCTGGGCGGCGATCTCGAAGATGCGGCCCTTGCCGTCGTTGGCGGCGTTCTGCGCGGCGGTGTTGTACACCTTCTCGAAGACCCGCGGCACCGAAACCACCACGGTCGGCTTGAACACCCCGAACATCGGCACCAGGTTCTTGATGTCGCTGGTGAAGCCGACGGTGACCTTGTTGGCGAAGCCGGCGATGCTCAGCGCGCGGGCCAGCACGTGGGCCAGCGGCAGAAAGACCAGCAGGCGCTGCCCGGCGGTCAGCAGGGTCGGCAGCGCGGCCTGGGTGCCGCGCACCTCGTGGATGAGGTTGGAGTGGGTGAGCTCGCAGCCCTTGGGGCGCCCGGTGGTGCCCGAGGTGTAGATCAGCGTCGCCGGGTCGGTGGCCCGCAGCGCGCCAAGGCGTGCGGTGAGCTGGGCCGGGTCCTGACCGGCGCCGGCTTCGGCGAGCTCGTCGAGCGCGGCCGGGCCGGAACCGTCGATGGTGTGCACCCGCCGCAGTGCCGGCAGGTCGGCGGCGAGTTCGTTGATGATCTGGGCGTGCTCGTCGGTTTCGGCGAAGGCCAGCACCGCGCTGGAGTCCTGCATCACCCACCGGACCTGCTCGGCCGAAGAGGTTTCGTAGATCGGCACAGTGACCGCGCCGATGGACAGGATCGCGTAGTCGAGCAGGGCCCACTCGTAGCGGGTCGCCGAGAAGATGACCACCCGGTCGCCGGGGGCCACGCCCTGACCGATCAGTCCCAGTGCGGCCGACCGGATCTGCGCGGCGGCTTCTGCGCACGTGACATCGGTCCAGGCCCCGTCGACCAACCGCTGGTAGATCACGTAATCGGGACTGTTGCGCTCGTGCTCGAAAACGACCGCGGCGACGTTGTCGTGCTCCTCGACGGTGAATGACGCCGGAACACTGAACTCACGCATTGCGATGACCTCTCTTGCCAGCCAGGGTAGACCCGCTCAGCCTAGTCGGCGCCTGCCCACGAGCGTGACCGTGTTCACTTTTGCGGGCCGCAGCGTCGGGTGCGCGGCATCGGCGGGCAGGGGAGGTTCGCTGCGCAAACGTCTTCGATACGCTTGCGGGCCATGAACAGTATCCAGGTTGCCGACGAGACTTTCGTCGCCGCATCCGGCGAGCAGGTCGGCGCGGCGGTCGCCGATCGCTCGAGTTGGCAGCGGTGGTGGCCCGACCTGCAACTCCAGGTGGTCGAGGACCGGGCCGACAAGGGCATCCGGTGGACGGTGATCGGGCCGCTGACCGGCACCATGGAGATCTGGCTGGAGCCGATGCTCGACGGCGTGCTGCTGCACTACTTCCTGCACGCCGAGCCGACCGGCGTGACCGGCCGGCAGCTGGCCAAGCTGAACCTGGCGAAGCTGAACCACCGCCGCCGGGTGGCCGGCAAGCGGATGGCTTTCGAGATCAAGGACCGCCTGGAGAGTTCCCGGCCGGTGGGGGTCTCTCCGAACGCCGTACGTTGAACCGCCCCGGTCCGGGACGGCGGGGTACCGTCTGTGCCGTGGGGTCGTGCCAGGCGCGAGCGAGTTAGGGAAGTAGTACGTGGCCGATAAGACAGCTCAGACGATCTACATCGCGGCGGATCCGGACACGGTGATGAAGGTGATCGCCGACATCGGCGCCTATCCCGACTGGGTCTCGGAGTACACCGAGGCCGAGGTGCTCGAAACCGACGCCGACGGGTACCCGAAGGTGGCCCGGCTGGTGCTCGACGCGGCCGTGCTCAAAGACACCATGGTGCTGGACTATGACTGGTCGCCCGATCGCCGCTCGGTGCGCTGGTC
This sequence comes from Mycolicibacter engbaekii, assembly GCF_002101585.1. Classification (GTDB taxonomy): domain Bacteria; phylum Actinomycetota; class Actinomycetes; order Mycobacteriales; family Mycobacteriaceae; genus Mycobacterium; species Mycobacterium engbaekii. Next base: position 4,969 of record NZ_LQOT01000026.1, on the reverse strand, counting down.
GCTGGCGTCGAGTTCGCTGCTGAAGGCCCTCAACGGCGAATATCGCTTGACGCCCAAGGGATCTGGTACCGAGGTCGTCTACGAGTTGTCGGTGGATCTGATGATTCCTATGATCGGCCTGCTCAAGCGCAAGGCGGAACGGCGACTGACCGACACCGCTCTGAAGGATCTGAAGAAGCGAGCCGAGGCTGAGTGAGGCCGCCGCAAGCAGCGACGCCGGCTGCAGCCCAGCTGAGTCTGTTCGTCGGTAAGGGTGGCGTAGGAAAGTCCACGTGTGCGGCAGCTACCGCTGTCACGCAGGCATGCGCCGGCGACCGCGTGCTGCTGGTCTCCACCGATCAGGCCCATTCGGTGGGCGATGTGCTCGGCGTGCAGCTGGCTCCCAACGGTGCCCGGGATCCCAGCCCGGTGGCTCTCGACGGCGCGGGGCCGGGCCGGCTGGACGTGCTGGCGCTGGACACCCTGGCCGTGCTCGAGCGGCACTGGGCCGGCGTGGTCGGGGTGCTCGCTGCGCGGTTCCCGGAATCGGATCTGGGTAGCCTTGCCCCCGAAGAACTTTCGGCCTTTCCGGGGGTCCAGGAGGTGTTGGGTCTGCACGAGGTCGGCGAACTCGCGGACAGCGGGCAGTGGGACCGCGTCATCGTCGACTGCGCATCGACCGCCGATGCGATGCGGATGCTGACCCTGCCGGCGACCGTGGCGCTGTATGCCGAACGGTCCTGGCCTCGGCACCGCCGGCTCAGCGGGACCGAGGACCCGCGGTCGACTGCCCTGGTGGCGGCGATCGAGCGGATCAGCATTGCCGCCGAGCGGCTTGCCGAGCGCCTCCGGGATGAGACGACGGTGGCGGCGCATCTGGTGTTGACCGCCGAGCGTGTGGTGGCCGCCGAGGCCGTCCGGACCCTGGGGGCGCTGTCGCTGACCGGGGTGCGGGTAGCGGAACTGATCGTCAATCAGATTTTGGTGCAGGACGATTCGTACGTCTACACCGACCTGCCGGCCCATCCCGCGTTCGACTGGTACGCCGAGCGGATCGGCGAACAGCGCACCGTCCTGGCCGAGATCGACCGCGCGATCGGCGACGTGGCAATGGTGCTGGTCCCGCATCTGGCGGGTGAGCCGATCGGCCCCAAGGCTCTGGGCGACCTGCTCGCCGGCAGTCGCCGCCGGGACGGATCGGCACCGCCCGGTCCGGTGCGGCCGGTGGTCGACCGGGAGTCCGGTTCCGGGCTGGGGGCGGTGTATCGCCTGCGGCTAGAGTTACCCCAGGTCGATTCCGGTGTCCTGAGCCTGGGGCGGTCCGGAGACGATCTGATCATCGGTGCAGGCGCCACCAGACGCCGCGTGCGGCTGGCGTCGGTGCTGCGACGGTGCACGGTTGTCGACGCAACGCTGCGTGGCAGTGAACTGACGGTGCGCTTCCGGCCGGACCCGGACGTGTGGCCGACGACTGGCGATGAGGAGGGGCGACGGTGACCGCTGGCGCGCACCCCGACCTCGGTGAGCTCGGACCCGAGCTGCGCAAGCTCGCCCAGGCGATTCTGGATCGTCTCGATCCGGCGGTGCGTGCCGCGGCGCTGCTGGCGGCCTCCGGCGACGGACCGGGCAAATGTCAGCAGGTGTGGTGCCCGGTATGCGCGCTGGCGGCGCTGGTGACCGGCGAAGAGCATCCGCTGCTGACCGTGGTGGCCGAGCACAGCGTTGCGCTCTACGAGGTGGTCCGCGCCGTGGTCGGGGAGACCGCCGGTGCCGGCGGGCCGCCGGAACCGCCCGAACCGGCCCCACCGGGCCCGGCCGCACCCGGCGGCGACGGTGACGCGCCGGTCCGGCCCAGTTACCAACACATTCCGGTGCACATCGAAACCGAATCCTCAGACGGCGAAAGCTGAGGAATTCCAGCGAATTCGCGCTGTGACGAATCACCGTGTGGCCCCAGCCACGGCCGCTCGGTAAAGTTAGCGCGAACACGACCAGGAGGGAGGGGCCATGTGGTATTGGCTGGTCAAGTACGTGTTTTTCGGTCCGCTGCTGGCCGTGATCGGCCGGCCGAAAGTTGAGGGACTGGAAAACATCCCCGACGACGGAGCGGCGATTCTGGCCAGCAATCATTTGGCCGTCATGGACAGTTTTTTCCTGCCCCTGGTGGTGCGCCGTCGGATCACTTTTCTGGCCAAGGCGGAATACTTCACCGGCACCGGGGTCAAAGGCTGGTTGACCCGCTCGTTCTACACCGCCGTCGGGCAGGTGCCCATCGACCGCAACGACGCCGACGCCGCGCGGGCCGCGCTCAACACCGCCCGGCGGATCCTGGATCAGGGCAAGCTGCTCGGGATCTACCCCGAGGGCACCCGTTCACCGGACGGCCGGCTCTACAAGGGCAAGACCGGGCTGGCCCGGCTGGCACTGCACACCGGTGTTCCGGTGATCCCCGTCGCGATGGTCGGCACCAACGTCGTCAACCCGCCGGGCACCTCGATGCTGCGGTTCGGCCGCGTCACCGTCCGCTTCGGCAAGCCGATGGACTTCTCGCGCTTCGACGGGATGGCCGACAACCGCTTCATCGAGCGCGCCGTCACCGACGAGGTGATGTATGAGTTGATGCGGCTGTCCGGGCAGGAGTACGTCGACGTCTACGCGGCGAACCTCAAAAACGGTGCGGCGCACTCGGAAGGGGAGACGGCTCAGCCGGTCGCCCGGTTTCCGGAGACCGCGGCGGGCTGATCCGGATTCGTCCGGGGGGCCGGCCGCAGCGTCGCGCCGGCCGCGATGATCATCGCCAGCGCCCACCACACGTAGGACGTTCCGGCCAATTGGCGCCACCACGCGGCGCCGATCTCATGATGTTCGGGCAGCAACTCGATCGGACTGCGCATCATCAGCGCCACCCCGATCACGCTGAGCGCTCCCAGCACCAGCGCCCGGTGCCGGGCAGCCATCACCGCGGTCACCACCACCGCCGGAAGCATCCACACCCAGTGGTGCGACCAGGACACCGGCGACACGACCAGCCCGAACAGTGCCACGCAGACCAGCGCCAAGATCGGTTCACCGGCGCTGAGCACGCGGCGGGCCGCCCACACGGTCACCGCAAGCACCACCAGGCACCCGGCCAGCCACAGCAGCGAGCGCAGCTGCTCGCCCAGCGGCAGCCGGGCCAGCGCCCCGGCCAGGTTCTGGTTGGTGTTCAGCGTCGCTCCGCCGATGCGGTCGGTGTCGGTGACTGTGCGCGTCCAGTACTGCCAGGAGTCGCTCCAGGCCATCGCGAAGCCCACCAGGGTCGCGGCCAGAAACGACACCACCGTGGTGATCGCGGCGCGCCGGTCGCCGCGCAACAGGAAGTAGAGCACGAACACGGCCGGGGTCAGCTTCAGCGCCACCGCCACACCCAGCAGGGTGCCGCGCGGCCAGTAGGTGCGCCGCGGTACACAGTCGGCGATCACCAGGGTCATCAACACCGCATTGACCTGGCCGAAGTCGAAGTTGGCCCAGATCGGTTCGGCGTCTAACCAGATGGCCGCCGCCACGATCGCCGCGGCCACCACAGCTCGGCGCCACCAGGCCGGGCCGCAACCCGGGCCTGTCTCGACACTCACCCCCAGGCCGGTCAGCACGATCGTGATCGACACCACCAGCAGCAGCGTCGAGACGATGGTCAACACGACGGTGGCGGTGCCCAGCGAGACCCAGGTGAGCGGGGCGAACAACACCGCGGCGATCGGGGGATAGGTGAACGGCAGGACGGTCCCGTCGATCTGGGTTTGGAACCAGTTCTGGCCGTAGAGCGGCTGGCCGTCACGCCAGGCCTGGGCCGCCATCCGGTAGACGTCGACGTCGATGTGATACGGCGTGCTGCCCAATGCCCGCCACGTCATGTAGCCCAGGGCTGCCATCGTCAGCGCCGCGAACATCCACCAAACGGCCCTACCGTTGATGCCCCCGTGCCGACGGCCCGGCTCGGCCGGCCGCGATGTAGTCATGTCGCAGCACAGCCTATCCGGTGGCTACCTCAGACCGCGCCATACCGGTGGCGATCCGGGCGTGGTGTGCGGTGAGGGCGTACGTTTCATTAGATGCTCGAATGGTTCCGCGACGACATTGTGGGGCGTGGCCGACTGCCGCTGCTGTGCTGTCTGCTGGCCTTTTTGGCGACGTTCCTGGTGACCCGTGCCGTGGTGCGCTACATCCGCAGCCAGGCCGACAACCCCCGGCCGCCGCGGTGGTGGCAGCCGCGCAACGTCCATATCGGGACCAAGCACATCCACCACGTGGTGTTCGGGGTGGTGCTGGTGATGGTGTCCGGGGTGACGCTGGTGACCGTCGGATCCAGCGGGCATGAGCCGGCGTTCAGCCTGGCGGCGATCGCGTTCGGAATCGGGGCGGCGCTGGTGCTCGACGAGTACGCGCTGATCCTGCATCTGTCCGACGTGTACTGGGAGGAGGACGGCCGCGCGTCGGTCGACGCGGTGTTCGCCGCCACGGCGGTCGCCGGGCTGCTGGTGCTGGGCTTTCACCCGCTGACGTTTCTGGCCGGAACATGGCACGATACGTCGTCGCCGTTGATTCGCACCGGGGTGTTCATCGGTTTGGTGACGGCATTGCCGCTGGGCGTGATGGTGTTGTTGAAGGGCAAGGTGTGGACCGGGTTGATCGGGATGTTTTTCTTTCCCCTGCTGGTGATCGGCGCGGTGCGGCTGTCTCGGCCGCACGCGCCCTGGGCCCGTTGGCGTTATCTGAACAGCCGTGAGCGAATGCACCGCGCGCTGGAGCGCGAGCGCCGGCTGCGCCGTCCGGTGATTGCCGCCAAGCTCTGGTTGCAGGACGCGATCGCGGGCCGGCCCCAGGTGCCCGACGAGCGGGCGGTCGACGCCGAGCTCGACCGCGAGGTGCGCGCCGCATCGGCGCCGACGGTGAAATTCATGGCCCCCCGGCCGCAGGCCCGGCCCCAGGCCGCCCGGCCGCAGGCCCCCGC
>NZ_LQOT01000025.1 GCF_002101585.1 Mycolicibacter engbaekii | reverse complement strand
TGTTCACCCTCCGCGAAATCTCCCCACCCCCACACCCGCCCCACTCTCGGTACCCTCGCCTAAGTGGCTGCCTTTCGACGACTCCCACCCAAAACCCTCCTCACCCGCCTGGGCTTCGCGGCCCTCGGCGTCGCTGTCCTAGCGGGCATCGTTTGGTCTACCCGCGCCCAGCCGGTGCGCCAGCTCATCCCGCTTCCTGCCGCGGAGGCCATCGGTCCCGGTGTCGGAATCAATGTCACCGCCGACGGCAGTTCGGAGGCCACCAGCTGCACCGCGGGCTTTTTGGTGCAGACCAAGACCGGCCAGCCGGGGCTGCTGTCGGCGGGGCACTGCAACAAGCCCGGTGGCAGCGGCGCGGTGTCCATCCACCACGGCGCCCTGTACCCCACCGTCGGTACCTTCGCCGAAAGCGTCTACGACGCCCGGACCGGCAACAACATCGGCCTGATCACCCTGAATGACCCGGGCAAAATTCCGCTGACCTCCGAGATCGACGGCCTTCCGGTGACCGGCCTGGCCGAGCGTGTCGAGGTCGGCGACACCGTGTGCCATCTGGGAAGCCGTAGCGGTGAGCCGCTGTGCGGACCGGTGGCCGCGGCGGAGAAGGACAAGGTCCGGTTCACCGCGTCGGGCAGCTGCGGCGATGCCGGAGGCCCCGCGTTCCGGATGCGGCCCGACGGCACCGCCGAAGCGGTCGGCATCCTGACCGTGGTGTCCGACGACGAGGATCCCGAAGCGGCCTGCGAAGCGCCGAACGAATCGTCGGTCGCGCAGCTGATCAAGCCCTGGCTGGACGCCTGGCAGCTGACGCTGGTCACCACGTCGGCGTAGCGAACCGGCGGGAATTTCCGGCACCCGCACACACTCGCCGGCCCCTACCCCCGCCGGCCTGTGCGCGCCACACTGGAGAACACGGCCGCAGCGGCGGGCATCCGGTAGATCGGGTGTGAACCGGCCGCGACGCTGCCTCGTGTCACCTCCGGGAGGCTGGTGCATGCAGAGAACAAAACCAGCAGAAGATCGACACCCACCCGCGGGAAGCCGCGGCCGGGCGATCCGGTGCGCGCGGGCGCCTGAGACCGGGGCCGCAGTGTCATGACCACTGACGATCACGCCCGCCTGAGCAGCGCCTCACCCACCACGCCCCCCGGTGTCGCGCCCAACCGCGCCCGGGTCGCGACCGCGCTGGCGCACCTGTCCACCGATCACCGGGCCCTGCTGCGGCGTGCCGTCTACGACGGCTGGAGCACCACACAGATCGCGGCAGATCTGCAGATCGCCGAAAACACCGTGAAAGCCCAGCTGCACTACGCCCTGCGGACCCTGCAACAGACACTGCGAGACATGGGAACGGTGCTATGACCACGTCGCACCACGAGTACAGCAAGTGGGATGCCGCCTACGTGCTGGGATCCCTGTCGGTGGCCGACCGTCGCGAATTCGAGACGCACCTGGCTCAATGCCCGTTGTGCCAGGAAGCCGTCAACACACTCGCCGAGATGCCCGCGATGTTGTCCCTGCTGGACCGTGAGGACTTCACCCCCGCCGTCGACGGCGAGCGCAACGCACATTTCCCGACCGCACGCACCCGAGTAGCCCACGGGGTCGCGGATCAGCGGGATTCCGCCGCCCCGGTGGCGGTCCTGCAGCCGCCGGAAACGGTGTTCCCGGTCTTCCGGCCCGGCAACTACAACCCGGTTCCCGACGAGCTCACCGCCTTCGACCTGACGGTCGAGGGAAGTATCCCCCCCGAACTGAACGGCTGGTATCTGCGCAACGGCCCCAACCCGCGGACGGCGGGCGGGCACTGGTGCACCGGGGACGGCATGGTGCACGGAGTTCGGCTGGAGAACGGCCGGGCCGCCTGGTACCGCAACCGCTGGGTGCGCACCGACAGCTTCGACCGCCCGGTCCCGCCGCTCAACGACGACGGCAGCCGCAATCTGCGGGCCAGCGCGGCCAACACCCACGTGATCCAGCACGCCGGCAAGACCCTGGCGCTGATGGACACCGCGTTGCCCTACGAGATCACCCACGACCTGGACACCGTGGGCGCCTACGACTTCGGCGGCCAACTGATCGACTCGATGGCACCGCACCCCAAGCTCTGTCCGGTCACCGGCGAGCTGCACTTCTTCGGCTACGGCGATCTGACCCGGCCGCACATCAACTACTACCGGGCCGGTGCCGACGGCACCGTGAAGATTCGCCGTCCGATCGAGGTCCCCGGACTGACGCTCATGCATGACTTCGCGCTGACCGCGCAGCATGTGGTGTTCCTGGACCTGCCGTTGGTGTTCAATCCGCGGGTCGCACTCACCGGGCCCATCGAGCGTGACCTGCCATACCGCTGGGACGACACCTACGGCGCCCGCATCGGCGTGTTGCGCCGCGACGACCCCTTCGGTCCGGTCCGCTGGTTCGACATCGACCCGTGCTACGTCTTCCACGTCGCCAACGCGTTCGACGTCTCCACACCCCAGGACGAGGCGATCGTGCTGCATGTGGTCCGCTACCCCGAACTCTGGCGCGGCAGCAACGATTTCGAGACCACCGCCGCGCTGTGGCGCTGGACGATCGACCTAGGCACCGGTGCGGTCGCCCAGACCCAGCTCGACGACCGCGACATCGAGTTCCCCCGCGTGGACGACCGCCGCGTCGGTGTCGACGCCCGCTACGCCGTCGCGGTCAGCACGCAGGGCCTGGTCCGCTACGACCTGGTCCGCGACGACGCCGAGGTCTACCGATTCGGCGTCAACGGCACGGCCGGCGCTCCCGATGAGGCGGTATTCGCCGCGGCGCCGGGGCACACCGACGAATCGGATGGCTGGTATCTGAGCTACGTCTACAGCCCGGTCCGCGAGTGCAGCGAGCTGGTGATCATCAGCGCCTCGGAGTTCGGCGCGGGCCCCGTGGCCCGGATACGACTGCCGCGGCGGGTGCCGCACGGCTTTCACGGGAGCTGGATCCCGGACTGAGGTGCCAGAACATGAACCGGATGGGCTCGGACTTCGTGCCAGTAGGCAGGAGGTGATCAGCTTGCCTCGGACCGGGATTCCGTCGGACCATGAAGCCGCGCTGATACGAGGGCTCTACGAGGAGCACGCCGCGGTGTTATGGCGCTACGCCCTGCGCTTGACCGGTGATGCCAGCCGCGCCGAAGACGTCGTGCAGGAGACGCTGCTGCGCGCCTGGCAACACCCGGAGGTCCTCGGCGACGCCGAACGCTCGCCTCGGGCCTGGTTGTGCACCGTGGCCCGCAACATGATCATCGATGAACGACGCAGCGCGCGGTACCGTCACGTCGTCGCATCACTCGACGAGACGACCGCCCCCGAGCAGGCCACGCGCGACGAGGTCGACAACGCCTTGGACCGGATGCTGATCGGCGACGCGATGACCCGTCTGTCGGAGGAACACCGGGCGGTGATCGAGCGCTCCTATTACCGTGGATGGAGTACGAGCCAGATCGCCGAGAACCTCGGGATCGCTGAGGGAACGGTGAAATCACGTCTGCACTATGCGGTGCGGGCTCTGCGACTCGCCCTGCAGGAGATGGGGGTGACACGATGACCATGCGACGACAGTTCGTCCCGGCCGAGGGCGAGCACCCGTACGCGATGTGGGATGCCGCCTACGTGCTGGGGTCATTGTCGCCGACCGATCGGCGCGAATTCGAAGGGCACCTCACCGGGTGCGCGCAGTGCCGGGAGGCCGTCGCCGAGATCAGCGGCGTGCCCGCCCTGCTTTCGCAGCTCGACGACGACGGTGTGGCCGCGATGGATGCCTCCGGCACCGCGCAGCAGCCGCCCCCGGCCACTCTGCTGCCGGCACTGCTCACCGAGGTGCGCCGGCGTCGCCGCCGTACCCGGCTGGTGACGTGGACGGCCTCGGCTGCCGCAGCTGCCTTCCTGGGCATCGGTGTGCTGATCGGTATCGGCGCCACCACGACGTCACCGCACCTCGATGCGGTGCCGATGGCGCAGGTCGGAACGACGGCGCTGGCCAGTACGGTCGTGGTCACGGACAAGTCCTGGGGCAGCTACATCGACTTGAGCTGTGTCTGTCTGGCACCGGTGAACGCCCACCACGACACCCTGGCGTTGGTGGTGGTGGGCCGCGACGGCAGCCAGACCCGGCTCGCGACCTGGGTCGCCGAACCCGGGCACACTGCCACACCGGCCGGCAGCATCTCGACACCGTCGCATCAAATCGCTGCGGTCCAAGTGGTTTCGGCCGTTGACGGCAAAGTCCTGCTGGAGCGCACGCTGTAGTTCGTGCCGCGCCGTCAAGCGCTGGCTCCTGAACCAAACCCCGCCGCGATCCGTGTCAATGACATCGTCACGAGTTAGGCGGGCAGATGTCCAGAATCGCTTCCGTGGTCGATCACATCGTCGCCCAGTTGGCGGCCATGGGAGTCGGTCACCTCTTCGGCGTCGATGGCGCCAACATCGAAGATCTCTACGACGCAGCGTATTTCCGCCCCGGCATCACGGCGGTGCTGGCCAAGCATGAGTTCTCGGCCGCCGCCATGGCCGACGGCTACAGCCGGAGCGGCGCCGGCCTGGGCGTGGTGGCCGCCACGTCGGGCGGCGGCGCGCTGAACCTCGTTGCCGGTCTGGGCGAATCACTGGCCAGCCGGATTCCGGTGCTGGCGCTGGTCGGCCAGGCACCGAGCGCCCTGGACGGCCTGGGGAGTTTTCAAGACACCAGCGGCCGCAACGGCGCACTCGATGCGCACGCCCTGTTCTCAGCCGTGTCGGTCTCCTGCGAGCGGGTGCTTGCTCCCGAGGACATCCTCGGCGCCCTGCCTCGCGCGGTCGCCGCCGCACGCACCGGTGGACCCGCAGTACTTCTGCTGCCCAAGGACGTTCAGCAGGCACTCATCACGATTCCGCCCTTCGGCGGCTACCACGGCGGCGATCACCGCGTGATCAGCGACCCGCACCCGATCCTGCGGGCACTGCGCAACGCCCACGGGCCGGTCACGATCATCGCAGGCGAACAGGTGGCCCGCGACGACGCCCGCACCGAACTCGAGAACCTGCGGGCACTGCTACGGGCCCGGGTGGTGTGCGTCCCGGACGCCAGGGATGTCTCCGGCACAACGGGTCTGGGCGCGTCCTCGGCACTGGGCGTGGCAGGCGTGATGGGGCATCCGTCGGTCTCCGAGGCGGTGCACGCCAGTGCGGTGTGCCTGGTGGTGGGAACCCGGCTGTCGCTGACCGCACGCGCCGGTCTCGATGAGGCCCTGCGCGCTGTTCGCACCCTGTCGATCGGTTCGGCGGCGCCGTATATGCCGTGCACACACGTGCAGACCGCCGACCTTCGCGTGTCGCTGCGGGCCATCTGCCGGGAACTCTCCGGCGCCGGGCGTCCGCGGTGGCTACGCGTGCCCGAGACGATGCCGCGCACCGCGTTGGTTCCCCCGCCCTACACCGGCCCGGGAGTGCGCTATCGCGAGGCGATGGCCGTGCTGGACCGCGCCCTGCCCGACGGCACCGACATCGTCGTCGATGCCGGCAACACCGGCGCGGCGGCGATCCACTACCTGCCGCCGCGCCGCGGCGGCCGCTACCTGGTCGCACTCGGGATGGGCGGCATGGGCTACAGCTTCGGCGCCGGCATCGGCACGGCCCTGGGCCGCGGCCGGCGCACCGCGGTGATCGCCGGGGACGGCGCGTTCTTCATGCACGGGATGGAAATCCACACCGCCGTCCAGTACCGCCTGCCGATCCTGTTCGTGCTGTTGAACAACAACGCGCACGCCATGTGCGTCACGCGCGAGCAGCTCTTCTACGACGGCCTCTACAGCTACAACCGCTTCACCCCCAGTCACCTCGGCGCCGGCCTGGCCTCGATGTTCGAGGGCCTCACCGCGATCGATGCCGCCGACGCCGGCGGGTTCGAGGCCGCGGTGGCACGGGCGTTGGACCGCGAGGGCCCGTCGGTGATCAGCGTCGAGTGCGCCGCCGACGAGATTCCCCCGTTCGCCCCGTTCCTTGCTCCCTCGACAAAACCCGCCGCCGCACTCCGCCACACCGGCGAAGTACCCACCCACCAGGAGGATCACTGCAATGTCGTTGCCAGCACTCGCTGATATCAGCGTCCACACCGGCGCGCCGGGGCCCATCGAGGGCCTGGTCCGCGTCGAGACCAGCCCCCGCGAGGTCGCCACCCCGATCATCATGGAGATGATGCACTCGGTCTACCCCCACGACGCGGTCTTCGGCGACTACTGCACCGTCAACGACTACATCGACTGTCCACCCGATGAGTTGTTCGAATACCTTTCCGACACCCGCTGTTTGGAAGAGTGGACCTACAGCCTGCGCGGGTTCACCCCGACCGACGACTCCGGGCTCTGGCTCGCCTACGACCGCCTGGGTTCGGAGACCAAGATCTACACCCGCACGGTGTCGGATCCGCATGCGCGTACCGTCGACTACCACTGCGCCTGGGACCAGCCCGACCACCTCTGGATGATCTACCTGATGCGGGTCATCGACGCCCAGGTCGTGCTCAACAAGCCCGGATCGGTTGTGCTGTGGACGAATTGCCACCACCCCTTCTACGACCACAACCCCTATCCGGACACGGCGCCACCGCAGCGACCGGTGTGGGTCGGCGACTTCTGGGACATGTTCAGCGCCGGCCATCTGCTGGAACTGAAGAACCTGAAGGCGATCGCCGAGTACCGGCACCGCAACGGCCTGCCGATCACCCCGTTGTGGATGCGGTGAGTCGATCATGAACCGATCCGCCGTCAGCCTGACCGACGTCTCCAGCTATCTTCCCGGCGCACCCATCGGCGCCGACTACTACACGCAGTTCGCCGAGTCGGATACGTTGCGCGACAACCTGATGTTCCGCGCACCCAAGTTCCGCCACCACGTGGGAGCCGACGAGACCGCGGCCGACATGATCGAGCAGGCGGCACAGGGCGTCATCGAACGGCAAGGCCGGGATGTCGTCGAGAACGTCGATATCTTGATCACGCACACCCAGTTGCCCGACATCCCGTTCTGCGGCGCGGGCGGCGCTATCGCCCACCGATTGGGGATGCACCCGACCACGGTGCTGGATCTGCACAACGGCGGCTGCGCCGCCTTCATCCTGGGCCTCAACATCGCCCGGCAGCTGCTGGCGGCCGGCGCCGGGCGCACCGCGTTGATCGCCATCGCCCAGAACGCAGCCGGCCAGGTGTTCGATCAGCCTGCCGTGCGCGGAAAGTCGCAGGCGTCGGTGCCCGGCGACGGCGCCGCGGTCGGGCTGATCACCCGGTCGGATCACTCGCCGATCCTCGACGTCGAATGCCGGACCTACGGGCAGTACGCCGGAGATATGACCTACGCCGTCGACCCGTACCGCAAGTGGTGGCAACCCGGCCCGGGGGCCGGCTACATCGGATTCACCGACGACAAGATCACCAAGGTGCTCGCGCGCGGAAACCGCCAGGTTCCCGAGGTCGCCCTGGCGGTGTGTCACCGCACCGGCCTGTCCGCCACCGATATCGGCCTGCTGGTCACCAATCAGCCCAACCGGGTCTTCCTGCGCAATTGGCGCGAAGCCCTCGAAGTGCCCGAATCGCGCCATGTGGACACCTTCGATCAGTATGGCAACCTGTTCGGCGCCGGCATCCCGATCAACCTCGATCAGGCGATAGCCCAACGGCGGGTGTCACCGGGTGAGGTGGTGGTGATGGCCGCCTTTGCGCACGCCGGCGATTTCGCCGGTGCGGCCGCGATCCGCTGGGGCGGACCGCCGCGATGACCTCTGCGGCGCGTGCGGATTCATTGACCGCGCTGCGTGGCGAGGCGGGCCCGTGCGCCGTCGATCCTTTCGCGTTGGCGCTCAACGAGAGCCCGCTTCCGCCGCTGCCGGCGGTGCGGGCGGCACTGGTCGACCGCATGGGCGCGGCCAACCGCTATCCGGACTTTCTGCCCGTCCGGTTGCGCCGTCTGATAGCCGACCACGAACGGGTGGCCGAGGAGAACGTCGCCATCGGCTCCGGGGCGTCCGGGCTGGCCCTTCGGGTGTTTCAAACGTTCGCAGCACCCGGTGAGCGAATCGTTTTGAGCACACCCACTTTTGATGGTTTTCCGGCTTTTGCGCGCATAGCCGGCCTGGACCCGGTCGACATACCGCTCGACGGCTACGGCCATCATGATCTGACCGCCATGGCGCACGCCGCCCAGCATGCGCGGATGGTCGTGGTGTGCCGCCCGCACAATCCGACCGGAACCTTGGCGCCCGTCGCCGAGGTGGAACGGCTGGTCGCGCACGTACCCGCCGACACCATCGTGGTGCTCGACGAGGCCTACATCGAATTCGTCTCCCCCGACCGGCGCATCGACGTGCCCCGCCTCATCGAACGCTTCCCGAATGTGATCGTGTTGCGGACCTTCTCCAAGGCCTATGGTCTGGCCGGGTTGCGGATCGGCTATGCGCTGGCGGCACCGGCGCTGGCCGGCCTGCTCTGGTCGACGCAACTGCCGTTCGGCACCGGCGCCGGATGCACCGAGGCGGTCGCGGCGTCGTATGCGGCCGCAGCGCAGTTGGAGCAGCGCATCGCCCGGATCGTCGCCGAGCGCAGCTATCTGCGGGCCCGGTTGCACGCAGCAGGTGCCCGCACCACCGATTCGCACGCCAACTTCGTGTACCTGACGGCCACCGAGCGGTCCTGGAGCGAGGCCTTCACCGGCAGCGGTCTGCGGGTCCGCGCTTATCCGGACGGGGCGGTGCGCATCACGGTCGGTTCGCGGGGGTCGACGCTGCGGGTGCTGGCGGCGGTGGCGCGGGCCCTCAGTGGGCCAGCAGATGCACCGCGCGGTCGAACACGCTCGGCAGTGCGCAACATGCCGGAACCAGCGCCCGTCGGGCCGGCTGCCATGCACCGGCCAGCACCAACCCCCGGGTGAGCAGGCGATACCGGCGGGTGATCGAGCGCCAGGAGCGCTCGTAAGCACCCGGGTTGTCGTCGATGATCGCGTTGATCGCCGCGGCGGCCTGCTTGACGGCCAGGCTGATGCCCTCGCCGGTGAGCGCATCCTCGTAGCCGGCCGCGTCGCCGACCAGCAGCACCCGGCCGGCGACACGGCGGGAGACCACCTGCCGCATCGGCCCGCAGCCCCGGGCCGGGCCGTGGGGGGCGTCCCCGAGGCGGGCGGCCAGGCGCGGAAACCAGTCCAGCTGGGGCCGGTGCGACGACAGAATGGCCACCCCCACCAGGTCCGGGTCGACCGGGGTCACGTAGGCCTCTCCCCAGCGCGACCAGTACACCTCGACCGATTCCGACCAGGCCGGAACCCGGTAGTGCCACCGCAGCCCGTAGCGCCGGGGAGCACCGGCGGTACAGGAGATTCCGACGGTGCGGCGGACGCTGGAGTGCAATCCGTCCGCGGCGATCAGCCACCGGGAGCGAACACCGCCCGCGGTGACTCCGCTGTCGTCTTGGACCACGGCGCCGATGCGGGTGCTGATCCAGTCAACGTCGCTGCGCTTGGCCTCATCGGTCAGCGCGGCGTGCAGCGTGGTGCGGCGCACGCCGCGCCCCGGACCGTTGCGGAACGGGGCCTCGGCCCGGCGCTGCCCGTCGAGGTAGGTGATACCGCGCAGCGGCATACCGTCTGGATCGACCCCGAGCGAGGTGAGCACCTCCAGTCCGCCCGGCATCAGCCCCTCCCCGCATGCCTTGTCGATCGGGCTGGCCCGCGGATCGGCGACGATCACCGAAAGCCCCTGCCGCCGAGCGCACAGCGCCGTGGCAAGCCCCCCTGGTCCGCCACCGACGATCAGCAGGTCGGTGTCAAAGCCGGTCACCGGTACCCCAATGCCACGTTCTCCACCCGAATCCGCTCGCACAACACCGCGGCGTTGGCCAGGCCGAACCAGAGCGCGGTCAGCCACGCGGTGTGGATCAACGGTAGCGCCAGGCCCTCGAGAACCACGGCCACGTAGTTGGGGTGGCGGATCCAGCGGTACGGGCCGCGTCGCACCAGCGGGCTTTCGGGCATGACGATCACCAGGGTGTTCCAGCGCCGGCCGAGGGTGGTCACGCACCACCAGCGCAGCCCCTGGCTCAGGGCGGCCACCGCGAACATGGGCCAGCCCAGCCAGGGGAAGAAGGGCCGGTGCAGCAGCGCCACCTCGGCGACACAGCTGAGCAGCAGCGCCGTATGGATGCCGACCATCACCGGATAGTGCCGGTGCCCGAATTCGGTGCCGCCGTTGGCGAACGCCCACCGTGCGTTGTTCTTGGCCACGGCCAGTTCCACGAGGCGCTCCAGCCCGACCGCCAGCACTAACAGGTAGTACATGCTCACCACTCCAGCAGCACGAGTTCGGCCGAAAAGCCGGGCCCCATCGCGATCATCAGTCCACGGGAACCCGGCGGCGGCGGATCGGACTCGATGCCGTCGAGGATGTCCAGGACCGACACCGAGGACAGGTTCCCATGGTCGTGCAGCGACTTTCGGGTGCGCGTCAAGGCGTCCGGACCCAGATGCAGCAGATTCTCGACCGCATCGATCACCTTGGGTCCGGCGGCATGCACGATCCATGTGGAGATATCGTCGCTGACCAGGCCGTGGTTCGCCAGGAATTCGCGGACGTTGTCACCGAGGTATTTCTCGACGACCGCGGCGATCTCCACCCCCAGGACGATGCTGAAGCCCTCACTGCCGATCTTCCATCCCAAAATGTCGTCGGTGTCGGGGTAGGTCTGGCTCTGGGTCGCCACCAGCCGCGGTCCACGCCCGGCACGTCTGGCTCCGGTCGCGATGACCGCGGCAGCACCGTCGCCGAACAGGCTGGCGGCAACCAGGTTTGCCACCGAGAGGTCTCGGCGCTGCACTGTCAAAGAGCACAGTTCGACGGCGACCAAGGCCGCCACCTGGTCGGGGAAGGCACGCAGGTAGTCGTGAACCCGGGCCAGCCCGGCCGCGCCGGCAACGCAGCCCAGCCCGAACAGCGGGACCCGTTTGACGTCGGAGCGAAGACCGATCCGGTTGACCAGCCGCCCCTCCAGGGAGGGAACGGACAGTCCGGTCACCGTCGTCGAGAACACCACATCGACGTCGGCGGGCGCGATTCCGGCGCGATCGAGCGCCGCCAGCAGCGCCCGTTCACTGAGCTCAAGCGCGATGTCGAGGTATTCGTCGTTGGCCTCGGTGAAGCCGCTGAGCTTCCGATAGCGCCCCAGCGGCAGCGCCAACTGCCGGGTGGCGACGCCGCTGTGCGTGGCGAACCGCTGAAAGTCCGGGCTGGCGAAGTCCGACAGCGCGGCCATCACCTCCCCCTGACGGTGTTGGTGTGAAGGGAATTCCACCGCGACGGCGGCTACGGTCGGTGTGTTGTCCATGCCGAAGTCACGGCACCGCCGACGTCCCGGTTCAACCGCCCGCACTACCTGGCCGATCTTGACCGATAGCAGGTAAATGTTGAACGCTCGGACGGTCCACTACGTATGTTGTCGGTGGGGGTGCGCCGGTACCTCCGGTCGACCAGCTGGCGAAAGGTCACGTGATTGCTGCACCGAATAGCCCTGCTGGCCCTCGCCGCTCCACGTCGTGTCCTGGTCTGGGCCGGGCTGGTGGTGGTCGCCGCCGCGGTTTTCGGGATACCGGTGGCCGGCAGCCTGTCCGCGGGCGGGTTCCAGGACCCGGGTTCGGAGTCTGCGCAGGCCACCGAATTGCTGACCGAGAAGTTCGGCCAGAGTGACCAACAGCTGCTGATCCTGGTGAGTTCCCCGCAGGGAGTTCACAGCGAGCAGGTCCGCTCGGTGGGCACCGAGATCGCCGCAGAGCTACGGGACTCGCCGCACGTCTTCAATGTCACCTCGCCCTGGACCGATCCGCCGTCGGCCGCCGCCCGGCTGGTCAGCACCGACGAGTCGGCCGGCCTGATCGTGGCCAATCTTCGCGGGGGCGAGAACGACGCCCAGAAGTACGCCCGCACCCTGGCCGACCAGGTCGCCCACGACCGGGATGGGGTCAGCGTTCGGGCCGGCGGTGGCGCGATGGTCTACGCGCAGATCAATCACCAGAATCAGCATGACCTGCTGCTGATGGAATCGATCGCGATCCCGTTGAGCTTCGCGGTGCTGGTGTGGGTTTTCGGGGGTCTGTTGGCGGCGGCGTTGCCGGTGGCGCTCGGCGGGCTGGCGATCGTGGGCTCGATGGCGGTGCTGCGGCTGATCGCGCTGGGCACCGACGTGTCGATCTTCGCGATGAACCTGACCACGGCGATGGGCTTGGCGCTGGCGATCGACTACACCCTGCTGATCATCAGCCGCTACCGCGACGAACTGGCCGAGGGCGCCGCCCCGGATCGGGCGCTGATCCGCACCATGACGACCGCCGGTCGCACCGTGCTGTTCTCGGCGATCACGGTGGCATTGTCGATGGCCGCCATGGCCTTGTTCCCGATGTATTTCCTCAAGTCGTTCGCCTACGCCGGGGTCGCGACCGTGACGTTCGTGGCGCTCGCGGCCATTGTGATCACCCCGGCGGCGATCGCGCTGCTGGGCCCCAGGCTCGATGCGCTGGACCTGCGCCGTCCGCTTCGCCGGTTGCTGCGGCGGCCGGCGCCGGTCGCCCGCCCGGTCGAGCAGGGATTCTGGTACCGCTCAACGGCCTTCGTGGCGCGCCACGCGGTGCCGATCGGTTTGGCGGTGGTGGCGCTGCTGGTGGCTGTCGGCGCGCCGTTCCTCGGGGTGAAGTGGGGCTACCCCGATGACCGGGTGCTGCCGCGCACGGCGTCGGCGCATCAGGTCGGCGACGCCCTGCGCGAGAAGTTCGCCGACGACTCCGCCCAGGCGGTACCGATCGTGATCCGGGACGCCGACGGGGTGGGCCCGCAGGAGTTGGACCGTTACGCCGCTGAGCTGTCCCGGGTGCCGGATGTGTCGGCGGTGTCGGCGCCGACCGGCACCTTTGTGGCCGGCAACCGGGTGGGTGAGCCCTCGGCGGCCACCGGGATCAACGACGGCAGTGCGTTGCTGACCGTCTCCAGCACGGCGCCGCTGTTTTCGCAGCGTTCGGAAACCCAGCTCGATCGGCTGCATCAGGTGCCCGGACCCGACCAACGGCCGGTACAGATGGGTGGGCTGGCACAGATCAACCGCGACAGCGTCAACGCGATCACCGACCGGCTGCCGCAGGTGCTGGGGCTGATCGCCGCCATCACATTCGGCCTGCTGTTCCTGCTGACGGGCAGCGTGGTGCTGCCCATCAAGGCGTTGATCCTCAACGTCTTGTCGCTGGCGGCGGCGTTCGGTGCGCTGGTCTGGATATTTCAGGACGGCAATCTCGGTGCGCTCGGTACGACACCCACCGGCATGTTGGTCGCCAACATGCCGGTGTTGCTGTTCTGCGTTGCGTTCGGGCTGTCGATGGACTACGAGGTGTTCCTGGTATCCCGGATCCGGGAGTACTGGCTGGCCTCGGGGCGCACCCGCGCCGACAACGATGAGAGCGTGTCGCTGGGATTGGCCCATACCGCACGGGTGATCACCGCTGCGGCGCTGATCATGTCGATCTCGTTCGCCGCGCTGATCGCCGCGCAGGTGTCGTTCATGCGCATGTTGGGGCTCGGTCTGACCTTGGCGGTCCTGGCCGATGCCACGCTGATTCGGATGGTGCTGGTGCCGGCGTTCATGCACCTGATGGGCCGGTGGAACTGGTGGGCACCGGGCCCGCTGCGCTGGGTGGCGCAGCGCTTCGCGATCCGCGAGGACGGTAGTGGCGCGGCGGGCCGGCATGCCGCACCGCCGGGCCATCGGAGCCCGCACGTCCCAGCCCAGCACGGTGCACATCGGGCGGGGCGGGCGCACAGCGAGGCCGTGGTGTCGACGTCGGAGTGATCGCCGGCCGCGGCGATCACGTTCCGCAGAAGGTGCGGTACTCCCCGAATTCGGGCGGCGCGGGTGCGGCGTAGGCCTGCAGACCCTCACGTTCGCGGTACGGCTCGCCGATCACCTCCAGCAGCGTGCACACCGGTTCCAGGTCGCCGCCCGTCGCGGCGGTCAACGCCTGCTCCACCAGATGGTTGCGGGGAATGTAGATCGGGTTGACCCGGTCCAGGGCGTCGACGTCGGGTTGCAGGGCCCGCCAGCGGTGCAGCCAGTCGGTGAATACCGGCGGCAGCGCGTCAGGGTCACCGCGGCCGGCGCGGGCAAGGTGGCGGAAGAACGACGTGTAGTCCACCTGGTTGTCGTTGAGCAGCGCCAGTGCCTGGTCGATCAGGGCGGCGGACTCCACACTGCCGGTCAGCCCGAACTTGGCCAGCATCCCCGCCGACCAGTGGCTGTGATAGCGCGGCATGAAGCCTTCGAGGGTTTCCACCGCCACCGACAGCGCCAGCTCCTCGGTCGCGGCGAGCAGCGGCAGGATGGTTTCGGCGAAGCGGGCCAGGTTCCACTGGGCGACCAGCGGCTGGTTGCCGTAGGCGTAACGCCCGGCGTAATCGATGGAGCTGTACACCGTGGCCGGGTCGTAGGCCTCCATGAAGGCACACGGCCCGTAGTCGATGGTCTCCCCGGAGATGGTCATGTTGTCGGTGTTCATCACCCCGTGCACGAACCCGACGTGCATCCACTGCGCGATCAGCGCGGATTGGGCCTCGAGCACCTCCTGAAACAGTGCCAGGTAAGGGTTCTCGGCTTGCGTGGCCTGCGGGTAGTGGCGGGCGATCGCGTAGTCGGCCAGCCGGCGCAGCAGGCTGAGGTCACCGGTGGCGCGGGCCTGCTGGGCGACCAGCTGAAAGCTGCCCACCCGCAGGTGGCTGGCGGCGATGCGGGTCAACACCGCGCCGGGCAGTGCCGTTTCGCGTTGCACGTGTGCTCCGGTGGCGACCACGGCCAAGGACCGGGTGGTGGGGATGCCCAGGGCGTGCATGGCTTCGCTGATCACGTACTCGCGCAGCATCGGGCCCACGACGGCCAGGCCGTCGCCGCCGCGAGCGAACGGGGTGCGCCCGGAACCCTTGAGGTGGATGTCGCGGGGCCTGTTGTGGTCGAGTTCGCCGAGCAGCAGGGCGCGTCCGTCGCCGAGCAGCGGGACGTAGTTGCCGAATTGATGACCGGCATAGGCCTGCGCGACCGGGGTGGCGCCGTCGGGAACGGCGTTTCCCGTCAAGAACTTCAGACCGTCGGAGCTGCGCAGCCAGGCCGAGTCCAGACCCAGGTCGGCAGCCAGCGCTTCGTTGAGGACCACCAGCTTCGGCTCCGGCGGAACGGCGGCCTGCCAGGGCTGGGCGAGCTCCGGCAGCGCGCGGGCGAAGTCGGCGGTCAGAGTCGGGGACGCCATCTGGCCAGCCTACGCAAGGCTGCGTCCCGGACCCAGGATCCGATTGCCCGCGGGCGCCGGTGCACGCACGCTCCCTGCGGCCCTTGAGGGCGATCACTGCGGTGCGCGAATAGCCCGCACTGGGACCGCCCTGGAAGGCGTGCCGCTACCGTGGCCACGGTGACGGCACAGCACCGCCTGGACAGGGCGAAGACGGTGGCATGGCGGTTGGGGATCGCCGTCGTGGTCGTCGCGATCTTCGGTGGCCTCTATCAGGTGAACCGCACACACCCCATCCGCCCGCAAAGCCCGATTCCGCTTGCGCACGTGATCGGGCCCGGTATCGGCATCAACGTATCCGCCGGCGGAAACGCCGCCGGCATCACCTGTACTACGGGATTCCTGGTGCGCACCCGCGACAACCGGCCCGGCTTGCTCGCGGCGGGCCACTGCAACCCGGGCGGCGGCCCGGGTCAGGTGGTGATTCGCCACGGCGGTGCATTCGCCTATCGCACCATCGGCACGTTTACCGAGACCGTCAACGACGGCAGCGACTGGGACGACTACGACATGGGGTTGATCCTCCTGGACGATCCGGGCAAGATCCCACTGACCTCAGTCGTGGACGGGCATCCGGTCACCGGGGTCGCCGAGGACGTGGCTGTCGGCGACGTCTTGTGCCACTTCGGGATTCGAACCGGCGGACCGCTGTGCGGGCCAGTGGTGGCCAGCGAAGCGAATAAGGTCCGATTCGAAGCCGGGGGTATCTGCGGCGATTCCGGCGGACCGGTGTACCGGCTGCGCGAGGACGGCACCGCCGAGGCTGTCGGCATCTACGTCGCGGTCTCCGACGGCACCTACTCAGAGCCCAGTTGTGAAGACCCGCACCCGTTCTCGATCGCCCAGACCATCACGCCGTGGCTGTCGGCCTGGGAGCTGACACTGGACACCACGACGGGCCTTTGACGCCGCCGACAACGCAGTGGCCGCAGCCGTAAACAGCTCGTATGCTGGGGAAACACGGTTCAGGAGGTCGGCGTGATGAATGTGTCAGAACAACCTCAAGCCAGGACGCAGATGTTCGCCCGGGTGATCGGGCCGTTCCTGGTCGTCCTCACCGCGGCGGCGGTCTTCCGCGCCCCGCAGATCTGGGCTTCCGACTTCTCCGCCGATCCCCTGTGGCTGTGGTCGACCGGGGCGTTCACGCTGTTGGCCGGTTTGATGGTGGTGGCTTTTCACCCCTATTGGCGGGGCGCAGCAGCGATCTGCGTGTCGGTGACGGGCTGGCTCACCGCACTCAAGGGGCTGGCGCTGGTGGTGTTTCCCGACAGCAGCATCGCGAGTGCGAACCTGGTCATGCGCGCCGAGGGCTGGGCGCGCGCTGCCTACGTGCTGTTCGCGCTCATCGGGTTGTATCTGACCTACGTAGGGTGGGTGCCGCCGCGAGACCGGCCGGCGCCGAAGCCGGCCAGCGGGGATAGGGATCTGCGCTCGGCGGCGTGATCGGGCCGCGATGTGGGCGTCTACGCCACTGCAACTCTGGCCCCCGTGAACAGCTCCGTCGGCATCGCTTTATGCAAGCGCCAGGTGATCGCCATGGGCTTCTCCGCTTCATGGGATACGTAGTCAGCTGGGCCGAGGAACACATACGGTGCGGCGCCCAGTCCATACTGCTTGGCCTGCCTCACGAACAGCAGCACGTGCGACCCGTTCTCTCGGTGATGAATGTAACGCTGTCCGGTCTTGGACGACTCGGAGGTAGTCGACTGCGATTCCCAATGAAATAATTCGGGACTCAACGCAAAATCCCGGTACATGGTGGTCGGCGAATAATCAGTCTCGGCCTTCTTAAGCGTGATGAAGAAGGCGTCAACACCCAAGTCCTCGCACCAGATCACGCCTTCCCGGAAGTGACTGGGCTTGCGGCGTGCCGCCATACCCAGGCCCGCGAGAATCTCCTCCCGCGAATAGCGAGCGTGTACCGACAGCGGCACCTGCCCCAGCTCCGGAATCAGCTCGCCCAACTCGAAAGTGCTGCGGTGCGCCCCGTCGAAGGCGATATCGATGACTTGGCGCATCTCGGCGAGCACCGGTTCGCCAGCCACTGCGGCGAGGCCCGATGCCGCATCAGCAAAGCCCCCGCCGTCGGAAAATAGTGAGTAGAAGAGCATCTCGGCTAGCCGCCGCTCGGCCGGACTGCCATCCGGTTGGCCGCCACGCAGCAAAGCTTGGTAGCTGACATACCGACGACGGTCATCGACGTGCGCCAGCGCCCGCACCCGCTTAGCCAGCTGCGATTCCCGCGGCCCCAACTCATCTGAAATCTTGCCCGATTCCCGACACAATTGAGTCCATGATCGGTCGTTTCGCACGACATCATCGAGCTCACGGCCAGACCATTTCAGGAACTCCGCCAGATCGGTACCAGCGTGATCGCGCACCTCTGATACTAGCGTCGCCCATCGGGGCGAGACCTGCTGACGGATGTTTTCCAAGACAATTTTTTGGGCGACCGAATCAAGCACGATTTGACTCCCAGAAGGGAGGAACGGGAAGCCCTGCGCAATCTGGCGTTCCAGTTCCTTTGACCCCGAGCCGGTCAGCGCACGGAATCGTCGGTCGAAGCGAAATTCCCGGCGCTGATGCCCGACGAAATCCAATGCTGTCAAAACAGTCTTGCCGTGGGTAAGCCGCAAGCCCCGGCCAAGCTGCTGCAAGAAGACCGTGGCGCTCTCGGTCGGCCGCAGAAACAACACGGTGTCAACCTCGGGTATGTCTACGCCTTCGTTGAATAGGTCGACGTTAAAGATGACGTTGATCTCCCGGTTCCGCAAGGCGGTTAGCGCTTCAGCCCGCTCCATTGACGGAGTATCGGCCCATACGGCCCGCGCCGGGATTCCCGCTGCATTGAACGTAGCTGTCATGTACCGGGCATGGTCAACGCTGACACAGAATCCCAACGCCCGCATTGTGTCGATGTCAGCCACCTTGTCGCGTAATTCTTTCAGAACAATCCGGGTTCGCGCATCATTACCGGTGTAGACAGAACTCAAACCAGCTAGGTCGTATCCACCGCGCTTCCAACCTAGGTCGCCCAGGTCGACCCCGTCGTATACCCCGAAATAGTGGAACGGGCATAGCAGATTCTGCTCGAGCGCCTCCCAAAGTCGCAGCTCACTGGCGACCCTTCCGTCGAAAAAGTCACGCACGTCGACTCCGTCGCCACGCTCCGGCGTCGCTGTCAGGCCCAATAGCTCGATCGGCCGCACATGATTGAGCAACCTCCGGTAAGAGGCGGCGTCTGCATGGTGAAACTCGTCAATCACCACGACCTCGAAATGATTCGGCACGAGGACCGAAAGCCGTTCTGCCGATAGCGATTGCACACTAGCGAATACGTGACGCCATCTACTCGGTTGCTCTCCGCCAACGAGAAGCTCCCCAAATGTCGCATCGGATAGCACCTCCTGATACATGCGACGAGCCTGAACGAGGATCTCCTTTCGGTGAGCGACGAACAGCAGAGTCAAGTCCCGGGCGTGCACCTCGCGAACCAACCGTCGGTAGTCAAGGGCCGCGACCACTGTCTTACCGGTACCAGTTGCCGCGACGATCAGATTGCGGTGCCGATCGTGCAGACTGCGTTCGGCATCGAGCTCTTCGAGCATCTCGGCCTGAAATGGTTTGGGCTGCACCTCGAGTCCGGAAAGCGCAATCGTCTTTATGCCGGGTTGGTGGCGGCCGGAGGCCACCGCCAGCGCTTCCCGCAGACGTTCCCCGTCAGCCATTGGGCGATACAAGGCGAACTCGCGAGCGACCCAGTAAGAGTCGAAGGTATCCCGAAATTTCTTCAGCAAGTGCGGGGTCGCCTTCGCCGACAAGCGCACGTTCCATTCCAGTCCATCGACAAGCGCAGCGTGTGAGAGGTTGCTCGAACCGACATATGCAGTATGAAACCCACTATTGCGGCGGAGCAGCCACGCCTTCGCATGCAGGCGAGTGCCGTGGGTTTCGTAGTTAACCCGTACCTCGGCACCGAACTCATTGACCAGCGCGTCGATGGCGCGGGCGTCGGTAGCGCCCAGATAGGTTGTGGTTATTACTCTCAGCGGCACACCCCGCTCACGCAGCTCAGTCAGCGGTCCTTCCAGTAACCGCAGTCCCTGCCACTTGACGAAAGCACACAGCAGATCGACCGCATCGGCACTGGCCAATTCTGCGCGCAGCTCGGCGGCCAGCGTCGGCTCACCACGACCATTGGTCATCAACGCCGCATCCGACAACGGGGTGGCGGGCCTAGCCGGAGGCGGGGTCAGCCGGTTGGCCACGGTTACCGCGTCGAGCCGTTCGATGCGGGCCTCACGCACATTCGGTGTCTCATCAGGCTCGGCCAGCAGCGCCAGGATCGCTCGGGTCAGTTGAGCGCGCTCCTCGGCGGTCTTCGCTGAACGCAGTGCTCGCTCGATCAAGGGGGTTAAGTGCCTGGCCAGGGCCAGCGGCTGCTCAGCATCATCGACCGTAACAATTTGCGGGCATAGGTCAGGCCGGGCGGCCAGGTCCCGCTCCAGCCGGCCAGTGAGCAATGATTCGTACAGACCTTCGTCCACGAGCCGGAGGCTAGCCGATCCTTGCGACAAACGGTGCTGGTCAACGCGATGTGACCTCAATTGTCGCCGAGGCGCGAATACCCCGTAAGAGATAATTGGTCGCGACGACGTGCACCCGGGTCCCGATCACCAGGGTGCGGTAGATGCGGCCGTGCGGCCCTGGAAAAGCCGCATAGGTCTGTGCGTGTACGCGCGTAGCGCCCGTCGAAGCGTCGGTGAGCTCGAAGACCAACCGATACCGGGAGAATCGATGCCGGCCCACGAGAATGATCCGTTGCAGCTCAACACTTTCGGCCACTGCAAAGCCGGCGCGGGGCTGCAGGCCGAGCGGCGCGAGAAGCGGATTGTGTTCGTTGGCGCGCAACATGGCCTCGACATAGCGCTGCAGGGCCCTCCAAACCCGGTCGCGCGGCGCGTCGATCCGTAGCGTGTGTTCATCGATGTAGGGCAGGTCGATGGTCATGGCGATCCCCTCGTCTGGTTCGAGACGGCGTGGCGAAAGTCGTCGGCCAGTGCCGGCTGCAGGCCCGCCCCGTACGTGTGCCCCCGCACCGCTGCGACGCCGGGACAGCCGAGCCCGGGAATCCACTCGAAGGTCCCGGCCATGTCTTACTGCTCATGTCATGTAGACGATTCCGCGCGGGCAACTGTGACACCAGCGAACGGTCACGTTCACCGGCCACCTTCCGTCCTAGCAGAGGGCCGGCGGCTCAGCTCGACGTAAGCCCTCAGAACGTGTCGACGAAACGCCGCGGCGGCACGTCACGGCCGACCGCTTCCGACGCCGCCAGTGTCGCCGCGATCAGACCCCGGGTCTCGGCGGGGTCGATCACGTCGTCGATCTCGAAAATCGCTGCGGCGTTGAGGGCTTTGGCGTGCTCCTCGGCGGCGGTGGTGGCTTGGCGCACCCGTTCCTCGCGCTCGTCGGCGTCGGCGATGGCCTCGAGTTCCTTGCGCAGACCCAACCGGACCGCGCCCTCCAGCCCCATCGGGCCCAGGTGCGCGCCGGGCCAGGCCACGGTCAGCACCGGCTCGTGCAGGCTGCCGCCCATCATGGCTTGAGCACCCAGCCCGTAGCCGCGGCGCAGGATCACCGCGATCAGCGGCACCCGCAGCGCGGCGCCGGCCACCAACAGCCGAGATGCTCGCCGCACCAGGGCTTCTGCTTCGGCGGCCGGGCCCACCATGTAGCCCGGGCAGTCGATGAGCGACACCACCGGCAGCCCGAAGGCGTCGCAGAGCTGCAGGAATCGGGCGGCCTTGTCCGATGCGCCGGCGGTGATGGCCCCGGCCATCACCATGGTGTTGTTGCCGATGATTCCGACCGGGCGGCCTTCGATGCGGGCCAGTGCGGTGACCATCTCGGGGGCGAATTTCTCCCGCAGGAAGGTCACCGAGTCGGCGTCGGCGATGGTCTCGATGATGGGCTTGAGCGGGTAGGCGCGCCGGGCGCGCTCGGGAATCATGGTGCGCAAGGCGTTTTGGTCGGGTGCCGGGCCGGCCGCGGTCGCGCCCTGGAAATAGCCGAGCACCTTCTTGGTCACCGCGACGGCTTCGGCTTCGTCGGCCACCACCACATCGACGACGCCGTTGGGTGCCTGTACCGAGAGGGGCCCGACGTCGTCGGGGGCGACCTGGCCCAGGCCGCCGCCGGCGATCATCGCCGGGCCCGCCATGCCGATCGAGGTATCGGCGGTGGCGATGATCAGATCCGAACAACCCGCGATGACGGCGTTGCCGGCAAAACAACGGCCCTTGACCACGGCGATGCGCGGCACCAGACCGGACAGTTTGGCCCACAACGCGAACGCGGGGACATCCAGAGACGACACCGTCGGGTAGTCGGTATCCCCGGGGCGCCCGCCGCCGCCTTCGGCGAAGAAGACCGTGGGCAGGCGCATTCGCGCGATCAGCTCGAACAGCCGGTCCTTCTTGAAGTGGCCGATCGCGCCCTGAGTGCCGGCCAGCACGGTGTAGTCGTAGGCCAGCACCGCGCACGCGCTGCGCTCGCGGCCGAACACCGCGCTGTTGATGGTGGCGGTGCCACCAAGCAGGCCGTCGCCGGGGGTGTTGGCGATCAGGTCGTCGATGTCGCGGCGGGCGCGTTGGGCGGCGATCGCGAACCGCCCGTACTCCACGAAGCTGCCGGGGTCGACCAGGTCGGCGATGTTCTCCCGCGCGGTACGGCCGCCGGCGTCGTGGCGGCGTTGCACGGCCTGGGGGCGCGCCGCGTCCTCGGTCAGTGCGCGGCGGCGCAACAGTTCGAGGTGGTCGTCGCGCAGCGGAGCATCAGGCATAAGAGATTCCTTCACTGTCGAACGTGAACACCATCATGGGCCACCCGTCGCAGCCGAGCGCGGCACCCGGCGGATCCCCCGAGGCTGACATAACGGCCACTGTCGCTCAGAGGCGGGCAAAAGTCTGGTCACCCGGGTCCGGCGCACGCGGCTCCGCACACCCCCACCGTCTGCGTCATCGCACCCTGCCCGGGACCGGTCTGGGTGTAGAACGTCTGGCCATCCACGGCTGACAGGCTAGACCGCGCCGCACCTTACGCTGGGGCCATGGCCAACGAGGATCAGCAGCAGTCTTGGGCGACCCAAGGGGTGGATTGGGTCGACAATGCGGCAATCTTCGAGGCGGCGCTTGCCCCGTTCGCCGACGCCGTGATGCGGGCCGCCGACATCCGAGCCGGCGCAAGGGTGCTCGACATCGGTTGCGGTTCCGGGACGCTGTTGAAACGGGTGGCGGCACTGCGCGCCGTCCCGTTCGGCGTCGATATCTCCGAGCCCATGGTGACCGCGGCCCGCCGGCGGGTTCCGCAGGCCACCGTGACGCTCGGGGACGCCCAGACCCTCGATCTGCGGGCCGGCGGGGCGCCGTTTGACCGGGTCGTCTCGCGGTTCGGGGTGATGTTCTTCGACGACCCGGTGGCCGCATTCATCAACATCCGCAGCGCCGCAGCGCCGGGTGCCGGCTTGGCGTTCGTGTGCTGGCGCGAAGGCGACAACCCGATGTTCTCCGTGGGCGTCGACCTGCTGGCCGCGCAGCTGGAGTCGCCACCTGCCGCGGTGGACGCCAGCGCGCCGGGTCCGCTGGCCTTCGGCAACGCCGACCGGGTGCGCGCTGTCCTGACTGACGCCGGCTGGGCCCAGGTCGGCGTCGCGGCCTATGACGGGGTCTGCAACTTCAGCATCGACGGCAGCGACGGCGTCGAGGAACGCCTGACGATGATCCTGTCCAACCGCACCGGCCAGCAGGCCCGCACCGAACTGCCTGCCCGGCTCGGCGCGGACGGCTGGGCCGCTGTGGTCGAGGAACTGCGTGACGAGCTGCGCCGGCACCGCGTCGACGGAGTCCTGAAATTCCCCGGCCACACCTGGGTGGTGACGGCGGTCAATCCGGGCTGACGGCCCGCGATAGCGTGACCGATATCGTTCCGCCTGCCGGGAGGGCCGCTGTGACCGAACACCCCTTCGACCGCGCCGTGCGTCTCGACGCCGTCGACGCCGAGACGTTCCGCGGGGCCACCGACCCGGCGTGGGCCAACATGGTGGGGCCGTTCGGGGGGATCACCGCGGCGGTGCTGTTGCGCGCCGTGGAGTCCCATCCCGACCGCATCGGCGATCCACTGGCGCTGACGGTCAACTTCGCCGCGCCCATCGCCGACGGCGAGTTCGACATCAGTCTGCGGGCCGCCCGCACCAACCGCAGCAACCAGCACTGGATGCTCGAGCTTCGCCAGGGCGGCGAGGTCAAGACCACCGCGACCGCGTTGTTCGGCCTGCACCGCGACACCTGGGCCGACGACGAAACCCACCCGCCGAGCGTCCCCGCCCCCGAGGACGTCGCCCGCGGGACCTTCGTCGACGCGATCGTCTGGGCCAACCGCTACGACATGCGGTTCGCCGAAGGCCCGGTGCCGCTGCGGGCCGTGGAACCCAGTACTTCGTCGACGACGACGTTGTGGGTGCGCGACGTCGAAGGCCGGGCCGTCGACTTCGCCGCGCTGGCCTGTCTGTCGGATGTCTTCTTCCCGCGGGCCTTCCTGCGCCGCGGCAAGTTCCTTCCGGCCGGGACTATCTCGCTGACCACGTATTTTCACGCCGACCAACGTGAAATCGACGCTCTGGGAAGCGATTACCTGCTGGCCAGCGCACACGCCAACCGGTTCTCGCGAGGCTACTTCGACCAGAGCGCGCACCTGTGGTCACGCACCGGCCAGCTGCTGGCCAGCACTCATCAGCTGGTGTATTTCAAGGACTGACGTCGTCACGGGCCCTCAGGTGAATACCGCGAGCGCAGCCACTGAACTAACGTCGCAAATATGCCCGAGGAACTCGGCGCTCACGCCGATGCCGCGCGCGAACGCGAGGACGTCCTGGCGCGGCGGCTGCAGACCTCCGCCAAGGCCGACCGGGCCTTCGCGGCGACGGTGCACGGTGCCACGCAAGTGGCCCTGCAGAGCCGAAAGCGGCTCGACGGTATCGAGGCCGAGCTCCGCGCCGTCCTGGCCCACCCTCGGGCGCTGGCGTTGGACAGCCCCGCCGGTGCCCGGCAGTTCCAGCGTTTCCTGGCCGCCAAAAGCCACGACATCCACCAGGTGATCGCCGACACCGTCGCCGACAGCCAAGCCCGCGGGCAGGCCGTGCGTGCGGCGCGGGGCGGCTACGCCACCGAGGACCGGAAACGGCCGAGCATCCAGGCCGTCGACCACTCCTTCAAACTGTCCCCCGCCACCGATGACGAACGCCGCCGAAATCAGGCCGCCGCCTTCCGGGAGGTGTTCGGACGCGACCCGGTCTCCCGGTCAGATTGGACCACCGCAGGCGCACTCGATGCACATACCTACAACCCGATCTTCCGGGGCGTGAATTCCCAGGTTCGGGTCGCACGGATCGAGCCCGTACCCGGGCAGGGTGTGGTTCGTACGTCGCAGTGGATAGAGCAGCCGTGGGTCAGAAGCGGCTTCAACGCACGCGACGCCGGCAATGGCCGCGGCCCCAACGCGAACTTCGATCCCGAGGACACCAAAGTCACCACCTACATCGACTACGACAACGGCATCGTGGTGATGCGGCAGAACCCGTCTGTTGAAATCGACCCCGACGGCTCTCCCACGCGCGTGAAAGTCGGTATTCCGCAAGGCAGCGTCGCGCAGGCTCCTGACGGATCGGTTCGGATCAAATATGACGCCGGAAATCCGCTGGCCCCAGATTTCGCTACTGACGTTCGCGGGCCGCTGGGCAATCACCGCCTGAGCGTTAACGGCGATGTGGTCTTTACCCCCGGACCGAGCGGTGTGCATGTCGACGGAACGCGTACCGACTATCCCTCCATGGAGATCTACCAAGACCTGCCCAATGGAAGTAGCCGCACAGTGTTGATCGATCCTGCGCAATCGGGCAGTAGCGCGGGACCGGTGTTCAACCTTCCGTTCCACCACGACATCGGCGTCGGCGGCAAGGCGTTCGCGCCGTTCGATCACGGCGGTTCCTGGAATCCGCGCTTCGACGTCCGAACCCCGATCCCCGCCACCGACTTCGGGCCGACTACCGCCCCGCCGTCGGCGTCGTCGGCCTCGGGCAGGCCGGGCGGTGTCCCCGCATGAGCATCGAGAGGAGCTGGTAAATGGCTGGCGCACTACGGAAACGTC
Source organism: Mycolicibacter engbaekii (assembly GCF_002101585.1). GTDB lineage: Bacteria > Actinomycetota > Actinomycetes > Mycobacteriales > Mycobacteriaceae > Mycobacterium > Mycobacterium engbaekii. The sequence continues at coordinate 107,040 of NZ_LQOT01000025.1, read as the reverse complement.
GGCGCGACAGCAGTCCGGATCTCTGGCGGACCGCCACGTGGGCGGCACCACTGATGTTCCAGGGTGTGTTCGCAGTGGCGGTGGGCCTCGGCTGGCTGTTGTGCCGCTTTCCGATCGACAGTGATGCCGGATATTCCATCATGATCGCGGTCTCTACCACTGTCGCGACTGTCGCATCGCTGCTGATCGGTGTGAAGCTGCAGGGCGCTGATTCACCGCGCCGGCGCGGCCAGGGATTGGCCCTCGGGGGAGCCGGTCTGGCAGCCGCCGCCGTCGGCTGGTCATACGCCCTGTCCTACCTGCTGCTGTTGAACGCCTCATGAGCGCCCCGCCCGCCGAAGACCGCTACAGTCGGCACGGTTTCCACGCCGCGCTGGCGACCATCGCGATCGTCGAGACCGCGACGTGGGTGACGGCTCCCTATTGGATCGCTCAGCTGTACCTGTTGGGCATCGCGACCCTGATCGTGGTGCCGACCGGCTTCTTCATGTGGCAGACCGGCGGCGTCAAGACCGCTCAGGTGGGCTTGGGAATGCTCATCGGCTACCTGGCGACGCCACTGACCGTTGCGCTGGTCGTCATCCCCCCGCTGGTGTTCACCCTGCTCTTGCATCCGGCGTGAAGTCACCGCGACGCCGCGGCCCGTCGTACTTGCCGTTGAGCAGCTTCGCCACCGTGCCGGCCTGCCACGGTCGGCCGGTCGGCGTGCGCTGCCCGGCGGAGTTGAGCACCCGGGCGGTGGCCGCCTGGGTGACACCGCATCCGTGCACCAGCCAGCGCACGTAGTCCTCCAGCGGCCGCTTGCGCTGCGGCCACGGCACCGTCGCCGACGGGAGGGCCGGCGGTAGCGGGTTCCTGGTGTCGTCGGCCCGGATTCGCCGTACCGTCTGCGAACCGCGGGAGCCACCCAGGGCCAGCTCGATCTCCCTGCTCAGGCTCTTCGCGCCTTCGGCAGCCAACGCCGCCTGGTCGAGGTCGTCGACAGCCCGCACCTCACGGCGCAGCGCGAAGTCGATTTCGTTCATCCCACCGTCGATGGGCGCTGAGAAGAGATCCCGCGTCAGCCGCAGGTTCAGCCCGTGACGCTGCAGCACCATGCTCATCCGCCGCAGATGCTGCTCCCGGGTGAAGTCCGGGCCGGGGAACGGCACCCAGACATCCATGCGGCCCGAGATGGCCCGGCCCACCGCTGCGATCACGGCGCCGACGCTGGTCAGGTCGTCGGTGGCACCGGCCTCGCCCGCCTCGAAAAAGAAGGACTCGACGATCATGCAGTTCTTTGTGGCCGCATCGGTGGCCAGCTCGGCACGAAGCTCGACGGTCGCTCTATCCCCGAGCAGGATGATTCGAGTGACCGCAGATGGATCCTCACCGGATTCCGACATCGATTCCTTTCGATTGTCCAAGAGCACGTAGTAAATTGCCTGCCCCGGAACTGTAACGACGCCCACCGACAAGTCGTCTGCGTCGCACTACCGGCAGCGGCGGCACGCAGTGCACCGCACGCCCCGACAAGACTTGGCGCACAACCACGTCCAACCGAACTTGTCGGACCCCCTCGATACGGTTGGGCGCATGGACGAACCCCCTTTAGATTGGCCCGGCGTGTTGGACCCTTCTCTGCTGCCGGAGGAGGTCAGCGCAGCCGGGCACAAGATGGCCGATGCCGCCGACGCCGGCGACTGGCCGGCCCTGTTCGATCTGCTCGATGCCGTTCCGGCGCTCAACGTCAATCAGTGGCGCCCCGGCAGTCCCGAGTGGATCACGCCGCTGCATCACGCCGCCCGGCACGGAGCGGCGGATGTCGTTGCCGAACTGGTCGAACGGGGAGCGCTGCGTTCGCTGCGCGACGCCCGGGGCTGGACGGCACGGGACACCGCGCTCGACCAGCGGCACCCGCTGCCGTTGATCAGGTTGCTGACCCCGCCTCCGTCGCCGCATTCGGTTGAGCGGGTCCGCGCACTGGACGCCAACCTGGAGTGGGCCATCGACGGCACCATTCGCACCACCCAGATCTTTTCCGATCTCACCGACCACCAGCTGCGCCGCACCCTGCGCTACCCGCCGGTCGCGGTGCTGCACGAAGCGCACCGGTGGTCGGTGCACGTCGCAATTCCCGGGATAGCCAGCGGTATCCGCGTGCGGTTGCGCCGCGGCTACCTGGAAACCGAGAGCGCCGGCCGGGTGCAGGTGATCACCCACCGCGGCGCGGTCCTGGTCACCGACCCCACGGCGGCCACCGGCGAGCAGGCCGGGCAGGTAGCGTGACCGGCATGTCTTTCAGAATCGCGGACACTCCGGACCAGTCCGGCCGCACCTTCGTGGTGACCGGCGCCAACGGCGGTTTGGGCGAGGTCGTCACCCGGACCCTGGCCGCCAAGGGCGCCACGGTGGTTATGGCCTGCCGCAACACCGCCAAGGCCCAGGAGATCGCCGACGGGATCGACGGCGACGTCACGGTGGCGGCACTGGATCTGGGCAGCCTGGCCTCGGTGCGCGATTTCGCCGCCCAGCAGGGCCAGGTGGATGTGCTGGTCAACAACGCCGGGATCATGAACATCCCCAAGCGGCGCACCGTGGACGGCTTCGAGACCCAGTTCGGTGTCAACCACCTGGGCCACTTCGCGCTGACCGGCCTGCTGCTGGATCGGATCACCGACCGGGTGGTGACGGTGTCGAGCATCGCGCACAAGCAGACCCCGAAGTTCTGGATCGACGACCTCAACTACGAGCACCGGCCCTACCAGCGCAACCTGGCCTACGCACAGTCGAAGCTGGCCAACCTGATGTTCGCACGCGAGCTGCAGCGGCGGCTGGTCGCAGCCGGCTCGCCCCTGCGTTCCTACGCGGTGCATCCCGGCGTCTCGAGCACCGACCTGTTTTCCAACGACAAGACCATCGTGGGCCTGGTCGCCAGGTTCGGCGCGCCGCTGGTCGGCCAGCCCCCGGAGCGGGGTGCCGAATCCATTCTGTTCGCCGCCAGCGTCCCCGATGCCGACCCGAACATCTACTGGGGCCCGACGAAGCTGAACCAGTCCCGCGGCCCGGTGGGGCCGTGCCCGTCGAACAAGCTGTCGAAGGACCAGCGGTTGTGGCTCCGGCTGTGGGAGGAGTCGGAGAAGATGACCGGAGTCCACTACCCGCTCTGACCTGACCGCACACAGACGTTGCCGGGTGCGGCGCCGGCCCGGTGACGGGCCGATGGCCACCCCTGCGATCCCGCCCCCAGCCGTGACGGGTGTGACGCATGGGACTCATCGGGGGCGACGCGGCCGTATCTCACCGACAAACCACGGTGGTACCGCTACTCACCGGTTAAGTTGTGGCGAGCCGCCACGCGATGCGGCCTGAGACGGACCGAAAGAGATCATGCGAGTTGAGGGGCGCGATGTCGCGGTCACCGGCAACCTCCTACAGCCGCTGACCCGACGCACCAACGACATTCTGCGTCTGGCGCTGGCCAGCCTCTTCCTCGCGACGGTCATCACCAGCTCGCTGGTCACCCGCTACGAATGGGTGGCCCTGGAGCGATCGGTATCCGAAATCGTCGGGGTGCTCTCGCCCACCCACGCCAACCTGGTCTACCTCGCCTACGGCATCGCGATTCTGGTGTTGCCGTTCGCGATCCTGATCGGGCTGGTGGCCTCCCGGCAATGGAAACTACTCGGGGCTTACGCGGTGGCCGGGCTGCTGGCGGTGGTATCGCTGTCGATCCGCAGCAACGGCCTGGCGGCACCGAATTGGCATTTCGACCTCTCGGATCGGCTCGCCACCACGCTGGCGCAGTTCCTCGACGATCCGCGCTGGATCGCGATGCTCGCCGCCGTGCTCACCGTGTCCGGTCCCTGGCTGCCGGCCCGGTGGCGGCGCTGGTGGTGGACGCTGCTGCTCGCTTTCGTGCCGATCCACCTGGTGGTCAGCGCCATCGTGCCGGCCCGTTCGCTGCTCGGCCTGGCGGTCGGGTGGTTCGTCGGAGCCCTGGTGATCCTGATCGTCGGCACGCCGGCGCTGGAAGTGCCGCTGGACGGTACCGTCCGCGCCCTGGCCCGTCGCGGTCACACCGTCTCCGAGCTCGCCGTCATCCGGCCGGCGGGCCCCGGCCCGCTGGTGCTGTCCACCGTCGGGGCATACCCGACGATCATCGAGCTCTACGGCCCCAACCAGCGCAGCGGGGGCGCGCTGCGCCAGCTCTGGCGCAAACTGCGGTTGCGCAACACCGAGACCGCACCGCTGCACGCCTCGCTGCACCGGGCCGTCGAGCACCGCGCGCTGATGGCGATCGCGATCGGCGACAGCGGGATCGCCAACACCGCCACGGTGGCCGTCGCCTCCCTGGACCGGGGCTGGACGCTGTATGCCCATACCCCGTCCCGGGGCACCCCGCTGGCCGAATCCACCGCCACGACGCCGGTGGCCAAGCCGTGGGAGTCCTTGCGCCGGCTGCACGATCAGCAGATCTCGCATGGCGACCTGCGGTGCAAGGAGATGACCGTCGACGGCGACAAAGTGCTGTTCGGCGGCTTCGGCAACGCCGAATACGGTGCCACCGACACCCAGCTGCAGTCCGATATCGCCCAGTTGTTGGTGACGACGTCGTCGCTGTACGGCCCGACCGACGCGGTGGACGCGGCGATCGAGTACTTCGGCCGCAGCACGGTGCTGGCCGCGTCACGCCGGCTCACCAAATCGGCGGTGCCCGCGCGTCTGCGCAAGGCCGTTCCCGAGGTCGCCGGGGTGATCGCCGCCGCCCGCGAGGAGGTCAAACGCCAGACCGGCACGGACCAGATCCAGACCAAGACCATCACCCGCTTCACCCGCAGCCAGCTGATCCAGCTGGTCCTGCTGGTCGCCCTGGTCTACGTGGCCTATCCGTTCATCAGCCAGGTGCCTACATTCTTCTCCCAACTGCGCCATGCCAATTGGTGGTGGGCCCTGGTCGGGCTGATCGTCTCATCGCTGACCTACGTCGGCGCGGCGGGCGCGCTGTGGGCCTGCGCCAACGGCTCGGTCAGGTTTCGGCACCTGGCGATCATGCAGGTGGCCAACACCTTTGCGGCCACCACCACCCCGGCCGGCGTGGGCGGCCTGGCGCTGAGCACCCGGTTTCTGCAGAAGGGCGGTCTGAGCACCCTGCGCGCCACCGCCGCGGTGGCCCTGCAGCAGTCGGTGCAGGTGATCGTGCACGTGATCCTGCTGGTCATCTTCACCACCGCCGCCGGCGCCTCAACGGACCTGTCGCACTTCGTTCCCGGCGCGACCATGCTCTACCTGCTCGCCGGGGTGGCGCTCGGGTTGGCCGGCATTGTGTTGCTGGTCCCGAATCTGCGCCGCTGGCTCACGACGGCACTGCGGCCGCGGCTCAAGGAAGTCACCGGGGACCTGGTGGAGTTGGCCCGCGAGCCCCGGCGGCTGGCGCTGATCGTGCTGGGCGCGGCCGGCACCACCCTCGGGGCGGCGCTGGCACTGTGGGCCAGTGTGGAGGCATTCGGCGGCAACACCTCATTTGTCACCGTGACGGTCGTGACCATGGTCGGCGGCACCCTGGCGTCGGCCGCGCCGACGCCCGGCGGGGTGGGAGCGGTGGAGGCCGCCCTGATCGGTGGGCTGGCCGCCTTCGGTGTGCCCGCCGCGCTGGCGGTCCCCTCGGTCCTGCTCTACCGGGTCCTGACCTGTTGGCTGCCAGTGTTCGTGGGCTGGCCGGTGATGCGCTGGTTGACAGAGAACGAGATGATCTGAGCCGATGCGGATCGCGATCAGCGGTGCAGGAGTGGCCGGGACGGCGCTCGCGTACTGGCTGCACCGCACCGGCCACACCCCGACGGTGATCGAGAAGGCCGAGGCCTTTCGCTCCGGCGGCTACATTGTCGACTTCTGGGGTGTGGGCTACACCGTCGCCCAACGGATGGGCCTGGAGTCACAGATCCTGGACAGGGGCTACCAGATCGAATCCGTCCGATCGGTGGCTTCCGACGGCCATGTGGTCGCGACGTTGGACACCAACGTTTTTCGGCGCCTGATCGGCGACGAATTCACCAGCATTCCGCGGGGTGACCTGGCAGCCACGGTTTACGCCGGGATCGCCGAAGACGTGGAGATGATCTACGGCGACAGCATCACCGGGATCACTGACGGCGGCGACAGCGTCCGCCTGACCTTCACCCACGCCGGGCCTAGGGAGTTCGACCTCGTGATCGGTGCCGACGGGCTGCACTCCAACGTGCGCCGGTTGGTGTTCGGTCCCGACACCGACTTCGAGCACTACCTCGGCTGCAAGGTGGCCGCCGCCGTCGTCGACGGCTATCGGCCCCGCGACGAGCTGGCGTACGTCACGTACGCCGTTCCCGGCCAACAGGTGTCACGGGTCGCGCTGCGCGACGACCGCACCTTGACCTTATTCGTGTTCCGCGATGCCTCGCCTGAGATCTCCGACCCGGGCGCCCAGTTGCACGACCGGTTCGCCGACGCCGGTTGGGAATGCCCGCAGTTGCTCACCGCCATCGAGGGCCTGGACGGCTCGACCGGCGAGGGGCTGTACTTCGATGTGGTCAGTCAGGTTCGGATGCAGCGCTGGTCGCGAGGTCGGGTGCTGTTGATCGGCGACGCCGCCGGGTGCATTTCGCTACTGGGCGGGGAAGGCACCGGCCTGGCGATCGCCGAAGCCTACGTGTTGGCCGGCGAGTTGCGCCGCGCCGGCGGCGACCACCGGCGCGCCTTTGAGACCTACGAAGCGCGACTACGCCCGCTGATCGAAACGAAACAGTCCAACGCTCAACAACTTCTCGGATTCTTCGCCACCCGAACGCGCTTCGGACTCTACTTTCGCAACCTGGCGATCCGGGCGATGAACCTCCGGATGCTGACGAACCTGTTCGCCGGCGCCGTGCGCGATGATTTCGACCTGCCCGACTACGGGATCTGACGCTAGCCCGCCCCCGCCGCCGCGTACACCCGGCTGACCTCCGGTTCCGGGTAACCGGCCGCGGTGACCGCGGCGCGCACCGCGTCACCGACCTTGACCGTGAGCTCGGCGGGCACCAGGGCGATCACACAACCACCGAACCCGCCGCCGGTCATCCGGGCACCATGCGCTCCGGCGGCCACCGCACTGTCGGCGATCAGGTCGATGTGTTCGGTGGTGATCTCGAAGTCGTCGCGCATCGAAGCGTGCGATGCGGTGAACAGCGCTCCGGCAGCGGCGAAGTCGCGCTCTGCGCAGGCCGCGACAAAATCCAGCACCCGCTCGTTCTCGGTCAGCACATGCCGTGCCCGCCGGGCATCGACCGGGTCGCTGAGCGCCGCCAGCGCCTCGACACCCCGGTGCCCGACCTCGCGCAGCGACGACACCCCCAACGCGGCGGCGGCCCGCTCACACGATGCCCGCCGGGCGCCGTACTCGCCGTCGACGTGTCCGTGCCGCTGCCCGGAGTCCAGGAGCAGCAGGCTCACCCCGGAATCGTCGGGGTCGAACGGCACCGGGTGCACCGCGACATCGCGGAAGTCGATCAGCAGCGCGTGCGACACCTCGCCGAACAGCGAGGCCAGCTGATCCAGCAAACCCGTTGGCGCGCCGACATAGTCGTTCTCGGCGCGCTGGCCGATCCGGGCCTGCTCGAAGCGGTCGATGTCCAGACCGGCCGCCGAGGCCAGGGCGCCCAGCACCGCACATTCCAGGGCTGCCGATGAGGACAGACCGGAGCCGATCGGCACGTCGCTACGCACCGTCATAGTTCCGCCGGGGACCGCGAACCCGCTGTCGCGCAACGCCCAGACCACTCCCGCGGTATAGGCGCCCCAGCCGGTGATCTGTCCGGGTGTGGTGCTCAGCGGAATGTTCACCGGCGCGTCGGCTCGGTCGCTGACCACCGTGAGGGTGTCCGTCTCGGCGGGTGTGAAGCTGACGCTGGTGCGTTGGGGCAGCGCGATGGGCAGCGCGAATCCGCCGTTGTAGTCGGTGTGTTCGCCGATCAGGTTGACCCGGCCGGGCGCGGAGTAGGTGATCACAGCTCACGCAGCCTAGCCGCCACGGCCTCCGGGGTGACGTCGGCGATGAAGGCGTCCATCGCCGATTCCGAAGCGGCCAGATACTTCAGCTTGGTGGCGCTGCGCCTGATCGACATGAACTCGACATGGAAGTATCCGTCCGCCTGAACGCCCTGGGCGCGGTACTGGTGCAGTGCGGCCATGTAGGGCAGCGGGGCGTCGTACATGCGGTCGAAGCGGCCCAGCACGTCGTGGTAGACGGACGCGAAGTCCTCGAGCTCGGCGTCGGTCAGCTCGGTCAGATTGTGTACCCGCCGGTTCGGGTAAAGGTGCAGCTCTACCGGCCACCTCGCGGCGAACGGCACGAACGCGGTGCAGTGTTCGGTCTGCCGCACGATCCGCGTCCCCGCGGCGCGCTCGGCCGCCAGCAGATCCGCGAACAGATTGGCGCCGTGCTTGATTCGATGCTCCCGCGCCTGGGTCAGCATTGCGGCGGTGCGCGGGGTCAGATAGGGGTAGCCGTAGATCTGGCCGTGGGGGTGCGCCAATGTCACCCCGATCTCCCGGCCACGGTTTTCGAAGCAGAACACCTGCTCGACACCGGGGCGGGCCAGCAGATCAGCGGTGCGGTGCCGCCACGCCTGCACCACCAGCAGGGCATGCGCGGCCGGCAGGTCGGCGAACGACCCGGTGTGATCGGCCGAGAAGCAGATGACTTCACACCGGCCGTAGCCGGGCACCCCGACGAACGCGGCGCCGTCGGGCGGGACGGCGTCCAGAGCACCGGCCCCGGCCAGGCTGGGGAACCGGTTCTCGAAGACCGCGACGTCATAGTCGGCCGCAGGCACCTCGCTGGTCAGCCCGGTGGGGCCCGGGCACAGCGGGCAGGCCTCGGCGGGTGGGTGGTAGGTGCGGTCCTGGCGCTGCGCGGCGATGATCACCCATTGGCCGGTGGTGCGGTCGAAGCGCAACTGCGACGGCTCCGGGTCGCGGGGGGACAGCGGCCGGCGATCCGGCACCGGGGCGGCGGTGTGGCCCGGCAGGGCGAACAACAGCAGGTCGCGGCCGTCGGCAAGCGTCCAGCGAAGCGGTGTGCTCACGCGACCAGCCGCGGATGCAGCCGTTGCGAGCCGATCTCGATCCCGGCCGCCAAGTCATCGGCCAGTTGCGTGGCGAAGCCCTGCAATCCGTCGAGATCGACACCGTAGGGCGCGGGGGGCCGCACGCCGGCCAGATGATCCGCGCCCCGGCGCAGCAGACTGACCGCGCCGGTGACATTGCCGCGCTGGACGTGGGTGATGCCGACCGCCAGCTGGGCCAGCCCCTGCCAGAGTTCGCGTTCGGCGGGCGGTCGATGCTTCCAGGCGGCTTCGAGCACCTCGTGGGCGTTGAACGCCAGGCCGTCGTCCAGCAGCAACTGGGCGTAGGCCAGCATCTGGGCCGGCGGCAGGTCCAGGTCGTCGGGGACCCCCTCAACCCCACCCTGGCTGCCGCGCGGCAGGGGCCGGCCCAGCCGATCACGCGGGCGGGCGTTACGGGGGCGGCCCTCAGCGTCGCGGTCGCGGGTTGTCACCTGTCCATCATGGCAAGCCGGTCAGGCAGGCTTGGCGGCAATCACCTCGATCGCGGCCATGTTCTTGCGGTGGCGGCGGAACGTCGCGCGCATGTTGAGGACCCTGGCCCGCGCATCGGAATCGCGCAACACGTTGAACACGAAGCGCAGCGCCCCGAACAGACCCTCGTCGGCGATCAACCGGTGCGGCTCCAACAGCGCCATCGGCGCGTAGCCCACCTTCTCCACCTCGAAGCCGGCGTCGGTGAGCAGCTCGGTCCACTCCGCGGCGGTCAGCGGCCGGGCATTGACCTTGATCGAGCGGGCCAGGGCCGTACGGACCTCATCCTTGACGGCCTCCGGCACGTCGGCAGGCTGCAGCATCATCTCGTGGATCGCATAGCGGCCGCCCGGCCGCAGCACCCGGAATGCCTCGCGCATGATCTCGGACTTGTGGGCGTTGGTCTGCATGGTCAGCATCGCCTCGCCGATGACCACGTCAGCGCTGTCATCGGCCAGTCCGGTCTCCGATGCCTGGCCGGTGACCACCCGTCCCTTGTCGCCCACCACGGAGCGAACGACACCGGCGGCATGGTCGTCGGCCTCGACGCCGGTGTACGTGCCGGGGGTGTGCGCCAGGATGTCGCGTGCGGTGCGGCCCATGCCGGGCGCCAGTTCGACGACGTCGGAGCCAGCGATGTTCGCGTCGGCGAGCATCCGGTGGGTCAGCCCGAGTCCGCCCGGCCGCAGGACCCGTTTGCCGAGACGCGCGAAGAGCCAGTGCCCGGGCAGGTCAGCGGTCTTGCGGTCAGGCATCGGAAGTGTCATGCGATGGAGGTTAGCCTAACCAGTCTTGGTTCCGCCAGAGGACTTTCGACCCCTAGAACTCCTTTAAATGGCACGCCGCTTCACGTCAGACCACCTGGCGGCCGGCCAGGAAGGTGGCACGCACCTGAAGGTCAGCGACCTCCTCGGGCGCGACGGCGCGTGGGTCGGCCGACAGCACCACCAGGTCGGCATACTTTCCCACCTCCAGGGAGCCGGTCACATCGTCGGCGAACAACTGCCAGGCCGCATCGAGGGTCTGCGCCCGGATCGCCTGCTCGACGGTGAGCCGCTCCTCGGGAGCCAGGACTCGCCCGCTGGGCGCCCGGCGGGTGGCGGCGACGCTGATGTTGCGCAACGGCTCTTCGGGGGTGACCGGTGCGTCGTTGTGCAGCGAGATACGCATACCCGCCGCCACGGCGGAGGCCGCGGGCATCCACCGCGCGCCGTGCTCCTCCCCGAACAGCCCGTCGACCAGAACGTCCCCCCAGTAATGGAGGTGGTCGACGAACAGGCTGCAGGTGACACCCAACTCAGCGGCGCGTCGCAACTGCTCGGGGCGGATGGCGCCGACGTGTTCGAGGCGCAACCGATGATCGGCGCGCGGGTGCCGGCGCAGCACGTCTTCGTAGACGTCGAGGATGGTGTCGACACCGTTGTCGCCGTGGACGTGGCAGGCCATCTGCCAGCCGTGCGGGAAGTAGGCCTCAACGATTCGGCTCAGTTGTTCGCCGGTGTAGTTGGCATGCCCGCACGATCCGGGTTCGACGCCGATGATCCGGGTGGCCTCGGTGTCCAGGTACGGAAACGACAGGTCGACGTTGCCGATCCACGGCGAGCCGTCCACCCAGATCTTGATGCCGACCTGGCGCAGCATGTCGTCTCCCTCGCCCGGCGAGGCATCGGTGTGCAGCGCCGCGTTGGAGATCTCGTAGGTGCGCAGTCGCACCGTCAACTCGTCATGCAGTGCCTGCACCAAGGGCCGGTACTGCGGAGAGAACGCCATCTCCGAAATCGTCGTCAGCCCGGCCCGGTTGAGCCGGGCGCATTCGGCCCGCAACATCGCCGGTCCGTCGGCGGGCAGCATGGCCTTGCCCAGCAGCGGGATGAGGGCGGCGGTCTCCTCTGCGGTCCCGTCCAGTTCGCCGTCGGCGTCACGGCCGTACTTCGCCCCGGCCGGGTCGGGGGTGTCGCGGTTCAGTCCGGCCTCGCGGCCGGCCGCGCTGTTGAAGTACGCCTTGTGACCCGAGTTGTGCACGATCACCAGCGGACTGTCCGGGGCGATGCTGTCCAGCCAGTCCAAGGTGGGTTCGGGCAGGCCCGGCTGCAGCAGCTGGTCCCAGCCGACCGCGTAGGCCCCGTCGGCGCCGCGGGCAGCGACCTCTGTGCGAACCAGATCAACCACGGCGCCGGCCTCGGTGAGGGTGACCGGCCGGATGTCGAGGATGCGGTCCGACAGCACGACGGATTCCATCAGCGGGTGCCCGTGGGCCTCGATGAAGCCGGGCAGCACACAGCCCTCGCCGGCGTCGTACACCCGGGTGTCTGGACCGATCAGTGTCTCGATGTCCTTGCGGTCGCCGACGGCGACGATGCGCCCGTCGGTGACGGCCAGCGCCTCGGCAGTCGGTTGCGCGTCGTTGACCGTCAGTACGGTGCCGGTGACGACCAGATCGGCTGCGGGCATTGTTGCTCCTTGTCGGCAGGCTTCGCCGGAGTGTAAGGCGCTGGAAGCGCCGCTGCCGGGAACCTCTCCGAGGCGCGGTGGAATAGCCCGGGGTCAACCGCTGTTCGAGTCGGTATGCCCAGAAACTTCACTGAGACCGAACGTCAGCAGTTCCTCGCCGGCAAGCACGTCGCCGTGCTGTCGGTCGCCGCCACCGATGGCCGCCCGCCGGCCAGTGTCCCGATCTGGTACGACTACACCCCCGGCGGCGACATCCTGGTCAACACCGGCACCGGCACCCGTAAGGCCAAGCTCATCGAGCAGGCCGGCGTGGTGACGCTGGTGGTGCAGCGCGAAGAGCTGCCCTACCAGTACGTGGTCGTCGAAGGAACCGTGGTCGATGCGGCCACGCCCGCCCCGCTGCCCCAGCGCGAAGCCATCGCGATCCGCTACCTGGGCGAGGAGGCCGGCCGAGCGTTCGCCGCCGCCATGAACGATGCCGCCGGCGTGTTGTTCACGATCCGACCGGACCGCTGGTTGACCGCCGACTTCACCGGCGATCTGTAGACGCTCGACCGGAAACTTTGCCGGCGGCCGGTGGGCTTTTTTGAAAGTCGCGGTCGCCGTCAGGGGTGGCCGATGGCGGGGCCCGCCGAGGCTGCTCCATAGCGCGACACCAGCTCCTGCTTGCGCAGCTTTCCTGCCTCGGTGCGCGGCAGCAGGTCCTCGAAGGAGATCGATCGCGGGCACTTGTAGGGGGCCAGCCGGTCGCGCAACCAGGCGATCAGCTCCTGGGCGAAGTCCTCGCCGGCGTCCGCGGGTTGCACGCACTGCACCACCGCTTTCACCGACTGCCCCATGGCCGGATCCGGGATGCCGAAGACCGCGGCGTCGAGTACGCGGGGGTGGCTGATCAGCAGGTTCTCGGCTTCCTGCGGGTAGATGTTGACCCCGCCGGAGATGATCACATGGTGCCGGCGGTCGGTCAGATACAGGTAGCCGTCTTCGTCGAGGTAGCCGATGTCGCCGACGGTGACCCAGCCCCGGTCGTTGCGGGTCGCGGCGGTCTTGGCCTCGTCGTTGAGGTAGGAGAAGGACAGCCCCCCTTCGAAGTAGATCTCCCCGTGTTCGCCGGCGGGCAGCTCGGCGCCGTCCTCGCCGACGATGTGCACCGCACCGCCCATCGGCCGGCCCACCGAGCCCGGATGCGACAGCCAGTCCTGCGCCCGGATGTAGGAGGCTCCGGCGCCTTCGGAGGATCCGTAGAACTCATCGATGATCGGCCCCCACCAGCCGAGCATCTGCCACTTGATCTCCGGCGGGCAGGGCGCAGCGGCGTGCACCACCCGGCGCAGGCTGGACACGTCGTAGCGGGTGCGTACCGCTTCGGGCAGCTTGAGCATCCGGACGAACATCGTCGGCACGAACTGTCCGTGGGTGACGCGGTAGCGCTCGATCGCCTCGAGCGCGCCGCAGGGGTCGAACTTCTCCAGCATCACCACCGTCGCGCCGAGGGCCTGCGCGGACATCGACCAGAACGACGGCGCGGTGTGGTAGAGCGGGGCCGGGCTCAGATACACCGAGCCCGAGTTGATGCCGGCGGCGGTGAGCAGTGGCGCCAGCAGCAACCCGGCGTCCTTCGGTGACAGGTGCGGCAGCTCGCGGCGGATTCCCTTGGGCAGCCCGGTGGTGCCCGAGGAGTACTGCAGCAGATCGCCCTCGCGTTCGTCGGCGATCGGCCCGTCCGGCCGGTGCGCCACGCAGTCCGGGTACTGCTGCCAGCCGTCGAGATTCCCGCCGGCCAGGATCCGCAGCTCCGGCAACCCGCCGGGGAGATGCGAACCGAGCGCAGCGCAGACGTCCCGGGTGGCAACCGACCCGACGACGGCTGTGGCGCCGCTGTTCTCGAGGATGTAGGCGGCTTCGGCAGTGGTGAGGTGCGTGCTGATGGTCGCGTAGTACAGCCCGCAGCGACGGGCGGCCCACATCACCGCGTGCATGTGTTCGTTGTTCTCCATCAGCACGGCGACCGTGTCGCCCTCACGCAGTCCCGCCGCCCGGAAATGGTGCGCCAACCGGTTCGCTCGCGCCTCGAGTTCGGCGAACGTGATCTGGATGCCGCTCGGATGCAGGATCAACGCGGTTCGCCCGGAAGCCGCCCACTGCCGAATCTGCATGATCAGTCCGACGCCGGCAGCGGCTTGGCCGCCCGCAGGACCAGCGCGCGCCCGGCGAACCGCAGCGGCCCGGCGCCGGCCTTGACGCACAGCACTTCCAGCCCGGATTCCTCATCGGCGTACCGCTTGCCGACCAGGATCGGCTCCTGGCCGTCACCCTCGTGCGCGCAGAGCTCGCCGTCGGTGGACGGCGGCCGGACGACCATGACCTCGCAGGTGGACCCGGGCAACGTCAGCCGGGTTCCGGACTTGAGTGTCATGCGCACCTCCTAATAGGATACTGATCTATTCGATAGTATCCGGCCCGGCAACACGAGGAGGCCACGGTGCACGGGATCTCGGTGCTCCTGGAGATGGCCGCTTCGGTCGAGCCCGATCGGGTCGCCGTGCAGTGCGATCAGCGGCGGTGGACCACCGCCGAACTCGACGCCCTGACCCAGCGCGCAGCCGCCGTGTTGGTCGGCCACCCGGCAGCCAGCATCGCCTACGTCGGGCTCGGCGGGTCCGTGATGCCGCTGCTGCTGTTCGCCGCCGCGCGCAGCGGGCTGCCGTTCGCTCCGCTGAACTACCGGCTCAGCACCGCGGCACTCGACGAGCTGATCGGCCGGCTACCCGATCCCCTGGTGATCGTCGACCCCGAATACCGCAGCGCGGTCAGCGCCACCGCCCGGGTGATCGACACCACGCAGTTCCTGGCGGCGGTATCGGCCGCCGAGCCAGGCGAGGACGCCGCGGTCGACCCCGACGATGTCGCGGTACTGCTGTTCACCTCAGGCACCACGTCGGCCCCCAAGGCCGTCGAACTCAGCCACGCAAACCTGTCCAGCTACATCTTGGGCAGCGTCGAATTCGCCTCGGCGACAGCCGATGACGCGGCGCTGATCGCCGTCCCGCCCTACCACATCGCCGGGGTCAGCGCGGCGCTGTCCAACCTCTATGCCGGACGCCGGATGGTGTATCTGCGCCGGTTCGACGCCGCCGGGTGGGTGCGCACGGTCCGCGACGAGAAGATCAGCACCGCGACGGTGGTCCCCACGATGCTCGATCGCATCGTCACCGCGCTGCACCGCGACCCCCAGCCGCTGCCCACCCTGAAGGCACTGGCCTACGGTGGCGCGAAGGTACCCCAGCCGCTGCTGCGGCGCGCACTGGATCTGTTGCCCGACACCGGTTTCGTCAACGCCTACGGCCTCACCGAGACCAGCTCCACCATCGCCGTACTGGGCCCGGAAGATCATCGCGCCGCCCATCGTTCGACCGAACACGCGGTGGCTCGCCGGCTGGCTTCGGTCGGGCGGCCACTGCCCGGGGTGGAGATCGAGATTCGCGACGAGGACGGCCGCCCGCTGGGACCCGGCACAGCGGGTGAGCTGTTCGTGCGCGGCGAGCAGGTGTCGGGACGCTATGCCGAGCTGGGATCGGCTCTCGACGCACAGGGCTGGTTCCCGACCCGGGACCGGGCCGAAATCGACGACGAGGGTTACCTGTTCATCACCGGGCGAGCTGACGACACCATCATCCGCGGCGGCGAGAACATCGCTCCGGCCGAGGTGGAGGACGTGCTGATCGAGCATCCCCTGGTGCGCGACGTCGCGGTGGTGGGCGCGGCCGACGAACAGTGGGGGCAGATCATCGTGGCCGTGGTGGTACCCGAAGCCGGAGCCAGCCCGCCGGGCGAGGAGTTGCGGGCATTCGTCCGGGAGCGGCTGCGCGGCTCGAGAACTCCCGACCGCGTCGTCTTTCGCGACGAACTCCCCGCGACGGCCACCGGAAAGGTGCTGCGCAAAGACATCGTGGCGAGTCTGTCCGGTGAATAACACGATCGATCCGGGGGCGGCCTCGCCTCGTGTGATTCTGCCGGATCCCGGGCCGAAGAGGTCTGATAACTTCAGCTCAATCGTTCGCGCGCAAGGGGTCCCGGACGCCGCGCGGAACTCAGCGTTAAGGAGCACGTCGTGACGACTGGCCAGGAGTTGGCGATCTCCTTCGTCGCCGGGAGAAGTCTGCGCGCCCGCGCGGTGTGCAACGCCGCCACGGTACTGGTGAAGCCGGCGGTGTACGTCGGCGGTCACCTCCTGGATCTCCCGTGGCCGTTCGCCGTTGCCGAACTCGCCGCCAGATGCCTGCCCAAACTGTCCGGGGTCACCGTCGAACCGGTGCGTGTCGGCGAGATGTACGCCGAAATCATCCGGCCGGCCGCCGGCCCCCGGTCGCCCCATGTCCTGCTGTACCTGCACGGCGGTGCCTTCTACGTCGGGGGGCCCAACACCCACCGCCGGGCGGTCTCGCACCTGGTCCGCGAAACCGGTCAGACCGCACTGGTGGTGGATTACCGCCAGAGCCCCCGGCACCCGGTCAGCAGTTCGGTACGCGACTGTGCGGCAGCCTTCGAGTGGCTGATCGGCCAGGGCTACCAGGCCGGCGACATCAGCATCGTCGGCGACTCGGCGGGGGGCTTCCTGTCCGTCGCCACCGCGATCACCGTGCGACAGCGCAGTCTCGGTACCCCGGCCGGGCTGGTGTGCTGGTCGCCGGGCCTGGATTTCACCCCCACACCGCACCGCCGCGGGCGGTACCGGGACGCGTTGATCGGCCGCCGCTCCTACAACGCGCTGTGCCGGAGTCTGGCGAAGGTCGAGTCGCGGGCCGGTGGCGTCGACGGCATCGGAGCCGCCACCAGCCTGCTGTGCGCCGACGTCACCGGCTTGCCCGCCACCCTCATCCAGGTCGGATCACAGGAATTCGTCGCTACCGATGCCGTGGATTTCGCCCGGCACCTGGCCGACAACGGTGTGCCGACCACCCTCGAACTGTGGGACCGCCAGATCCACGTCTTCCCGGTCCTGGCCGACATCCTGCCGGAGGGCATGGCCGCACTACGCCGCGCGGCCGTGTACCTCAACGAACTCCATGCGGCCGCACCCGGCACCCAGCCAGCTGCCTGACCAAAGGACTGCCCTGATATGACACCGAATCCGCTACGCCGTGCCATGCGCCAGTCGATCAACGTGCTGACCAAGCCCGTACCTATCCCCCGGGTGGGCACCCCGTCGCTGGCCGAGCGCGTCTCCGGTCGCGTCGTTCTCATCACGGGCGCCTCGAGCGGCATCGGCAAACGGCTGGCCGAGCGGGTCGCGGGCGCGGGGGCCACGGCCGTCGTCACGGCCCGGCGCGCCGACGAACTCGACCGTCTGGTGCGCTCGATCGAGGCCACCGGCGGGAAGGCGCACGCGGTGGTCGGCGATCTGTCCACCGAGGAGGGCATCAACGAGGTCGCCCAGGCCGTGCTCGACCGTTTCGGGGCGCCGGACGTCTTCGTCAGCAACGCGGGCAGATCCATCATGCGCTCGGTCGCCGAATCCGAACACCGACTGCACGACTACGAGCGCACGATGCGGCTCAATTACCTGGCCGGCGTGGGCCTGACGCTGCGCCTGCTGCCCGAGATGCGCCGGCGCCGAAGCGGCCACGTCGTGCACAGTTCCTCGATCGGGGTGTTGTCGAACCTGCCGACGTTCTCGGCGTACATCGGCTCGAAGGCGGCGTTGGACGCCTTCTTCGGCGTCGCCGCGATCGAGAGTCTGCGCGACGGCGTCCACTTCACCAACGTGCATCTGCCGCTCGTCGACACCGAGATGATCGCCCCCACCGATTGGAGCGGCTTCGCCTCGCTGACCGTCGACGAGGCGGCCGACATGTTGATCGACGCCATCAGGCGCCGTCCCCGGGCGGTCAACAACCCCCTGGGTTCGATGTACCTGGCCGCCGAATCGGTGGCTCCGCGCACCCTGCACCGGTTGCAGAACCTGATGTTCCACGAGATCGGCGTGGGTCAGAGCGAAAGCTAGCCTCCTACACCGCGTAGCCGCCGGCGCGCCCCGAACCCGGGGCGCGCCCGACCGGCTCAGCCGGTCACGGTAGCGGCGGGCACGGCGGATTCGGTCCCAGGCCGCACATATCGTGGTGCAGGTAACTCGGGATGTCTTGCGCCGGTTGGGTGTCGGCGTGCTGATTCACCAGGTTGAAGCCGAGCATGAAGACCATCATGATCACGTTGAACACGCCGGTCAGAGCCAGGATGCGTACCAGCGGGACCACGCGCTTGTTGCGCAGCTTCTCGATCCCGGCGTCGGTGATCATCCGGCCGTCCTTGTCCCGGAAGCAGTAGATGGCTATCGACAACGTGCTCACGATGCCCCCGAAGAAAACGCCTTCGTACAAGGGGAACTGATACAGGTGCCCAGTGAAGATCGACCAGGAACCGTCCACGCGGAGGTAGGTCCACAGGCCGACCCGGTGGAAGAACTGCTCCATCACGATGTCGATCACGGTGAACAGCAGCACCATCAACCCCAGCACGCCCGCCCGGTTCAGCCGGGGCGCGGCGGTGCGCAGCCGGCCGATCAGTTTGTCGATGCCCATGATCGCCAGCGGGGTCAAGACGATGTAGCTGGCCAGGAAGTAGATCAGGGGCTGGGGATTCTCCGCGCCTTTGCTCACCCACCCGGGAATGAACTCGCCCCACGTTCCCCGGTTGAAGAAGCCGCTGTTGTAGGCGAAGACCGGACGGGTCGCGTTGACCCCGGGGTCCTGCCAGGCCGCCAGCAGCCAGGCCACCACGAAGATCCCGATCGGCGGAAACTCCCGCTCGGCCCGGAGTTTGCGCACGATCCACCAGAGAAGCCCAATACCCAGCAGCACACAGCCGATCTCCCAGAACCGGATCCAGAACATCGATGATGCCGGGATCGGATCGGGTCCAGCAGGTGTGGACGCGAAGCTGTCCGAGAAGATCCAGCGCAGGTACACGTAGAGCTGAAACACCACGAACACCGCGCCGAGCCGCGCCAGCCATACGATGGGCGGCGACTCCTTGGCCCCCACCCAGAGCTGTTTCATCGTGTCACCATCGGTGGTGACAGAACTTGTGGTCATGTCAGAACTACTCCATTCTCGGCAAACGCCTCGATCACCTGTTCTCCGTAGCGCTGTCGGCGCCGCGGACTGACGAGAAAGCCTGGCGGCGAGAAAAATCCGATGTCGGGCAGCCGCCGCCGGGCCGCCAGCATCTCGCGGGCCTGGGCGGTGTCGCCGCACACCGCCATCGCCCACAACATGTCATCGCTGACGTGCTTGCCCAGCTCGCGGGCGTTGCCCTTGGCGAACTCGGCCCGGATCGCCGCGACTTCGTCCTGCCAGCCGTGCAGGTCCACCAGCGAGTCGTAGGTCCGGACGGTGAGCTCGAACCCGATCTGGCGCTTGGCGTCCTGGACCGCTCGCCGCGGGTCTTCGTTGTCGATCACGGTGGTGATCCAGCCCCAGCGCTTGAGCCCGGCAGGGTCCCGGCCCTGCCGGGCAGCGCCGATCTCGAGTTGCGGATCGACCACCTCGGCCCACCACCTGTCGGTGAACAGCGGGTGGCCCAGTACCCCGTCCGCCACGCTTCCGGCGGTCCGGATCATATGGATGTTGAAGGCGCCCAGCAGGATCGGCACGTCGATGGGTCCCATGACCGGTGCCCGGATGTGGGTGTTCAACGAGTAGAAGTCGCCGTCGAACACGATCTTCTGGTCGTTCTCGGCCCGCAGGAAACCGCGGATGCAGATGACGAGTTCGGCCATCCGGCGAGCGGGGTGGCTGGAGTCGACGCCGAACCAGTCGCGGTTCATCCGTGCCGTTCCCGCCCCCAGCCCCAGAAAGACCCGGCCGGGCGCAATCCGGTTGAGGTGGCGCACCGACGAGGCGTGCACGAACGGTGACCGGGCAAACGCATAGGCGATGCCCGGCCCCGTCCTGGCCGTGGTGGTGGAACGCGCCATCTCGGCAGCCGTCACATACGCACTGGTGTCGGCGAACTCGCCGGCACAGAAGGCGACAGCGCCCGCCTGTTCGCAACGCTGCGCGAGCTCAGCTCCGGGCCAGGGCATTCCCCACTTCATCGCGGCCTCGTCAGAACTTCAGGCTGGCGCCGGCATCCACCTTGAGTTGCACCCCGGTGACATATCGGGACTCGTCCGAGGCCAGGTAGCACACCGCATGCGAGACGTCCTCGGGCTCCACGTAGGGAACGGGCATGCCTTGCATCATCGGGAAGGTGAGCAGGGCGTCGTCCACGCCGGGGTGCTCCAGATCCGGGCGGAACATCTTGTACATCCCCTCGTTGTGCAGCATGGGGGTGTTGACATTGGTCGGATGCACCACGTTGGCCCGGATGGACAGCGGCGACAGTTGCGCGGCCAGCGCCAGGGTGTACTTGTCGATGAACTGCTTGGCCAGGTTGTAGCCGGCGCCGCCGGATCCCTGCGGGCCCATCGCCGAACCTGGGCCGGCCTTCTCCGCCAACAGTCCCGCCACCGAACCGACCGTCACGATCGACGCGCCGGACGACAGATACTGCAGTGCCGCGTGCACGGTGTTGACGACCCCGACGAAGTCGACGTCGAAGGCGTTCGCGAAGGCGCCGATCGGCTGGTTGAGGCCCAGCGGGCAGATGCCGGCATTGGCGACCACCACATCGAGCTTGCCCATCTCGGCGACCGCTGCGGCCAGCGCGGCCTCGACGGCGGCGCGGTCGCGGACGTCCACGGCGGCCGCGGTCACCCGGTGGCCGGACTTCTCGACCTCTCGGCTGGCCTCGTCCAGGTCCTCAGGGCGGGCCAGCGCGTACTCGTTGTGTTCGATATCGGCACAGATATCGAACAAGATGATGTCGGCGCCTTCCTCAGCCAGCCGCACGGCGTGCCGGCGGCCCTGACCGCGCGCCCCGCCGGTGACCAGGACGACTTTCCCGTCTACTCTGCCCATCTCGGTTTCCTTCCGCCTATCTGAGTTGTTCTCGGAGAACGTGCTTTTGAATCTTTCCGCTCGCTGTGCGTGGCAGCTCGGAAACCACCACGATGCGCTCCGGGGTCTTCTGCCGCGCCAAGCCGCAGTCGACGAAATGCGCTGCGGCGTCGGCGAGGTCGAATCTGTGGCCGGGGTTGACGACCACGAAGGCGCAGACCCGTTCGCCGTAGGTCTCATCAGGTGCACCGACCGCGGCGGCCTCGGCGATCGCAGGATGCGCGCTCAGCACGTCCTCGACTTCCTTGGACGAGATGTTCTCGCCGCCCCGGACGATGATGTCCTTCTTGCGGTCGGTGATGGTGAGGTATCCGTCGGCATCGAGGCGCCCGACATCTCCGGTACGGAACCATCCGTCGACCATGCTGGCGCGGGTGAACTCCGCATTGGTGTACCCGCCGAACACTTCGGGGCCGCGGGTCAAGATCTCGCCGGGCTCGCCGACGGCCACGTCGCGGCCGTCGTCGTCGACGATTCTGACTTCGGTGCCCGGGCAGATCCGGCCGTCGGTGTCGGCCCGCTTGTGCAGCGGATCCTCCGGGCGTCCCGAGCTGATCGTCGGATGCTCTGACGAGCCATAGCACCGGAACGCACCGATGCCGAACCCGTCGGCCCGGCGGATCAGGGCGCCGGCCACTCCGGCGGCGCCGGTGGTGTATTCCCGCAGACTGGACAGGTCCAGCCGGTCGCGCTGCGCGATGTCGAGTATCCCGCTGAGGTGAATGGGCGCGCCGCCGGAGGAGCCCACCGCGTAGCGGTCGATGAGCGTCGCGGCCTTCTCGGGGTTCCAGGCATCCATCGCGATGGTGCTGCTGCCCCGGCACAGCATCCGCAGTATGCCGAGCGTGCCGGCGATGTGTCCGGAGGGGAAGACCGACAGGGTGGTCAGACCTGGCCCGGAGGAACGCATCTGGTCCAGCGATGCCACCTCGCCGAGCAGGCTGGCATGAGTGTGCTGCACGCCCTTGGGCTCGGCGGTGGTGCCGGAGGTGTACACCAGCAGGCAGCGCCGGTGCGGGTCGTCGTCGACGACCGGGGTGAAGCCGGGTGCGGCGGCAGCGGCCAGCTCGGCATAGGACAGTGTTCCCGGCAGCGCGGCACCGACCAGGATGCGGTGTTGCAGGCTCGGCACGTCGGCAAGCGCGGCCAAGGTCGCGGCGGCGTCGCGGTTGCGGTTCTCGCGGGCCAGGATCAACGCCCGGGCCCCGGACTGCCGGGCGATGAAGGCGACTTCGGCGGGACCGTAGATCGGCACGATGGGCAGCGCGACCGCCCCGGCCAGCCAGATCCCGGCGTGCGCGGTGAAGCACTCCCGCCAGTTGGGCAGCTGCAGGGCCACCACGTCACCGGGACCGATACCGAGCGCCGCCAGGGACGCGGCCACCCGGCAGCTTTCCCCGAAGATCTCACCGAGCGACCCCGAGTAGGGGTTGACGTCGCTGTGTACCTGCACCGCGGTTGCGCCGTGCTGCGCTGCGGCGCGGACCATCTCGCCGGGTATGTCCGCCAACGTCTCGGTGGCCGGGGTCAGCATGACAGCAGCACACATCCTGCGATCGGTCCACCGCCCGCCGAGACCACGGCCACCTCCGGCCGGGTGGCCAGAGACGTCGGGCCGGCGCACCCGCGCAGCTGCTGACATGCCTCATGCAGCACCCAGTAGCCGTGCATCCGTCCGGCGGACAGTTGCCCGCCGTAGGTGTTCAGGGGCAGCTCGCCGTCGAGCGCGATGCGCTGGCCGCCCTGCACGAACGGTCCGGACTCGCCGGGCGCGCAGAAGCCGAGCGCTTCCAGCCAGGCCAGGGTGAGGAAACTGAACCCGTCGTAGAGCTCGGCGAGGTCGACATCGGCGGGCTTGAGCGAGGTCTTCGACCACATCTCCGCGGCCGCGTCGGTGGCGGCCATCTGCGGATAGTCGGCACGGCTGAACCATCCGCCCGCCCCGGCGGACCCGCCGGATGCCTCGATGGCCACCGCCCCGTGGGGGGCGTTGCGGCGATGCTCGGCCACCGAGATCACCAGCGCGATGGATCCGTCGACCGGGACGTCGCAGTCCAGCAGGCCCAGCGGGGTGGAGACCGGCCTGGCGTTGAGGTAGTCGTCCATGGTGATCGGCTCGCGGTACACCGCCAGCGGGTTGCGGGCGGCGTTGCGGCGCGCATTGATCGCCACCCAGCCCAACTGCTCCTTGGTGGTGCCATAGAGATCCATGTGCCGCCGGCAATGCAGCGCCAGCCAGTTGGCTGCCGAATAGGCGTGGGCGGCAAGCAGATAACCGACGTCCGACAGTGCGGCGGGGAGCTTGGCGCCCTTCTTCGGCGCTTGCGCGGTGCCACCGATCATCTGGACCGTGCGGTAGACCAGGACATGCCGGAACCGGCCCGAGGCGACCGCCTCGGCGGCCTGCACCACCGGAGTGAGCAGTCCCGCGGACCCGAAGGCCGTGCCGAAATCACCGGGATCGGCGATCCCCAACAGGGCGGCGGCCTCGGCGGCCGGGGTGTCGCCCAGGGTGATGACCCCGTCGATGTCGGCGGGCGTGAGGCCGGCGTCGGCGATGGCCGCCGTGCAGGCCTGCACCGTCATGTCCGCGGCAGGGATGCCGGTCCGCCTCCCGATGCCCGAGATCCCGGTACCCGAGATCACCGGAGCGGGCCGCGCCGCTTCGATCATGAAACCTCCGTCACCAATGTCATAAATGAGTGTACTATTGAACAATGGCGCCTGTGCCCGCTTTCGCCCCCCGGATTCTGCCCGGGATCGATGATCACAACCGCGGCTTCTGGGCCGGTGGGGCCGACGGGAAGTTGCATCTCGCGCGGTGCGAACCCTGCGGGCGCTACGTCCATCCGCCCCGGAGCAACTGCTCGGACTGCGGTGCGCCGCTGACCTTCGCCGCGGTCTCCGGGAACGCCACGCTGTACAGCTACACCGTGGCGCATCAGCAGTTTCACCCCGATGTGCCAACGCCGTTCGTCATCGCGCTGGTCGAGATCGCCGAACAGCCCGGTCTGCGACTGGTCACCAACCTCGTCGACTGCGACGTGGATTCGCTGACCTGCGGCATGGCCCTGCGGGTCCGCTTCGAGGAGCACGGCGAGGCGTTCGTGCCGGTGTTCACCCCGGCCTGAACACCTCGCCGTCCCCATCATTTGATCAACGGGTCGCGCGGCAGACCGAGGATGCGCTCGGCGATCTGGTTACGGGTCACCTCCGATGTTCCGCCGGCGATCGTCATCCCGCGGGACCCCAGCACCAGCAGGCCCGTCACCTTTGCCGGCGCCGTCAGCACCGCGACATCGCGACCGAACAACTCGGCCGACAGTCCGGCCCGCTTGACCACATGCTCGGCGATCAGCAGCTTGGTCACGTTGCCCTCCGGACCGGGTTCGGCGCCGCTCACACTGCGCACCACGCGCCGTAGGTTCAGCAGCCGCAGAGCGTGGTCTTCGGCGATGAACCTGCCGGCTCGTTCGGGCCCACCGGCGATGTCGTCGCCGTAGCGCTGGGTCAGGTCCACGATCACCCGCGTCGCGCCGTCGGCGCTGGCCGCCCCGCCGCCGATGCTGACCCGCTCATTGCCCAGCGTCGCGCGGGCCACCGTCCAGCCGGCGTTGGGCTGCCCGACCACGTTCTCGTCGGGGACGAACACGTCGGTGAAGAACACCTCGTTGAACTCAGCGCCCCCGGTGATCTGGCGCAGCGGCCGAACCTCGACGCCCTCGGCAGCCATATCGATGATCACCGTGGTGATGCCACTGTGCTTGGGCGCATCGGGATCGGTGCGCACCGTCGCCAGGCCCCGCTGGCAGTGCTGGGCTCCACTGGTCCACACCTTCTGCCCGTTGATGACCCAGCCGCCGTCGACACGGACCGCCTTGGTCGCCACCGCCGCGGCGTCGGATCCGGCACCCGGCTCGGAGAACAGCTGGCACCAGACTTCTTCCTTACGCAGCGCCGCAGCGACGTACCGCTCGATCTGCTCAGCACTGCCGTGCTGGATCAGGGTCAGGATCACCCACGCGGTGATGCCGTAATCCGGCCGCTTGACCGCCGCGTCGGCCAGTTCCTGTTCGATCACCAGCTGCTCGACCGCATCTGCGGCCCGGCCCCACGGCTTGGGCCAGTGCGGCATCACGTAACCGGTTTCGATCATCCGCTCGCGCAACGCGGCCTCGTCCAGCCCGGACCAGGAGGCGACCTCGGCGCGGACCTCGGCGCGTAGCGCCTCGGCCTCGGCCGGCAGTTCGATCGAGTTCTCCCGGACCACGCCCTTGGCTGTCAGTTCGTACGCCTGCGTCGGAGCGTCCCGGCCGCCGAACAGGCCGCGCAGCACCAGAGCCCGCCGCAGGTGCAGGTGCGCGTCATGCTCCCAGGTGAATCCGATACCGCCGTGCAGCTGGATGTTGAGCTCGGCATTGTGCACGTAGGCCGAGAAGGCCAGGGTGGCAGCGCATGCGGCCATCAGCGCGAGCTGATCGTCGCCGTCGGCAGCCGCCCGAGCGGCATCCCATACCGTGGCCGTGGCCGACTCGGCCGCCACCAGCATGTTGGCGGCGTGGTGCTTGACGGCCTGGAAGGTTCCGATGGTGCGGCCGAACTGCTCGCGAACCTTGGCGTAGGCCACGGCGTGCTCCACGCAGTCCTGGGCTCCGCCGATGGCCTCTGCGGCAAAGATGGTGCGGGCCAGGGACTTGGCCAGCGCTGCCGCGCCGGGCAGGATGTCGACCCCGGCCGCGCCGACACCGGTCAGCGCGACCCGTCCCGACCGTCGAGTCGGATCGAGGTTGGCCGGAACATCGACTCGCACGCCGGCGGTATCGGCGGCGACCACGATGACGTCCTCCCCCACCGACAGCACCAGGACATCGGCCAGCCCTGCCCCGATCGCCAAGGCATCGCCGGAGAATGCGTCGCCGTGTGCCGTCACCGACGAGTCGACGTCGACCGCGCCGGTCAGCGAACCGTCGACCAGCCCGGGAAGCCAGCGCGCCCGCTGGGTTTCGTTGCCGGCCGCCGCAATCACCGCGGACGCCGTCACCGTCGGGACGAAGGAACCCGGAGCGTTGACGCGGCCGAACTCCTCGACCACGGCGACCAGTTCCAGCAGCCCGCAGCCCGCACCGCCGTACTGCTCATCGATGTGCAGGCCCAGCCAGCCCAGGCCGGCCAACTCGTCCCAGAACGAGACCTGCGACTCGTCTGGGGCATCCAGCAGCGCCCGGGCCGCCTCACGAGCCTTGCGCGCTTCCAGGAACGATCGGGCGACCCCGGCCAACTCCCGGTGTTCTTCGGTGATTGCGATACCCAACGGTCCAGCGCTCCTTGCTTATCGGGATTGTTCTTCAATGACTCAGCGGCGGCCAGGTACGGCGCGCCAGCGCGCCCGAAGCCGTTCGAGTCAGGTAGTCGTCACGTTTGATGCCGCGCCACAGCTGCGCGACGTAGTCGTATTCGCTGATCTCGCCGCGGCCCACCGCCTCGGCCAGCGCGGCCCGGCCCGCCGACACCGACGCCGGGACATTGCCCAGCAGCGCCGCCAGTTCGGCGGTTTCGGCCGCATCGACCTGGGCACCGACCCGGTTGACTTCGGCGAGGTACTTGACCAGTCGCGCCGCGCCTTTCACGTAGCGCATCGCCAGGGCATCGGTGATCCGTTCCGCCGCGCCGGACAGCGAGGAGGCCGCCGCCTCATACACCGCCGAGAACTCCCCGTCGCCGCCGTCCTCGGGCAGGTCGACGTCTACCTCGGGTATGCCGACCACCTGCGCCAGCGCCTCCACCAGCATCCGCCGGTGCAGCATGCCGTAGATCAGGCTGTTCCCGGCGTCGGGCGATCCGGCCGGTGCCGAGGCTCTGATGTCCACGGTGCCCGGGTTGATCGACGCCAGACGGGTTTCGGCGAGCAACCGGTAGTACCAGACACGTCCTTCGTCGATGCGATGCCCGGACAGTTGTTCGTACTCGGCCAGCCGATCCGGGAACACGGTGAAGGTGTCCTGGACCGCCCGCAGCGACAGCCAGGCGATGTCGTCCATCGGATCGCCGAAATGGGCCAACTCCCAGTCGACCACGGCCGTGACGGCGCCGTCGGCGTACATGAAGTTTCCCGGCCCGGTGTCGCCCTGGACCAACACTGTCGGCCCGTCGTAGTCGGGCACATTGCGATCCAGCCAATCGATGCAGAACGTCACCAACGGTGCGGGTTTGCCGTACCGCGCGACCCGCGCCCGCATCGCCGCGATCTCGGCGCGGACGTGCTCGGCAACCGGACCGGCGGGGCCCAGACTGTCGATCTTGAGGTCGCGTGCGTCGATTCGGTGCAGGGCAGCAAGTTTGGCGATGAAGTCGCGAGCGGTGCGCACCTGTTCGTCGGGATCTTTGATCAACCGGAACCAGGTCTGCCCGCCCACCCGTTCCAGCAGCACGGCCTGCTGCACCGGATGCGCGGCGATGACGCGCGGCACGGTGACCCCGTGGCGATGCAGCTCGGCCATGATCTCGGCCTCGACCTGCAGCGGATGGAACGCGCCGCCGGGATCGGCGGGTTTCGGGTCGTAACGCAGGAACAGCTCCTGTGTCTGCGACCCGATGGTGACGTCGACGAACCAGGCCTGCCGGCTGGCGCCCCCGGATACCTGCCGGCTTTCGACCCGATCGGCACCGGTGACCTCGGCGATCCACTGCCGGATCTCCTCCCCGATCCCGGGCTTGGGACTGCTCATCGGCGGGCCTGCGTCTTCTTCGCCGCCGTGGCAAGCCACGCCTTGACCGCGTCCCGATGTTCGGCGGTGAGCGCGCTGCGCACCATGCGCTCGCTCTCCGCCTTTACTGCCTCGTGCAGCGTGAGGCGCTGCGCATCAAGGACATTGGCCTTGGTACCGGCGAACGCCGCAGTGGGTCCCGCGGCGATCTCGGCGGCCCAGGCCAGCGCTGCCGCGGGCAGCTCCGCATCGTCGACCACGCGATTGAACAGCCCCAACGCCAAACCGGTGTCGCTGTCGATGGGCCGGTCCGCAATCAGCAGTTCCAGCGCCCGGGAAGGCCCGAGCAGGTGGGTCAGGAACCACGCACCACCGAAATCACCGGAGAAGGCCAGCTTCGACCAGCCCGGAACCAACTTGGCCGAGCGCGCTGCGATCCGCAGATCGGTGGACAGCGCGATACTCATGCCGGCACCGACCGCCGCGCCGGGCAGCGCAGCGATGGTGATCTTCGGCATCTCGTGCAGCAGCGTCACCATCCGCGCGTTGTCGGCCAGCACGGCGCTGCGCTGAAGGACCTGGGCCTCGGGATCCGGCGCGGTGACTTCCCGGGCCGAGCCGCCGTCGCGGACGTCGCCGCCGGCGCAGAACGCGCTGCCGGTGCCGGTGATGACCACGCAACCGATGTCGTCGTCGGCGGCGAAGCGCTCCAGCAGCGCGGGAATCGCCACATACATCTCGCTGTGCAGTGCGTTGCGCCGATGCGGCCGGTTGAAGGAGATGACTCCGACTCCCTCGACGACTTGGGCCAGCACCGTCTCGGTGCCGGTCTCGATCACCGTGTGTTTCCGTGCAGGAGCTCGTTGTGGCGCCGCAGCATCGACGCGGCCTTGCGCCGCAGTTCGTCATCGGGCTGCGGCAGGATCACCGGGCCGAGTTCCCGGCTCGGCAGGGCAACGGTGGCCGTCGCCGGTGCGGTGACCTCGCCCCGCTGGCTGGTGGCCCGGAACTCCAGATCGACGAGGGCGTTGCCGTTCTCGATGCGCTTGCCCACCACCTCCCCGGTGATGATCTGGGTGTCACCGATGAAGTTGAACTTGCGCATTTCGTCGTACTGGCGGACCAGCCAGCCGTCGTCACCCATCCAGTCGGTGACGTAGTGGGTCAGCCAGCACTCCCGCATGACGCCGTAGTCGTAGGCCATCGGGTTACCGATCGACTGCGACCATTCGTTCTCCCAGTGCAGCCGCTGCGCCACATCGGGGATGCCTGCCGCGTTCTTGATGTAGAACTTGGGCGCCCGCTGCCGGTTCTTGTAGCCCACCCGGCCGGGTCCGATGCCGTACGGCGCCAGGCCGTAACCACCGGCATGGAAGCAGATCATGTCCGTCAGGGTGAACGGCCCCTTGGCCATCTTGGGCAGGACGTCGCCGACGTTGACGTCCTCGTAGTAGCGGGGTTCGGCACCGCGGGGACCTTCGGCGGCATAGATCTCGTCGATCTCGGCGATCTCGGCGTCGGTGTAGGTCGCGGCCGTCAGCCCCATGTACTTGCCGCGTTCCCGCGACTTCTTGCGTTCGGTGGCGATCAGGATCATGCGGGTCACCGCCACCACTTCGCCCCGCTGGTTGATGCGTACCGACCTGATGCGCCGGATGACCGAACGGCCGGCGTACTCGCTGGCCTTCTCCTCGATGGACTCCAGACCGCCGAAGCCGTAGAGCGTGTCGCCGGGGTACACCGGCGCGTACCACTCGGTGTCCTGCCCCGAGACGAACATGTGCACGCCGGAGAACAGGCCCCTGGTGGCTTTGCGGATGTCCTCGGGGATCGGGTCGCCCAACATCTTTCGGGCCATCGCGATATGGATCATCGGTGGCGCGATCGGCGCCCCCCAGCGGGTGCCGGCCGCGTACTGCGGATCGGCGAACAGCGGGTTGTCGTCGCCGTAGGCACGGGCGAAGTTGCGGATCCCGTCGGCGCTGAGCTCGCGGTAGTACTCATCGATACTGGTCGGGGCATCCACGCCGAGCAACAGCTTGGCGCGCTCGATGTCCTCGTCCTTGATGGCGTAGTCGAATTCCTTGGCCTGCTCCGTCTGCGTCATGTCAGTACATCCGTATCGGTAGTTTGGTCAGCCCGCGCAGCGACACCGTGGGCTTGTAGTGCAGTTGTTCCTTGGGTACCGCCAGTTCCCAGTTGGCGAAGCGATCCAGCAGTGCCGTCAGGGCGATGCGGCCCTCGAGGCGGGCCAGCTGGTGGCCCAGGCAGTAGTGCATGCCGAAGTTGAATGCCAGGTGGCGGTTGGGCTTTCGGGTCAGGTCCAGGGAGTCGGGGTTGTCGAACACCGTCTCGTCCCGGTTGGCCGAGACGATCATGCCGAGAATCTGCGACCCGCGCGGGATGGCGACACCGTGGATTTCGACGTCCTCCTTGGCCAGCCGCGCCGCACCCGAGGCCACCGGCGAGGTGAAGCGCAGCAGTTCCTCGATACCGGTGCCCGCCAGCAGCTCGGGCTGCTGGCGCAGCAACGCAAGCTGGTCGGGATGCTCGATGAGCGCCAGCACGCTGCTGCCGATCAGGCTGGCGGTGGTGTCGTGCCCGGCCAGCAGCAACAGGAAGACCATGGCGACCGTCTCCTTGTGCGTGAGCCGGTCGCCGTCGGCATTGGCGCGCACCAGGTCTGAGATCAGCCCGTCGTCCGGACGGACCCGACGTTCTTCGATCAGCTCCTCGAACAGCTGGACAAGCCGTCGCGCCGCCGAGAACATGCCCAGTTTGCGGCCGCCGTCGCCCACCTTCTCCACGAGTTGGTGGAACTCGTCGCGGTCCTTGTCGGCCACCCCGAGCATTTTGGCGATAACGGCCAGCGGTAGCCGGACCGCGTATTCGTGCGCCAGGTCGACATCGCGTTTGGCCGCCACCTCGTCGGCCAGCTGGTCGGCGATCTTGACGATGTCCGATTCCATGGTGGCCACCAGCTTCGGGGTGAACGCCTTGTGCACCAGCGCCCGCAGCCGCTTGTGGTCCGGATCGTCTTTGAACACCATGGTCTGGGTCAGCATCCGGATGGTCGGCGGCAGCACCCAGGCGAATTTGCCCACCGCGGTGTACTTGAGCACATCGGTCGAATACCGGTCCTCGCTGTGCAGCGCCATGACGTCGTCGAACCGGGTGAGTAGGTAGCCGCCCCTGCCCCGCAGCAGCTGCGGCGCGGTGGCCCAGGACACCGGGGCGTTCGAGCGCAGATAGGCAAAGCGCTCGTAGGGGTGATCGAGCATGTCCCGGCTTCCCAGCGCGGTCTTCTCCAGGTTGGCGGCCTTGGCCATTGCTACTCCCATCGATGCCCTACTCGTCGGATCGCGCGAAATCGCATGCCGCCCACCTCAGCCCCTCATCGGATGATTGAGTTCAAAAGGCACCTCGGCGAAGTGGGCCGCCTTGGTCTGCAGGTCCGCCACCGTCCAACGTTGCCCGTTGGGCGCATCGATCCGGTCGATGATCGACCACGGCTGGAACAGCTGCACCGAACCGCCCATGACGAAGAACACCCGACCGGTGATCGGGCTGTCCGCGGTTGCCAGGTAGGCCACGAACGGCGCCACGTTGGCGGGATCCATCGCACCCACGGCGTCGCCGCTGCCGACATCGGGCACCCCGGGCAGGCCCGCGGTGAGCCGGGTCAGCGCCGCCGGAGCGATGGCATTCACCCGAACCCCGTAGCGGGCCAGTTCGTCGGCGGCGATCATGGTGATCATCGCGATGCCGGATTTGGCTGCGCCGTAGTTGGTTTGGCCGGGCTGACCGAACAGGCCGGAGGTCGACGAGGTGTTGATCACCGATCGGTCGGTGACGACACCGCTTTTCGCCTGATCCCGCCAGTACGCCGCCGCATGGCGCAACGGGGCGAAGTGCCCCTTGAGGTGCACCCGGATGACGTCGTCGAACTCCGCCTCGGTCATGTTGACCACCGTGCGGTCGCGCAGAATGCCGGCGTTGTTGACCAGGACGTGCAGATCGCCGAACTGCTCGATAGCGGTGCGGATCAGCGACTGCGCTCCCGACCAGGTCGCGACGTCGTCATGATTGGCCACCGCGTCACCGCCGCTGTCGCGGATCTCGGCAACAACGTCCTGGGCCGGAGTGCGGTCGCCACCGGTTCCGTCGCTGGCGCCACCGAGGTCATTCACCACGACCTTGGCTCCTTCGGCGGCGAAGAGCAATGCGTGCTCGCGGCCGATGCCACGCCCGGCACCTGTGACCACCGCGACGCGTCCGTCCAGAGTCCCCATCTCTACTTCCCTGTATCCCGCTGTCCCGTTGGAAATTATTAGTACACTGATTTCTATGATTTCCGCTACCCCTCAGGGCGCTACCGATGGCAGCACCGGTGAACCGATCCCGCTCGAGCACATCGCGTTCGACGTCGCCGACCACATCGCCACCATCACCCTGAACCGCCCGGACGCCATGAACGCGATCTCCGCCCGGATGGCCAGCGAACTGACCTGGGCCTGGCGCACGGTGCGCGACACCGACGACATTCACGTCGTCGTGCTGCAGGCCGCCGGCGATCGCGCGTTCTGCACCGGGGTGGACGTCAAGGGCGACTCCAGCTGGTTCTTCCGCAGCAACGTCTGGAACACCTTCGACCCGGGCATGGTGATCTCGCCGAAGATCCATCACCGCTGCTGGAAGCCGGTGGTCACGGCGGTGCACGGCATGGCCGCCGGCGGCGCTCAGTACCTGCTCAACGAATCCGACATCATCATCTGCTCCGAGGATGCCGCGTTCTTCGACCCGCACGCCAACGCCTCGATCGTGTCGGCGCTCGAACCGATCGGCATGCTGCACCGCGGCGTACCGCTCGGCGAGGTGCTGCGCTGGGCGCTGATGGGGACCGAGGAACGCATCTCGGCGGCCACGGCGCTGCGGATCGGGCTGGTGTCCGAGGTGGTCCCGCGCGAGCAGCTGCATGCCCGCGCCCGCGACATCGCGGCGTCGATCGCAGAACGCAGCCCGCAGGCAATCCAGGGCACCATCCGCGCGATATGGGAATCTTTAGACATGACCCGGTCAACCGCTCTGCAGAACGGAATGGCCTACACCCATATCGGCAACCCGCCCCTGGCCGAACGCCGCGCCAGCCCGCGGCGCAATGGACCTGCCCTGTACCGGTGAGCATGTGAATCCAGAGCTGATCGCCCCCCGCGTCGACTCGCGTCGCGCCAAGCTGGCCGGACGTGCCGCCGAGCAGATCATTGCCGACGTCGTCGAGCTGGGCTGGCCGGTCGGCGAGGTTCTGGGGTCGGAAGCCGAACTGCTCGCCCGTTACGGGGTGAGCCGCGCAGTCTTCCGGGAGGCGATCCGGCTGGTCGAGCACCAGCATGTGGCGCGGATGCGGCGCGGCACCGGTGGCGGGCTGGTGATCGACGAACCTGAGGTCGACGCCGTGATCGGTCCGGCCATCATCCACCTGCTGCGGGTCGACGCCACCCTCGACGAAGTCTTCGCCACCCGCATCCTGCTCGAGGAGCTGGCGGCCGAGATCGCCTCGCAACGGATCACCGAATCCGACATCGCCGCGATCCGCCACACCCTGGAGCAGGAATCCGCGGGCACGTTCTCCAATTACCGGCTGCTGCACTCCCAGCTGGCGACCCTGACCGCCAACCCCGTCCTCGAGCTGTTCGTCGAGGCGTTCGGACGACTCACCAACTTCTATTTCAACGACACCGCGGCGCTGCCGCCCGACACCGACCGCGAGACCGCGCGAGCACACGACGGTATCGCCAGGGCGATCCTGACCAACAACCCCGGGCAGGCCCGCGACCGGATGCGGCGCCATCTGACGGCCGAGGCCGATTTCATCCGCGCCCAGCCGGCCACCCGTCAGCGGCTCGACCCGGCGGTCGCCCTGGCCGGAACCCTGGGCGACAAGCGGGGCGAGGCGCTGGCCCGCCAGCTGTTCGCCGAGATCCTGAAGTCCGGTGCCACCCCGGGCGCCTTCATCGGATCCGAGTCGACGTTGATGAGCACCCACCACGCCAGCCGCGCCGTGGTGCGCGAAGCGATCCGGATTCTGGAGTATCACCAGATCGCGCTGACCCGTCGCGGGCCCGGCGGTGGGCTGTTCGTCGCCGAGCCCGACATCTCCGCACTGGTCGACATCATCACCATCTACCTGCGCCGGCGCGGGGTCCGGCTGCGCGACATCATGGACCTGCGGACCGGGCTCGAGCTGGCGGTGGTCGAGCAGGCGGCCGCGGCGCTGCGTGCGGCACCCGAGCGGGCCGAGGCCCTCGAACAGTCGTTGCACCACGAGTGCGACAAGGGCCTGGGACCGGCGTTTTCGCACGGCGAGGACTTCCACTCGACCTTGGCCTCGCTCACCGACAACAACGCGCTGCGCCTGGTCCACGGCGTCACCATGCGGCTGGGCTGGCACTTCTTCGCCCAGCTCGCCGACGTCGACCCGCGCATCGGCGCGATCTCGCAACGGGCCAGAATCGAGCCCGCCCACCGCGGCATCGTCGATGCGCTCACCGCCGGTGACGCCGAATTGGCGGTGATGCGGATGCGCGCACACATGACCGCGACGTCGGAACCGGACGACTGACCCGGTGCAGCGGCTTTACCCCGGGCCTTCCCTTGGCTCCCAATTGAGGATACTGTTCTAGCTATTTCGAGCGTGGAGGGTCGATGCAACATCCGTGGGACCAGCGTCTGGGTGTGTGGTGGATCGCCGAAGACCACCCCGACGCACCGGCCATCGTCGAATCTCCCAGCGGCCGTACCCTCAGCTTCGGCGAACTGACCGCGGCCGCGCACCGGGTTTCCAACGCCCTGCGCGCGCACGGCCTGCCCCCCGGATCGGTGGTGGCCTACGCGCTGCCCAACGACGTGGACGCGGTCATCTGGCAACTTGCCACCAACGAGATCGGACTGCGCTACCTGACCTTGAACACGGCCCTGTCGGCCGACGAGTTCACCTCGATCCTCGACCATTCCGGCGCCACCGTGCTGGTCACCCACAGCGACTACCTGGACCGCTTCACCGCCATACCCGAGGAGACCCGAGTCCGGATCGTCGTCGGCGGAACGAACGCCGACGGGTTTGTGGCCGAATCGGACTTCCTGGCCGACCACCCGACCACCGCGCCCGCCGACCGCACGCAGGGCGATTCCATCCGGTATTCCTCGGGCACCACCGGCAAGCCGAAGGGGATCGTGCGCCAACTCGACGGCCGGGACCCCTCGGTGGCGGCGAACGCGATGGCCGTCTTCGGCCGCGCCTTCGACTTCCGCCCCTTCGACGGTGCTCATCTGGTCTCCACCGGGATGCACCACGCCGGTTGCCAGAGCTTCTACCTGGGAGCCCTCAACGTCGGTCAGCCACTGGCGATCCTGGGCCGCTTCGACGCCGAGCAGACGCTGTCCGCGATCGAACGCCACGGGGTGACGACCGCCTATATGGTGCCGACCCAATTCGTCCGGATGCTCAAGCTCGCGCCCGAGGTACGCGCGAAGTACGACCTGTCCAGCCTGCGGTCGGTGGTGCACTCCGCCGCCCCGTGCCCCCTTGAGGTCAAAAAAGAGATGCTGGCCTGGTGGGGCCCGGTGATCTGGGAGACCTACGGCGGCACCGAGGGCGCCGCAACCATCGCCAAGCCGTACCGCTGGCTGGAGAAACCCGGAACCGTGGGCCGACCGATCCGTGGAGTCCGGGTCAGAATCATCGACGACGAAGGCCATGACCTGCCTGCCAACGCCATCGGCAACGTCTATATCGAGCGCCTGGACGGGGAACGCTTCGAATACCGCAATGACGCCGAACTGACGGCCTCGGTGCATCGCGGGTCTGCCTTCACCATCGGTGACGTCGGCTACCTCGACGACGACGGCTACCTGTTCATCTGCGACCGCGCCAAGGACATGATCATCAGCGGTGGCGTCAACATCTACCCGGCCGAGGTGGAAGGCGTCTTGAGCACTCACCCCGCCGTCGCCGACGCCGCCGTCATCGGCGTTCCCGACCCGGAATGGGGCGAACAGGTCAAAGCGGTGGTCAAGCTGCTCGACGGAGCCGAGCAGACCGACCAGCTGGCCGACGAGCTGATCACGTACTGCCGCGACCGGCTGGCCGGATTCAAATGCCCGCGCTCGGTGGATTTCGTCACCGCGCTGCCCCGCACCGAAACCGGAAAGCTGGTCAAACGTGCGCTCCGCGACGCCTACTGGGCGGGCGCGGGACGACAGGTCTGAACCGAACCCGACCGAAAGGACCGCGACGCCATGAGCGAGACCGCCGCTGGGAAACCCATCCCGATAGTCGGGTATCTGAGCCTTCAGGACCCCCCGAAGCTGGTCGCGACGGTGTGCGTCACCTGCGGCGCGTACTACTTCGACCGGCGCGACGCCTGCGCGTCGTGTTTCGGCGCTGACTTCACCACCCAGCCGGTGTCGTCCACCGGAACGCTGGAGACCTTCACCGTGGTCGAGGTGGCCGCCCCCGGCGTGCCCGTGCCCTATGTGGCCGGCGTGGTGGACTGCGCCGGCATCTCGGTGCGGGCCAACGTCGTCAACGTCGATCCCACGGTGGATGCGGTCCGCCTGGGAATGCCCCTGCGCCTGACCACCTTTCCGATCGGTACCGACGACGAGGGCCGTACCGCGATCGGGTTCGGATTCGAGCCGGCGAGCGAAAGCGAGGACCTGCGGTGAACGGTGACATCTGGATTCTGGGCATCTCGATGACCAAGTTCGGCAAGCGGCCGGATCGCGACGGGGTGGGGCTCGGCGTCGAAGCCGCCCGCGCGGCCCTGGCCGATGCCGGGGTCAGCGTCGCCGACATCGACGTGCTGGCCGCCGGCAACCTGTTCGGCCCACCCGGCTACGGGCAGGCCGTCCAGAAGCAGCTCGGCCAGACCGGCATCCCGGTGTTCAACGTGGCCAACGCCTGCGCCACCGGGGCGACAGCGCTGCGCACCGCCATGCTGGCGATCAAGGCCGGTGAAGCCCACCTCGGGCTGGCGGTGGGCGCCGAGAAGCTCGCCGGCGCCGGGATGCTCGGCGCCTCCGGCAAGGCCGGCACCGGACCCAAGACCTGGCAGCCACAGGGACGGCTGGATGCGGTCACCGGGCTGGAGGGCCGCGTCGGGACCGACCTGATGCCCGGGGTGTTCGCCCAGATCGGCATGCAGTACCTGCATCGCCACGACTACGCCGGAACACCGCTGGAACTGTTCGCCCGGATCAGCGAGAAGAACCACTCCCATTCCACGCTGAACCCGCTGGCGGCCCACACCAAAGCAATGTCCGCGGAGCAGATCATGAACGATGTCATGATCGCCTACCCGAACACCCGCCCGATGTGTTCGGCCAACTGCGACGGCGCGGCCGCAGCAGTGGTGGTCAGCGACGAACGGCTCCAATCGCTTTCGGCCGAACAGCGCCGGCGCGCAGTCAAGGTCAGCGCCTCGGTGCTGACCACCGACCCCTGGGAACCGGCATGCCAGGTACTGCCCAACGTCAACACCGTCACCCGTAACGCCGCAACCCAGGCCTACGAGCAGGCCGGACTCGGACCCGCCGACCTGGACCTCGTGGAGCTGCACGACTGCTTCGCCACCGCCGAACTGGTGCACTACGACAACCTGGGCCTGTGCCCGCCCGGCGGCGCGGTCAACTTCTTCGAAAGCGGCGCGCCCTGGCGCGACGGCAAGCTTCCCGTCAACGTCTCCGGCGGCCTGCAATCCAAGGGCCACCCGATCGCGGCCACCGGAATCGCCAACGTGTGGGAGATCTGCCAGCACCTGCGCGGCGAGGCCGGACCGCGCCAGATCGACGGCGCCCGTGTCGGTTTGGCGCATGTCATCGGCCTGGGCTCCACCTGCGGCATCCACATTCTGGAAAAGGCCGGCTGACTCCCCGCACACATCGACCCAGGCAACATCCCGAGGGCAAAGGAGTCCCCGTGACCACACACCAGACACCCGGCCGCGACGCGGTGATCGTCGGCGCGGTGCGCACGCCGGTCGGGCGCCGCAACGGCGCGCTGTCGGGCATCGCCGCCGGTGAGGTGTCCGCGCAGGTGCTGCGGGCCCTGGCCGACCGCACCGGAATCGATCCCGCGGTCGTCGACGACGTCATCTGGGGTTGTGTGAGCCAGGTCGGCGAACAGACCGGCAACATCGCCCGGCACGCGGTGCTCAGTGCCGGCTGGCCCGAGGACGTGCCCGGCACCACGGTGGACCGGCAGTGCGGATCCAGCCAGCAGGCGCTGCACTTCGCCGCAGCGGGGGTCATCTCCGGCCAGTACGACGTGGCCGTGGCCGGCGGGGTCGAGATGATGAGCCGGGTGCCGATGGGGGCATCGCGCGGCGTCGACGTGGGCGATCCGATGACCGAATCCGAGCGGGAACGCTACGGCATCAAGCACTTCCACCAGGGCCTCGGCGCCGAAATGATCGCTGAGCGCTGGTCGCTGTCACGTTCGCAGCTCGATGAGTTCAGCGCCGGTTCGCACCACCGCGCGGCGCGGGCCATCCAGGCCGGCGAGTTCGCCGACGAGATCGTGCCGGTGACCCTGCCCGACGGAACGACCGTGGACACCGACGGCGGTGTCCGGCCGGACACCACGGCCGAGAAACTCGCCGGGTTGAAGCCCGCCTTCGCCGCGGACGGCGTGATCACCGCCGGCAGCTCGTCGCAGATCAGCGACGGGTCCGCGGCGCTGCTCATCACCACCTCCGAGCGGGCCCGCGCACTGGGGCTTACGCCGTGGGCCCGCATCCACACCGCAGTCCTCGCCGGTTCCGACCCGGTGATGATGCTGACCGCACCGATACCCGCCACCGCGAAGGCCCTCGACCGGGCCGGCCTGGCGATATCGGATATCGGCACGTTCGAGGTCAACGAGGCG
Source organism: Mycolicibacter engbaekii (assembly GCF_002101585.1). Lineage (GTDB taxonomy): Bacteria > Actinomycetota > Actinomycetes > Mycobacteriales > Mycobacteriaceae > Mycobacterium > Mycobacterium engbaekii. The sequence continues at coordinate 68,369 of NZ_LQOT01000025.1, read as the reverse complement.
TTCGCCCCCGTGGTGCTGGCCTGGCTGAAGGAGACCGGGGCGGGCGAGCTGGCGACCAACCCGAGCGGCGGGGCTATTGCGCTGGGCCACCCGCTGGGCGCCTCCGGCGCGCGCCTGATGACCACGATGGTGCATCGCATGCGGCGCGAAGGAATACGGTTCGGCCTGCAGACAATGTGCGAGGGCGGCGGGATGGCGAATGCGACGATCATCGAGTTGCTGTGAACCTCACCTCGCGTGAGGTCTTCGACGAGAACCAGGTCACTCCGACAGCGGTAGCCGAGCTGTTGACGCTGCGGCGGCTTCCGCACGACCGCTTCCTTGCCGACCCGGTAGCGGTGACCGGTCGGCGCGCCATCTACGGCGGCCAGATCGCCGCCCAGGCGCTGCGCGCCGCCAGCCTCACGGTGCCCGGCGACCGGGTGGCGCACTCGCTGCACGGTTACTTCCTGGCGGCCGGCGACGCCGGCAGCCCCCTAGAACTGCAGGTGGACCGCGATCGCGATGGCGGCCGCTACTCCGGCCGGCGCGTCACCGCGTATCAGGGCGGAACCGCGATCTTCTCGATGGGATGCTCCTTCTCGCGCCCCAAAGATGACGCCACCGAATACCAGGCCGTCGAGATCCCCGCCGTGCCGCCGCCGGCCGAGCTGACCACCTATGAGCTCAATGCCTCGCGCACCTTCGACCTGGAAGCGCGGGTGCCCGACGGGGGCGAACCCTGGTACCGGTGGCCGGCGCGGTTCTGGGTCCGCATCCGCGAGCCGCTGGACGACGATCCGAACGCCCGGGCCTGCGGGGTGGTGTTCGTCTCGGATCTGTGCACCGGGCTGTCCCGGGCACCGGAGATCGAACGGGTGGGCCTGCTGCCGAGCCTCGATCACGCGGTGTGGCTGCACCGGCGAGGCGATCCCAACGACTGGCTCCTGCTCGATCTGCATCCGCTGGCCGCCTCGGGCGGCCGCGGTGTCTACGCCGGTCAGATCTATGACCAACGCGGCACTCTGGTGGCCAGCCTGACCCAGGAGTCGCTGTTCGACGCCACCGGCGGCGACCCATAGGCAGGCGTCCTGGCGGTTCATCCGGCTGGCTGATCGCAGCAATTAACTACTAAATCAGTATCCTTTTCAGTTAGGATCACGGCTATGTCGACCAGGCCGTCAGCGGAGACCTTGGGAGCCACACCCCAAGCCGCTAACCCGGATTCGCCGTTCACCCCGGCCGACGACGACTTCCACCCCTGCCCGTCCGACCCGTTCTGGACCGAGACCACCTGGTGGTCGTTCAACATCCCCGAACGCAAGATCGGCGGGTGGCTGCACGCCGAGTTCCACACCAGCCGCGGCACCGCGACATGGCGGGTCTACGTCTGGGATCCGGCCGGTGCGACCCCGGAACACCTGCGGTATTTCCGGATGCGCAGCGAAGTCCCCCTCACCGACACCAGCCTGGACCTGCGCGACATCGTGCTACCCGGCGGCGGATTCAGTGTGCGGATGGTGCGCCCCATGCGCGAATACCGCATCGAGTACCAGGACCCGGAGTCGGACTTCGCGGTGCGGCTTGACTTCGAGGGCACCCACGACCCGCGCCGATTCACCCCCGGCGAACCGCCGTTCATGACGCACACCCACTTCGATCAGCTCGGCCACGTCACCGGCGAGCTGGTGCTGAGCGGGGAGCGGATTGCGCTCGACTGCTACTCGATCCGGGACCGGACCTGGGCCCCGCGGGGAGGTCCCCGGCCCCCGCGAACCGCCCCGGCGGACCAGGGCGACCGGGTCCTGCACCCCGGCGGTGCGCGCTGGCGGGAGATCGAGCGGGAACGCGGCCGCGGCCGGATCCAGTACATCTTCGGCCATTCCGGACCGCGCACCGGCTTTCTGGCCTTCGCCCGAGTCGCCGAGGGCGACGCCGAGGGCTGGTCCCCGCTGAACCACGGCTGGCTGTTGCGGGACGGCCGTTTCGAGCGGTTGGACAAATCGGCCAGCCGGATGAAGAACTACCGCGACCCGGTCACCGGCTGGAGTTCGCACATGCATGTGCATCTGGTGGACCTCACCGGCCGGGTGATGGACGCCGAGGGGTTCACGGTCAGCCACATCTGCGAGCGCGGCGGCGGCAGCACCGCGCTCATGCGGTGGGATCTCGACGGCGAGATCGGCTGGGGCGAGGACCAAGACATCTGGCATCCACAACATTTCGCCCGCATGCTCGAAGCCCTGCACGCCACGCACTGACGCGAAACCCAGATCAGGAGAAACCAAGTGATCCGACCGTTCGAGGGCGTACGCGTCATCGAGGTGGCCGCGTGGACATTCGTCCCGGGCGCAGGCGCCATTCTGGCCGACCTCGGCGCCGACGTGATCAAGGTCGAGCCGCCCACCGGTGACCCCCAACGCGGCCTGCTGAATTCGCTCAACGGCGACACCTCGCTGCCCAATCCGTTCCTGCAGGTGCCCAACCGCGGCAAGCGCAGCATCACCCTGGACCTGTCCCGTCCCAGTGGCATCGCGACACTTCGCCAGTTGACCGCCACCGCTGACGTGTTCTTGACCAGTTACCTGCCCAAGGTGCGCGCCAAGCTCGGCATCGAGGCCGAAGACCTGCGCGCCGGCCACGAGCGCCTCATCTACGCCCGCGGTTCCGGCTGGGGCATCCGCGGGCCGCAGGCCGACGCCGGCGGATTCGATGCCGCCGCGGCATGGTCGGCGGCCGGCGTCCAGCACAAGCTCACCGCACCCGGCGCCGAGGCGCCGGCCGCGCAGCCGGCCGCGTTCTTCGACCTGCAGGGCTCCAGCGCGATCGCCGGTGCGATCGCCATGGCCCTGTTCCGCCGCGAGCGGACCGGCCAGGGCGGGGTGGTCGATGTCTCGCTGCTGAACACCGGCATGTGGACGATGGGTCCGGATCTGGCCGCCAGCGCGGTCGGCGTCAGCGAGATCCCCCGCACCGACCGTCGGGAAGCGCCGAATCCGATCGTCAACAGCTACCGCACGGCCGACGACCGGTGGCTGAATCTGGTGTGCCTGCAGTCCGATCGGTTCTGGCCCGAGCTGTGCGAACTCGTCGGGCGCACCGACTTGGCGCAGGACGAGCGATTCGGCAATGCCGCGCAGCGCTTCGCCAACCGTGCGGCCTGCGTCGCCGAACTCGACAAGGTCTTCGGCTCCCGGACCCTGGCGGAGTGGAAGCAGCTACTCGCGGGGTTCTCCGGAGTATGGTCTGCCGCGGCCACCTTCGACGAGGTGTGCGAAAGCCCGCAGGTGGCCGACAACGGATACCTGCCCACGGTCACCGGGACAGACGACCGCCCCTTCCGGCTGGTCGCACCGCCCTACCAATTCGACGAGACCCCCAACGTTCCCGTCGGTCCCGCGCCCGAACTCGGACAGCACACCGAGGAGATCCTGCTCGAGTACGGCCTGGACTGGGATGCGATCAACTCCCTGCGCGACGACGGCGCCCTGGGCTGATGCGATGTCAGACGTAGAGGTCGAGCACGGTTTCCTTGGCGAGTCCGCCCCACAACATGTTGCGGCCGGCCCGCTCCATATGCGCGCTCCAGAGCTCCTTTGCCTCAACGCCGTTGCCCGCTTCGATCAGCGCGGTGAACTTGTTGAAGGTCCGGATGGTGCGCTTGAACTGCTTCTCGATCTCGTCGTGATTGCCCGCGGCAACCGCCATCACCCGGGCCATATGCCGGGTGACGACTTCGCGCAGCACGGCCCCGACCAGAGCAATCGTGTTGTTGCCGGCCCGTTCCAAGATCAGGTCGTGGAACCTGAAGGCAGCAGCCGACCACTGGCCGAAATCGGCGGCGACGGTTCCCCGGGCGACCAGCGCCGCCAGCGCCGCGGCCGCGGTCTTGAGGTCCTCGACGTCCTGCGGTGTGGCGCGTTGCGCCAGCATCTGCGCAGCGGCGGGCTCGAAGACCTTACGGGCCTCGTAGAGGTCGGCCAGCGTGGTTCCCGACATCTGCAGGAGCAAGCCGAAGTTGCGGGCCGCCACCGAGGTTTCCGGCGCGGACACCAGGACCCCGCCCCGCGACCCGCGCCGGACGACGATGAGCGATTCGCTCTCCAGAATGCGAAACGCCTCCCGCAGGGTGGGCCGCGAGACGCCGAACTGCTTGACCAGCTCCACCTCGGTGGGCAGCGCGTCACCGTTCTTCAGGACACCGCGGACAATGCTGCTGCGCAGATGATCTGCGATGATCTCGGCCGTCTTGGGCGCCCGCACCAGCTTTCTCGAACCAGCGCCCGGATTCACCGTAGCCATATCAGCACTCCTTGGCCGTCCGCGGCGCACACCGCCCGCCCCGAACCCGAATATCTAAATCAGCATACTCATCGCCCATCTACCAGGAGGATTCCGTGACCACGACACGACTACCGGCCCGCGGCCTGTTCATCAACGGCTCGTGGGTCGAAGGCTCGGGCAGCGAAGTCCTCGAGGTCGTCAACCCGGCGAACGAGGAGATCATTGCCGAGGTACCGCAGGCGACCACCGCGGATATCGACACCGCCGTCGCAGCGGCGCGCACTGCTTTCGACGAGGGCCCTTGGCCCACAATGCGTCCCGCCGAACGCGGACGCATCCTGGCGGCGATGGCCGACGAGCTGACCCGCCGGAGAGCCGAACTCGTCGAACTGAACATCGCCGAGGCCGGCTCCACCCGGATGCTGGCCGACATGCTCCAGGTGGGCACCCCCATCGACCACTTCAACGATCTGGTGCACCGCGTGCTACCCCAGTTCTCGTTCGAGGCGCCGGTTCCGCCCATCTACGGCCAGGGCATCGGGCACGGGGTCGCGGTGCGCGAAGCCTACGGTGTCGCCGCACTGATCACCGCGTTCAACTTTCCCTTCCTGCTGAACCTGGCCAAGGTGGGTCCGGCGCTGGCCGCCGGCTGCACGGCGGTGCTCAAGTCCTCGCCCTATACCCCGCTGGAGGCCATGGTTCTCGGTGAGATCGCCGAAGCCGCAGGGCTGCCCCCGGGCGTGCTGAACATCGTCACCGGCGATATCGCCGCGGGCGAGCGGTTGACCCGCCATCCGGGCGTGGACATCATCAGTTTCACCGGATCCGACGCCGTCGGCCGCAAGGTCTACACCCAGGGCGCCGAGAGCATCAAGAAGGTGGTGCTCGAGCTCGGCGGTAAGTCGGCGAACATCCTGCTCGACGATGCCGACCTGGACAAGGCGCTGCAGGGCGTGTTGGCCGGCTTCATCACCCACGCCGGTCAGGGCTGTGCCCTGCAGACCCGGATTCTGGTGCACGAGTCACTGCACGACGATCTGGTGGCCCGAATCGTCGGCGTCCTGGGATTCATCAGCGTCGGTGATCCGTCCGACACCGCGACCATGATGGGACCGCTGATCCGCGAGGTGCAGCGCGAGCGGGTGGAGTCGCTGATCGCCAGCGGTGTCGAAGAGGGCGCGCAGATCGCCTTCGGCGGCAAGCGCCCGGCACACCTGGACCGCGGCTACTACGTCGAGCCGACGCTGTTCGTGGGTGTCGACAACAGCATGCGCATCGCGCAGGAGGAGATCTTCGGCCCTGTCGCGGTGGTGATTCCGTTCACCGATGACGACGACGCGGTGCGGATCGCCAACGACAGCCGCTACGGTCTGGCGGGCGGGGTGTGGTCGGCGGATCCGCTGCGTGCCGATGCGGTCGCCCGAAGACTGCGGACCGGGATGGTCGTGATCAACGGCGGCGGTGGGGGACTCAACCCCGCTTCCCCGTTCGGCGGCTACAAGCAGAGCGGCATCGGCCGCGAGTTCGGCGAGTACGGGCTGTCGGAATACCTGCAGCACAAAGCCTTGCAGTGGCCGGTCGGGTAGGCACTGCGGTGCGCGCGATCGTCGACCACGACCGGTGCGAGGGACACGGCCGGTGCTTTGCCGTGGCACCGGATCTCTTCGACCTCGATGACGACGGCTACAGCGTGGTCGACGAGATCACGGTGCCCGAAGGCCGGCACGACGACGCCCGCGAAGCCGCGTCGTCGTGCCCCCGCGCGGCTATCCGGCTGGTGGACTGAGAAGGATGTGTTGAGCGGGGGACGCGTGGCCGCCATCGCGGCGGGGGTGCTGGCGGTGCTGTTCGCCGGCAGTTCGGCGAACGCCGATCCAGTGCCCCCGCGGCCGCCGGGTTCACCGCAGTACATCGACCATGTGGAGTGGGTCGACAACGGCGACCGGGCGACCCTGCGGGTGTTCCCCACCGCGTGGGGGTGGGCCGCATCCGGGGTGTTCACCAATGGCGCCCAAAGCTATGACGCCTGGGCTGAGCTCCTGCAGAACGCACCGGATGCCAACACGCTGACCATGCAGAAGCAGTTCTTCTGCTTTTGGCAGCTGTCGTCGTTCACCAACCCGGGCAAGGTCGGCACCTGGAACCTGGAACCGTGGCGGCCGGTGGTGGCCGACACGATCATGCTCAACTCCGGGTGTAACCCCGGCGGCCCCGACGACGTTCTCAATTGGTGATCGGCACGAATTCCGGTGCGATGAGGTCGATCACGGCCGGCCAGGGAATCGTGATGACGTGTAAGCCGCGGCCGACCTGGTACTCGGGGAAATGCAGTTCTATTCCCTGTGCGGTGGGAATCCACGCTCTGAAGTTGCGTTCCAGCGGCGCCATGCCGGGGCCGTATTCCGCCCAGCCGCCCAGCGGAGCCGGATAGACCGACGGCAGGATCTTCTTGGTCAGCTCGGAGAGCCTGCGCAGGCCGGCCTGTCTGTCGACGAAGAGGTTCTCCCAGACGATCTGAATCCCGCTGCGCGCATCGAAAACCCGGGTCGCCACCGTCTTGTACGGCATGTTCGGCAGCTCGACGGCGTTGTACTCACCGTCGAACAACGCCGATACGGTGACCGGCCGGAACAACAACCGCCCCTGAGTGCGAAACGTCCATGGCGTGGTGTGGCTGGAGCTCGCCACGTAGGTGGCGATCTGCCCGGCGGCCTCATCGTCGAGGATCTGGTTGATCGGATCGGTGATCGCCGGGTCGCCCCCGGCGATCCTCTCGTAGTCCACCGTCCAGGTCCCCAGCTCGTTGGGACTGGTCCCGGTCAGCCTCGCCGGGATCACCGCGTAGCCGGCACCGCCTGATGCCGGGTCCGCCAGGGCTGGTGCCGGCGACAACAGCGCCAGGCCCGCCGCCAGCAGGACCGGCAGCATGCGGCGCCACAGCGGGCCCGGACCGGATTCCGACATGGGTGCGCTCCTTTCGACTGCACTCATGGCCCGCTCGGCGGCGGGGGCAGGGGCAGCGTCGGTCCGGCATAGGGCAGATCAATGGTGTACGGCCCCTGCGGGGTTCGATCGGCGCGCTGCAACGGGTTGACGCCGGGCGGCGGTCCCGCGGTGTCGTCCCCCGGCGGTCTGGGCGCGTTGCGGGCGCCCCGAACCAGATACTTCGGGTCCGGGTTGGGGCAATAGGTGTACAGGTACGGTTCCGGATGGTCGGCCACGGTCGGCGGGGCCTTGGGCAGGTTGAAGTCACACGAATACCGTTGGTACAGACTGACGGCTCCCCACACGCCACCGTCCCGGAAAGTACTGGCGGCCGCGTCCAGCGCCGATCCGTCGCGGTACTGCGGGAAGAACAGCTCCTGCAACGCCGGGACCCGGACGTACATCAGTTGCGACACCGTCGTGAGATTGCCCAGCAGCTGCACCATGGTGGGTGAGTTGTCCGCGATCAGGGCGTCGATACCCGCCATGGCCGCCGGTCCGCTGTCGAGAAGCCGCCGATACCCACCGTCCATCTGCTGCACACCGCGCAGCACCGACGACAGGTTCGCCGAGGTCGCCGCCAGCCCTGGACTGACATCGCCGACGGTGGAGAGCACCACCTTGCTGGTGTTGAGCAGACTCACCGTCTGCGGCAACACCGAGTCCAGCGTCGACGCCAAGAACGCTCCGCCGTCGAGGATGGCCGCCAGCTTCTGCGGCCCCTGCCGACCGACCCGGAGTTCGTCGAAGACGGCGGCCAGCGTCGCCGGATCGAGCTGGGCCAGCGTGCCGTCCATATCCGCCAGCAACCTCGACAGTGAGACCGGCGTGCGTGTCCGGGCGGTGTCGATGACGGCTCCGTCGGTCAGATACGGGCCGGCGTTGGTATCGGCCCGGAAGTCCAGGTACTGCTCTCCCGCCGGCGACAGCGCCGATACGTGCGCAACGCTGCCGGCCGGCACGGCGGCATCCGGGTCCAGAGCAGCGGTCGCCACGACCCCGTCGCCGGACATGTCGATCGAGTGCACGCGGCCGATGGGCACGCCCCGCAGCGTCACGTCCTGGCCGGGCAGCAGCCCACCGGTCTCGGCCAGGTGCACCCGCACCAAGATGTCCGAGCGCGCCGGATCGATCCGCAGCGTGCCGAACAGCAGGTAGAGCACCCCGACCACCAGCATCACCACCAGCGCCGCCGCCGACAGCCCCAGCCGTCGCGCCCGGAGGTAGCGCAGCGCATCCAGACTCCACCCGAGCACCGCGGTCATGGCGACCCTGCCGGAGGAGTCGAGACGCCCGGTGCCAGCAGATTGGGCCGGGGCTGTGCCGGTGTCAGTTCGCCGGGCCGCGGGCCGATCAGATCGGGCGGGGGCACCAGCCCGGGCGGCATGGTGGGGGCGCCCCAGAACTTGTCACGCACTTTGATCAGCGCATAGCTGATGCTGCCGACCATATTGCGGAAGTCCTCCCGGGTGGGTCCGTGGCTTCCGGGGTCACCGGGGTGGTGGAGGTCGGCGAACGCGCCGACCGCCATATCGGCCAAGTCGATGTCGACGTGCGAGGAGGTGGAGTTCGTCAGTTTCAGCATCGGCCCGAATACCCTGCTGAAATTCTCCAAGGAGGCGTCGGGGGCGTTGGTCGCCGCGTCCAGTCCGGCCGACAGCCGGTTGAGGTCGGCGATCATACTGCGCGATATCTCACCCCGGACCGACGGAAACTTGGCCAGTTGCAGCGTGATGCGGTTGATGGTTGCGGCCAGGTCCACGACGTGATCGGTGTTGCCGGCCAGGGTTCCCAGTGCCGGCGCGCTTGCCTCGATGGCCTCGTCGATGGTCTGCTGCCGGTCCGACAGCGTCGTGGACAGCTCGCCGCTCTGCGCGAGCACCGTTTTGATGGCCGTCGATCGGTCCGAGAGGTTCTGCACGATCCGGGTGGACTCGTCGAGGAACTGCTTGAGATCCTCCCCCTTGCCGCCGACCGCATGCCCCATGCCGTTGACCACATTGATCACATTGCGGATGGCGCCGCCGTTGCTGAGCAGAGACGCCGTGGTGAGCACCTGCTCGACGGAGGCGGCCGTGGCGGTCGCGTGCGCGGGAATCGCATCGCCCGGTGCCATCAGCGGGCCGCCCGGGTCGGCGTCCGCGGGCGGCTTGAGCGAAACGAAGATGTCACCCAGCGGCGTTGCCGACCGCAGTTCGGCGGTGGTGCCGACCGGGATCTGGGTGTCGGAGGATATCCGCATGGTGACCACGGCGGTGTAGTCGCGCGCCGTCATCGACTCCACTTCGCCCACATCTGCTCCCGAGAGCCGAACCTTGGCCTTGGTGGGAAGGTTGAGGGCGTTGGCGAATGTGGCGGTGATCGGATAGGTCCGGGCTCCGGCGGACGGTGCGGGCAGCGGCAGCCGGTCCAGGCCGACCGAACATGAGCTGAGCGCGCCGGCCAGCACCACCGCCGCGGTCACCGAGCAGATGCGTGATGTCATGAGCCCAGACCCGCCAGTCCCTCGATCATGCTGGTGATGCCGAAATCCGGACCGAAGTCCTGGATGGTTCCGGTGGCGCAGCCCAACTGACGCATGCCCAGCAGGCTGCACATCTCTTTGGTGGCTTGCGTGTTCAGCTCGATCTGGTCCAGCAGCGGGTGTGCGCGAATGGCGGACTTGATGGGGTCGATCATGTTGTAGACGTTGTCCGCCAGCATCGGGATGAGGTCGAGCGTTTCGGCCATCTCGCGGCGGTAGTCGGCGATCGCCCGGGTGACGGTCTCGGCGTTTGCTGCGGTGGATTTGAGGACGTCCCGGTTGCTTTCCAGCAGGTCGGTTGTCTCCGTGAGGATCTGATTGAGCTGTGCGCCGGTGGATCCGCGGCCCAGGCGCTGGCCTTCCAGGACCCCGCTCAACTGCCGCACCGCGGTGCCGAATTCCCGGATGGTCGCATCGTTGTCGGCGGCGGCCTTGGTCAGCCGGTCGAGGTTGGTGACGATCGTGGTGATCGCCTCGCGGGTGGGCGCCCCGCGGTCCTGGCTGAGCTTCAGCGCCTCCGACAGCTGGCTCAGCGCCGATCGGATCTTGTCGCCGTTTCCGCCGGTCATCGATGCGCTGATGCTGAGCAGATCGGCGACCGGCCCCGAACCTGCACCGTCGCCGGCCAATTGCAGCGACAGCTTGTCGATCATCGCCAGCACCCGGTCGAACTCCACCGGTGTGCGGGTGCGGGCGAGGCTGAGCGAGTCGTTGTCGGCCAGCATCGGTCCGCCCCGATACACCGGGGTGAACTCGATGTGCCGGTCGGTGAGGATCGATGTCGAGACCGTGACGGCCTGGGCGTCCGCCGGGATCTTGACTCCGCTGTCGATGTGCATGGTGACCTGGACGTAGTCGCCCCTGGCTTCGATCTTCGCGATCTTTCCCACGCGCATGCCCAGCACGGAGACGGCGTTGCCCTCGTAGAGTCCGCTGGCGTTGTCGAACTGGGCCGTGACGGTCACGCCGCGGGCCAGCGGCCCCGGCGCGTCGTTGGAACAGCCGAACGCTGCCAGGGCCATCGCGACGACCCCGAGCGCCTTGGCGATCAGCCGGCCGCTCATCCGCAGTCCTCGAAGTAGTGCGGCAGGTTGAACTGCTTGGCGCGGCCGCTGATCGCGCACATGAACGAGTCGATGAGCGTGCCGCCCGTCGAACTGAAGTCGAACTCGTTACCGTTGCCCGTCGCGTTGGAGAAGTTCCTGATCGGAACGGGCATGATCTGCAACATATTCCGGAACAGCTCATCGTTGTGGCCGACCGAGGACAGCATTCCGTCGAGGTTGGCCAGCAGTTCGCGGGTCTGCCGGCGATCGGCGACGAGCACCGGTTGCAGCTGCCCGACCAGCTTGGTGGTCGCGTTGATGAGTCGCACGATGACCTCCCGCCGGGCCGCCAGATCGGCGAGCACATCGCGGCCCTGCAGCATCAGCACCCCCAGGCTGCTCTGCTGCCTGCCCAGCAGTTCGGACACCTGCTGCGTGCTGCGCAGCAGGCTGCCGATCTCGTCGCGCCGGGCACCGATGACCGCGGACAGGTGCGCGATGTTGTCGAGTGCCTGGGGCAGGATCTCCGGGCCGCCCTGCAGCTGCTGGGACAGTGTGGTCATCGATTGGGCGATCTTCTCGGCGTCGACGGCGTCGAACGTCGTGGTCGCATCCTGCAGCGCGGATTGCAGGTCGTAGGGCACTTCTGTGTTGGCCAACGGGATACGCCGCTGGGCCAGCCTTCCGGAGCCGGCTGGGCGTAGGTCCACATAGCGCGCGCCGAGCAACGTGGTGAGCTTGATCGAGGCTCGAGTCTCGGCTCCCAGGTGCAGGCCTTTGTCGATCTCCATTGCGACGGCCACGTGGTCGTCTTCGAGGCGAAGGCCCTTGACCGCGCCGACCCGGACTCCGGCCACCGTGATCTGATCGCCGGCACTCAGGCCGGCGGCCTGAGCGAAGTCGGCGGTGTAGGTGAGGCGGCCCACGCCGATCTTTCCCATGCCCAGCACGCCGCCGCAGAGCAGCGCGATCACCGCCACCGTGACTATCCCGAGCCGCAGGTTGCCGTGGCTCTCGATGGGGCGCCGCAGCACGGCGCTGATCCTGTTCACGTCCTCACCTGCATTTCGCGCTGAACTGTTTGGCCCCGCTTGGTGTCCCGTTGCGCAGAATGGCGTCGATCAGGGCGTCGATGCGGGGAAACTCGCTGACCGTGATGTTGCAGGCGTAGATGTCGAGATAGGACCCCTCCTGGCTCATCCGGGCCAGCCCCTTGAGCATCAGCGGAACGTTGAAGCCCATGTAGGCGAATCCCTGTTTGTTGTCCATGAAGTGCTTGGCGAATCCCGGCTCGCGTTGCACGAACTCGCGCAGGTCGGGCTGGATATCGCCGATCACGTTGGCCAGACGTTGCCCCACCACCGACACCTGTTCTAAGGAGGTGACGAATTCCGCACGCCGAGCGGCAAACCCGCGGAACATGTCCTTTGCCGAGGAGATGCTGGACTCGACGTCCCCACCGCGGCGCGCCACCGACTCGAGAACCGATCTCAGATTGGTCAACACCGGGTCCAGCAGGTCGTCGGTGCCGGAGTACGCCTGGGCCAGTTGGGTGGTGTCGGCGATGAGTTGGGTGATCGCGCCGGAATCCCCTTGCATCGAGGCGATGACGGCGGTGGTGAGGTGGTCCACCTCCTCGGGGTTGAGCAGGGCGAACAACGGCTCGAATCCGTTGAGCAGGTGCGAGATGTCGAACGAGGGTTGGGTGCGCTCGACCGGGATCACCGTTCCCGCGGGCAGCACCCCGGGGTTGTCGAACTTGCCCAGCGACAGACCCACGTAGCGCTGGCCGACCAGGTTCTGGTAGTCGATCGAGGCCCTGGTGTCGCCCGAGAGGGGCTGCGCCTTCTCGATGCGGAAGTCGACCCGGGCCAGCTCACCCTGCAGGGTCACGCCCTCGACCCGGCCGACCCGGACTCCGGCCATGCGGACGTCGTCACCGACTTTCAGGCCGGAGACATCGGTGAACAGCGCGGCATACGGCGTCGTCGGGCCGGCGACCTGGCGTTGCAGCGTGACGAAAACGGTCCAGGTGAGCGCGAAGCAGACGGCCAGAAACGTGCACAGCCCCAGCAGCCGGCGGCGGTGTCCACTCATGACCCACCTGCCTGGGTGGGGCCCGCAGGCGCGGCTTCGGCCGGCACGCCGGGGGGCGCTGCCGGTTCGGGGATCATCTGCACGGTCGTTCCGCGCAGCACCGGACCTAAGAGCAGCTCCGAGGCCGGGTTGGTGTCGGGGCCGAGAATCTCGGTCAGTTTCGCCAGTTCCTCGGGACCGCCCACCAAACCCGGGCCGCCGCCGGTCAGCTCCGGCGCGAGCGGATAGTTGCGGGGATCGATGGCTTGCGGCAGCACCGGAGGATCAGCGGACAACGGCGCGGTCTGGCAACTGGGGCCCTCGAGGCTGCCGTAGCGCGGGCAGTCTCCGCGGGTGTACATCCGGTTGGGGGTGATGACCAGCAGGAACTTGCCCACCGCCGTGTTGCGATCCGAGCGCCAGACGTGGTCGAAGAACCTGTTCACCACGTTGTTCATCCGGGTGACCATGGGAGCGAACTCGCCGCCGGCGTCGGCCAGCACACCGAGCACCGGGGACAGCTGGGTGGTGATGACGATCATCCGGTCGGTGTTGTTGACGAAGGCTTCGGCCATCGATCCCGTGGTGGTGTTACCGGCCGCCAGGAAGTCGGTGAGCGCCTGCCGTTTCTCGGCCAGGGTCCGCATGGGCACGACCATCTGGTGCACGGTCTCCAGCAGCTCCGGAGCAGCGCTCTGCAGGCCCGTCAACGCGTCCGTGAGCTGGCCGACGGTGGACGCCGATCCTTGGGCCTGCATCACCTCGTTGAGCTGCCGGACGATCCGCTTGGCGCCGCCACCGGCGGCGGTGAGGGCGTCGCCGCGGCCGCCGGTGGCTTCCGCGACCGCCTGCAGCACGCCGATCGAGTCGCGGGAGTCGGGCCGGCCGACGGCGCCGAGGATTTCGCGCAGCTTGGTCAGCACGGTCTGGAATTGCACGGTGGCCAGGCTCTGATCCTGAACGATCCGGGCACCGCTGCGCAGCCCGCCGGCCGGTCCGTTGTCCACCAGCTGAATCGAGGAGACCGCGAAAACGTTGCTGGGTACCACGCGAGCCGTCACCGTCGCCGGAATCCCCTGCGCGAAGTGCGGGTCGATGATCAGTTCCGCGGCGTTCGGTCGCCCGCCCAGCGCCGGTGTCACCTTCGCGACCGAGCCCACCAGGGCACCGCGGAACTTGACGTCCGAGCCTTTCGGCAGGCCGTCGCCGACGTCGGTGAGCAGGGCGGTGACCGCGACGTGCTCGGAGAAGGCGCCCTGCGACTTGGCGATCGCGACGCCGGCGAGCAGCAGCACCCCGGTCAGCACGGCGAGCCCCCGGAGCAACAGGCGCCAGCCGGCCAGCTGCCGATGCGCCGATTCGATCTGCTGCATGCCTATCCCCCCAGCCTTGCTCCCGATCCGATCCCCCAAAGACCCACGGTGAGAAGCAGGTTCGCGATGATCATCACCGAGATGCTGGCCCGCATCGCCCGGCCGGCCGCCACCCCGACTCCTTGCGGACCGCCGGCTGCGAAGTAGCCGTAATAGCACTGGATGGTCGACGTGATGAGGACGAAGACCACGGCTTTGATCACCGAGTACACGACATCGGTACCGGTGAGCACCAAGCCGAAGTAATGCTCGAAGGAGCCGCCGGACAGGCCCCCGGCGAACGTGACGATGGTCTTCACGGTCGCGTAGTTGACCACCAGACACAAGATGTAGAGCGGGATGATCGCCAGCGTGGAAGCCACCAACCGGGTGGTCACCAGGTACGGGATCGGCCGGATGGCCAGCGATTCCATCGCATCGATCTCTTCGGAGACCCGCATGGAACCGAGTTGAGCGGTGAAGCGGCAACCGGCCTGCGCCGCGAATGCGAGGGCGGCCATGATCGGTGCCAGTTCTCGGGTCGACACCGTGGAGGACAACAGGCCCGCCGCCGGTTCCATGCCGAGCAGGTGCAGGGCCTGGTATCCCTCGATGCCGACGATGGCGCCCGCGGTGGCCCCCAGCACGATGATCACTCCCGCGGTGCCGCCGCCCACGACAATCGACCCGTTGCCCCAGCTGACGTCGGACAGGATGATCAGGAAGGCCTTGCGGTACCGCGCCAGCATCACCGGCACTCCCGCGACGGCGTGCGCGAAGAAGGTGAGCATGTGGCCCAGCCGCATGACCGTGTTGGTCACCGCGGTCGTGGCGCCGAGCAGTGGCCGAACCCCGCGCGGCAGATACGGGGCGGCCATCACAGGGCCGCCTTCGGGAACATCAGGACGTACATCTGGGTGAACAGCACATTGGTGACCATCAGCAGCAGAATCGAGGCCACCACCGTGGCGTTCACCGAATTGGCCACCCCCGCAGGGCCCCCCTTGGTGGTCAATCCCTTGTCACAGGCCACGATTGCGACGATCGCGCCGAAGACCACCGACTTGATCAAGGTCACGACGAGGTCCCCGACGGTGGCAAACGATGCGAAGGTCGACACGAAGCTCCCGGGGGCTCCGCCCTGGGCGAAGGTGTTGAACAGGTAGCCGGCCAGAAACCCGATGAAGCTCACCAGTCCGGTCAACGCCAGGCCGACGGTGATCGCCGCGGCCAAACGCGGTACGACCAGGCGCCGGATCGCCGAGATACCCAGCACTTCAAGCGCGTCGACCTCTTCGCGAATGGTGCGCGATCCCAGGTCGGCGCAGATGGCCGAGCCGACCGCCGAGGCCATCAGCAGCGCGGCCACCAGCGGGGCGCCCTGCCGGATGACCGCCAGCCCGCTGGCCGCGCCGGCCAGCGACGTCGCGCCGACCTGGCCGGCCAGCAGCGCGAACTGGATCTGCAGGGTCACCCCGATGGGGATGGCCACACACATGGTGGGCAGCATCGCGGTCGAGGCCATGAACGTCGCCTGCTCGACGAACTCACGGAAGGCGAACCGGCGCTCGATGATGTCGATGAACAGGTATTGCATTGCCCGCACGCCCAGAGCGGCCTGGCTGCCCACGGTTTTCAGCGATGCGATGGGGTGGCGCTCGACGTAGCCGTGCGTCCACTCCCGGACCTCCCCCAGCGGGGAGGGGAGCTCCGCTGTCATCGGCGGTTCCCTCCCCTGTTTTCCCGATTGGTCAACGCCATTGCGGACGATCGTCTGAAGTGGCGGTCAGTGAGCCGTATCGGCGGAGGAACGCGCTGTTGGTTCGCTGCTCCTCGCTGTAGCGCTGGGCGCCGGCTCTCAGGCGCTCGATGCGTTGTTCGACTGACCGGATCGCCGCCTGATCCGGATTGGGTTGGCTGCGCAGCTTTTCCAGCTCGGCGGCCTCGGCGGCCAGCACCTCGGTGAGCCGCGCCGCGACCTCACCGAAGGTCAGCAGGTCATAGTCGTCGGTCTCCGGCCGCCCCCCGCTGGAGTCCATCATCGGTCACCGAGGTGCAACAGCTCTCGGGCGTTGAGTTCCACGATCCGGTGGACGTCGCTGTCGCTCACCTCGCGCAGGGTCTCGGCGATTCTCTTACGGCTGTTGGGCCAGTTGGAGTCCGAGTGCGGATAGTCCACCTCGATGAGGATGTTGTCGATCCCGATCGCATCCCGGGACGCGACCCCGTGTTCGTCGTCGATGAAGCAGCCCCAGAAGTGCCGGCGGAACAGATCCGACGGACGGTCCGTGCGGCTGATCTTCTGGTACCACCGGTGCCGCTCCCAGGTGTAGTCCATCCGCTCCAGCAGGTAGGGGATCCAGCCGATTCCGCCCTCGGACAGCATGAACTTCAGGTTCGGGTGCCGCTGCAGCATTCCGGAGAAGACGAGATCGGCGGTACTCCACATGAGGTTGGTGGAGAAGGTGGCGATGGCCACCGCGAACGGCGCCGTGTCCTGCGGCGAAGGGTTGCGGGCGGGGAATCCCGGCACATAGCCGCCGGAGCCGAAGTGCAGGCAGACCGGCATGTCGGCGGCTTCCAGCGCGTCCCAGACCGGCTCCCAGTGGGTGGGGTGATGGAACGACGGCAGGTCCAGCGGCACCGGGCTGTCCGGGAAGGACACCGCCCGGGTACCGATCTGCGCCAGCCGCTCGACCTCCGCGGCGGCCAGCTGCGGGTCCCAGGTGGGCAGGATCCCCAACGGGATCAACCGGCCCGGGGCCGACGCGCACCACTCCTCGACCTGGAAGTCGTTCCAGGCCCGCACACACGACAGCGCCAGGTCCTTGTCCTTGGCGCGCTGGAACACTCCCCCGCCGAAGCCCGGGAACGACGGGAAACACAGCGCCCCGTGGATACCGTCGATGTCCATGTCCTTGAGACGCTCGGCCGGGTCGTAGCAGCCGGGAATCATCTGGTCGTAGCGCACCGGCTCCATGCCGTACTCCGCGGGCGGCTTTCCGGCCACGGCGTTGAGGCCGATCTGCGGATACAGCTGTCCCTCGTAGCGCCACACATGGTGGCCCTCGGCGGTCTCGATGATCTGCGGGCCCTCGGCACGCTCGGATTCGGCGAGCCGGTCCTGCCACACCAGGGGGTGTTCGATGACGTGGTCGTCGACCGAGATGACTTTCATCCAGTCCTGCAACGGCATGGTGTCTCCTTTGGCTCGATCGGTCAGCGAGGCAGGCCGAGCGCCCGCTCGGCGATCAGATTGCGCAGCACCTCGTTGGTGCCGCCGGCAATCGTGAAGGCGCGGCCGTACATGAAGGCGTCCTGCCACCAGCCCTCGTCGTAGACCTGCGCATCGCCTTCGATCCGCACGCCGTCATGGCCCTGCAACTGCATTCCGTATTCGTGCAGGGCGAGGTTGATCTCGCTGAACAGGATCTTCGAGATCGGGGCGTCAGCGGCATCGCCGGTGCCGTGCAGCGATCGGCTGTCGCCCAGCGCTGAAACCAGTGCGTTGACATGCACGTCGGCGACGAAGCCGCCGAGTGCCTGCCGGACGTCGTCGTGGTCGATGGCCCGCCGTCCGCCCCGCGGGACCGCGCCGGCCAGGGCCGCCAGCCGGTCCAGCGCGCCGAAGAGCGACGCGCCGGTCCCGGCGCTGGAGCGCTCGTGCGCCAGGCTGGTCGTGGTGACCGCCCAGCCCGCGTTGACCGCACCGATGACCTGCCCGGCGGGGATCCGCACCGCGTCGAGGAACACCTCGTTGAAGTCGGCGGTACCGGTGATCTCGCGCAGCGGGCGCACCGACACGCCGGGGGTGTCCATGGCGAGGGCGAACGCGGTGATACCGGCGTGCTTGGGGGCGTCCGGGTCGGTCCTGGCCAGCAGGTAGCCGAAGTCCGCGTGCTGCCCGTTGGTGGTCCACACCTTCTGGCCGTCGACGACGAAGTCGTCGCCGTCGCGGGTGGCTCGCGTGCGCAGCCCGGCCAGGTCGCTGCCGGCGTCGGGTTCGCTGAACAACTGGCACCAAATGTGTTCCCCGGTACGGATTCGCGGGAGGAAGTAGTCCTTCTGCTCATCGGTTCCCGAGGCGATGATCGCCGCTGCGGCAAGCAGACCGCCGCCGACCGGGCCGGCCGCACCAACCCTGATCAGCTCGTCGGTGACCACCGACTCGTGCAGCGGATGGGCATCCGGCAGCCCGCCGTAGGAGACCGGCCAGTGCACCCCGAGCAACTGCTCTTCGAACAGCAGTCCGGTCCATTTCCGCAGCGCCGGTATCTCGTGGGCCTCCGGCGCGCGCACCCCGGTGTGCTTGTTGCGCGGTGGCGCGTACCGGGCCGCAAGATCTCGTACACGCGCTCGCAACGCGTCCAGTTCGGTGTCTTGCCCGAGATGCAACGTTGCCTCCGGTTCGTCGCGCCAGGATTAAGCTTAATCAGTATCCTGTATCTTCGGTAACGGATTTTCAATCCCCAACCTGTTTGCGCATCTCGCGTTAAGGAGCGGCCCGTGGACTTCGAGCTCACCGACGAGCAGCGCGGCATCGTCGACTCGACTCGTTCCCTGTTGGCGACCAAGTTCCCGGTGGACACGGCCCGGAACCTCATCGACACCGCGCACGGTTTCGATCCCGAATTGTGGCGGCGCGGCACCGAACTCGGCTGGCCCGCCCTCGGCGTGGCCGAAGACGACGGCGGGCTCGGCCAGCAGACCGTCGAGCTGGCGCTGGTCGCCGCAGAACTCGGCCGGGGCCTCGGCTGCGTCCCATTCCTGCCGGTGGTGGTGGCGGCCGACGCCCTGGGCCAGTCCGACCATGGGCACCGCTCGGCACTGTTACCGGCGATCTGCGAGGGAACCGTGATCGCCACCTGGGCCTTCGCCGAGTTCGGCCGGCCCTGGTCGGCGGCCGGCATCACGACGCGCGCCGAACGACGCCCCGACGGCTTCACCCTCACCGGATCGAAGGTCAGTGTCCAGGACGCCGACAGCGCGCAGGTGCTGATCGTCGACGCGGCCCTCGACACCGGGCCGGCCCGGTTCGTGGTTCCCGCCGACGCCCCCGGCATCCGGATCGAGCGCCAGCAGACTCTCGACGTCACGCGCAGCTACTGCGACGTGAGCTTTGACCAGGTGCAGCTGGACGCCGCGGCGCTGATCGCCGACGGCGAGCAGGCCCAGCGTGAAATCACCCGATCGCTGCTGCTGGCCACGGTCCTGACCTGCGCCGAGATGGTCGGGATCGGTGAACGACTGCTCGCCATGACCACCGAATACGTCAAGGACCGCGTCCAGTTCGGTCGCCCGGTGGGCAGCTTCCAGGCCGTCAAGCACAAATGCGCCAATATGCGGATCTGGTCCCAGGCCAGCACCGCCGCGACCTACTACGCGGCGATGGCCCTCGACGCCGCACATCCGCAGGCCGACCGTGCGGTCAGCATCGCCAAGGCCTATGTCTCCGACGCGGTGAACCGGATCGCCGGTGAGGCGCTGCAGCTGCATGGCGGCATCGGGTTCACCTGGGAACACGACCTGCATCTGTACCTGCGCCGGGCCCGGGTCGATGCCTTGCTCTCCGGCGATGCCACGCACCACCGGGAACTGCTGTGCCAGTCGATCGAGGCCGGCCTGACCACCGCGACGGCTTCGGCCTGAACCACCCCGGACCCGCCCGTGCCCCAGGGCGATCAGGGCCCGCCGCAGCGGCGGTCAACCGGCGATGTGCAGCAGGCTCTCGGCGTTGAGATGGCTGATCAGGGCACGGTCGGCCTCGGAGATCGGCGCACCGGCCAGGAAAGCCGTGGCGACGTCGATGTCCTCGTACGGGTAATCGGTGGCGAACAGGACATGCTCGGGCCCCAGTGCGGCGAGCGCACACAACAGCGGCGGGTTGTCGCACACCCCGCTGGTGGTCACATAGAGGTTGCGGCGCAGATAGTGCGAGGGATGGCCGAGCGCGAGCTGCACACCGTGGTGTCGGTGCCAGTCCCACCGTGAGTCCAGCCGCCACAGTGAATAGGGCAGGCTCTCGCCCATGTGCCCGAGCAGCAGCTTGGCTCCGGGGAAGTCGTCGAACACCCCACCGAAGATGAGCCGCAGCGCGTGGGTGGCGGTGTCGGTGCCCCAACTCCACATCGGTCCGATCAGCTCCGGGTGGCCGGCGATGACGTGCGGGGTGTCGAAACCGTTCGCCGGGTGCAGGTACAGCGGGACGTCCAGCGCTTCGGCGCGCTCCCACACCACCCGCAGGGGCGGTGCGTCCAGGTACACCCCGCCGGTGTGCGCGTTGACCAGGGCGCCGCACAGCCCGAGCTGCTCGACCGCACGCTGCAGCTCCTTGGCCGCGGCGTCCGGGTCCTGCAACGGCAACGCGGCGAATCCCCGAAACCGGGTCGGGTTGGCGGCCACCAGTCCCGCCAGGAAGTCGTTGACCTCGGCGGCCCGGGCCACCGCCAGTTGCGGGTCGGGTTCGGCCTGAATTCCCGGCGCGGTCAACGACAGGACCGCGATGTCCACACCGGCGCGGTCCATGTCCGCCAGGCGCTGTTCGGCCAGATCGGTCAGCCGCGGGGCGGTCTCCCGCCAGATCTGGGGCTCGGCCAACTCGCGGGTGGCATCGCTGTAGTGGGCGAGTTCGCCGGTCAGAAAGTGCTCTTCCAATGCGATCGTGCGCATCGCCGCCCCGCTTCCACCCCGAGTTTCCCCTGGCGACCACGCTACTCGCGCGGGCCTGCGGGCCCCGCACAACGAAATCAGGCCCCCGGAAAACGGGGGCCTGACCTTGGTGGCAGGTGCAGGATTCGAACCTGCGTAGGCTTGCGCCGACGGATTTACAGTCCGCTCCCATTGGCCGCTCGGGCAACCTGCCTCATCGCGCCTAGCAGACTACAACGAGGATGTACCCACAACACAAACGGCCCGCACAACTCGAGGAGAGGACAAGGTCTCGTGGCGGATTCATCGTTCGACATCGTCAGCAAGGTCGACCGGCAGGAGGTCGACAACGCCTTGAACCAGGCCGCCAAGGAATTGGCCACCCGGTTCGACTTCCGCGGCACCGACACCACCATCTCGTGGAAGGGTGAGGAGACCATCGAGCTGGTCAGCTCCACCGAGGAGCGGGTCAAGGCCGCCGTCGAGGTCTTCAAGGAGAAACTGATCCGCCGCGACATCTCGATGAAGGCGTTCGACGCCGGCGATCCCCAGCCTTCCGGTAAGACCTACAAAGTCAGCGGCAGTCTCAAGCAGGGCATCGACGCCGAGCACGCCAAGAAGATCAACAAGTTGATCCGCGACGAGGGCCCCAAGGGCGTCAAGTCCCAGGTGCAGGGCGACGAAATCCGGGTGTCGTCGAAGAAGCGCGACGACCTGCAGGCCGTCATCGCGTTGCTCAAGGGAGCCGACCTGGATGTCGCCCTGCAATTCGTGAACTACCGGTAGCGCAATCTCGACCCAGCAGCCCGCCCGGTGCCTAGGCTGGGACCGTGACTACCGAAGAGGTCGCGGACGTCGTCATCATCGGAGCTGGCATCTCGGGTATCGGTGCGGCCTACCGCATCACCGAGCGCAACCCCGGCGTGAACTACGTGATCCTGGAACGGCGGGAGCGCATCGGCGGGACGTGGGATCTGTTCCGCTACCCCGGTGTGCGCTCCGACAGCAGCATTTTCACGCTGAGCCTGCCGTACGAACCCTGGCGGCGGCGCGAACGCGTCGCCGACGGCGATGAGATCCGCGACTACCTGACCGATGCCGCGCATAAGCACGGCATCGACCGCCACATCCGGTTCAACAATCACGTGCTGGCGGCCGACTGGGATTCGGCGACCGACACCTGGACGATCACCGCCGACGAGGCCGGGACCCAGCGGACCTACCGCAGCAGGTTCGTGTTCTTCGGCTCCGGCTACTACAACTACGACAGCGGTTACACGCCGGACTTCCCGGGCTCGGAGACGTTCTCCGGAACTGTGGTCCATCCGCAGCACTGGCCCGAAGACCTCGACTACACCGGCAAGAAGGTGGTGGTGATCGGCAGCGGCGCCACCGCGATGTCGCTGGTTCCGGCGTTGGCCGAACGCGCCGGGCACGTGACCCTGCTGCAGCGCACGCCCACCTATTTGATCTCGGCGACCCGCGGCAGTCGTTTCGTCGACGTGGTCGCCAAAGTGTTTCCCCGCAGCTGGGCGCACGCGATCCTGCGGTTCACCATGGCGCTGTCCGAGGGTTACGTCTGGGTCCTGGCCCGCAAGACGCCGCCGATCCTCAAATGGATGCTGCGCCGCACCGCGGTGCAGAACCTGCCGCCGGATTACGACATCGACACCCATTTCAAGCCGCCCTATCAACCGTGGGACCAGCGCCTGTGCCTGATTCCCGACGCCGATCTCTACACCGAGATCAGCGCCGGGCGGGTGGAGATGGTGACCGACCGGATCGACCGCTTCGACGCCACCGGCATCGTCCTGCAGTCCGGGACGCATCTGGACGCCGACATCATCATCACCGCCACCGGTCTGCAGTTGCAGGCGCTCGGCGGCGTGCGGATCAGCCTGGACGGCACGGAGATCAAGGCCACGGACCGCTTCGTCTACAAGGCGCACATGCTCGAAGACGTGCCGAACCTGTTCTGGTGCGTCGGCTACACCAACGCGTCGTGGACGCTGCGCGCCGACATCACCGCCCGTGCGACCGCCAAGCTGATGGCCTACATGGCTTCTCGCGGCTACACCCACGCCTACCCCCACCTCGGCGACACGCCGATGGGCGAGAAGCCCGCCTGGGACATCCAAGCCGGTTATGTGCTGCGCGCACCGCGTGCGCTGCCGCGCTCGGGGACCAAGCGGCCCTGGAATGTGCGGCAGAACTACTTCGCCGACGCCCTGGACTTTCGCTTCGACCGCATCGCCGAGTCGATGGTGTTCGGACGGCCCGGCGAACCGATTCCGCTGGCCGGATAGCCCGCCGTCACCGGCGGCCCCGCCGGCTGGCGTGGGCGCGCCAAAACCGCTGCCCCAAACGGCAGGTGTGGCCGTGGCGACGGCAATACGCTGTCGCTCATGCCTGCTACTCGTACCCCCAATGTTGTTGTGCTCGGCGGCGGATCTTTCGGCACCACCGTGGCATCCATCTGCTCGCGCCGCGCGCCCACGCTGCAGTGGGTCCGATCGGAATCGACGGCCGCCGACATCAACGACAACCACCGCAACAGCCGCTACCTGGGCACCGAAGTGGAGCTCAGCAGCACACTGCGCGCCACCACCGACTTCGCCGAAGCCGCGCACTGCGCCGACGTCGTGGTGATGGCGGTCCCCTCGCACGGCTTCCGCAGCGTGCTGGAAGAGCTGGCCCCGGAGCTGCGCCCGTGGGTGCCGGTGGTGTCGCTGGTCAAAGGCCTTGAGCAGGGCACCAATATGCGGATGTCGCAGATCGTCGACGAGGTGCTACCGGGGCATCCCGCCGGCATCCTGGCCGGCCCGAACATCGCCCGCGAGGTCGCCGAGGGCTACGCCGCGGCCGCGGTGCTGGCCATGCCCGACCCGAACCTGGCCTGCGTACTGGCATCGCTGTTCCGCACCAAACGATTCCGGGTCTACACCAGCGACGACGTGGTCGGCGTCGAGATGGCCGGCGCGCTGAAGAACGTGTACGCGATCGCGGTGGGCATGGGCTATTCACTGGGGATCGGGGAGAACACCCGGGCGATGGTGATGTCGCGATCGGTGCGGGAGATGTCTAAGCTCGGCGAGGCGATGGGCGGGGCCCGCGATACCTTCGCCGGCCTGGCCGGAATGGGCGACCTGATCGTCACCTGCACCAGCCAGCGCAGCCGTAACCGCTATGTCGGCGAGCAGCTGGGCGCCGGTAAGACGATCAACGAGATCATCGCGTCGATGAATCAGGTAGCCGAGGGCGTCCGCGCGGCCAGCGTGATCATGAAGTTCGCCGCGCAGTACGGGCTGAGCATGCCGATCGCCCGCGAGGTCGACGGAGTGATCAACCACGGCTCGACTGTGGAGCAGGCCTACCGCGGGCTGATCGCCGAAACTCCTGGTCACGAGGTGGAAGGCACGGGATTCTGACAGGGTAAGCCGGATTATGACTGTGCGAACCCTGTACATCTGATGCCGACGCGGTAACCTTTGTTTACTTAATGGACATGTCGTATTCGATCACAGGTAATGCGCATGGAATAGCTTCACTGGGTCTTAGCTAAACCCTACGAAGAGCAGAGGTTCACCTCGATGCTGACCGCTCACCGCGCAGACCACGCCGTCGACCGAAGAAAGGCCTGGTCACGGTCAGTTCTGCGCGATGACCTACCGGCATCGCTGGTGGTGTTCCTGGTGGCGCTGCCCCTGTCGCTCGGCATCGCCATCGCCTCGGGCGCACCCGTGCTGGCCGGGCTCATCGCCGCCATCGTGGGCGGTCTCGTCGTCGGCGTGCTGGGCGGATCACCGCTGCAGGTGAGCGGGCCGGCGGCCGGATTGACCGTCGTCGTTGCCGAACTGGTAGCCCGCTTCGGCTGGAAGGTGACCTGCGCGATCACCGTGGGCGCGGGTGTCTTGCAGGTGCTGCTGGGGCTGAGCCGGGTCGCGCGGGCCGCACTGGCGATCTCGCCGGTGGTGGTGCACGCCATGCTGGCCGGAATCGGTGTGACGATCGCCCTGCAGCAGCTGCACGTGATGCTCGGCGGGAAGTCGGCCAGCTCGGCCTGGGAAAACGTGATCGCTCTGCCCCACGGGGTGATGGACGCCCAGGGACCCGAGCCGATCCTGGGAATCCTGGTGATCGTCACCATGCTCGCCTGGCGATCGGTGCGCGGGCCGCTGGGCCGCATTCCGGGCCCGCTGGTCGCGATCACCGGGGCGACGCTGCTGTCTTTGATCTTCTCCCTCGACGTGCAGCGCATCACCCTCGACGGGTCGTTGCTGGACGCGGTCCAACTGCCGGAGTTGCCGCACGGCGACTGGACCGCGGTCGTCATCGGGGTGGTGACTGTGGCGTTGATCGCCAGCGTGGAGAGCCTGCTCTCGGCAGTGTCGGTGGACCGCATGCACACCGGTCCGCGGACCGATTTCAACCGCGAACTGATCGGGCAGGGTACCGCCAACGTCGCCTCGGGAATGTTGGGTGGGCTGCCGATCACCGGGGTGATCGTGCGCAGCGCCACCAACGTGACCGCCGGCGCGAAGTCGCGGGCTTCGGCCTTCCTGCACGGCGTCTGGATCCTGCTGTTCGCCCTGCCGTTCGCGGGAATCGTGGACAAGATCCCCAGCGCGGCGCTGGCCGGCCTGCTGATCACCATCGGTATTCAGCTGATCAAACTGGTACACGTCGAAACCGCTTGGCGCTCTGGTGACATCGCGGTCTATCTGGTGACCATCCTGGGCGTGGTCTTCCTCAACCTGCTCGAGGGCGTGCTGATCGGCCTGGTCCTGGCGCTGGCACTGACCGGTTGGCGGGTGCTGCGGGTCAAGGTCACCGCCGAGCAGGTGGGCGACGAGTGGCAGGTGAGCGTGGCGGGCGCCTGCACCTTCCTGGCGTTGCCGAAGCTGACCGGCGTGCTGGCGAAGATCCCGGTCGGGGCGCGGGTTCGCCTGGATGTCTCGACCACCTACCTCGACCACGCAGCGGAGCAGGCCCTGGAGGACTGGCAGGACCAGCATCGCGCCACCGGCGGCATGGTGTACGCGTTCGATGAGACCCCGCCGGTCCCGGCCGCCGCATGCAGCACCTGCACACCGAGCAACGGCGCGGTCCCGGAAACGAACGGGCACGCCGATCTGCACCTCAACGATGTGCCGTTGAGCAGCCGGACCTAACCGCGGGCCATGGCCTCCAGCCGGCGAATCCGGTCGGCCATCGGAGGGTGGGTGGCAAACAGCTGACCGACCTTTTCGCCCATCCGGAAGGGGTTGGCGATCATCAGGTGCGACTGGCTGGCCAGCTCGGGCTCGGGCGGCAGCGGCGCGGCCTGCACACCGTCGGAGATCTTGCGCAACGCCGACGCCAGCGCCAGCGGGTCGCCGGAGAGCACGGCACCGGATTGGTCTGCCTGGTACTCCCGCGACCGCGACACCGCCATCCGCACCACCGAGGCGGCCAGCGGACCGACCAGCGCCACCAGCAGCATCGCCAGGGGGTTGCCGTCGCGGCGGTTGCCCATGAACATCGCCATATTGGCCAGACCGGTGATGACCGAGGCCAGCGCCCCGGCCACACACGAGATCAGAATGTCGCGGTTGTAGACGTGCGACAGCTCATGGGCCAGCACCGCACGCAGCTCGCGTTCGTTGAGCAGGCGCAGGATCCCGCTGGTACAACACACCGCGGCGTGCCGCGGGTTGCGGCCGGTGGCGAAAGCGTTGGGAGCGTTGGTGTCGCTGACGTAGAGCCGGGGCATCGGCTGGTGTGCCGTGGTGGCCAACTCGCGCACGATCCGATAGATCTCCGGCGCCTGGACCTCCGTCACCGGTTGGGCCCGCATCGCCCGCAGCGCCAGCTTGTCGCTGTTGAAGTAGGTGTAGGCGTTCATCCCCACGGCGAACAACACCGCCACCCACATCATCTGGGGTCCGAACGCCCTGCCCACCAGAACGATCAACGCCGACATCACGAACAGCAAAAAGAACGTCTTCGCCGTGTTGTGGTGCGGGTGCCAGGTCATCGACTTCCTCCTTGGAGAACCTCGGTCGTGCTCATTAAACGCCGCCGAGGCCCCAGGAGTTCCGCAATCGTGGTCAGCCGTGCCGGTTCACGGTGTAGTCGACCAGGCCGGCCAGGGCCGCCCGCCCGACACAGTCGGGCAGCGCAGCCAGCTCCGCCCGCGCCTGTGCGGCGTAGTCGGCCACCGTCTCCTTGGCCTTGGCCATGCCGGCCGACGCCCGCAGCAGCCCCAGCGCCTCCTGCACCGCGGCGTCGTCGGTGACCGGCCCGACCAGCAGCTCGCGCAGCCGGTCGGCGTCGGCCCCGCTGTCCTGCAGCGCGTAGAGCACCGGCAACGTGTGGACGCCCTCACGCAGATCGGTGCCGGGCAACTTGCCGGACTCGTCGGGGTCGGAATCGATGTCGATGATGTCGTCGGAGATCTGGAACGCGGTGCCCACGATCCCGCCCAGCCGGGCCAGGCGTTCGATCTGGTCGTCGTCGGCACCGGAGAACGTCGCGCCGAAGCGACCCGACGCCGCGATCAGACAGGCCGTCTTCTCGTAGACGACCTTGAGGTAGTGCTCAACCGAATCCACCCCCTCGGCGGCCCCGCGGGTCTCCCGCATCTGTCCGGTCACCAGCTGCGCGAACGTCTCGGCGATGATGCGCACCGCGTCCGGGCCCAGCCGCGAGACCAGCCGTGAGGCCGTCGCGAACAGGTAGTCACCGGCCAGGATCGCGATGTTGTTCCCCCACCGCGCGTTGGCGCTCGGGGCCCCGCGGCGGATCTGGGCCTCGTCCATCACGTCGTCGTGGTACAGCGTCGCCAGGTGCACCAGCTCGATCACCGCACCGGCCACCGTCACCTGCCAGGCGTCCGGCTCGGGTCCCAGCTGGGCGGACAGCACCGTGAACAGCGGACGGAAGCGCTTTCCCCCGGCCTCGAACAGGTGGGTCACGGCCTCGGTCATCAGACCGTCGCCACCACGCAGCTCGGTGTCCATCAGTTCTTCGATGCGGGCGACGCCGTCACGGACTCGGCCCGCAAACCCCGGGTCCCCCAAGCCGCCGAAATCCAGCCCCGCCACCACGCTCGCCGGTGTCCTCACGGGTCCAACATACTGGTCACTGTGAATTCGCAGGCTGATGTGGTGGTGGTGGGCGCCGGACCGGCCGGGTCGGCGGCAGCCGCCTGGGCCGCTCGGGCGGGCCATGACGTGCTGGTGGTCGATTCGGCCGGCTTCCCCCGGGACAAGCCGTGTGGGGACGGTCTGACCCCCCGTGCCGTCGAGCAACTGGAGCTGCTCGGGCTCGGCGAGTGGCTGGACAGCCACATCCGGCACCGGGGCCTGCGACTGACGGGCTTCGGCGGCCATGTCGAGGTGGCCTGGCCCGGGCAAAGCTTCCCGTCGACCAGCAGCGCGGCGCCGCGCACCGAACTCGACGAGCGCATCCGCAAGGTCGCCGAGGAGTCCGGTGCCCGGATGCTGCTGGGCGTTAAGGCCGTCGGGGTCCAACATGATTCGTCGGGGCGGGTGCGCGCGGTGGTGCTGGCCGACGGCGCCGAGGTGGCCTGCCGGACGCTGATCGTGGCTGACGGGGCCCGCTCGACGTTGGGCCGGGTGCTGGGCCGCGAGTGGCACCAGGAGACGGTCTACGGGGTGGCTGCCCGCGGTTATCTGGCCTCGCCGCGCAGCGACGAGCCGTGGCTGACCTCGCATCTGGAGCTGCGCTCGCCCGAAGGGGCGGTGCTGCCGGGCTACGGCTGGATCTTTCCGCTGGGCAACGGCGAGGTCAACATCGGCGTCGGCGCGCTGGCCACCGTCAAGCGGCCGGCCGACGTGGCGCTGCGACCGCTGATGTCCTACTACGCCGACCTGCGCCGCGAGGAGTGGGGTTTCCAGGGCCCGGTGCGTGCTCCGGCCAGTGCGCTGCTGCCCATGGGCGGTGCGGTCTCCGGCGTCGCAGGACCCAACTGGATGTTGATCGGTGACGCCGCGGCGTGTGTGAACCCGCTCAACGGCGAGGGCATCGACTACGGCATGGAGACCGGGCGACTGGCCGTCGAACTGCTGGGCGATGCGGGCGCAGGCGATCTCTCCCAGGCGTGGCCGGCCCTGCTGACCGCCCACTATGCCCGCGGGTTCTCGGTGGCCCGGCGGCTGGCGCTGCTGCTGACGTTTCCCCGTTTCCTGCCCGCCACCGGCCCGGTGGCGATGCGTTCGACGGCGCTGATGCGGGTGGCGGTTCGGGTGATGGCCAACCTGGTCACCGACGACGACGCGGACCTGGTGGCGCGGGCCTGGCGCGGCGGAGGACGACTGTCCCGGCTGGTCGACCGCCGCCGCCCGTTCTCCTAGCCGCCCCCGCGCGGGACCACTTGCATATCAACCTCGTTGACGTACGCGGGGGGCGTTGCTATACCGGGGTGATGAGCGATTCCAGCGATTCCATGGACTTGCAGTTCGACGCCGCCTACCGGGGCGAGTCCGAGCAGTTCGGGGTGGGCGCCAAACCCCCGTGGAGTATCGGGGAGCCGCAGCCCGAATTGGCCCGGCTGATCGCCGAGGGCAAGTTCCACGGTGACATCCTCGACGTCGGATGCGGCGAAGCCGCCATCTCGCTGTACCTGGCCGAACGGGGCCACACCACCGTGGGCCTGGACAGTTCGCCCACCGCCATCGACCTGGCCCGGCGCGAGGCGGCCCGGCGGGGACTGACCAACGCCACCTTCGAGGTCGCCGACATCAGCGCGTTCTCCGGCTATGACGGCCGGTTCGGCACCATCGTCGACAGCACGCTGTTCCACTCGATCCCGGTGGAGGCCCGGGAGGGCTACCAGCGCTGCATCGCCCGGGCGGCCGCCCCCGGGGCGTCCTACTTCGTGCTGGTCTTCGACAAGGCCGCCATTCCCGAAGGCCCCCCTTTCGCGGTGACCTCCGACGAGTTGCGCGAGGTCGTCTCGAAGTACTGGGTGGTCGATGAGATCAAGCCGGCCCGCCTGTACGCGGTGTTCCCCGACGACTTCCCCGGCTTCGGTGGCGTCCCTCTGCGCGACGAGCCGGGCGGGCGCAAGTCCGCTGCCGGGTGGCTGCTCTCGGCGCACCTGGGCTGAACGCCCCCGGCCGGGGGGCGAATCACTCCAGCGGTTTGCGGGCCGAATGCAGCGCGACGATACCGCCGGTGAGATTGCGCCAGCTCACCTCCGACCAGCCCGAGGCGCGAATCTGCTCGGCCAGCGCGGCCTGATCCGGCCAGGCGCGGATCGATTCGGCGAGGTAGACGTAAGCCTCCGGGTTCGAGGACACCGCGCGTGCCACCGCCGGCAGCGCGCGCATCAGATACTCCTTGTAGGCGGTGGCGAACACCGGCACAGTCGGGGTGGAGAACTCGCAGACCACCAGACGTCCACCCGGCCGAGTCACCCGGGCCATCTCCCGCAGGCCCGCGGTGTGGTCGACCACATTGCGCAACCCGAAGCTGATGGTCACCGCATCGAACACCGCGTCGGCGAAGGGCAGCCTGGTGGCGTCCCCGGCGACCTTGGGCACCGCGCGACGGGCACCGGCGGCCAGCATCCCGACCGAGAAGTCGGCTGCCACGCACCAGGCACCGGAGCGGGCCAACTCCACCGTCGACACCGCGGTGCCCGCGGCCAGGTCGAGGACCCGCTGGCCGGGCCGCAGCTCCAGGGCCAGCCGGGTGGCCCGCCGCCAGGAGCGGTCTCGGCCCAGCGACAGCACGGTATTGGTCAGGTCGTAACGCCGGGCGACGCCGTCGAACATCGACGCCACGGCGTGCGGATCTTTGTCCAGGCTCGCGCGGCTCACCCGACCGACGGTACCCGCCTCCGATAGGGTTCCTGGAATGCGGTCTTTGCTAGGCACATTCGCAGCGCTGGCGGTCGTGGGCGCGACCCTGTCGGGTCCGGCGGCAGCCGACCCGGACCGGCCCGGCACGGCGCTGAGCGCCGACCACTTCGGTGTGCTGGCCGGCGCACCCACCGCCCCGGTGCAGCTGGAGATCTTCTGCGACCCGCAGTGCTCGGAGTGCGCCAAGTTCGAAGCGGCCTTCGGCGACGCTCTGGGCCGGCACCTGGCCGACGGCGAGGTGGCGGTGACCTACCGGTGGATGACGTTCCTGGACGCCCGCCGCCACAACGACACCTCCGCCCGGGTCGGCAACGCCCTGATGGCAGCGGCCGACCCGGCCACGCCCGCCGATGCCTACCAGACGTTCGTGACGGCTCTGTACCGCAAGGGCGCTACCCCCGACGTGCGCGAGATTGCCGCCACCGCCGGCGAGAGCGGCCTGCCCGAGCATGTGGTGCAGCGCATCGCCGACGCGCAGCCGGCCGTGGACGCCACGTCGATGAACGCCTTCAACCGCGTGCAGCTGCTGGCGGCGAACCCGGCCAGCCCCGGCACCCCGACGGTGTATGACCTGACCACCAGGACGGTCGTGGACACCGATGACACCGGCTGGCTCGACCGGCTGGTGTCCGAACGCTAGCCGCCCGAGCGCCGCATCACCGACCGAGTCCTGGCGTACCGTCGTTCGGCCAGGTTGCACCCCGCCAGCGCTGCGATCCCGACGAGCCAGGCGATCACCGCGACGGAGCCGGCCGGGATGACGGCCAACACCGCGGTGCGGTGCTGGACCCGCACCAGATCCGGGTCGGCCTTGTTGTATTCGACGTAGATCCTCATCCCGGTCGCCAACTCCGAGGGATAGAGCACACCGAGCTCCGGGCGGTAGGTGATCCGCTCCGGCGTCACGAACTCGATGGTGGAGCGGCGAAAGCCCGCGTTGAGCACTTCGGCCTCGGCCACGCCCATGTCCCGCTCGATGGTGATGTCGTTGCGCCAGGCGCCGGCCACCAGCAGTACCGACTGCAGCGTCACAACCGTCACCATGATCAGCACGCCGATGCGCGACCAGCGCAGCAGCCGGCCCGCCTGCGAATTGCGGGGCAGAGCGCCGTCCCCCCAGACCAGGCCGTACACCAACGGCTTCAGGGTCCGGTAGACCCGGGTGGACCGGTAATCGGGCAGTCTCACAGGGCCGCCTTGATCGCGGCATGCAAGGACCGCAGCGACGACCGGTCCGCTTTGACCTCGAGCACGCGCACACCGCCGGCGGGTTCGGCGAGTGCGTCGGGCAGAGCTTCCGCCTCCACCTGGGAGAACTCGACGTGATAGGCCCGGCACAGCGCGGCGACATCGACGTCGTGCGGGGTGCCGAAGACCCGCGACGAGACGTCGGCGAACCGCGGGTCGCCCTGCTCGAGCAGCTCGAAAATGCCGCCACCGTTGTCGTTGGACACCACGATCGTCAGCTGCTGCGGTCTGGGCTCGGTGGGCCCGATCAGCAGCCCGGAGCTGTCGTGGACGAACGTCAGGTCCCCGATCAGCGCGAGGGTGCGCGCGTCGGGATTGCGCCGCTCGTGGGCCAGGGCGGCGCCGATCGCGGTGGACACCGTGCCGTCGATGCCGGCCACGCCGCGGTTGGATCGCACGGCGATACCGCCGCCGCCCACGGCGTTGCCCAACCCGACCAGCGCGGCGTCGCGTACCGGGTTCGAAGCGCCGAGCACCACCTGGTCACCGGGGCGCAGCGCAGCGGCCACGGCAGCGGCCACGTGCAGGCCGGTGGTGAGCGGGTGCGCCGCCAACTGCTCGCGCACCGCGGCCTCGGCATGCCTGTTCAGCTCCGCGCAGCGGCGCAGCCAGGCCGGGTCGGGTTCCCCGGAGGTGACGGCCCGGGTACCGGTGGCCTGCGAGTTCCCCGAGACGTCCGGCCAACGCGGACCGGTGGTCAGGGCGTACACCGGCACCGTGGGGTCGGCCAGCAGGCTCGACACCGGGCGGTGCAGGGTGGGCCGGCCGGCCATGATGACCTGCTGCGGGTGCAGCAGGGGCAACGCCAGCGGGTGCAGCGGATTCTGCGGCGCAGGAGCGGTGGGTTCGGCGACGGTGGGCAGCGCCGCCAGGTTGGGGTGGCTCCCCGCACCGTGCCCGGCAATCACGACGGTGTCCGGGGTCAGGTCGATGTCCAGGGGCTGGTCGAAGGTGACCGGCGGGGTGAGGGTCCACGGACGCCCGTTCGGCCGGCCTGCCGGCTCGGTCGACCGATCCGGGCTCAGATCGGGGACCAGGGGCTCGCGTAGCGGGATGTCGAACTGCACCGGTCCGGCGTTGGCGGTCCGAGATCCCGTGGCCGCGACCAAAACTCGGCACACCGCCGATCGCCATGTGGCATTGAGTGCGTCCATGCGCTCGGGGGCGTCCTCGGCCAGTCCCAGGCTGATCGCGGCGCGCACCTGGGTGCCGAAGTAGCCCAGTTGTTCCATGGTCTGGTTGGCGCCGGTGCCCAGCAACTCATAGGGGCGGTTGGCGCTCAGCACGATCAGCGGAACCCGGGCGTAGTTGGCCTCGACCACCGCCGGGCCCAGGTTGGCCACTGCCGTGCCCGAGGTCATCGCCACGCACACCGGCGCGCCCGCCCCCACCGCCAGCCCGATCGCCAGGTATCCGGCGGTGCGCTCGTCGATGCGCACGTGCAGCCGCAGCCGACCGGCCCGGTCGGCGTCATGCAGTGCGAACGCCAGCGGCGCATTGCGTGACCCCGGGCACAGCACCACGTCGCGGACGCCACCGCGAATCAGCTCGTCGACGACGATGCGGGCCTGTGCCGTCGAGGGGTTGGTCATTGGTATCAGGTTAGTCGTGCGGCGACGGTGCAGCCGCCCAGCGGAAGGGCTTGCCGTCGACCTCGGCCAGGAACTCCAGGGCCGCCTTGTTGACCTGGTCGGGCTTCTCGATGAAGCCGAGGTGCCCGGCGTCGGGGATCTCCAGGTAGCGTGCGCCCGGGATCGCGTCGGCGACTTCACGGCTCAGGTGCGCCGGGGTGACGACGTCGTCGCCGAAACCGATCACCAGCACCGGCTGGGTGATGTTGGCGTAAGCGGGCAGCCGGTTGGTCAGCGGCGCCACGTCGAGCTGGCAACGCAGCCCCGGCGTGTTCTTCACCGGCCACATGGTGAACATCGCGATCCAGTCCTTGATCGCCGCGTCGTCGCTGAGCGTCTTCGGCGAAAAACTCTCCAGCAGGCGCACCTTGGCTTCGTACTCGGCGGGCAGTTGAGCACCGGACTCGGCGAGTTTGGCTTCGGCGGAATAGAAGAACTCGCGGGCGCGGTCGTGGCGGCCGCGGGTTGCCATCAAGACAGCGGATTTCACCAACTCGGGCCGTGCCAGCATCAGTTCTTGGGCGATGAACGAGCCCATCGACACCGCGACGATGCGGACCGGGGCGATGTTCAGCGATTCGATCAGTTCGGCGGTGTCGGCCACCATCGTCTCGGTGGTGAACCCGGAAGCGTTCTCGGTGGCACCGATGCCACGGTTGTCGAAGGTGATCGGGCGGTACCGGGCGAGCTGGAACTCGCGGACCTGATGCAGGTGCCAGCCCCGGCCGGCGCCCCCGCGCCCGGCGATGAAAAGGACCGGCTCCCCGTCCTGATTGCGGTCGTCGTAGGCGAGGTTGGTCACCAGAGTGAAGGTACGCGACGCCTCGGCGCTTTAAAGTGTGAGCATCGCAACTGCGCAGCGGGGGAAGGTGATGCGGCTACGGCACGCCGGGTTGGTGTCTGTACTGATGCTGGCCTGCGCCGTGCTGACGGACTGCGCACGCGTCACCGGCGGAGTGGCGATCCCCGCCGACCTCGACGGTCCCCGGCCGGTGACCGCCGCCATGCTGCCCGAACTGCTGCTCAAGGCCGCCACCGTCAGCGACATCATGGGGGCCGGCGGCATGCGGGTTGAAGACTCCCGATCGCGGATGTTCGACTCCGGCCGCCAATTCCCCGACCACAGCTGCCTGGTGGCCTGGATGCCCGCCGAGAAGACGGTGTACGGCGAAGCAGACTGGACGGCGACGCTTGCCCAGAGCCTCACCGAGTACAGCCACGACCATTTCGTGATTCAGGCCGCGACGGTGTTCGCCACCCGAGACGCCGCGCGGAGCTTCTTCGGCATGACCGCCCGGCAATGGTCCCCGTGCGGGGAGCGAACTTTCGGAACCGTCAAAAACGGCCGCCCCGACACCTCCTGGACATTCGACCCGGTGACCGACGTCGACTGGACGCTGTGGATGACCCAGCACCAGGACGGAAGCGCGGGTTGGTCATGCCAGCGGGCCCTGCGCGTGACCAACAACGTGGCGATCGACGTACTGGCCTGCAAGCTCTACGTCAGCGATGAAGCCGTGACGATCGCCAACGGGATCGACGCCCGACTGCCCAGCGTGTGAGCACTCAGCGCCGCAACAGGCGATGGCAGGAGCCGATCCGGTCGATCCACCACTGACGGCGTTGTGGCGTCGCGCGCAGAGCCTCCAGCCGGGCGGGGTCCGGGACAACCGACTGCACCGGCAGGTAGCCATCGGTCGGCGCCGGCGTCTCGACGATGTCGTCGACGAACAGCGATCCGGTGCCCAGCCCACAGGCGTGCTGCAGGTCCGGCAGTGCGGCGGCGGCACGCAGACCTGTCGCGATGCCGACCGCCGAGTCGATAGCACTGGAGACCACCACCGGGATCCCAACCTGGTCAGCGATCTGCAACAACGCCGAAATGCCGCCCAGCGGTGCGACTTTCAGCACCGCGATATCGGCGGCACCGGCTTTCGCGACCGCCAAGGGGTCCTCGGCCTTGCGGAGGCTCTCGTCGGCGGCCACCGGCGTGTCGATGCGGCGGCGCAACTCCGCGAGCTCGGCGACCGTGGCGCAGGGTTGTTCCAGGTATTCCAGTGCGCCCAATGCCTTTGCCGCCTCGACCGCCTGATCGAGCGTCCAACCACCATTGGCATCGACCCGCACGGTGGGGATGAGCGCGCGGACGGCTTCGACGCGGGCGACGTCGTCGGCCAGGGTCTGGCCGGGTTCGGCGACTTTGACTTTGGCGGTGCGGGCGCCGGGGAACCGCGCCAGCACCTCGGGAACCCGCTCGGGCTCGACCGCGGGCACGGTTGCGTTGATGGGGACGCGGTCACGGAGGGGTTGCGGAAGTTCGCAATAAGCGCTCTCGAGCGCGGCGGCCAGCCAGTGCGCCGCCTCGAGCGGTTCGTATTCAGCGAACGCACCGAACTCTCCCCAGCCGGCGGGGCCGTCGATCAGGGCCACCTCCCGCACCGTGATGCCGCGAAATGTGACGCGCATCGGCAACGCCACCACATGCAGGCGGTCGAGGATGTCGTCCAGCGGCGGCGGCCCCTCCTGCCGGTGGCTCGTGCTCACGCGCGCCGACTCTTCGCCGGTTCGGCAGCCCCGCGAGGACCGTGCGTACGGGCCGTGCCGTCAAGACAGCCGTTCGTCCGGGCCGTCCACACCTGCCTGGTCATCGTCTCCACGGTAGACACCCTGGTTGGCGGCTGCTGCCACGCGGCCGAACTGCGCGCGTCAGCCCGCAGTGTCGCGCCACCTGCCGCCACCGCACCGGTACGGTCGCAGGCGTGAGCAGCAACCCCTTTGACGAGAGCATCTGGCGACCCGTCGACGGCTTCGCCGACCTGACCGACATCACCTATCACCGCCACGTCACCGACGCGACGGTGCGGGTGGCGTTCAACCGTCCCGAGGTGCGCAACGCGTTTCGGCCGCACACCGTCGACGAGCTGTACCAGGCGCTGGATCACGCCCGGATGTCTCCGGACGTCGGCGTGGTGCTGCTGACCGGCAACGGGCCCTCCCCCAAAGACGGCGGCTGGGCGTTCTGCTCCGGGGGCGATCAGCGCATTCGCGGGCGCAGCGGCTACCAGTACGCCTCCGGGGAGACCGCCGACACCGTCGATGCGGCCCGGGCCGGCAGGCTGCACATCCTGGAGGTGCAGCGGCTGATCCGGTTCATGCCCAAACCGGTGATCTGCCTGGTCAACGGCTGGGCCGCCGGCGGCGGGCACAGTTTGCACGTGGTGTGCGACCTCACCCTGGCCAGCCGCGAGCACGCGAGGTTCAAGCAGACCGACGCCGACGTCGGCAGCTTCGACGGCGGGTACGGCAGCGCCTACCTGGCCCGGCAGGTGGGCCAGAAGTTCGCTCGCGAGATCTTCTTTCTGGGCCGGACCTACACCGCCGAGCAGATGCACCAGATGGGCGCGGTCAACGAGGTTGTCGACCATGCCGACCTGGAAGCCACCGGCGTGCAGTGGGCCAAGGAGATCAACGGCAAATCGCCTCAGGCGCAACGCATGCTGAAGTTCGCCTTCAACCTGCTCGATGACGGCCTGGTGGGTCAGCAACTGTTCGCCGGGGAAGCCACCCGACTGGCCTACATGACCGACGAGGCGGTCGAGGGCCGCGACGCGTTCCTGGAGAAGCGCGATCCGGACTGGAGCCGGTTCCCCCGCTACTTCTAGGGGCGATCGCCTGCCGCGAGCCCCCGCCTAGACTCGCCAACCATGAGCAAGAGCCCGCTGCGCCGCCTGACCGAGGCGGCCTTCCTGACCGCAATGCGGCCGCCCGTGGCGCCGCAGCTGCTGGCATACCGGCCGCTGGCCAAGCCGATCGAGCTGCGGGGCAAGCGGGTGCTGCTCACGGGTGCCTCCTCGGGTATCGGCGAGGCCGCGGCCGAGCGGTTCGCCGCCGAGGGCGCCACCGTGGTCGCGGTGGCCCGCCGCAAGGACCTGCTCGACGAGGTCGTGGCACGGATCACCGCCGCCGGCGGCCAGGGCATTGCGATTGCCTGCGACCTGTCCGACATGGCGGCCATCGATGCCCTGGCCGCCGATGTCGAAGACCGGCTGGGCGGGGTGGACATCCTGGTCAACAACGCCGGGCGTTCGATTCGGCGGCCGCTGGCGGAGTCGCTGGACCGCTGGCACGACGTCGAGCGGACCATGACCCTGAACTACTACTCGCCGCTGCGCCTGATCCGCGCGATCGCCCCGGGCATGCGCCAGCGCGGCGACGGGCACATCATCAACGTCGCCACCTGGGGTGTGATGAGCGAAGCCTCACCGCTGTTCGGGGTGTACAACGCCTCCAAGACGGCGCTGTCGGCGGTCAGCCGGGTCATCGAAACCGAGTGGGCGGATCAGGGGGTGCATTCCACCACGCTGTACTACCCGCTGGTGGCCACCCCGATGATCGCGCCCACCAAAGCCTTCGAGAACCGCCCGGCACTGAGTTCCGGCGAGGCCGCCGAGTGGATGATCACCGCGGCGCGCAGCCGACCGGTGCGCATCGCCCCGCGCATCGCGGTGACCGCACGCGCCCTGGATGTGGTGGCCCCCGGCTTGGTCACCTCGGTGATGCAGCGCGGCCGCTGATACCGCGGCGCCGAACGTGCTAGACACGCAGGCATGGAGATTCTGGCCAGCCGGGTCTTGCTCCGTCCGGTCGACTACCAACGCTCGCTGCGCTTCTACCGCGACGAGATCGGGTTGGCGATCGCCCGCGACTATGGCGCCGGAATGGTCTTCTACGCCGGCCAGTCACTGATCGAACTCGCCGGGCACGGCAACCCCCGCGTTGCTCCCCCACCGTTCCCGGGGGCACTGTGGCTGCAGGTGCGCGACGTCGCCGCCACCCAGGCCGAACTGCAGGAACGTGGCGTGCCGATCGCCCGGGAAGCCCGCCAGGAGCCGTGGGGGCTGCGTGAGATGCATGTCACCGATCCCGACGGTCTGACGCTGATATTCGTGGAGGTGCCCGCCGAGCATCCGCTGCGGCGCGACATCCGACAGACCAAACAGCCCGAGGCGTGAGGTTAACGAAGGGCAAACAGTTCGAAACGTCTCGACATACACCGGCGTTTCCCACAGGCGATGGTTAGACAACCGACCCATCGAGGCACCAGAATCAGTGCCGTGATGCTCCCGTGAGCCTTGATCTGTTCCTTTTGATCATCGTGGTAGTCACGGCTTTGGCCTTCGACTTCACCAACGGCTTCCATGACACCGGAAACGCGATGGCGACGTCGATTGCCAGCGGTGCGCTCAAGCCGAAGGCAGCGGTCACGCTGTCGGCCTGCCTGAACCTGATCGGCGCATTCCTGTCCACCGCCGTCGCGGCGACGATCGCCAAGGGGCTGGTCGACGCCCATCTGGTGACCTTGGAACTCATTTTCGCCGGGCTGGTCGGCGGCATCGTGTGGAACCTGCTGACCTGGTTGCTCGGCATTCCGTCGAGCTCGTCGCACGCCTTGATCGGCGGCATCGTGGGCGCGATGATCGCCGCGGTGGGCGGCCACGGGGTGATCTGGAGCGGCGTGGTCTCCAAGGTGCTGGTACCGGCGGTGGTCGCCACCCTGATCGCCACGGTGATCGCCTCCGTGGGCACCTGGCTGGTCTACCGCGCAACCCGCGGCGTGGACGAGAAGCGGTCCGAGAAGTTGTTCCGGCGTGGCCAGATCGGTTCGGCCGCGTTGGTGTCCCTGGCGCACGGCACCAACGACGCGCAGAAAACCATGGGTGTCATCTTCCTGGCCCTGATGTCCTACGGCGCCGTCAGCACGTCCGAAACCCTCCCCCCGTTGTGGGTGATCGTCAGCTGCGCGCTGGCCATGGCCGCCGGAACCTACACCGGTGGCTGGCGCATCATCCGCACCCTGGGTAAGGGACTGGTCGAGATCAAGGCTCCCCAGGGCATGGCGGCCGAGTCGTCGGCCGCCGCCGTCATCCTGCTGTCCAGTCACTTCGGCTACTCCCTGTCCACCACCCAGGTCGCCACCGGTTCGGTGCTCGGCAGCGGCGTCGGCAAGCCCGGCGCACAGGTCCGCTGGGGCGTCGCCGGACGGATGGCATCGGCCTGGCTGGTGACCCTGCCGATGGCCGGCGGCGTCGGCTCCGGCGCGTACGGCCTGGTGCACGGCATCGGCGGCTACTTCGGAATCGCCGTCGGCGTGACGCTGCTGATCACCGCGGTGCTCGCGATCTGGCTGCGGTCGCGCCGCGCCCGTATCGACCACAGCAACGTCAACGCCGAATGGGACGGCACCCTGACCGGCGGCCTGGACGCCCCGGGCGTGCGGCCTGAGGAAGCCGGCCAGGAAGTCGAGCGCGCCCTGCGCGCGGCGCTCGAAGCCGGCACCGACGAGGCGCAGCTGGCGGCTGGGCCCGACACCCCCGCCCCGGCCCGCGAGGTCATCCGCTCATGAGCCAGTGGTTCAACTTCGACGCCACGCTGAAGATCCTGGTTTTCGGCCTGCTGGTCGGCGGGCTGCTGCCGGCGCTGTTCGCCGTCGGCGTCCGGGTGAACGCGGCCGGCACCAGCGCCTCCGCGGTGGACGCCGGGACGCCCGGCCTGCGCCGGTCGCTGTTGGTGGCTCTGAGCTGGACGATCTTCCTGGTTGTGCTGGCCGTGGCGATCCTCGGGGTGCTGTTCATCGCCCGCGACTTCCTGGGCCACCATCTGGGTTGGTACCTGCTGGGCGCCAAGCACGGCTGACCCGGCTCGACAAGGTCCCGGTGCTGCTGCAAAAATCCGCACGGTGACCTTGGAGCTGTTCCTGTTGATCACGGTTGTGATCACCGCCCTGGCTTTCGACTTCACCAACGGCTTCCACGACACCGGCAACGCTGTGGCCACCGGGATCGCCAGCGGTGCTCTCAAGCCCAAGACGGCGGTGACGCTGTGCGCGACGCTGAATCTTGTCGGCGCGTTCATGTCCACCCAGGTGGCGGCCACGGTGGCCAAAGACCTCGTGGTCACCAACCTGGTGACGCTGGAGGTGATGTTCGCCGGCCTTGTCGGCGGCATCGTGTGGAACCTGACCACCTGGCTTTTCGGCATCCCGTCCAGCTCGTCGCACGCCTTGATCGGCGGCGTCGTGGGCGCCATGCTGGCCGCCGCCGGCACGGCCGGGGTGCGCTGGCCCGGGGTGGTCTCGAAGGTGCTGGTGCCCACGGTGATCGCCGTGCTGGCCGCGACCTTGGTCGCCACCGTCGGCACCTGGCTGGTGTACCGGTTGAGCCGGGGCGTCTCGCGAAAACGCACCCTGCGGGACTTCCGGCGCGGCCAGGTGGTCTCCGCGGCCCTGATGTCGCTGGCGCACGGCACCAACGACGCCCAAAAGACCATGGGCGTGATCTTCCTCGCCTTGATCTCCTACGGGGCCGCCCACAAGACCGATGTCACACCGCCGCTGTGGGTGATCGTGTCGTGTGCGGTG
This sequence comes from Mycolicibacter engbaekii, assembly GCF_002101585.1. Taxonomy (GTDB): domain Bacteria; phylum Actinomycetota; class Actinomycetes; order Mycobacteriales; family Mycobacteriaceae; genus Mycobacterium; species Mycobacterium engbaekii. Next base: position 27,310 of record NZ_LQOT01000025.1, on the reverse strand, counting down.
GCGATGGCCGCCGGCACCTATTTCGGCGGGTGGCGGGTGATCCGCACCTTGGGCAAGGGACTCGTCGAGATCGAATCCCCCCAGGGGATGGCTGCCGAGTCGTCCTCGGCGGCCATCATTTTGCTGTCCAGCCACTTCGGCTACTCACTGTCGACCACGCAGGTGGTGACGGGTTCGGTGTTGGGATCGGGTCTGGGAAGGCCCGGAGCCACCGTGCGCTGGGGAGTCGCCCGCCGGATGGCGACCGCCTGGTTGATCACGCTGCCGCTGGCCGGCGCCATCGGGGCAGGCACCTACCAGATGATCCACCGCATCGGCGGCTTCCCCGGCACCATCACCGGCGTGGTGCTGCTGGTGGGAGCCTCCGCACTGATCTGGCTGCAGTCGCGTAAAGTCCCGGTCGACCACACCAACGTCACCGCCGACTGGGGCGCCCATATGACGGATGGCCTCGAAGTCATTGCGCCCCAACCGGATGCACCCGGCGTTGCGGACAAGGTAGGCACCGAGGAGGTCGGCGCGTGACCACCTTGAGCAGCTGGTTCGACTACGTTGCGACAGCGAAGATCCTGATCTTCGGCCTGCTGGTCGGCACCGCGCTGCCGGCGTTGTTCGCCGTCGGCGTCCGGCTGGGTGACGCAGCCGACACAGCGACGCAGTACCGCCGGGAACTGATCCTGCTGCGGTGGATGGTCTTCGCGGTGTTGATCGCCGCCGTGGCGGTCGGAGTGCTGTTCATCGCCCGCGACTTCATCGAGCATCGGATCGGCTGGCAGTGGGAAGACTGGGGCACGTGGGACGAGGTGTTTGGCTTTGACTAGACGTACTATGGCAGCCGACATGTTCCTGGCGGTGTCGGTGCGGGAAGTTGACGCGGGATGAACAAGTTTCTCACCTCGATCGTCGCCTGGCTGCGCGCCGGGTATCCCGACGGCGTACCGCAGAATGACTACGTTCCGCTACTGGCACTGCTGTCGCGGCGACTGACCAACGACGAAGTCAAAGACGTTGCCCGCGAACTGATCGGCCGCGGGGAGTTCGATCGCATCGACATCGGCGTGCTGATCGCCCGTCTGACCAACGAACTGCCCGCCGCTGAGGATGTCGAACGGGTACGTGAGCGGCTGGCGGCAAAGGGCTGGCTGCTCGACGACGCCCCCACCAACGGAGGCAACCCATAGCACTCCTGCGTGCGCTGGCGATCCCGCCCGGCGGTGCCGTTGCCACGCTCTTGCCCGCCCTGCAGGAGGTTTTGGATGGGCGCAACGACGCATTCACGCCGGTAGGCACCGACACCGATCCAGCGACCCTGACCGCATTGCGGGTGGGTGAACCCATCAGCGATGACCTCGCGCTGGTGGTGACCACCTCGGGAACCACCGGGACTCCCAAGGGCGCCCTGCTGACAGCGGCGTCTCTGATGGCCAGCGCCGCTGCCACGCACGAGCGACTGGGCGGACCGGGCCGCTGGCTGCTGGCGCTGCCGGCTCACCATATCGCGGGCATCCAGGTCCTGGTGCGCAGCGTTGCTTCGGGCACCGACCCCGTGGAGCTCGATGTGACAACAGGTTTCGACGTCGCGCAGTTGGCCGCAGCGGTGTCTGCACTCGGCTCCGGACGGCGCTACACGTCACTGGTCGCCACCCAACTCGCCAAGGCGCTGACCGTCCCGGCTTCCGCGGCCGCACTGGCGGAGCTGGACGCGGTGCTGCTGGGCGGAGGCCCGGCACCGCAACCGGTATTGGACGCCGCAGCAACCGCGGGGGTGCGGGTGGTGCGCACCTACGGCATGAGCGAAACCGCCGGCGGTTGCGTCTATGACGGGATTCCGCTGTCGGGCGTCCGGGTGCGCATCGGCAGCGAGGGCCGTATCACGATCGGCGGTCCCACCCTGGCCCGCGGTTACCGCAATCCGGTTGAACCGGACCCGTTCGCGCAGCCAGGATGGTTTGTCACCGATGACGTTGGCGCCCTTGACTCCTCGGGCCGTCTGACGGTGCTCGGCCGAGCCGATGACGCCATCAGCACCGGCGGCCTGACGGTACTTCCCGGTCCGGTGGAGTCGGCGTTGTCGACCCATCCCGCGGTGGCCGAGTGCGCGGTGTTCGGGATCGACGACGATCGGCTGGGGCAGCGCGTGGTCGCCGCGGTCGTGACGGCCCCAGGTGCGGCACCGCCCACCCTGGAAGAGTTGCGCGCCCATGTCGCGGAGTCTCTGGACAGTACGGCCGCGCCGCGCGAGCTGCATCTCGTCGCCTCGCTCCCCCGGCGCGGGATCGGCAAACTGGATCGAAAGGCACTGGCGCACCAGTTCTCTGCCGGCCGGAAAGCATCCGGCTAGACCGCGCGCCCGAATCGCGGCCAGCGAACCGGGCCCTGAGCGGTCACCGGGGTGAGAAGTTCAGTCCGCCCCACCACTCGAGCCACCGCTCGAGCCGCTGGAACCACCGCTCGAGCCACCGCTGGAACCACCGCTTGAGCCGCCGGAGTCGCCGCTGGAACCGCCACTCGAGCCGCCGGAGTCGCCGCTGGAGCCGCCGCCGGACCCGCTGCTGGAGCCGCCGCCGGACCCGCTGCTGCCCGACGATGCCCCGGCGTCGCCGGCTGAGCCCCCGGAACTCGACCCGCCGCCGGAGTCGCCGGCAGTACCGCCGGAACCGGCGGAAGTACCGCCCGAGCTACCTGATTCACCCGAGGTGCCGCCCGACGTAGTGCCGGAGCCGCCTGCACCGCCCGACCCGGATGTTCCCGAACCCGAACCGCTGGAGCCGGACGTCCCCGAATCGGAACCGGTCGACCCGGAAGCCCCCGAACCCGAACCGCTCGTGTCGCCGCCCTGTGCACCGGAACCGGATCCGCCCGCGTCGCCACCCCCGGAACTGCTGCCGTCAGAACCCCCGGTGTTGCCGCCGGACCCGCCGGTGTTGCCGCCGGACCCGCCGGTGTTGCCGCCCGAACCACTGTCGCCGGAACCGCCGGAACCGCCACCGGATTCGCCCGGGTTACCGCTGGAGCCGTTGCCTCCCGTGCTGCCGCCCGAGCCGGCGTCGCCGCCGGAGTTACCGCCTTCGCCGTGGTCCCGGCCAGGCCCGACACCTCCGCCACCGTTACCCGAGCCGGGCAGCCAACCGCCGCCGCCACCGACCGGCCCGGTGATGATCGGCACCGGAATGGGGAACGGGATCACCGCAGGAGGCGCCGGTGCCGCCGGGGGTGCCGGCACCGCCGGCGGAACAACGACGCCCGGCGCGGGCTTAAGCGGCGCGACAATGGAGTTCAGCGGTGGAGCCTGCGGAGCCGGTGTGGGCACCGGCTTGGGCATCGGCAGCACGGGCATGAAGTTGCCCGGCACCGGCTGGGACTGCGGCGGCTGCACCACCGGGGGCTGCGACGGCGTGGACGCGGCGGTCGGGCGGATGCCGATGGTCACCGCCACCGCCAGTGCCGCGCACCCGGCGACCAGAATTCCACCGACCGAGCTGCCCACCAGAAGTGCACGCCCCACCGGCGGCGGTGGAGCCTGTTCGTCGGCTTCAGCGGGGTCGGCTCCCCCGTAGTCGGCCTCGTAGCCCTCGTAGTCGTTCTCGGCATACTCCAGCGGCAGCAACTCACCGTCGTCGTCGGTCATCGAATACGCCAGCTGTTGCTCCGGCTGGCCTTCCTCCACCGCTGGTGCCAGCTCCGTAGACGTTGCCTCCACGGCGCCGGCCTGCGTCACCGCCGGTGCGGTCATGGTCGCGTCGCCGCCGGGATCGGCGGGCAACCATGTGGTCTGACCGTCCTCGTCCGTGGCGTTGCGCGCCAGCGCGACGGCCGAACGCGCCTGGGCCAGCTCGGCGACGTTCTCGACCCCCGCCTCCTCCAGGGCCCGGCGGAGCTGGGCGAGCAATTCCGAGTCCGACCAGCACAGTCGCGTCGCCGCCAACCGATGGCCCTCTTGGGCCAGCATGCGATGCGTACCGAGCACGGTGTCGGTCAGCGTTTCGACCGGATTGCGCGTCAGGTCGAGCATCGACTCGTCGAGGACGGCATCGCCGTAGCCGTCCGACTCGACGAGCGCCAGCCGGGCGAGCGCGCCGGTGATCGACACGCCGAGCGCGACGTCCATTACGCGTCTCCTTCCGCGGCCACTCGATTAGCCAGTCTAGCCGCGCCTGATCAATAGCCGGGCGACCTGATTTTCGCAGGTCCGCGGCGTACACGCTGCCCGCAGCTATGGTGAGCAGGTGATCGCCGAGTCGACCAGGACCTGGAATATCGGCCGCGATGCGACGGCCGCGGTACTGCTGATCACGGCGTCGGCCCTGCCGTGGAGCGTGTACCTCGGCGCCGGAATCCCGGGCACCACGGCGTGGTTGTCGGTTGCGCTGGCCGTCGCCACGGTGCTGGCGCTCGCTGCGATCGCCGCCACCTACGCCGGGCCCTGGGCGATCACGCGCGAGCCGGCCGATCCGGCCGCCACCGCGACCCTGCGACTGCTGCTGGCCACGCCGTATCTGTTGTTGGTGCTGGGGGTGGTAGCCGCCGACGTGGTGCAGACCGCGCGCTACGGGGGAAGCCCGCGACCGCCGGGCGGGGTGGGTCCGGGCGCCCTGCTGGGCACCGCGGGGGCGTTGCTCGCCGCGCAACCGGTGCTTGCCGGACCGGTGCGCCTGTGGTGGCGCACGGTCCGCGTCCTGGGATACGCATCGATCGCCGGTGCCACCCTGAGCACGCTGTTCAACCTCTATTGGCGTGTGAGCTTCGCCCTGCCGGACGCGCAGTCTCCCGACGGCTTCGGCCGCCAGCAGGTGGCGATCATCGCGACCGCCCTGGTGTACGGGGCGGTGGCATGGGTCACGGTGCTCTTCGCCTCGCGGTGGGTGCTAATGCGAGACAAGGCATCCCAGCTCAGCATTGTCCTTCTCGGCGCTGCCACCGTGGTTGCCGTACTCCTGGTGTGGGTGCTGCCGGTGGGCCGCGACATCGACGGCTTTCACGGCATCGCCCAGAACACCTCCACGGCGGGGGTCGGTTTCGAGGGCTATCTGGTGTGGGTGGCGGCCGGAGCGTTGCTCGCGGTGGCCGCCGCACGCGACGCGTCGCCGACAACGTGGCTGGCGGCGACCCGTAACACGCTGCTGCTCATCGCGGTCTGGAGTTGCGGGTCGGCCCTCATGCGCATTGTCGATCTGAGTGTCGCGCTCGGCCTGGACCTGCCGCGTTCGCCCTACGACAGCGTTGCGATGGCCTCCTTCGACGTGGTGAGCGCGGCCCTGGCGATCTGGCTGCGGCTCAACCTGGGTAATCGATCCCTGCCGGGGGCCGCCGTCTGGTCGGTGAGCGCCGTCCTCGTCGGCTTCACGGTGGCGCGCGTGGTGGTGGGTGTCGGTCTGGCTCCGCGGCTCGCGGAGGCCCAGCGCGTCGCCGCGGCGGCGAACCCGGTGTACGGCAACGGACTGGCGCAGCAGATCACCAGCACCTTCGACGTGGTGCTGTGCGGCCTTGCCCTGTGCGTCCTGGGGGTGGCGATCATCGTCGGACGCCTGACGGTGCCCGCCCACGACCGCCACAAGCCCGGCGAGCCCGGCGCACCGCGCATCTTCCGATCAGCGAACTCTCCCACCGCCGCACCCACGGGTGGACCAAAGATCTATCGGGGCAGCGACGATGCAGCCGAAGACGGCGACGTGGTGCAGGGCAGCTCGGGCTGCGACTGAGTGCCTTCGCGCGGCCAGCACGAGCACCGGTGCACCGAGGCGTTTATCGAACTCCAACGACGGGTAGCCGAAACTTTCTGCTCGTGAGCGCGGGCAAACAATACGGATGAAGGTCACGATGGACATCACTGCACTCGTCGCAACGACAACACGGCGCATCGCTCGGTATCTGGGCGCAGCGATGGTGCTGGGCGGTGCCGCACTGGTGGCCCCCGGCGTCCCATCCGTCTCGGCGCAACCCTGCCCCGACGTGGAGGTGGTGTTCGCGCGCGGCACCGGCGAGCCACCCGGCGTCGGCGGCATCGGTCAAGCCTTCGTCGATGCGCTGCGGGCCAAGGTGGGTGAGCGCTCCTTCGAGGTGTATCCGGTCAACTACGCCGCCAGCAATGATTTCGGCGGCGGTGTCGACTTCGCCCGCACCGTGGTCGACGGTATCCGAGACGCCGGCACCCATATCGAGAACACCGCCGCGAACTGCCCCAACACCCGTATCGTGCTGGGCGGCTTCTCACAAGGTGCGGCGCTGGCCGGCTACACCACGTCGGCCGAGGTTCCCAAAGAAGTCCCCGCCGCCTACCTCGCCTACCTCCCCCAGCCGATGCCGCCGTCAGTGGCCAACCACGTTGCGGCGGTCGTCTTGTTCGGCAAGCCTTCGGCGGAGTTCCTTGCGCCCAACGGCGCGCCACCAGTGCGGATCGGTCCACAGTATGCGTCCAAGGCCTTGGAACTGTGCGCCGACGGCGACACCATCTGTAACGGCGCCCCAGCCGGCGGCCCGCCCTTCGCACATGCGTCGTACGGCGTCAACGGCATGACTGAGCAGGGCGCCGAGTATGCGGCCGCCCACCTCTGAGCGCGCTACTTCGATTCAGGGCAGTTCGAACGGCAGCTGAACACCCGCGTGCGACAGGCAGTGCGTGCAGGTGCGCTCGGCGTCGATCTGTTCGATGGCTTGGTGCACCAGGTTTTTGAACGGCTCGATGTTCTTCTGGAACTCGGCGAACACGTCAACGGCCTTCACGCCGGCGCCGACGTCGACACCGGCATCCAAGTCGGTGACCAGAGCTACTGCGGCATAACACATTTCCAACTCCCGGGCCAGCACCGACTCGGGATACCCGGTCATGTTGACCAGCCGGAATCCGGCCGCGGCGAACCATTGACTTTCGGCGCGGGTGGAAAAGCGCGGGCCCTGGATCACCACCATGGTCCCGCCGTCGACGACGTCGGGCAGCCCGGTCACCGCGGCCCGCAGCGCGGGGCAGTACGGATCGGCGAACTCGACGTGCACACCGCCGTCGTCGAAGTAGGTGTCGACACGGCCGCGGGTGCGGTCCACCAGCTGGTCGGGGACCACCACCGAGCCGGGGGGCAGTTCCGGAGTCAGGCTGCCGACCGCACAGGGCGCCAGGATCCGCCGCACTCCCAGCGCCCGTAGCGCCCACATGTTGGCCCGATAGGGAACCGTGTGGGCCGAATACTCGTGCGCCGCGCCGTGCCGCGGCAGAAAGGCGACCTCGTGGCCGCCGACCGCACCGACGGTGATCTCGGCGCTGGGGCTCCCGTAGGGGGTGTCGCTGCTGACGCGGCGCGCGTCGTCGCCGAAGAAGGAGTAGAAGCCGCTACCGCCGATCACGCCCAGCATGCCCGCCGCTTCCTCCGCATCGCCTCGTCGCTCGCCGCCGACGGCCGCCCCGATCGGGTCGTCGCCGCCGAGCACGTTCCCCCGCTCATGCAAGGATCGTGCGGTGGCCAGCTTCGCACAATGGATAGAGGGGGCACGTCCCCGCACCCTGCCCAATGCGATCGCCCCGGTGGTCGCCGGAACGGGCGCGGCGGCGTGGTTGGGCGCTGCGGTGTGGTGGAAGGCCGTGCTGGCGCTGACCGTCGCGGTGGCGTTGATCATCGGGGTGAACTACGCCAATGATTACTCCGACGGCATCCGGGGCACCGACGACGACCGGAGCGGACCGGTACGCCTGGTGGGCGCCGGGCTGGCGCGCCCACGGGCGGTCCTGTCCGCAGCGATCGCCGCGCTGACGGTGGCAGCGCTGGCCGGCTTGGCGCTGGCCCTGCTCACCGCACCCTGGCTGCTGGCAGTCGGGGCGGTCTGCATTGCCGGAGCATGGCTCTACACCGGCGGGTCGCGACCGTACGGCTACGCCGGCTTCGGCGAGATCGCGGTCTTCGTGTTCTTCGGCCTGGTCGCGGTGCTGGGCACCCAATACACCCAAGCTCTGCGGATCGACTGGGTCGGCGGCGCGCTGGCAGTCGGGGTGGGCGCGCTGTCCTCGGCGGTGCTGGTGGCCAACAATCTGCGCGACATCCCCACCGACGAGCCGGCCGGCAAACTGACGCTGGCGGTCCGGCTCGGCGACGCCCGCACGCGGGTCCTCTACACGCTGCTGCTGGCGTTGGCCGGGGTGATGACGTTGGCGCTGATGCGGGCCACACCGTGGTGTGCGGCCGGCCTGATCGCCACGCCGCTGGCCCTGCGCGCGGCTGCGCCGGTGCGCTCCGGACTGCGCGGGGCGGCGCTGATCCCGGTGTTGCGCGATACCGGCCTGGTCATGTTGGTGTGGGCAACCGTGGAGGCGACGGCATTAGGGCTCCGTTGACGTTGTGCACGGACGGCGGCGCTGGCTAGCGCCGAGTTCGGCTGTGCGTGCGATACGAGCACAGCGCCGGCTCACTCCCCGCGCAGCCGGGCCTGCAGTTCCGCTCGCTCCTGGCGCCGGCGCTCCCCGGCCGCCGACAGGCTCTGAGTCGCCCGTCTGCGCAGCGGCGTGAAAAGCCACATCCCCAACGGCAGCGCGACGATCAGCGCCAGCATCGCCGCGATGATCGGCGGGAAGTCGCTGAGCCCGATCAGCCGGCCCAGCCCGTAGATCACCGCAGTCAGTACGACTACCAGCGCCAACCGTGCCACGGTGTACAGCGCCACATCGAGTACCGCACGGCCCGCCCGGGCCCGACCTGTCTCCACGATCATCAAGGGTACTGACGGGCCGGACCGGTTCATTGGCCGCTAAAGGTATATTCGGCGCCAGGAGGTGTCGCGAGTGCTCTACCTGCTCCTCGTCCTGACCCTGGGAACGCTGATCTACCTCGGCCTGCGTACGGCTCGCAGCCGGCCGAAGACGCGCGTGATCGGTCCCGACGACGATCCAGAATTCCTGTGGCGCATCAGCCACGGCGACAACCAGCCCTAGAGCTGCACCCGGGCCGCAACCGTCCGATCAGACGAAGTGCTGGTTGAACCGGTCGTCGCCCGGGAACGCCTCGGCGACGACGGCGGCCAGTTCGACCAGTGCCTCGCGGGTCTCCCGCTTCAGCCGCGATAGGTCGATCTCCGCGCCCTCTTCCAAGTGCGGGTCGAACGGCACCAACCGCACCGCGCGGCAGCGGCGGGAGAAGTGGTCGACCACTTTCTGCATGTCGACCTTGCCGGAGCGGGGCCGCACCGCGTTGATGACCGCGATCGAGTTACGCACCAGGTCCTCGTGGCCGTGCGCGTCGAGCCAGTCCAGCGTCGCCGAGGCACTGCGGGCACCATCGACCGAACCGGAACTGACCACGATCAGGGTGTCGGCCTTGGCGAGCACCGCCGACATGGCGGAGTGCATCAGACCGGTGCCGCAGTCGGTCAGGACCAGGCTGTAGAACCGCTCCAGTACCTGCAATGTGCTGGCGTAATCCTCGCCGCTGAAGGCCTCCGAGACCGCCGGGTCACTGTCGGAGGCCAGCACCTCGAGGCGGCTGGGCCCCTGGTTGGTGTAGCTGCGCACGTCGCTGTAGCGCTGGATGCCGTCGGCGTCGCGCAACAGGTGCCGCACCGTGGCCGGCGTCTCCATCGGCACCTTCTGGTTCAGCGTGCCGCGGTCGGGATTGGCGTCCACGGCGACCACCCGGTCGCCTCGGATGGAGGCGAACGTCGAGCCCAGGGTCGCGGTGATGGTGGTCTTGCCGACGCCGCCCTTCAGGGACAGCACCGCGATCCGGTGACAGCCCTGCAGCGGCCGGTTCACCTGCGACACCAAGTCGTTGAACCGGATGGTTCGGGGGCTCTCGCCGACATTGATGAGCTGACCGGACAGCACATAGAGCAGGCGCCGCCAGCCTGAGGTCGGCGGCGGCTTGACCTGCCGCAACAACGACGTGGTGGACAGGTCCGAGAACGGCGCGATGGACTCGGCGGGACGCTGGGGGGCATGGGCCGCACCGCCGGGGCTGCCGCCGTAGAAGACGGGAGCGGGGTTCTCCATCGGCTGTGGAATCCAGGTGGTGGAGGCGTTGGGGTTCCACGACTGTTGCCGGCCGCGGCCCTCCGCGGGGGTCGGCGGCCACGGGTCGACCGGTTCGGAGAACCGCCGCTCGGTGCGGAAGCCCCCGAAGGAACGGGTCTCCGGTGCCTCGGCACGCTGGTCGATCGACCCGGTGGCCCCGGAATCCGTTCCGGCGGCGGGGCGGTCAGCTGCCTCGCCGACGTGCTGGTACGGCCGGAACTGGGTGGTCGGATGGTCGGTCACGTCGTGGCTCGCAGTGGTATCACCGGATGCGTGGTCGGACACGTGATTCTCCCCTGTCAGCGTGGCTGGGACGTCGATGGACGCCGATAACCGCAGGGTAGCGCAGCCGTCATAAAGGAAACTGACAGCTTTATTAGCCGACTCCGGCGTAGGAGTGCAGGCCGACGGTCACGAGGTTGACGAAAAACAGGTTGAAGATCATCGCCGCGAAGCCCACCACGTTGATCCACGCCGCCTTGTAGTCGCGCCACCCGGCGGTGGACCGCGCGTGCAGGTAGGCGGCGTAGACCACCCACGCGATGAAGGAGACGGTCTCCTTGGGGTCCCAGCCCCAGTAGCGGCCCCACGCCCCCTCCGCCCAGATCGCGCCGAAGATCACGCCGAAGCCGAACACCGGGAACGCGAAAATGGTGGTCCGGTAGGCGATGCGGTCCAGGGTCTGCGCATCGGGCAGCCGGCGCACCATGCGCGCCAGGGCACCGGGCGTTTCGGGGTCGCTGAGCCGCGAGGAGCGGATCAGAAACAGAATGCTGGCCACCCCGGCCACCAGGAACACTCCGGATCCGATGCTGACCACCGAGACGTGGATCGGCAGCCAGTACGACTGCAGGGCCGGCATGACCGGCGCCGCCGTGGCGTAGAGCCAGCGCCCGGAGACCGTGAGCAGGATCAGCACCGGCAGCAGCACGAACACCCACAGGCTGCGGTGTTGCGGCCGGCGCAGCGCGACGGCGGAAGCCACCAACCCGGAGAAGCAGGTCAGGTTGATGAACTCGTACATGTTGCCCCACGGCGGGCGCAGCGTGGCGGCGCCGCGGAACACGATGCAGGCCAGCAGCAGGGCGATGCCCAGGTAGACCAGGGCCAGGCCGGCGCGGCCCACCCGCTCGCCCAGGGGCCGGCGCTGCGCGGGAACCACCAGCCCCGGCGTGGCACTGTCGGTGCGCACCCCGCCGGCCGCGACCAGCTCGGCCTCGGCCGGGGTGCGTGCCCGGCTGTAGGCCAGCTCGACGGCCAGCAGCAGCAGCGCCATGACCAGCACGATCATCGCCGAGGTGAACGCCCAGTCGGAGTAGCGCGCCAGCCCGATGTCGATATGACTCGTATTCACCTACGTCTCCTTGCCGAACAGCCGGGTGCTCAACCGCTCGAACTCGTCACCCCAGCCGGAGTTGTCGGTGCGAGCGAGCCCGCCCACCTCGACGTTCACCGTACCGGGCTGCCCACTCGGTCCCACCGGCGTGATCCGGATCCAGATCCGCCGGCGGCGCACCACCAGGGAGATCACCAGGCCGGCCATCATCGTCATGGCGAACACCAGCACCCAGATCTCCGCCGGGTCATGCGAGATCTGGATGTTGACGAACGGCAGCGCGCCGTCGAAACGCACCCGGGTGCCGTCGTCGAGACGGATCTCTTCACCGGCCTTGAGATTGGACCGGGCCACCTTGGTCAGCCGGCCCTGGTCGATCAGCCGGGAATCCAGACTGAACAGGCTCTGCGGCCGGCCGGTGTCGAGCCCGGTGTCCCCGCGGTAGACGTCGATCGCGACCGCGGGGTCGTTCATCGCGGGGAATGCCGATGACAGCAGCCGGTTGTCGAGTTGTTCGGTCGGCGCGAACAGCCCCTGGATGCCGATCTGGTGTTTCCGCCGCTCGGCGGCGTCGGGATAGGTCCCGGCCGGCGGGTCGATCCGGACCGCGCCCGACGACAACAGGGTCAGCGGGTTGTCCGGGCGGAACTGCACCGTCTGGGTCCGGGTCTGCCCGTCCGGGAAGACCACCGTGAAGGTGGGTGCGTAACCGTGCCCCTGCAGGTAGGCGCGCACACCGCCGACCCGCAGCGGGTGGTTGACCTCCAGCCGGTAGGGCCGCCACTGCCCGGTGGTCAAGTCCTCGCCGGCCTGGTAGTCGATGTGCGCGGTGAAGGACGTGGCCAGCCCGGTGGGCAGGTAGTCGGCGGTGAAGTCGTTGACCCGCACACACAACGGATGCAGTTTGGTGCCATCCACGGTGGCCCCGGCGCGGAACGAGTCGAACGCGGCGGGCGAGGCCGAGCAGAAACCCGGCCCGCCGTCGGCGATCACCATCACGTTGCCCTCGTAGCCGAACAGCCGGCCCACCGCAACGGCGCCCAGCAGCCCCAGCAACGCGAAATGGAAGACCAGGTTGCCGAACTCGCGCAGGTAGCCCTTTTCCGCCGACACTTCGACGGTGCCCTGCTCCGAACGGATCACCCGGCGCCAGCCGCGCAGCGCGTCCGCCATCTGGGCGCCGAGCTGTTCGGGGTCGCCGGCCAGGTGCGTCTGGGCGTGCTTGGGCAGCCGGGCCAGGTTGCGCGGCGCGGCGACCGGTACGGCGCGCAGGCTGCGCAGGTGCTCAAGGGTCCGGGGCGTCAGACAGCCGATCAGCGACACGCACAGCAGGACGTAGATGGCGGTGAACCAGAAGCTGGAGAAGACGTCGAACGCCTCCAGCCGGTCGAGCCAGGGCCCCAGTACCGGGTGCAGCGCCAAGTACTCGTCGACCTTGGCGGCGTTGAGGCTGCGTTGTGGCAGCAGTGCTCCCGGGATCGCGGCCAGCGCCAGCAGCACCAGCAGCACCAGCGCGGTGCCCATCGAGGTCAGCGCCCGCCAGGTGTTGCGGACCCGGGCGGCCAGCCGCGCGATCGGTCCCCGACGGGCCGGGGCGGTGGTGGGTGCGGCCATCAGATGGGAAGCCTGACATCGGAGACCAAGCCGTCTCGGATCACGGCGACGAAGTGGTCCCACACGCCGGTGAGCAGAGCCAGGCCCACCGCGATCAGCAGCACGCCGCCGAGCACCTGAATGGACCGGGTGTGCCGGCGCAGCCAGCCCAGCCCGGCCACTGCGCTGGCCGACCCGAAGGCCAGCGCCACGAACGGCACCCCCAGCCCCAGGCAGTAGGCGATCACCAGCAGAACTCCCCGGGCCACCCCGGCGCCGTCGGTGGTGGAGGCCACTGCGATCACGCCGGTCAGGGTCGGCCCCAGGCAGGGTGTCCAGCCGAGCGCGAACACCGCACCCAGAAGCGGTGCCCCGACCACGGTCGACAGCTGCGCAGGGGTGAAGCGAAGAGGGCGTTGCAGCGCCGGCACGAACCCGACGAACACCAACCCCATCAGAATCGTCACCACGCCGCCGACCCGCTGCAGCAGCACCTGGTTGGTGATCAGCGTGCTGGTCATGCCCAGCACGGCCACCGAGCCGAGCAGAAAGACCGCGGTGAATCCGGCGACGAACAGCGCCGCCGAACCCGCGACGCGCCACCGGGCGCCGGGAGGGGCTGCACCGGTATCGGGCAGGTCGGGCCTTTCTTCGACGCCGACCACCGCCGCCAGGTAGGACAGGTAGCCGGGCACCAGCGGCACCACGCACGGCGAGGCGAACGACACCAGCCCGGCCAGGGTCGACACCGCGACGGCCAGCAGCAACGGACCGGAGGTGACGGTGGCGGTGAAGCCGCTCACGGCGCCGCCTCGGCGGCCAACCGCTGCACGACGGGCTGCAGGTCTTCGGCAAGGACTTCGCGCAGGAACACCGCCGCCACCCGGTGCGCCCGGTCGAGCACCATGGTCGCCGGGATCACCGAGGAGGGATAGCGTCCGCCGAACGCGATCATGGTGCGCATGGCCGGGTCGTAGATCGACGGGTACGTCACCCGGCGATCGGCGATGAAGTCGCGGGGCGCCTGCGGGTCGGGGTCGCGGACGTCGATGCCCAGGAACGCAACGCCCTGGGCGCGGGTGGCGTCGTAAACCTGTTGCAGCTGGCTGACCTCGGAACGGCAGGGCCCGCACCACTGGCCCCAGACGTTGACGACGACGACCTGCCCGGGAAAGTCGGCCACGCTGAGGGTGCGGCCGGTGTCCATCAGGTCGGGCCCGGAGATCGGACCGGGCCGGCCGCGGGTTTCCGGCGGGTCGTAGACGATGTCGGTCTTGCCCCCGGGGGAGACGAATTCGAAGGTGCCGCCGTGTGTGACGGCGTCGTCGCCGACTGAACACCCCGAGATCAGGGCGGCCAGCACCGTCCCGACGATCAGCACGGCCCGCATCGTCAGCCGCCGGCCGGGACCTGGTAATCGACGTCGACGAGACGATCACCGGCGTAGATCAGCGTGGTCACCGACCCCACGTCGCACTGCCGGCGGCGCGGGTCGTGCCAGAGCCGGTTGCCGGTGAGGTGTTGACGGGCGGTCCAGACCGGCAGCTGATGGCTGACGCACACCGCCTCGTGGCCGGCGGCGCGGGCCCGCGCCTTGTCCACCGCGGCGGCCATGCGGGCGGCGATCTGGCCGTAGGGCTCGCCCCACGACGGGGTGAACGGGTCGCGCAGGTGCCACCAGAACCGGGGGTTGCGCCAGGCGCCGTCGCCGGGCGAAACCCGCTTGCCCTCGAAGATGTTGGCCGACTCGATCAGGTCATGGTCGGTGTCGATCGTCAGGTTGTGCCGGGCGGCGATCGGGGCGGCCGTCTCCTGGGCGCGCTGCAGCGGCGAGGCGATCACGGCGACGATGTCGCGGCCGGCCAGCAGTTCGGCGGCGGCCACGGCCTGGGCGCGGCCGGTGTCGGACAGCCGGAAACCGGGCAGCCGGCCGTAGAGAATGCCGTCGGGATTGTGCACCTCGCCGTGGCGGATCAGGTGGACGCGGGTTTCTTCGGCCATCAGTGGTTGGGCTCCGTGGTGGTGGCCGCGGCACGGGCCGCGGCGGGCAATGCGGTGGCGATCCGGTCGAACGCCTCCTCGGTGAGGGCCGCCGAGACGAACCATGCCTCGAAGGCACTGCACGGCGGGTAGACGCCGGCGTCCAGCAGCGAGTGGAAGAACGCCGGGAAGCGCCAGGTCTGGCTGGCCCGGGCGGCGGCGAAGTCGGTGACCGGTTCGTCGGCGAAGAACACGCTGAACATGTTTCCCGCGCGCGGAATCTGGTGCGGCACCCCGGCGGCTGTCAGCGCGTCGGCCAGCAGCACCGTCAGCCGGTCGGCGTTCTTGTCCAGCGCGGCGTAGACATCGTCGTCGGCGGCGCGCAGGGTGGCCAGGCCCGCGGCGGTGGCCACCGGGTTACCCGACAGGGTCCCGGCCTGATAGACCGGCCCCAGCGGCGCCAGCCGGTCCATCACGTCGGCCCGGCCGCCGAAGGCCGCAGCCGGCAGGCCGCCGCTGATCACCTTGCCGAAGGTGAACAGGTCGGCGTCCACGGGGTCCAGGCCGTACCAGCCACCGGCGCTCACCCGGAAACCCGTCATCACCTCGTCGATGATCAGCAGGGCGCCGTGTTCGGCGGTGATCGCCCGCAGTTCGGCGTTGAAGCCCGGCGCCGGCGGCACGACGCCCATGTTGCCGGGGCTGGCTTCGGTGATGACGGCGGCGATCTGGTCGCCGAACTCGGCGAAGGCCCCGCGGACGGCGTCGACATCGTTGTAGGGCAGCACGATGGTGTCGGCGGCGGTGGTGCCGGTGACCCCCGGCGACGACGGCAGGGCCAGGGTGGCCACCCCCGATCCGGCGTCGGCGAGCAGGGCATCGACGTGGCCGTGGTAGCAGCCGGAGAACTTGATGACCTTGGCCCGGCCGGTGAAGCCGCGGGCCAGCCGCAGGGCGCTCATGGTGGCTTCGGTGCCGGAGTTGACCAGCCGGACCTTGTGCACCGCGGGCACCCGGGCGATGATCTCGGCCGCCAGCTCGGTTTCGGTTCGGGTCGGCGCCCCGAAGGACAGGCCGGCGCCGGCCGCGGCGCGGACCGCCTCGACCACCGCGGGGTGGGCGTGGCCCAGGATCATCGGTCCCCACGAACAGACCAGGTCGACATAGCGGTGGCCGTCGGCGTCGGTCAGCCAGCAGCCGTGCGCCTCGGTGATGAAGCGCGGCGTGCCCCCCACCGCGGCGAACGCCCGAGCGGGCGAGTTCACCCCGCCGGGGATCACCGCGCAGGCCTCGGCGAACAACCGTTCCGATACTGCCGTGGCACCTTCCGCATTACCCACGACGCCCAGTGTCCCAGCCGATCCGGCCCGGTCGACTACGGGGTGTAGGAGTCAGTCACTGCGACTGGGTCTTGAGTGGGGCCACGACCACGGGGTTTGATGACTCTCATGCAACTACCGCAGCGGCTGGCCCGGTTCAACCGGCACGTCACCAACCCCATCCAGCGAATGTGGGCCGGCTGGGCCCCTACGTTCGGCATCCTCGAGCACGTCGGCCGGCGCTCCGGCAAGCCCTACCGGACCCCGCTGAGCGTGTTCAGCACCGATGACGGCGTGGCCGTTCTGCTGACCTACGGCCCGGACCGCGACTGGCTGAAGAACATCATGGCCGCCGGCGGTGCCCGGATGCGCCGCCGCGGTAAGACCTTCGAGGTCACCAATCCCCGGGTGGTGAGCCGGGCCGAGGCGGCCGAGCACGTGAACCCGCGCACCCGCAACGTCTTCGCCCGGTTGCCGTTCGAGCAGGCGGTGCTGCTCACCAGGCAGGGCTAGATGGTGCGCTTCTCCGACCGGCGCGCCCGCTTCAACAGGGTGGTGACCAATCCGCTGTTCCGGCCGTTTTGCGGGTGGGTGCCGATGTGGTCGCTGGTCGAGCACACCGGCCGGCGCTCCGGGACCACCTACCGCACCCCGGTCTCGATGTTTCACACCGACGACGGCGTCGCGGTGCTGCTGCCGTACGGCACCCGCCGCGACTGGGTGAAAAACCTGGAGGCCGCCGGCGGCGGGCGGGTCAAGGTCGGCGGAAAGACGTTCGCGGTGACCAATCCCCGGGTGGTGTCGACCGAGGAGGCGGTCGGGCGGCTGAAGCCTCCATGGCGTCAGTTGCTCGGGCGCGCCGGGGTCCCGCACACGTTGTTGCTGTCTCGCGCCTGAGACCGCGCCGGGTCACTGGCCCAGCAGGCGCATCTTCTGTTCGTTGTACTCGTCGTTGCTGATCAGGCCGCGGTCGCGCAGTTCGGCGAATTCGCGGATTTCGGCGGCGATGCCCATCTTCGTCGGCGCGGGGGCGCCGTCGCCATCGCCGGTCGCGGCGCCGGCCCCGGCGTCTGCGGCGGCCCGCTGCGGCGTCTGGACCGGCGCCGGCGCGTCGGCGCCTCCGCGGCCCCGACTGACCGAACCGGCCAGGGCGCTGCCGCCCATGCCCGCCAGCGCCATCTGGCTGAACGCCGTGCCGGCGCCGGCCAGCGATGCCGCCGGGGCAGCGCCGACGCCGGGCCCGACCAGCGGCTTGGTGTAGGACAGCGTGCGGATCTCCGGGGCGTTGGCCGCCCAGTTGACCGGCACCGAAAGATTCCCGGCGCTGAACGCCTCCCCCATCGCCGCCGACAGCCCGACGCCGGGAACCGCCGGCCGCGACGGGGTCAACGGGGAGAACAGGTCGATCGCGTTGAGGATCTCGTACTCCACCAGCTCCAGCTGGTCCTGCTCGGCGAGGATTTCGCGGGTGCTGGCGCTGGCCGAGGACCAGGCACCGGCGGACAGCGCCAGGGCAACCGCCGACAGCGCGTTCAGACCGAAGAGATCGGAGAGGCTGGGCAGCGTGAAGATGTCCTCGATCCCCTGGGCGGGCCCGACCACGGCCGCCGTCCCGACCTGCGCGGCGGCACTCTGCGGCGACCCGAAGATCCCCGAGGCCAGCTGGCCCAGCAGCGACTGCACATCCAGCGACGACGACGTGGCTTCGGCACTCGCCGCGGCGGCGGCCTGGCCGGCGGGCCCGGCGGGGTTGCTGGTCTGCGGCGGCTCCTCGAACGGCGCGAGGCCGGTGGCGGCCGCGGACGCCGCGGCGTAGGCGTACATCGCGGCCGCGTCCTGGGCCCACATCTCGCCGTACTCGGCCTCGGTGGCAGCGATCGCCGCGGTGTTGGTGCCCAGCACGTTGGTGGCGATCAGCAGCAGCAACTGGGCCCGGTTGGCCGCCACCACCGAGGGCGGGACCGTGGCGCTGTGTGCCGCCTCGTAGGCCGCCGCCGCCGCGTTCGCCTGCGCCGTCGTCTGGTCTATCTGCGCCGCGGTCGCGGCCATCCAGGCGACGTAGAGGTCGGCGGCCCGGCTCAGCGCCGTCGCGGACGGCCCCCGCCAGGCCTGGGCGGTCAGCTCGGCGATCACCGATTCATAGGATGCGGCGGCCGCGTGCAGCTCGGCCGACACCGCACCCCAGGCGGCGGCGGCCGCGCGCATCGGCGCGGATCCCGGCCCGGTATAGATACGCAGTGAGTTGATCTCCGGTGGCAGCGCAGCGTAGTTCATCACCGACCCCCTCCGTACGGCGTACGCCGGGCTCATGAAGCTGGCGTGTGTGTATTTGTAGCCCAAAAACCGGCCGTTGACTCAACCATTCTGGATTTGCCGAAACCGGTCGGGCGGGCCACCATCCACGATAGGCGCCGCACGCTGCGATAACATGCGCGCGTGCGGCTGTTAATCACCGCTCTTCGTGATCTGCAATGGCGATTACGCAGGTTCATCGTGGCCGTCGTGGGCACCGCGCTGGTCTTCGCCCTGACCCTGGTGCTGGCCGGTTTGACCCACGGTTTCCGGGTCGAGGCCGAAGACGTGGTCGATTCGCTGGGAATCGACGCCTACCTGATCCAGACGGCCGCGGTGGGGCCGTTCATGGGCTCGTCACGGTTCCCCCAGAACGAGCCCGGGAACGTCGCCCGGATCTCCGGCGTGCAGGCGGCGTTGCCCGTGGTCTACGGCAACACCATCGTGCAGGACGGCCGGTCGCCGCTGAACGTGAACATCTACGGCGTGCCCCGCGACGCGATGCCGCCACTGAGCGCCGGGCGGGTTCCGGCCGCACCCGACGAGATCGCGATGTCGACAACGCTGCGGCGCTCCCTCGGCGATGAGATCGAACTGGGCGCGGAGAAGCTGCGGATCGTCGGGCTGGTGGAGAAGTCGACGACGCTGGCCGGCCAGCCCAACGGCTTCCTGACGGTGGCCGGCGCCCAGCGGCTGATGTATTCGGGGCAGCGGGTGGCCTCCGCGATCGGCCTGCGGGGAAACCCGGCGCGGGTGCCGGCGGGCTACCGCGTGGTGGACCGGACCGCCGCCGTCGACGACATGGTCCGCCCGCTGGCAGGTGCGCAGATGGCCCTGTCGTACATGTCGATCCTGTTGTGGGCCGTGGCCGCCCTGATCGTCGGCTCGCTGGTCTACCTGTCGGCCCTGGAGCGCACCCGCGACTTCGCGGTGTTCAAGGCGCTGGGCGTCACCACCTGGATGGTGCTGGCGGGCCTGGCGCTGCAGGCGGTGGTGGTCGCGGTGAGCGCGGCGGTCCTCGGCGGCGTGCTGGCGGTGTCCATCGGCCCGCTGTTCCCGATGCTGGTCGCGGTGACGCCGTCGTCGTTCGCCCTGCTGATGGTGACCGCGGTGGGCATCGGCCTGCTTGCCAGCCTGGCCGGTGTGCGGCACGCGGTGGCCGTGGACCCGGTGCTGGCGTTCGGGGGGCCGTAGCCGATGGGGGACTTGCGGATCCGCGATCTGGTGATCGAGTACGCCACCGGCGGCGGGGACCCGGTGCGTCCCATTCACGGCTTGAGCCTGGACGTCCCGGCCGGTTCGCTGGTGGTGGTGCTGGGCCCCAGCGGCTGCGGAAAGACCACCCTGCTGTCCTGCCTGGGCGGCATCTTGAGCCCCACCGCCGGCCAGATCCGGTTCGGCGCCACCGACGTCACTGCACTGCGCAGACGCGACCTCACCGCTTACCGCCGGCGCACCGTCGGAATCGTCTTCCAGGCGTTCAATCTGGTGCCGAGCCTGACGGCGCTGGAGAACGTGATGGTCCCGATGTGGGCGGCCGGCTGGACACAATGGTCGGCTCAGGAGCGCGGCCGCGACCTGCTGACCCGGGTCGGCCTGGCCGACCGGACGCATCACCGGCCCGGGCAGCTCAGCGGCGGCCAGCAGCAGCGGGTGGCGGTGGCCCGCGCGCTGGCCCTGGATCCGCCCTTGATCCTGGCCGACGAACCCACCGCGCAATTGGATTACGCCCGGGCCGGCGAGGTGGTGCAACTGCTGCGGCTGCTGGCCGCCGGTGACCGCGTCGTGGTGGTGGCCACCCACGACACCCGGATCGTGCCCCTGGCCGACATCGTCGTCGAGCTGTCCCCGTCCGCGATGCCCGAGCGGTCCCCGCAGGCCCCGGTCCGCCTTGGGCCCGGCTCGGTCCTGCTGGAACAGGGCACCGTCGAGGACCTGATCTACGTGGTCACCGAAGGGGAGGTGGAGATCGCCCCGCACCCTGCCGACCCCGGCGGCGGCCCGCTCAAGATCGGCAAGTCCGGCCACTTCACCGGTCCGCTCGGGCCCCTGGTGCGGATTCCCCGCTCCGCTGCGGTCCGGGCACCACGGGAAGCGACCCTGATCGGTTACACCGTGGAGGCGTTCCGCGAGCGCTTCGGCCGCAGCCCGCACCCGGACGTTCCTAACGAACCGGCATCAACCTGATCAAGGGTGGTGCGCCGGGCTGCTCCGCCCCGGGCCGCCGCGCGATGATGCTGTCCATGGCTGATGTGACCCGCCGGGCTGCTTTGCGCCTTGGGGTCGGCGCGGTGGGGGCTGCGGGCCTGTTCGGAGCGGTTGCGCTTCGGCGCCCGGCCGCCTCCCGGGCCACCGGTAACAGCTATCCGACCTTGGAATCCGGGTCGTTCGTCTCGGCGGCTCGTGGCGGCGTCGAGACCAACTGGATCATCGCCCGCCCGCCGGGGCAGACCGCTCCCCTGCGCCCCGTGATCGCGCTGCACTGCAAGGACGGCGATGCGGCATGGGTGATGGATCTGGGCGTGGAGGAGGAGCTGGCGAAGCTGGCCGCGGCAGGCCGGCCCCCGTTCGCGGTGGTGGCCGTCGACGGCGGCAACTCCTACTGGCGGCCGCACAGCTCCGGCGAGGACTCCGGCGCCATGGTGCTGCACGAGCTGATCCCGATGCTGACCGAGAAGGGCATCGACACCTCCCGCGTCGCGTTCATGGGCTGGTCAATGGGCGGCTACGGCGCACTGCTGCTGGGCACCCGTCTGGGCCCGGCACGCACCGCGGGCATCTGCGCCATCAGCCCGGCGATCTACATGACCTATTTCGGCGCGCCCGCCGGCGCGTTCGACAGTGTCGATGACTGGCGGACCAACTCGGTGTTCAACCTGGTGCCGCGGTTGGCGCCGATCCCGCTGCGGGTGGACTGCGGTACCGGGGACAGCTTCGCTTACGCGACCAAGAGTTTCATCGCCCAGCTGAATCCGCCGCCGGCCGGGGGCTTTTCGCCCGGCGGCCACGACGTGTCCTACTGGCGCAGCCAGCTGCCCGCGCAGTTGGCCTGGCTGGACTCCTGACTCCGGCCGGACAGAGCGCAACACCCCGGCCGACTGTCCCGGCCTTATCGCGCGAAACGCCGAAGCCGCAGGCTGTTGGCGACCACCAGGACCGATGAGGCGGCCATCGCCGCGCCCGCGATCATCGGGTTGAGCAACCCGGCCGCCGCGAGCGGGATGGCCGCCACGTTGTAGCCGAACGCCCAGACGAGGTTCTGCCGGATGATGCGCAGGGTGCGCGCCGACAGCCGAAGGGCGGTGGGCACGGTGCCGAGGTCGCCGCGCACCAGGGTGACATCACCGGCCTCGATGGCGGCATCGGTGCCGGTGCCCATCGCCATCCCGATATCGGCGGTGGCCAGCGCCACCGAATCGTTGACGCCGTCACCGACCATGGCCACCCGCCGGCCGTCGGCCTGCAGGCGCTTGACCTCGGCGGCCTTGTCCGCGGGCAAGACGTCGGCGATGACGTTGCCGGGGTCGATACCGACCTGTCCGGCCACCCTGCGGGCCGCCGCCGCGCCGTCGCCGGTGAGCAGGATCGGCGTGATGTCCATGGCTTTGAGCTGCGCCACCGCGGCCGCGCTGGTGGGCCGGACCGTGTCGGTCACGATGATCGTCCCGCGCACCTGCCCCTCCCAGCAGACCTCCACCGCGGTCCCGGTCTCGTCCGCGGCGGCCGCCCGCGCGACCTCGACCCGCAGGCCGTCGACGACCCCGGTCACACCGTGGCCGGGTTTGCTGACGAAATCGGTCACCGGGGCGATCTGCAGGCCGGCGGCCTTGGCCCCGGCGACGATGGCTGTGGCGATCGGATGCTCGGACGCCGACTCGACGGCGGCGGCTCGGGCCAGCACCGTGTCCGGGTCCTCGCCCGGTTCGGCCGCGAGGCCGCCGACGGACATCACGCCGCTGGTAACGGTGCCGGTCTTGTCCAGCACGACGGTGTCGATGTCCTTGACGGTCTCGAGCACCTGCGGGTTCTTGATCAGGATGCCCAGCTGCGCACCACGGCCGGTGCCGACCAGGATGGCGGTCGGCGTGGCCAACCCGAGCGCGCACGGGCAGGCGATGATGAGCACGGCCACCGCCGCGGTGAACGCCGCCGCGGCGGACGCGCCGGTCAGCAGCCAGCCGGCCAGCGTGAGCGCAGCGATACCCAGCACTGCGGGCACAAACACCGCCGAGACCCGATCGGCAAGTCGCTGGACCGAGGCCTTGCCGGCCTGGGCGTCGGCGACCATGGTGGCCATCCGCGCCAGCTGGGTGTCGGCGCCGACTTTGGCGGCCCGAACCAACACCCGCCCGGTGGTGTTGAGCGAACCACCCAGCACCGAATCGCCGGCGGCGACGTCCACCGGTAGCGGCTCGCCGGTCATCGCCGAGGTGTCCAAGGCGCTGGCGCCGTCGACGACGACGCCGTCGGCGGCGACGCGCTCTCCCGGCCGCACGACGATGACGTCGCCGACCCGAAGGTCCGCGATCGGCACCCGGGTCTCGGTGGACCCGTCCGCGCTGATGACCGTGGCGTCTTTGGCGCCGAGCTCCAGCAGTTCCCGCAGGGCTGCCCCCGCCGACCGTTTGGCGTGCGATTCGGCGTAGCGGCCGGCCAGCAGGAACACCGTGACCACGGCGGCCACTTCGAAGTACACGTGGCCCGACCCCGTGAACACCGCCACCACCGACCACAGATAGGCGGCGCAGGTGCCCAGCGAGACCAGGGTGTCCATGGTGGCGGCGCGGTGCACCGCGGTGCGCGCAGCGGCGCGGTGGAAGGGATATCCGCCCCAGACCACGATCGGGGTGGTCAGCGCGAGCGCGACCCACTGCCAACCGCTGAACTGCCAGGCCATCACCATCGACAGCACCACCACGGGCACGGCCAGCAGAGCCGAGCCGATCAGCCGGGTGCGCAGTTGGCCGGCGGATACGTCGGCGTGCTCGTGGTGTTCACCGGCCGAACCGAGCACGACGGCCTGGTATCCGGTCGCTTCGACGGTGTTCACCAGGTCGGCCGGCGAGACCCGGGGCTCATGTTCGATGTGGGCTCGCTCGACCGCGAAGTTGACCGTGGCCTGCACCCCGTCCAGGGCGTTCAAGGCGCGCTCCACCCGCGCCGCGCACGACGCACACGTCATTCCCCGCAGCTCGAGGTCGGTGGTGATCACGCCGCCGATGATACCCCCGTGGGGTATCTAGCCGGGGTGGTGCGGCGGGCCCGGTGCAGCCGCGCGGCACCCATCACCGCCAGCACCCCGGCCGTCGTCGCCAAGACCCATGCCAGCAGCAGCATCGGGGGGTGGTAGCCGATCGAGACGGTGGCCGGTTCGCCGTCGATGACCGGCGCGACCACCACCGGGTAGCGCACCTGCAGCCAGCTGGCCGCGCAGCCCACCGCCGCGGCGGCGGCCAGGGCCAGTTCGGCCAGGGCCCGGATGAGCGGGGCGGTTCTCACCACGCCGATCCATCGTCGGCGTCGGTCTCAGCGGGGCCGCCCGGCGGAACGGTCTCGGGGATCAGCTCTCCCAGCGCCGCACGCAGCCGGCGATGGTCGCGCGCCCACGCCTGCACGGTGCGCCGCCCGCTCAGCCGCAGGCCGATCCCCACCCGGCGCCGGGGCACGCCGCTCAGCTCCCCGAGCGCGCGGGATTCCTGCCACTTCTGCAGCACCTGCTTGCCCCAACCGGTGGGCCGTTCGGCCTCGGGATAGAGCGCAACGATGTCGGCCACCCGAATGGTCTCGGTGCCTTGGCGCAGGGTGTCCTCGGTGAGTTCGACCGAGGTGTGGATACGCGCGGCTTTCACCTGGATGGCGAGCATGAGCGAGACGAGCACCAGCAGGATCGCCGGGACCAGCGGCTGGAAACCGAAGCCGCTGGAGTGCTGGATCACCAAGAGCAGGCCCGCGGAGATCGGGCCGAAGAGCACCCAGTACCAACTGGCACCGCTCTCGAAGAACAGCGGTGCGGGTTGCGGCTGGGAAGCAGACATGTCGGGTCAGCCTAACGCGGCGCCCAAACACGCTGCACAGGACCGCGGCATCGCGCGATTTTCGGCGATCCTTACCTTACGCGCAAGTAGGTTGAGTTAGATTTTGGCCTGCATACATGCTTTGCACAGGTTGTCCTGCCTTGGAGAGGACTTCGGATGAAGCGCCGCAACCGCACCGCAGCAGAGCCCGCCCTGCGCACCCGAGTCGTCGGTCTGGCCGCCTCCACCGGGGCGCTGCTGACGTTCGGGATGGGGCCGCTGGCCGCTGCGCCCGGAGCCCACGCTGACTTCTTCGACCCCCTGACCGACCAGATCCTGGAACCGTTTCTGGACGCCACGACCGGCGCCCCGGACTGGGACGCGGTGTTCTCACCGGACGCCTGGGAGACCTTCCTGAGCGCCGAGCACTGGGATGCCGCTCTGAGCGCGTTCAGCGGCGCAGCCCTGGCCGGACCCGCGGTCGATCCCAACACCTGGCTGCTGCAGTACCTCTACACCCCGATCCACGCCGGCCTCGACGAGGCGGTCAACAGCGATCTCGGCCAACTGCTGCTCAGCGTGGTCAACCAACCCAGCCTCCTGCTCACCGGCCGCCCCCTGATCGGCGACGGCGTGGACGGAACCGCCGCTGCGCCCAACGGCGGCCATGGCGGCTGGTTGTTCGGCGACGGTGGGGACGGTTGGGACAACACCGAATCCGGCGGAATGGGTGGAGCCGGCGGCAACGCCGGCATGATCGGCAACGGCGGCGACGGAGGCGACGGCGCAGACGGCGGCCTCGGCGGTAACGGCGGGGACGGCGGCAGCGGCGGCTGGCTAATCGGCATCGGCGGCCTCGGCGGGGACGCCGGGGACGGGGTCTACAGCGGCCCCGGCGACCTGCCGGCCCTCGGCGGCGCGGGCGGCAACGCCGGCCTGCTGGTCGGCGCCCACGGCGATCATGGCCACTTCGGCACTCTCGACGGTGCCCCGGCCGCCGTCGCCGGGATCAGCACCACCGGGACCTGGATCACCGGCGCTGACGGCCGGGTGCTGGTCATGCACGGTTTCAACGAGGTCTACAAGATTCCGCCGTATGAGCCGGCCGCCGGCGGATTCGACGAGGACGACGCGGCGTTCCTGGCGGCCAACGGCTTCAACTCGGTGCGGCTGGGCGTCATCTGGGCGGGAGTGGAGCCGCAGCCCGGCGTCATCGACTACAACTACCTGGCCTCGATCCAGACGACCGTGCAGATCCTGGGCAGATACGGCATCGTCAGCATCATCGACTTCCACCAGGACGACTTCAGCCCGGTCTTCCGCGGCGAGGGCGCGCCGGAGTGGGCCACCCAGACCGGCGGACTGCCCAACCCCGACATCGGCTTCGGACTCAACTACCCGCTGAACCCCGCCCAGAACCACGCTTGGGATGCGTTCTGGTCCAACGCCAAAGGCCCCGACGGGGTGGGGCTGCTCAACCACTACGCGCGCATGACCCAGGCCGTCGCGGACTACTTCAAGGACGACCCCAACATCGCCGGCTACGAGATCATCAACGAACCGTGGCCCGGGTCGACATGGCTGTCAACGATCTTCGGCAATTCCTACTTCGAAGCTCAACAGCTGACTCCGTTCTACAACCAGGTCAGCGCGGCGATCCGGTCCGTCGACCCGACCACACCGATGATCTACGAGCCCAACACCCTGTTCAACGAGGCGGTGCCGACGCAGTTGCGCGAGGTGGACGACCCCCACGGCGTCTTCGCGTTCCACGACTACTGCATGCTGACCAGCGTGAGCGCGGCCCTCTCGCCGCTGTGCCCGGACTACATCGACCTGCTGGCCGCCAACGGCGAGGCCTACACCAGCAGGTACGGGGTGCCGGGAATGATCACCGAGTACGGATCGGCGAACGGCGCCGACGAAATCATGCGGGTGATGAACAACGCCGACCAGCGGATGTGGGGCTGGTCGCAGTGGGCCTACAACGGCACGCCCAGCCTCACCGGCAGCGGCCCCTGGGCGGCGCTGGTCTATGACCCCAGCAAGCCGCCGGTCGGCGACAACGTCGACTGGGCCAGGCTGGAGGCGACGGCGGTGCCCTACGCGCAGGCCGTCGCCGGCACCCCGATCTCCTGGTCGTACGGAGACGGCGTCTTCCAGCTCAGCTACTCCACCGAGATGGCCAGCGGCGCAGGCCACTTCGCTGCCGGCGCCCAGACCGAGATCGCGGTGCCGACCATTCAGTACCCCGACGGCTACCAGGTCAGTGTCACCGGCGGGCACGTGGTCTCGGCACCCGGCGCACCGGTGCTGGTCATCGCCGCCGACGGTGCCGGCACCGTCGAGGTCGTCGTGACGCCGGCGGCCGGGTGACTACCGGACGAAGTAGGCGTTGGCCTCCGCGCGGTGCAGCAGGAACGTGCCCGTGGCGATCAGCACCGATCCGACGATTCCGGTGATTGCAGCCAGGACGGCGACCGACGGCCGCGCGTCGGCGTCGGTGAGCCCGCTGAGCCCATACGCCATCGCGCCGATTCCCCCGCCGGTCAGCACGGTGCGCGCCCACCGGTATCCCGACCGCATCAACATCAGAAACGTCGCGACCACCACCATCACCACGATGGCCGTGAGCGCCGCGACCGGATAGACGATCTCGGGACCCGCGATCTGCGGGCCGGTCAGCATGTTCACCACGTATTCGCACGTCATCAGCGGCAGGGCGACCAGCCACAGCCAGAACGCGGTGTCGACATCGGCGGGGCGGGGGGGCGCGCCCTCGGCCGGGGGG
>NZ_LQOT01000024.1 GCF_002101585.1 Mycolicibacter engbaekii | reverse complement strand
CGCGACTGAGGCCTTGGCAGCCATGAACGCTCCTCTATTCGAAAACCAGCCGGACTGAACCCAGCCCGGAAAACTCGCTGCACTGTTTGCCGATCCGCCGGCGGACGGGACGCCATCGTCTGTTCACCGGAGGTCTTCATCTCCCCTGTCGCTGGGTGGCCCCGGCATCCACCGGAAGGGCGACGGCCGTGATGTAACGGGCCTCGTCAGACACCAGGAACAGAGACGCGTTGGCCACGTCCACCGGCTGCACCCACGGGACGTCGAGCATGTTCATCGCCTTGGCCGCGTCGGCGAACTCACTTCGCGTTGGCGGATGTTGCAGGTCGGGGCGAAAGGCGCACCGCACGGAGTCGTTCTGAATGAGCGGAGTGTCGACATTCGTCGGATGGATCGTGTTGACCCGAACGCGGTGCGGGGCCAGTTCATTGGCGAGACTGCGCATCAGCCCGACCACGCCGTGTTTGGCAGCGCTGTAATGGGCGACGCCCGCCAATCCTCGCAGGCCCGCGATGGAGCTCACCAGAACCATTGCACCGCCCCCGCGGGCGATCAGGTGAGGTGCGCTCACCTGACAGGTGTGGAATACCCCGGTGAGATTGACGTCCAGCATCGTGCGCCAGGTCTCTTCCGACAGTTCGACCGCAGGACCACGGGAGGTGATTCCCGCTGTGGCGCACACGATATCGAGTCCCCCGTGTTGACTGACCGCCTGGCCGACGGCTGCACACAGCGCCGCTTTGTCGCGTACATCGGCGACCGCCGATGTCATCCTGCCACCAACAGCGCCTACCTGCCGGGCGGTCTCCGCAAGATCGTCGAGAGTCGCGTGCGGTACCCGGACCGTATCCACCGGACCACACAGATCGACACCGATGATCTCAGCGCCCTCCTGAGCAAAGCGCACCGCCTGCGCGCGCCCGATTCCACGTGCCGCGCCGGTGATCAGCGCGACCTTTCCCGCCAGCCGAGGAATGCTCATGATTTCTGGGTCAATCCGGCATCGACCACCAGTTGGGCTCCGGTGATGTAGCGGGCGTTGTCGGAAGCCAGGAACACCGAGGCGTTGGCGACGTCGTGCGGCTGCACCCACGGCACACCCAGGAGATTGCGTGCCGCGAGAACTTTGATCGCGTCCGCTTCGGTCGGAATGTCGAGATCAGGGCAGAGTCGTCGGTAGGTCGCTTCGTTGCGGACCATGGGCGTGGCCACCGCTCCGGGGTGCACGGTGTTCACCCGGATCCCGCGCGGTCCCAGTTCGTTGGCGAGTGCGCGGGCCAGACCTACCGCGGCATGCTTGCTGGCAGTGTAGTGCGCCGTATCGCCAGGGCCGCGAATTCCGCTGGTGGAATTGATGATCACGATCGAGGCGCCCGGCAGCAGGTGTGGTGCGGCAGCCTTGACGGTATGCCACACGCCGGTGAGGTTGATGTCGAGCGCGTCCTGCCAGACCTCGCCGGGCAGTTCCCACACCGGAGCTCCGGGAGCGTGGACTCCGGCATTGGCGATCACGATGTCCAGGCCGCCCAGCGCTTTCACGCCCGCACCGACGGCGACCGACACCGAACAGAGATCCCGGACGTCGGCGATGGCGGTAAAGCATCTGCGGTCCTTGTCGGCCAGTACCGTCGCCATGGTCGACAGATCGTCTGCCGCGCTGGATCGGTCAATGGCGATGATGTCTGCACCGGCCTGCGCCAGCTGCTCACAGTGCGCACGCCCCGTACCGCGCGCAGCGCCGGTGACCACGGCGACTTTGCCGGCGAGGTTCGGCATCAGGATGCCTTGATCAGGGTGAACCCCTTGTACCCCGCGTCGGCGACCTCGGTGCAGATATCGAGGTAGGTGGCGAAGCCGCCGATGAAGAGCATGAACACGCGGGGCTTTCCGGGCACGTTGGCCCCCACATACCAAGAGTTCGCCTTGGGGAAGAGGGTGGCATCGGCCAGGCGATTGCATTCCGCAACCCAGGCGTCGACGGCACCGGGGGTGGCCTCGATCGCCGCGTAGCCATGCTGGTCCAGATAGGCGATGGCCGCGGAGATCCACTGGATGTGCGCCTCGGCGTGCAGCACCATATTGGCCAGCACTGCCGGTGCGCCGGGACCGGATACCAAGAACAGATTGGGAAATCCGTCGACACCGAGCCCGAGGTAGGTGCGAGGACCATGTGACCAATCATCGGCCAGCTTCTGACCGCCCCGACCGACGATATCGATCTTGGCCAGTGTGCCGGTCATGGCGTCGAAACCGGTCGCCAGGACGATGGCGTCGAGGTCGTAGTGCATCTCCGACGTCGCGATGCCCGATTCGTCGATCGCCTCGATCGGGGTCCTGCGAACACTGACCAATGTGACGTTGGGGCGATTGAAGGTTTGGAAATAGTTGGTGTCGGTGCAGATTCGCTTCGTGCCGATCGGATGGTCCTTGGGGATCAGCAGGTCGGCGACTTCGGGGTCATCGATCACGGCGCGAATCTTGCCTTCGTAGAACTTTCGGGCCTCCTCGTTGGCCTCGATGTCGATCATCTGGTCAGCGAAGGTCTTGGAGAACAACACCCCACCCAGCTGCCAGCGTTCCTCGAAGGCCGCACGACGCTCTTCGGGCGTGGCCTGCATGGTCAGCTTCGGATGTGGCACATGCGGCGACCCACCGCCACTGCGCCAGGACATCTGGCGCCGTTCGTCGTAGGTGGCCTTGGCGTGAGCGATCTCCTCGGCGGTCAACGGACGGTTGCCCGCGGGCACGCTGTAGTTCGGGCTGCGCTGGAAGACGACCAGCTGTGCGGCCTGCTCGGCGATGATCGGAATCGATTGCACACCAGAAGAACCGGTCCCGATGACGCCGACCCGCTTTCCGGTGAAATCCACGTCTTCGTGCGGCCAGTGCGCGGTGTGATAGATCTCGCCGCCGAAGGTCTGCAGCCCCGGGATGTCCGGAGTCAACGGTGAGGACAGCGGCCCGGTGGCCATCACCACGAAGCGCGCGTCGACGGTTTCTCCGGTGTCGGTCGCGATCGTCCATCGCATCGTGTCCTCGTCGAGAACAGCCGATACCACCCTGGCGTTGAAGGTGATCCCCTGCCGCAGATCCAGCTTGTCGGCGACCCAGTTGATGTAGTCGAGGATCTCGGACTGGGTGGCGTACTTCTCTGTCCAGGTCCACTCCTGCTGCAGCTCGTCGGAGAACGAGTAGCAGTAGTCCAGGCTCTCGACGTCGCAGCGCGCTCCCGGATACCGATTGAAGTACCAGGTTCCGCCGACCTCGGGTGCCGCTTCGAAGACGCGCACCGACAGCCCCTGTTGCCGGAACTTGTGCAGGGCATACAGGCCACCGAACCCGGCACCCACCACGATGACGTCGACATTGCTTTCGGTCGCGCTGTTCACGGCGGCCACCGTAGGCAGTCACCGAGCGTTCCGGCGCCGACACTTCCCGGTCAACGGGCATCGGGAAATTTCTCCCGGCCACCGGTGAGGCATCCGGCGGAAGTCGCGCGCTCCCTCACAATGTCGGCCATGACCGATGCAGAATCTGCCGAACGAGCCGGGGGCGGCACACGCGGCGTAGCACTGACCGTCACAGCCGTCATCGAGGAGAGCCACGACGCGAAGTCGGTGGTGCTGGCGATTCCCGACGAGCACCGCGCCCGATTCGACTACCGGCCGGGACAGTTCCTGACGATGCGCGTACCAAGCGACCTGACCGGGTCGGCCGCCCGCTGCTACTCGCTGGCAAGTTCTCCGCACACCGATGATGCGCACAAGGTCACCGTCAAGCGGACGAACGGCGGCTATGTGTCGAACTGGCTGTGCGACAACGTTTCCGTTGGCGACACGATCGATGCCCTCCCGCCGTCAGGGCAGTTCACACCCGCGGACCTGGACGCGGACTTTCTGTTATGGGCAGCAGGCAGCGGGGTCACGCCGGTGATGTCGATTCTCAAGTCGGCGCTGGCTGCGGGCACCGGACGGGTGGTGCTGTGCTACGCCAACCGTGACGAGCGTTCGGTCATCTTCGCCGCCGAGTTGCGAGACCTGGCCGCGCGGTACGCTGGTCGGCTCACAGTTCTGCACTGGCTCGAGTCGATCCAGGGTCTGCCTACGCGCGCCCAGTTGGGCGGCTTCGCCCGGTTGTTCACCAGCTACCAGTCCTTCGTATGCGGCCCCGAGCCGTTTATGGCTGCGGTGAAAGAGGCGTTGGGCGAGGCCGGCGTGCCACGCGGCAACATCCACCTCGAAGTGTTCCAGTCGCTCACCGGTGATCCCTTTGCCGAAGTCCCGATCGAAAACATCGCCGGCGACTCGGAGGCGGCCGACGCGGAGGTCAGCATCGACGGGCAGACCCATCACCTCTGCTGGCCCAAGTCCCGCAACCTGGTTGACGTGATGCTCACCCAGGGGATTGACGTTCCGTTCTCCTGCCGGGAGGGCAACTGCGGCTCGTGTGCGGCAACGGTGCTCGACGGGCAGGTCGATTTGGGCAATGCCGCGATCCTCGAACCAGAAGACATCGCCGAGGGGTTGTTCCTGGCCTGCCAGGCACGCCCGCTGTCGAGCAGGCTGACAGTCGAGTTTTGATGTCGACGCCTGAATGTCGTCCGCTCACCGGGACGAGGCCGGCAACCGCGGACTCGCCGCGTCCACCATCGTGCCATGACTAAACGGGTGATCGACCGCGTCGCGGAGCTGGCCGACCAGCTGCGCGGGCAAGCCGAAGAAGCCGAGAAGATCGGCAAGCTGACCGACAACACAGTCAAGTCGATGAAGGAGATCGGCAGCATTCGGCTGTTGCAGTCGAAGAAGCACGGCGGGCTGGAGGTGCACCCACGTGAGTTCGCCGAAACGGTGATGGCGACCGCCGCGCTGGATCCGTCCGCGGGGTGGATCAACGGTGTGGTCGGCGTTCACCCCTACCAGCTCGCCTACGCCGATCCTCGCGTCGGCGACGAGATCTGGGCCGACGACGTCGACACCTGGGTGGCTTCGCCCTACGCTCCACAAGGTGTCGCCAGGCCGGTTGACGGTGGTTACCTCTTCAACGGCCGTTGGCAGTTCAGTTCCGGCACCGACCACTGTGACTGGATCATTCTGGGCGCCATGATCGGTGATTCCGAGGGCAAGCCGTTGATGCCCCCGCAGATGCTGCACATGATCCTGCCGCGCAAGGACTACCAGATCGTCGAGGATTCCTGGGACGTCGTGGGATTGCGAGGCACCGGCTCCAAGGACGTCATCGTCTCCGATGCCTTCGTGCCGACCTACCGCACGATGAACGCACTGGAAGTAATGGACGGCACCGCCCAACGCGAGGCCGGGATGACCGAGCCGCTCTATTTGATGCCGTGGTCGACGATGTTCCCGCTCGGCATCTCTTCGGCGACGATCGGCATCGCCGAGGGTGCGTTGGCCGCCGCGCTGGACTACCAGCGCTCGCGGGTCAACTCCAGCGGTGTGGCGATCAAAGACGACCCCTACGTGATGTTCGCGATCGGCGAAGCCGCCGCCGACATCAACGCCGCTCGCCAGGAACTCCTGGCCAACGCCGACCGGATCTATGACATGGTCGACGCCGGCAAGGAGGTCTCGTTCGAGGATCGAGCGGCCGGGCGCCGCACGCAGATTCGCGCGGTATGGCGTGCCGTCTCCGCGGTCGACGAACTGTTCGCCCGGTGTGGCGGCAACGCGACGCGGATGGACAAGCCACTGCAGCGATACTGGCGTGACGTTCACGTCGGACAGGTGCATGCCATCCACGCCCCGGGAACGGTCTATCACGCCTCGGCGCTGAGCTCGCTCGGCGTGGACCCGCAGGGCCCCCTGCGGGCGATGATCTAGGGGCCGACCTGTGAGCCCGATCAAGAGCCTCGGTTACGTGACGGTACAAGCCACCGACATCGAGAAGTGGCGCCACTTCGCCTTCGGCGTGCTGGGTTTCGCCCAGGGCAGCGGACCCGATCCGGATTCGCTGTACCTGCGGATGGACGAACGCGCCGCCCGGGTCGTAGTGTCCCCGGGCGAAACCGACAAGATCGTGACCGTCGGCTGGGAAGTGCGTGACCATGCAGAACTGCAGACGCTCGCGCAGACGCTCGAGGCCGCCGGCGTCCCGTACAGGCAACTGTCACTGGCCGAAGCAGACGCCCGCCGTGTCGAAGCGGTCATCGCATTCGAAGACCCGGCCGGCACTTCGCTGGAAGTCTTTCACGGACCGGTACTCGATCACAGCCCGATCATCACGCCGTTCGGCGCACGATTCGTGACGGGCGACCAGGGCCTCGGACATGTGGTGCTGCCCGCCCTCGACGTCGAGGGCTCAGCTCAGTTCTACACCGAGGTTTTGGGGTTCCGGTCACGCGGCGCCTTCCGGGTGCCCGTCCCGCCGGAGTTCGGACCGGTACGCGTGCGCTTCCTCGGTGTCAACGAGCGTCATCACAGCCTGGCGCTGTGCCCCGCAGCGACGCTGCGCGATCCCGGGCTGATCCACCTCATGGTCGAAGTCGACAGCCTCGACAGCGTCGGCCAGGCGCTTGACCGCGTCGCCAAGGACGGCTTCCAGCTGTCTTCCACACTGGGTCGGCACACCAACGACAAGATGGTGTCGTTCTACGTCCGTGCACCCGGGGATTGGGACATCGAGTTCGGCACCGACGGCATGCGGGTCGACGACAACTACTACACCGCCGAAGAAATCACGGCAGACAGCTACTGGGGACACCAGTGGGTGGACGACCTGCCTGCGGCGATGCGCCCCTGACCCCTGACTTCACTCCCCGGCCGGCCATCGACGTGGCCCGCTGAGACGGCAACGTCGACGTCACCGACGCAGGCCCGGCGCGACCAGCGCCGGCTTCATGGCCCACATGGACGCCGCCGACGTGCCCACATTCATCGATCCGGAGCACTGGGGCGTCGACAACATCGCCGACCTGGAATCTCTGTTGAGGACAGCTGCTTCGACCGGCCCGGCGGGGTTCGGTGCGGGTTGCGCCTGACCAAAGCCGCGCCAGCTACACGTTTGCCGGTGCGCACCTAAGTCCAGCCCCGGCCCGTCAATCGGGATTGCTGGCTGGGCCCCTGGCGTAGCGGATCGCGGGTGTGCGGGCGCACCAATTCAGCCGGAAGTGTGACAGCAGCAACACCGATGTGGTAGGTATATGACCATTAGTCATATGCCTATTAGGACTATGTCCGGGAGGATCTCTCAATGCCCGCGTCAGCCGCATTGCCCATGACCGCCGCCAAGGATGCGCCGAACGAAACCCCCAGCGCCGTCATCGACCGGGTATCCCTGGTCCTCGACGCGTTCGACGGGCCCGGCCGCCTGACTCTGGCGCAGATCGTGCGCCGGACCGGGCTTCCCCGATCGTCGGCGCATCGCATGCTCGAGCGTCTGGTTCAGCTGCGCTGGCTGCGCCGCAGCGGCCGGGACTACGAACTGGGCATGCGCCTGGTCGAACTGGGATCCCTGGCGGTACACCAGGACCGCCTGCACAAGGCCGCGCTCCGCAAACTGCACGAACTTCACGCCGCGACCGGCCTGGTGGTTCACCTCGCCGTCCTCGACGGACCCGACGTGGTCTACATGGACAAGGTCGGCGACCGCATGGCGGCGGCAATTCCGACCCGTGTCGGTGGCCGCCAATTGGCGCACTGCACAGCAGTGGGGAAGGCGATGCTGGCGTTTGCCGACGAGGGCGACATCGACGCCTTGAGCTCCGCGCCGCTGCACCGTCGGACCAAGTATTCGATCTCCACGCACGCCCAACTCCGCAACGAACTGCTCAAAGTCCGCTCTCACGGCTTCGCGTTCGACCGGGAAGAGTCGCTGCCCGGCTTCGGCTGCGTCGCCGCCCCCATCGGCGACCCGGGCGAGGCGGTCGCCGCCATCTCGGTCTGCGGGCCGATGAACCGGATAAAGCTGGACCAGCGGTTGGTCGCTCCGGTGCGCATCGCCGCGATGGGCATCTGGCAGGCGGTCGACTGCGGGGCCGTTCGAGTGTCTCCCACCCTGCAGCAGATGCGGCCGCTGCGCGGCGGTCCGACCGCGCGATCGGCGGCCGGCGCCGGGACCCTGCACCTCGCATGATCCTGGATTCGCAGATCGCACGGATCATCGAAGTGCTCAACGCGGGGTTCCCGCCGGTGCACACGATGACCGGCGCCGAGGCCCGAGCCGTCATCCGCTCACGATTCACTCCGGTGGCCGATCCCCGACCGGTGGCGCAGGTAGCTGACCGAACCATCGCCGGACCGGAAGGTCCGATCGACGTCCGGATCTACCGCCCGCGCGCCGCAGACACCGACGCGGTCCCGACTCTGGTGTGGGCTCATGGCGGCGGGTGGGTGTTCTGCGACTTGGACAGCCATGACGACCTATGCCGTGACTTTGCGAATCAGATTCCTGCCGTGGTGGTTTCCGTGCACTACCGGCGTGCGCCCGAAGAAGGACGGTGGCCCGCCGCGGCCGAGGACGTGTATGCGGCCACCGTTTGGGCGGCAGAGCACATCACCGAACTCGGCGGCGACCCGAACAGGCTGCTGGTCGGCGGCGACAGCGCCGGGGGCAACCTTGCCGCCGTCACCGCTTTGATGGCACGCGACCGCGGCCAGCCGCTGCTGAGCGGTCAACTGCTGCTGTACCCGGTCATCGCTGCCGACTTCGACACGCCCTCCTACCGTCAGTTCGGCCGCGGCTACTACAACCCGAAGCCCGCATTGCAGTGGTACTGGGATCAATACGTGCCCACCGTCGCCGATCGGTCCAACCCCTATGCGTCTCCCCTACAGTCCACGGACCTGTCCGGACTGCCGCCGGCGGTCGTGGTGATAGCGGGCCATGACCCGCTACGCGACGAGGGACGCGCCTACTGCGAGGCGCTGCGCGGCGCGGATGTTCCCACCGTGGTGCGCTACTTCGAAGGCGGCGTGCACGGCTTCATGACCATGCCCAGCCTCGACATCTGCCACCGGGCCCGAGCCCAGGCGTGCGCATCACTGATCGAGCTCCTGGGCCCGTCCGTCACGACGTAACCGACGGGTCTTCGGACGGCACGCTCATGGGCACCGCTTGGCCGTAGCGCTGTTGCGGATCGAGGACGCAGTGTGTGCGCGTGAAAACGGTCACCATGCACTTGTTGTTGTGGTCGCAGCGGCTGCGCACCTTTGGATCGCCGATCATCTTGTTGACCAGATCCGGTTCCCGTAGCAGTGCCCTGCCCATCGCCATGAAGTCGAAACCCTCACGCATGCCGGTCTCCAGATGGTCACGGTTGGTGATGCCACCGAGAAGAATCAGCTTGGTGTTACCCATGATCGGCACGAACTGACGTGCTGCGGGCAGCATGTAAAGGTCTTCATAGGGATAGTCGCCCATCGCCCACTTGCCCATCACACGTACGCCGGGGCGCAGCGCAGGTGGCATCACCCGGGCGAACTCGCGCACCGGCACGTCACCGCGAAACAGGTACATCGGTTTGAACACCGATGAGCCCTGGGTCAATTCGATGGCATCCAGTGTCCGATCGGCGTCCAGAAGCTGTGCTGTGCGCAGCGCCTCGTCGATCCAGATGCTGCCGGGCAACCCGTCGTCCATGTCCAACTTCGCGATGACGGCGATCCGCTCGCCGACGACCTCGCGGACGCGACGCGCGATCTCCCGCACGAACCGCGACCGGTTGTCGATATCGCCCCCGTACTCGTCCTTGCGCCGGTTGATCAGGGGCGAAAGAAACGAGCTGGGCAGGTACAGGTGGCCGAAATGCAGCTCGACGGCGTCGAAGCCTGCATCGACTGCCACCTGCGCCGCAGCGCCGAACTGATCTATGACGGCGACGATCTCATCGCGCCGTATCTCCCGGCAATAGGCGAATGAGGTGGGATTGACAAAGCGGCTCGGCGCGACTGCGGTGACGCCGGTCAGCTTCTTCTGAGCGACCACACCGGCATGGCCGAGTTGAGCGGAGATGGCGGCGCCCGCCTCATGCACCGCGTCGGTGAGCTTCTTGAGGCCCGGCAGAGCCTTGGCGTCCATCACGATCTGCCCCGGCGCGCTGGCCCCCTGCTTGGACACGCAGCAGTAGGCGACCGTGGTCATGCCAACCCCACCGGTGGCAAAGCTCAGGTGGAAATCGATCAGATCGTCGGTGACCAACCCGTCGGGTGAACGGCCTTCGGATGTCGCGGCCTTGATGACGCGATTGCGCAATCGGACCGGGCCGAGCTGAGCCGGGGCGAACGGATTCGGGCTGAGATCGTTCATCGCCCAACCGTCCTCGCTGCCGAGGGCGTCCGTCAACGCCTGTCTCCCGATGTCCGGGACTGCAGCCGGTCTCACGACTGGCCCGCCCCTAGCCTGGTCGCATGGCTGACGGTGAAGTCTTCGTCATCGACCGGGTGCTGACCAAACCGGGGCAGGCGCGAACGTTCGTCGATCGCTACCTCGCCGAGTACGCGCCCGGGGCCACGCATCGCGGGATGACACTGCGAAGTGTGCTGGTCAGTCCGCCCATCTGGTTCGACGACGAGTCGAACACCGTCACGATCACGTGGGCGTTGCCCGGCCCGCTGGCCTGGTGGCAGATGACCTGGCAGGGCCGCAATGATCCGCAGCTGGGTCAATGGTGGTCGGAGATCGATGAATTGGTGGCCGAGCGCACCCGCTCGGTTGCGGCCGCGGCACCCGATGTCGACACGCTGTGTGCGCTCGAGAAAGAAGCCGATGTTTAACGTCACCAGACTCCTCGACGTCGAGCCGGGCGAACTCGACCGGGTGCTGGCCGGCCTGCGAGCGTTGGCCGAACACAGCGGGGCCTTGCGTTGGGTCATCGAACCCACCGAGCCCGGCTCGCGAAACGGTGGCGACATCGTGGTGCACCTGCGCTTCACCGAAGAGCAGGTATGGCGCAGGGTCGAGTCGCGGCTTGCCGCGGCGCTGGAGGATGCCGCGATCACGCGAGTCAACGGCGCCACGTACCGAGGCGGCCCGACCAGAACGGGCCGGACCGGTGCGGTCTATCGGACCCTCCTGCTGAAAGTACAGCCGGAGACACCACCGCAGACCGTGGCCCGATTCGAGGCGGAGCTGAAGTCGATGGCCGACTATGTCAGCACCATCTGCGCATGGCAGCTGAGCACAGTGAGTGAGGCGACGGGCACCACCGCCTGGACGCATGTGTTCGAGCAGGAGTTCACCGATGTGGCCGGGCTGGTGGGCCCGTATCTGATGCACCCGATCCACTGGGCGGTGGTGGACCGCTGGTTCGATCCTGAGACCACCGACGTGATCGTTCGCGAGCGCGTCTGCCACAGCTTCTGCACAACAGACCGTGGCGTCCTACAGCCGTGACGGCATCACAGCCCGGCGGGCAGGATGTTCGGATTGGCGGTCTGCGGAGGTTCCAGGGGCGGAAGCACCGTTGCCCCATCGAGGCTGTGCACTGCCAGCTTCTGCGACCACGGGTAGTGCAGGCTGAAGGCCACCAGTCCGGTGCGCTCCGCCGCCGGAAGGTGGCACATCGCCAAGACCGTCTCGGCCAGGTACTCCACCGGCTCGGTGGGAAACGAATCAGGTATCAAGGCGGCCGCACCGGGGGTGCGCACGGCGCTTGACGGTCCGACGGCGTTGACGGAGATGTTGGAGTCCAGCAATTCGGCTGCCACCCCCTGGGTGAATCGGTGCAAGGCGGACTTCATCGACGCGTACACGACGTCACCGGCTGACTTGTTGTATTCGCGGTAGGGCCGGGCCGGGGCAAGCCCGGTGACAGAGCCGATGTTCACGATCCAACCCGCGCCCTGTCGCCGCATGTGCGGGATGGCCGCCTGGGTCAGCGCGAACGGCGTGCGCAGGTAGTGTTCGACAGTGCGGTCGAAGGTATCCATCGACATGTTCTCGACCACGTCGTAGTCGGCATATCCGGCGTTGTTGACCAAGATGTCGATTCGACCGGTTCGCTCGACCACCTTGTCGACCAACCCGGCTCGCTGCTGTCGATCCTCCAAGTCCGCGGCAATGCCAAATGCCGTACCGCCGGCCGCCTCTATGAGCGCGACGGTCTCGTTGATCGTGCCCGGCAAGGCCTCGGTCTGACCCGCGCGTGTCGACAGCGAAGTCTGATGGGAGCGCGCGGTCACCGCGACCGTCGCCCCTTCCGCGGCCAGCCGCTGCGCGATCGCCCGTCCGATCCCGCGACTGCTGCCGGTCACCAATGCTGTTCTTCCACTGAGCAGTCGCGTCATCGAAGGATGAGGTCTTCCTCGATCGGCGCACGGTGACTCTGCCACACATCGATCAGCCGGAACGGGAACGCGGTGACGATCCGCCCACCGCCGGAGCGATAGTAGGTGTGCGCGGTGGGTGTGTGGCACCAGACGGTGTCTGCCATCGCTTGGTCGATCTGTCCGACGTAGCTGGTGAACGCCTCCGGCGTCACCTCAATGGTCGCGACGCCGCGCAACGCCATGAGCTGCAGGCATTCCATCACGTAGTGGACCATCACCTCCACGCCGAAGTTATGTCCGGCGCCATGACCCGGACTGTAGTTGGGTGCCGACGAGATGAACAGGTTGGGGAAACCGGGCACCATGCCACCCCGGTATGCGCTCGGACTGTCGCCCCAGACCTCACTGAGCCTGATGCCGTCGCGGCCCCGGATATCCACTGTCGACAAGAAGTCCAGGTGGTAGCCGGTGGCGTAGACGATGACGTCCAGGTCTATCTGTCGACCGTCTTGAGTGACGATTCCGCGCTCGTTGACCCGAGCCGGCTCACTGGCCTCCACATCGACATGCGACTTGGTCAACGCTTGGTAGTAGCCACCGGGGTCGCGGATGATGCGTTTGCCGTACGGCGCAAAGTCGGGGGTGACCTTCTTCGCCAGCTCCGACCCGGCGCCGAAGACCCGATCGATGTAATCCAGGCACATCTGCAGCAGCCGGTCGTTGGCCGGTGAGATCGACAGGTGGTCTGCCGCCCACTCGGGGTCCCGCACGATGACCGGATAGTTGTTGTCAGCGGTTCCCCAGAACGACTTGAGGCGAGTCCAATTGGCGTAGAACGGGATATTCGTGTTGAGCCACCTGCGGTATTCGGGCACGTCATCGGTCAGGCGCTTGCGGGGCGCCACCCAATGCGGCTGCCGCTGGAACACCGTCAGATGCTCAACGTCGCCGACGCAGGCATCGACGATCTGTACCGCGGTACAGCCCGCCCCGATGATCGCCACCTTCTTGCCGCGCAGGTCAAGGTTCGGGTCCCATTCGGCGGAATGGATGCTCACGCCGGCGAAGGAGGCTGCCCCGTCGATGTCGGGCAGTCGCGGACGGTTGAGGTAACCGGCCGCTGGGATCACCACGTTGGCATAACTGATATCCCGACCGCCGTCGGGACCGACAGTGTGCACCTGCCACTTGCTGAGCTGCTCGTCCCACCACAGCGCCTCGACCTCGGTGCTGAACCTGGTATGGCTGCGCAGATCGTTGTCCGTGGCGACCGATTCCAGATACTTCTGATACTCAGCGCCTTGCGGGTAGTAGCTCGACCACCCTGCGTTGATGTCACGCGACAGCGAGTAGTAGGCCGACGGAGTGTCGACACCGATCCCCGGGTAAACGGTGGTGTACCAGGTTCCGCCCACCTCGTCGTTGCGGTCGATGATCTCGTATTCGATTCCTGCGGCGGCGCATTCCAGGGCAGCGGCCATGCCGGCGATTCCGGCGCCGACAATGACGACGTTGAACTCCTTCGGGAGCTCAGCGGTACGCGGCAACACCGGCTGCGACGGGTGAAACCCGCCCTGCTCCAACAACAGCCCCACATACTCCGCACCCACCTCGGTGCCCAGTGCCAGTGGCGCGATCCGGGCAAAAAGTCCGGGATCATCGCTGGGCAGCACGCCGGCACGGCGCGGTCGGCTCAGTGCTCCGATCACCGACTCCACCAGCTCTTCGCGGGTCTCGGGGTCGGTGACACCGACCTGCTCCGGGGGGTCGGGCTCGAACGAGATCTTGTCGGCGAACCGTTCGACCACGGCGGGATCTCCGGTCAGTTGCGCCAGTACCGCAACCAGGACTCCGGCGTCGGCTTGGCCCAGATATTCGCGCATTTCGCCGGGATCCGAACCCCCGTGGTCGGCTGATACGGTCGCGTCCGTCGTCATCGAACCTCCTTGCTCGAAGCCTGAGTATGTGTTCGCCCGCTGCTGTCCGCCCACGTCCTGTCTACTCAGCGGGACGTGGCTTGGCGGGGGCCCACCCGCCGGCCCTACAGTCCAGGCCATGAACGAGCCGGATGACATGCTCGCCGCGGCACGCAGTCACGCACTCGGTGACATCCCGCGACGCTCGGCGCGCAAACAGCCGGACAAGATCGCGGTGATCGACGGCGATGTCTGCCTGACTTTCGCCGAGTTCGAGCACCTGGTCGATCGCACCACGGCGGCGTTGCAGGACAACGGGTTCAGCTGTGGTGACCGCGTCGCGGTGCTGGCGCACAACTCTTGGCAGTATGCGGTGCTGGCGTTCGCCACCGCTCGGGCGGGTGTGGTGTTGGTACCGATCAACTTCATGCTGACCGCCGAGGAGATCTCGTTCATCCTCGAACACAGCCGAGTGGTCGGTCTGATCGCCGAAGCCGACCTGGCGTCCACCGCCGCCGACGCGATGCGGCTCGGCGGCAACGTGCGAACTACGGCCGCGTTTGCCCTCCCCGGACAGACCCTGCCATCGGGCTGGGACGACTTCAGCCGATGGGTGCAGACCACATCCACCGCGCCCCGAACACCCGTCGCCGACGATCAGCTCATTCGGCTGATGTACACCAGCGGTACGGAGTCGCACCCCAAGGGCGCGATGCATTCCAGCCGAAGTCTGATGGGCAACTACATCAGTACGATCATCGCCGGGTCGATGACGGGTACCGACATCGTGGTGCACTCACTGCCGCTGTATCACTGCGCGCAACTGGACAATTTCTTGATGCCCGCCGTCTACCTCGGTGCCACGAGTGTCATTCTGCCGCGACCGGAACCCGAGTTGGTGCTCCGGTCGATCGAAACATACAGAGCTACCAGCTATTTTGCGCCGCCAACAGTGTGGATCTCGCTGCTTCGATCCCCGCTCCTCGAACAGGTGGACCTGTCCAGTCTGCGTAAGGGGTACTACGGCGCGTCGGCGATGCCTGCGGAAATCCTTGCCGAGATGCGCGAGCGGCTGCCCGAGCTGCGGTTGTGGAACTTCTACGGCCAGACCGAGATGGCCCCGTTGGCATCGGCTCTGGGACCCGAGGAACAGGACACCCGAGCCGGCGCTGCGGGGAGACCGGTGATCAATGTGGAAACGGCGATCGTCGACGATGACAACATCTCCGTCGACCCCGGCGTCGTCGGCGAGATCGTCCATCGAAGTCCGCATCTGATGCTCGGCTACCTCGACGACGAGGAGAAGACGGCGGATGCGTTCCGCGGCGGCTGGTTCCACTCCGGCGATCTCGGCTACTACGACACGCACGGACTGCTGCATGTCGTGGACCGCAAGAAGGACATGATCAAGACCGGCGGCGAGAATGTCGCCAGCCGCGAAGTCGAAGAGGTCATCTACCGTCATCCCGGCGTTCAGGAAGTCGCCGTATTCGGGCTGCCTCACCCGCGTTGGGTGGAAGCGGTGGTCGCCGCTGTGGTGGTACGCGACGGAATCGTGATCACCGAAGACGAACTCTTGGGACACTGCCGGACACACCTGGCCGGGTTCAAGACGCCCAAGCAGTTGTTCTTCGTCGACTCGTTGCCCAAGAACCCCAGCGGAAAATTGTTGAAACGCCAGTTACGGGAGCGGTTCAGCCTGACCCGGGCCTCAGCCGGCTGATCGATCCAGGGTCGCTCACGCGATGACCGCTGGACGGGAAGCGTGAATCCGCATCCTTGGCAACACACATAGTCTGCCCGACGGGGTCGCGCTCGGTCGCTTCCGGACTTCGATGATCTCGCCGCAACCGGCGCCCGAGGTCGAGTCCGAGTTCAAGGGAAAGGAACTCAGCTGTGAGTCCACGCCAACAAACGGGTCGCATCGCCCGGTTCGACGAACCCGGAAAGCCGTTCGAGATCGACACGGTCCCGTTGCCCGAAGTCGGCCCTGGCCAGATCCTGATCAAAGTGACCCGGGCCAACATCTGCGGTTCCGATGTGCACGCCTGGCACGGAACTTTCGCCACCCGCGGCCTGGGCGGGCAGCTTCCCACGGTTCTCGGCCACGAGATGGTCGGATCGGTGGCCGAACTCGGCGAGGGCGTCACCGCTGACTCCAACGGCAGGCAACTCGGTGTCGGCACGCGAGTGGTCTTCCCGTACTTCTTCTGCTGCCACACCTGCCGCAACTGTCTGGCCGGGCGCCGCA
The DNA here is from genome assembly GCF_002101585.1 of Mycolicibacter engbaekii. Lineage (GTDB taxonomy): Bacteria > Actinomycetota > Actinomycetes > Mycobacteriales > Mycobacteriaceae > Mycobacterium > Mycobacterium engbaekii. The sequence goes on along the minus strand of NZ_LQOT01000024.1, from coordinate 201,564 downwards.
ACGCCTGCCTGAACCTGAAGATGGCGATGCTGGGCCGCGCCGACGAACCGCCGTACTTCGTAGGCGGCTATGGCGACTACTTCCTGCTACCGGCCGGCGCGGTGGTCTACACCGTCCCGGACTCCGTCTCCGACGAGATCGCTGCCGGCGCCAACTGCGCTCTGTCGCAGGTGATGTACGGGCTGGAACGGGTTGAGCAGCAACTGGGCGAGTACGTGGTCATCCAGGGCGCGGGCGCGCTCGGCCTGTATGCCGTCGCAGTGGCCAAGGCCCGCGGCGCCGCCAAGGTGATCGCCATCGACGGCATCCCGGAGCGACTCGAACTGGCCAAGGCGTTCGGCGCTGACTTCGTCATCGACATCACCGAAGTCACCACCGAGAAGGAACGCGCCAAGCTCGTCCGCAAGCTCACCGACGGGCAGGGCGCCGACGTGGTGGTCGAAGTGGTCGGTCATCCCTCGGCGATCGACGAGGGCCTCAAGCTGCTCGGCCAGTTCGGCCGTTATGTCGAGATCGGCAACATCAACATCGGCAAGTCCTTCGAGTTCGATCCGTCTCGTTTCGTCTTCGCGAACAAGACCATGGTCGGGGTCTCGCTCTATGACCCGGCCGTGCTGTCTCGGGCCCTGGACTTCCTGGCGGAGCATCAGCACAGATTGCCCTTCGAACGGCTCGCCGCCGCCTGCTACTCGCTCGACGACATCAACGATGCCTTCGCCGCCGCCGAAGGCAGACGCGATGTCCGCGCCAGCATCGTCCCCTAGAAACGCAGATGAGCGGAGAGCAACCATGAGCAACAACCACGACTACGCGCGCACCAAGCTCTTCATCGACGGGCAATGGGTGGACCCCGAGGGCACGGGCACCGTCGAGGTGATCGACCCGGCGACGGAGAAGGTCTGCGGCCACGTCCCCAGCGGTACCGAAGGCGACGTCGACGCCGCGGTCACTGCGGCACGCGCCGCGTTCGATCCGCTGATCAGCGTCACCGAACGGCGAGAGCGTCTCGATGCGGTGATCACTGCAATGGAACGGCGGCTGCCCGACATCGCCGAGACGATCACGCGCGAAATGGGCGCCCCGATCCGCATCGCGCAGGGCGTGCAGACGCAGGTTCCGCTTGCCGTCGCTCGCGGATTCGCCGAGGCCCTGGCCACGTTCGAATTCGAGGAGAGGATCGGCAATTCACTGGTGGTGCGGGAGCCCTACGGTGTGGTCGCGGCGATCACCCCGTGGAACTACCCGCTGTATCAAGTGGTCGCCAAAGTCCTGCCCGCCATCGCAGCCGGTTGCACTGTCGTGCTCAAACCCAGCAACGAGGCTCCCCTGTCGGTATTCGAGTTCGTCGACGCGATCGCGGATGCGGGTCTGCCTCCGGGGGTGGTGAACCTGGTATCGGGACCCGGCCGGATCATCGGCGAGCGGATGTCGAGCCATCCCGATGTGGACTTCGTCTCGTTCACCGGATCCACCGCGGTGGGAAGCCGAGTCGGGGAACTGGCCGGCAAGTCCATCAAGAAGGTGGCGCTGGAGCTCGGCGGCAAATCGGCCAATGTGATCCTCGACGGCGCCGACTTAGCCACCGCGGTCAAGGTCGGCGTCGGAAATGCCTTCCTCAACGGCGGCCAGACCTGCATGGCCTGGACTCGGATGCTGGTGCCGCTGTCCCGATACAGTGAAGCCTTGGAGCTGGTGGAGGCTGCGGTGTCGAAGTACTCCGTCGGGGACCCGTGGGATCCGGGCACCCGGCTCGGTCCGTCGGCGTCGGAAGCTCAATATCAATCGGTGCTCGGCTTTATCGAGCGGGCGCCGCAGGATGGCGCCCGCCTCCTGACCGGGGGCGGCCACAAGCTGCCCGATGTGGGCTACTACATCGCTCCCACCGTCTTCGCCGACGTCCACCCGGACTCCGAACTGGGCCAGGAGGAGGTGTTCGGGCCGGTGCTGGCTGTCATTCCGTTCCGCGACACCGACGAGGCGCTGAGCATCGCCAACGGCACGCCCTACGGGCTGTCCGGTGCGGTCTGGGCGGCCGACGATGACACCGCGATCGCCTTTGCCCGCCAGGTAGAGTCCGGTCAGATCGATGTCAACGGCGGCAAATACAACCCCGCGGCACCCTTCGGCGGCTACAAGAAATCCGGGATCGGACGGGAGCTGGGACGTATCGGATTCGAAGAGTACCTGCAGATCAAGTCATTGCAGCTGCCCTGATCGGCACTGCCCGCACCGCGACGACCCGCTCCGCCGCCCGAATCGAGGTATTCCCATCATGAGCACAACTACCGGTCCGCTGGCCATCGCGTCCGAAGGCGCCGTGCAGGTGTGGACCATCAACCTGCCGCACCTGGGCAATGCCATCACCGACCAGGACTTCATCACCGCTTTCGAGGGCGCGGTCGACGCCGCCAATTCCGACACCGGCGTGCGGGCGGTGATCCTCACCGGTGCAGGAAAGATCTTCTCAGCCGGCGGCAACGTCAAAGACATGGCCAACCGAGAGGGCATGTTCGGGCTGGAAGCGATCGAGCAGCGTTACGCCTACGTCGACGGCATACAGCGCCTGCCACGAGCGCTGGCGCGTCTCGAGGTTCCGATCATCGCGGCGGTCAACGGCGCGGCGGTCGGAGCCGGCTGCGATCTGGCCACCATGTGCGATATCAGGGTCGCCTCCGAACGTGCCTCCTTCGCCGAGAGCTTCGTACAGATCGGGCTTGTCCCCGGCGACGGCGGCACCTGGTTTCTGCAACGGGCTATCGGCTACGAGCGGGCCGCCGAGATGACCCTGACCGGCGACCGCATCGATGCGACCACCGCCCACGCGTGGGGGCTGGTCAGCCGAGTGGTTCCCCATGAAGATCTCATGAGCGCAGCGATGGAGCTCGCGGAGCGGATCGTCAAGAATCCCCCGCATGCGCTGCGCATGGCCAAGCGTCTGCTGCAGGAATCACGAACCGGTCTGCTGGAGTCCACGCTGGCCATGGCCGCAGCGATGCAGCCCCTGGCGCACCGCGACGCCGAGCATGAGCGGCGCATCGCCCAGTGGCGGAGCGTCTGATGGCCCTCCCCCGCCTGGTCCCCGCGGCGACCGCGGAGTCGGCGGACACCGCTGCACTGCGAGCCGAAGTCCGGGCGTTTGTCGCCGAACAGCTCTGCGCGGGCAGTTTCACCCCGTCGGTGGATGCCTGGTTGTGCGGTTGGGACGAAGACTTCACCTTGGCGCTGGCCGCCCGGGGCTGGTTGGGCATGACTGTGCCGAAAGAATATGGCGGACACGGGCGTTCCTTTCTGGAGCGATTCGTCGTCACCGAGGAGCTGCTGGCGGCCGGCGCGCCGGTGGCGGCGCACTGGATCGCCGATCGCCAGATCGTCCCCGCACTGCTGAAGTACGGCACCGAAGCACAGAAGCGCGAGTTCCTACCGAAGATCACGGCCGGTGAGTGCTTCTTCGGTATCGGCATGAGCGAGCCGGACTCCGGTTCGGATCTCGCCAGCGTGCGGACCCGTGCGGTTCAGACCGACGGCGGTTGGAACTTGACCGGCACAAAGGTCTGGACGTCGGGAGCACACCGCGCCCACGCGTTCATCGTGCTCGCTCGCACCGCGCCGGTCGATCCCGCTCACCGGCACGCCGGACTCAGCCAGTTCATCGTGCGGTTCACCGACCCCGGCGTCGAAGTACGGCCCATCGTCTCGATGAACGGCGGCCACCACTTCAACGAAGTCATCCTCGATGACGCATTCGTACCCGACACCATGGTGTTCGGTGCGATCGGCGATGGGTGGCACCAGGTCACGTCCGAACTGGCCTTCGAGCGAAGCGGGCCCGAGCGAGTACTCTCCACCTTCGCGCTGCTGGCCGCTTCCGCGGAAAGTATGGCCGGCCAGGCGATCGGCCACGATGCCGATCTGGGTCGTCTGGTGGCCAGGGTCGCGGGGCTGCACCGGATGTCCACCGCTGTGGCCGGTGCCCTGGAGCGACGTGAGCCCGCCGACGTCGCGGCCGCTGTGGTCAAGGTGCTCGGCACGACTACCGAGGGCGACATCGCCGATTTCGCCGACCTGTACGTCGGCGACGACTCGACCATCGGATCCCGGTACCGCGAGCTGCTCGGGTCCGCGGTGGATCAACGCCCCGGCTTCACGCTGCGTGGCGGCACGAACGAGGTGCTGCGCGGCGTGATCGCGCGCGGATTGGGACTGCGATGACCAACACTGCGGCCACCGACGCCACCGTCGACCTCGATCTGGTCAAGATGATCGATGCGGTGCTGGCGGAACACCGCGCAACCCGGCCCAGCAGCGCACCGGTCACTCGCGACATCGACTTATGGTCGCGCCTGGATCAATTGGGACTGGTCCGACTGTCGGGTTCGGAGCGATCCGGGGGAAGCGGTGCGGGCTGGTATGAGGCGGCCGAGCTGATCGCCGCGGCGGTCCGCCACGGCGTACGCGCTCCGTTGGCCGAACATGACGTGTTGGCCTGCTGGCTGCTCGAAGCCGTCGGCGCCCCGGTCGACGGGGTCGCACGCACCGTCTGCATCCTCGATGCGGCCGGCACCGCAACGGCGGTGCCGTGGGCCTCGACGGCTGACCGGATCGTGGTCGTCTGGCCGGACGGGCCGGACTACCTGATGGCTGACGTGGATCGCACGGACCTGCGAATCACCCCGGGCGCCAACCTTATCGGAGAGCCCCGCGACACCGTCACCGCCGATATCGCTGCGCTGCGCGGGAGGGCGGTCTCCGCGGATCTGGTCACGCAGCTGCGGCGCAAGTGTGCGTTGGTGCGAGCGATCCAGGTCTGCGCGGCATTGGACAGCATCCTCGAGTTGTCCGTCGAATTCGCGGCGGCACGCGTTCAATTCGGCCGGCCGCTGTCGAAGTTCCAGGCGATCCAGCATCTGATCTCCGATATAGCCGCAGAAGCAGCACTCGCGCGCGCGGCCACCGAAGCTGCCCTGGCAGCGGCTGTCGCCAGCGACTGGTCGGCATCCAGCTTGGGATTCCTCGTCGCCGTGGCGCGCTCCTGCGCCGGGCACGCCACCTCAGTCGCGGTCCGAAACGGCCATCAGATCTTCGGCGCCATCGGTACCACCGTCGAACATCGACTGCACGAGTACACCCGTGCCGCACTGGCCTGGCGTTCGGAGTACGGATCCGTCCGGCACTGGGACGAGGAGGTCACGCGTGCCGCACTGGTCGCCGGGGCGTCGGGTCTGTGGAGCCTGATAGCCGACTGACCCGATGTTCCACTGATCGGTTACCTGCCTGCCATCGGCCCCGGGTTCCCGGTTGACTCCCAAGAGCCCACCTTCGGGTTCCGCACGATCGACACCGGGAGACGACTTCGTGAGTACTGACGCTGCTATCTCGCTGGCCGAGCTGCAAAGCTTTATCGGCCGGTTCTGGTACCACTACGATCAGGCCGACTACGCGCAGATGGGTGCAGCGTTTGCCGGCGATGCCGTCTACCTCAGCCGCAGCGACTCCGGGTCGTGCCCGTTCGAAGAGTCCCTCGCCGCGGACCTGAGCACCGCAGCGGAGATCGTTCCCTGGTTGACCGAGCACCGTCAGGCCAGCCCGTACCCGCTGCGGCATCACACCACCAACCTGCACATCACCGGCACCGACGGCGACATCACGTCAGCCCGCTTCTACATCTTCGTCAATCAGGTGACGAACTTCGTGCCGTTCGCCGTGTCCAGCGGGGTCGCCGAGGTCGATGTGCGCCGCAGGGGCAGCGGCTCCGGCGAGCTGGAGTTCACCAAGATGTCGGTCATCCTCGACGTGACCAACTCCGAACCGCTCTCCGGCGCGGGGCTGCAGGGCGCCGCGGATACGTCGGCGAACAGCTGACCGGTGGGTACCACTGAGACGAGCCCAGCCGAGATCTTCGGCGGTGGTGTCGCCGTCATCACCGGGGCCGGCGCCGGAATCGGCGCCGGTCTGGCCCGTCACGCTCACCGCCTGGGGATGTCGGTGGTCCTGGCCGATGTCGACGGCGCTGCCATTGCGGCGATGCGCGACGAAATCGTCGCCGACGGCGGTGCGGCAGTCGACGTGGTCTGCGACGTACGCGACCCCGAGGCGGTGGCCGCCCTGGCGGAGCGCACCCAGCGCGAGATCGGACCGGTACGGCTGCTGGTCAACAATGCCGGCGTGGAGCAGTTCGGGTATCTGTGGGATACGCCGGTAGCCAACTGGAACCGCGTGATGGACATCAACGTCAGCGGTGTATTCCACGGCGTCCGCGCCTTTCTGCCCAGGATGATCGCCGCCGGCGAACCGGCCTGGATCTGGAACCTGTCGTCGATCGGGGGCGTGGCAGCCGTTCCGCTGCAGACCCCCTACATCGTCAGCAAACACGCAGTCCTGGCTCTGACCGAATGTCTGCGCCTGGAGGTCCAGTTGGCCGGTCATGATGACCACATCCATGTCCAGGCGGTGCTGCCCGGTGCGGTGAAGTCCAACATCTTCGAGGCGGCGGGCGGCGTGAGTGCCGACCTCGACGGCGCGGACGTCGATGCCGCAGACTCACAACGCGACGCGATGTTGGCGATCAAAGCGGGGGCGATGGATCCTCTCGAAGCCGCCGAAGTGATTTTCGAGCAGTCCGCTCAAGGCGCGTTCTATGTGTTGACGCAGCCCGAGTATGTGCGATCGGCGATGGCCGAGCGTGCTGAGGTACTGCGAACCCTCGTCCCGCCGCAGTTGCGCAACAAGAGCCGCTTCAATCCTGCCGAACACTAGGAGCCCCAACGTGAACGGGCCGTACCGTCCTGCGCTGGACCCCGACGCCGCCGCCAGGGTCGCGGCCTTCGGTCCACCGACTCCGATCCGGGAACGCGGACTCGACCAGGTACGCGCCGCCCTGGAATCCGCGCCCCTGCCGCCCGACATGCCCGAAATGGCCGATGTCGCAGACCTGGCGATACCCGGGCCGGGCGGGCACATTCCCGTTCGGATCTACCGCCCTTCGCCCGACGCCGGACCGTCACCGGCGATCGTTCACCTGCATGGCGGTGGACTGGTCATGGGTTCCAACCACTCTTTCGAGCCGATGGCCCGTGCGCTGGCGGCCGCCAGCGGTGCCGTGGTGATCGCCGTCGACTATCGACTGGCGCCGGAGAATCCGCCGCCGGCACAGTTCGAAGATGCGATGGCAGTCACCGAATGGGCAGCTGCCCACGCCGGCGATCTCGGTCTGGATCCACAACGACTGGTCGTCGCCGGCGACAGCGCCGGTGGCGGCGTGGCCGCGGCGATCGCTTTGGCGGCGAGCGACCAGGGCGGTCCCCCGCTCTTCGCCCAGCTCCTGATGTACCCGGGAGTGGACCGCGACATGGCTGCGGCCTCGGTGCTCCGCAACCTCGATGCACCGATGCTCTCCCACGACGACATCGTCTATCTGCATGAGGTTGCCGATATCGGGGCGGTCTGCGCCCACGACATCCGCCGGGTTCCCGCCTATGCCACCGACTTGCGTGACTTACCACAAGCCGTCGTCGTCACCGCCGAGCTCGATCCGATCAGCGACTGGGGCGAACGCTACGCCGGTCGCCTGCGCGATGCCGGTGTGCAGACGACGATCACGCGCTACCCCGGCATCTACCACGGCTTCCTGATGCGCTCAGAGGCGACTGCGCGAGGACGGCTGGCGATGGCCGAGATCGGGGCGCTGATGCGCGCCAAGTTTGCTCATCCGTTGCCGTTCTAGACGATCGGGCTTCACCCCACGGCGACTGGCGTCCCGATGGTTGGACACCTGGGTTCGCGATTCCCGTGGCGCGGCACACAATCGAGTCCAGCAATGGCGTAGTTCAACGCCGGAACCGAGTAAAGGAGTACGGGTGATACTCACCGAAGAGCGGCGAATGGAGCTGTCCGACATCCTGCGCCCCGCTTCGCCCCCGCGCGAGATCGCCGACGTCTACACCGACGATCAGCGAGAGCGTCTTCTCGACGTGGTCCGCAGGGACGGTCCCTGGAGCTTGATCATCGCCCAGCACTTCGCATCTCCGGAAGAGCTGATCGCCACGATGAGCGGCAGGTTCCCGGAGGGGTTCACGCCGACCCTGGACTTGTTCTTGACGCCCACTTTTCGCGGCTTCCTGGCCAATCACGGCACAGTGCTCTACCCCGAGCTACACGACTGCTTCTACAACGCCGGGTTTTTGGACATGGCCAAGTCGTACTGGAACGCCGAGTACGCCAAGCCTCAGATGATGTTGTTCAACATCAACGGCCCGTGCGCCAATCGTGACCCGGGGCATCTCGATTCGCCGAGTTTTCGCGGTGTGCGTTACGAAAACGCCCCGACCTGGCTGGTCAGCGTCATGGGCAAGTCCGGCCTGTTCGCCGACTACATGATCAAGATGGCACAGGTCATCACGTGGTTCTCCTTGGACCAAGGCAGCGGGTTCACCTACTGGCCCAACGGTCCGCTGCGTGCACCCGAACGCATTCGCCCGCCGGTCTACAACCGTGGCGTGGTGGTGCAGAACGAGATGCTCGTGCACCGGGGCGAGGCAAACGGTCCGCTCGAACAACAGGTTCCCGCCGGACTGGCATTCGACACGGTGTTCGCCGGCGACTCGGAGTCCCGCGACCACTGGGTGCTCAAGAATGGCGACGACATCATCGCACGCCATCACACCGACGAACTCCGATTCCTGGTGCACTGGTCATCTGAGGTCTACCAGGACTACGACGAGCTCAAGAAGAACATGGATCACTCCGACGATCTGACGATCGACAAAGCCATCGACATGATGGTCGATGACTTGAGCAAAAGAGGTTACAAACTCGACATCCCGAGCGAACCGCTGCACGACCCCGCGTTCATCGGCGCACTGAACGCGGGCTACGACCTGGGCGGCCCTGCGGTGTACCCGCCAGAAGCGCCGTTGAGCGCCTTCCAGCTCGCTTAACGTCTCTCGGATTGCGGTGGGGCGCCATGGATCTGCCTTCCATGGCGCCCCATCGCTCGAGCGGTCAGGATTCGTCGAGAACAGGCAGTGAACCCGTCTGCGCGGCGTGTTCTATCGAAGCGCGCAACATCGGGCACACCAGGAAGGTCCCGGACCGGAGGAGCGCGCCGTCAGTCGCGGTGAATGCACGGTGCTCCCCCTGGCGCGGGCGCTCAAGGCAAGTGCCCATCGAGTCGCCGCTCCACTGCACACTGGTCTGTTCCCAGCTGCTCTTGCGCACCAACACCCGGGCACCGCACGATTCGCAGCTCACCGGCGTCATCGGCGCATCGCTCAACCGGTTGTCAGGACACATGCTCTGAGGTCGTCAGACCTACCAGCCGCGGCAGCCGATTGGCGGCGATGTTGTCCTGCACTTCGCTCATCCAGGCCTCACGGGGACGGGTGGTGTCGATCTCGAACTCGAATCGATCAACCATGTCATTGGTGACATCGTCGACATCGACATAGAACTGCTCGTACCACCGGCGCACCTGATAGACGGGTCCGTCCTCCTCGCACAGCAGCGGATTGTCGATGCGGGCTTTGCGTCGCCAGATGGCCACGTCCTGCTCGAAACCCATCTTCACGAAGTCACCGAGCGCGATGGCCATCTGCATCGCGGCGTCCTCAGGCAGACCCTCCGACTTCTCCACGGTGATGCCGTACTGCAGAACAAACGAATTCGCATCAATCGGGTAGTGGCAGTTGAGCAACACGGTGCGTTGATCGCCGTGCTCGTAATGGTAGGTGAGGTCGTCGATCATGAACGAGGGGCCGTAGTAGGACGCCACCGATGTCGTTCCGAGAATCGCGGCACCCTCACCGGAGCCGAGATCCGGTCGCGCTTCACTCTTGTAGTACTGCGTGGCGACGTGGCCCTCGAACACGTTCTTGAAGGCGGTCGGAAGACCGCCGTGAATGTAGAAGAAGTGCGCCATGTCGACGATGTTGTCGATGATCTCGCGGCAGTTGGTGTGCACAACCGTGCTGTACCAATGCCAGTCGGTCCAGGTGCCCGTACCGACTCCCTCGATACGGGGGATCGTCACATCGGCGGGCGGGGCATTGCGCTCCGGGTCGTTCCAGACGAACAACATGCCGTCCTGCTCCATGGTCGGCCAGGTTGCGGTGCGGGCCAGTTTGGGAACCCTACGGCTGTAGGGAATCTTTTTGCACCTGCCGTCACCTCCCCAGCGCCAGTCATGGAACGGGCAAGCGATCTCGTTGCCCTTGACCTCCCCGTCAGACAGATCACCCCCCATGTGCCGGCAGTAGGCGTCGAGGACGTTGATCCTGCCGTCCGCACCGCGGAAGACCACCAACTTGCCGCCGAAGGCATTGATCGAGTGCGGCTTTCCGTCGCCCAGATCACGGGTCAGTCCGAGGCAATGCCAGCCTCGCGCATAGCGCGCCGGGGCGGCCTGCGCCTCGATCTCACGGACCTCTACGGAGCCGTTGTGCTCTGACGGTGTCATTCCGGCCATCCTCGCTGTTCATCGCCTGCAGGAGCTGCTCTCGTTCTAGCACCGCACGAGGTGATGAACCCGGCGGTGTTCCACTGACCGGGCAGGGTGGCGATGTCTCGTAGTTGCCCGTCGGACAATCAGTCGGTGACCGATCCACACAGCATCACTGTCGACCTACTCATCGTCGGTTCTGGTACCGGAATGGCGGCGGCACTGGCTGCACACGAGGCGGGCTTGTCGACACTGATCGTGGAGAAGACCTCTTACGTCGGGGGGTCGACCGCTCGCTCGGGCGGCGCGTTCTGGATGCCGGCCAATCCCATCCTGACCGCCTCGGGATCTGACGACACCGTTGCCGCTGGACGCACCTACCTCGAATCGGTCATCGGAGAGGCCTCGGCTCACGACCGGGCGCATGCCTTCCTCCACTACGGCGGATCAACGGTGCAGATGCTGCGCCGCACCACGCCGATGAAATTCCAATGGGCCAAAGGCTATTCCGACTACCACCCGGAGAAGGCCGGGGGAAGTGCACTCGGCCGCACCTGCGAATGCCGCCCGTTCAACACCGCAGTTCTCGGCTCGGAGCTGACGCGGCTACGTCCAGGCGTGATGAAGTCGTCGTTCCCCATGCCGGTGACCGGAGCGGACTACCGTTGGCTCAACCTCATGGTCCGGGTTCCGCGGCGGTCGTTGCCTCGCATCATGCTGCGCGCCTTCCAGGGCATTGGGGGGCTGGCGTTGCGCAGGCGGTACGCCGCCGGTGGCCAAGCTTTGGCGGCAGGCATGTTCGCCGGGGTCCTACGTGCCGACATTCCGGTGTGGACCGAATCACCGGTCACAGAGCTCCTTGTCGACAGCGGCCGCGTGACCGGCGCCGTGGTGAACCGCAACGGCACCGCGGTCAGGGTGGTTGCCCGCCGCGGTGTGGTGCTGGCGACCGGCGGCTTCGACCACCGCATGGACTGGCGGCGCACGTTTCAGTCCGCGCGCCTTGAGGAGCACGCCAGCCTGGGAGCCGAGGGGAACGTCGGTGACGGCATTCGCCTGGCTCAGGACTTGTGCGGCGCCGACACCGCGCTGATGGACCAAGCCTGGTGGTTTCCGGCCTTTGCGCCGCTGCCGGGCGGCGAGCCGACCGTGATGCTCGCCGAACGCTCGCTCCCCGGTTGCCTGTTGGTCGACCAGAACGGGCAACGCTTTGTCAACGAGGCCATCGACTACATGTCCTTCGGGCAGCGGCTGCTTGAACGCGAGCGGGCCGGCAACCCGGTAGAGGTCATGTGGATGGTCTTCGATCAGAAGTACCGCAACAGCTACCTCCTTGCCGCAGAGCTGTTTCCCCGCATGCCGATACCGGCAGCGTGGTACGAGGCGGGCATTGCGCACCGGGCCGACGATCCGGCTGAATTGGCCCGTGCGATCGGAGTGGATCCGGCGGCATTCTGCGCGACGATGGATCGCTTCAACGCGTTGGCCGGCTCCGGTATCGACTCCGACTTTCACCGCGGCGCGAGCGCTTACGACCGCTATTACGGCGACCCGACCATCGCGCCGAACCCCAACCTGCGTCCACTGCGCTCGGGACCGCTGTATGCGGTGAAGATCGTTCTCAGCGACCTGGGTACCTGTGGCGGACTTCGCACCGATGTGCGCGGGCGGGTGCTCCGCGAGGACGGATCGGCGGTCGAGGGGCTCTACGCGATCGGCAACAGCGCGGCCAACGCCTTCGGCGCGAGCTATCCGGGCGCCGGGGCGACGATCGGTCAGGGCTTGGTGTTCGGGTACATCGCAGCGCAGCATGCGGCCGGCAGACTCGACTGAGTGACACGGCGATGACGCCCGCGCAGAAAGGAACTCGGACATGAAGGGCCGGACGTCACCGTCTCGTGAATACGACGTCATCGTTGTCGGATTCGGTGCCGCCGGCGCCGCCGCATCGATCGAGGCTGCGCGTTGTGGGGCGCGTGTGCTGGTGCTGGACCGTGGCTACGGCGGGGGCGCGACGGCGCTCTCGGGTGGGATCGTCTACGCCGGGGCGGGCACACATGAGCAGCGCGTGGGCGGCTATGAAGACTCGGTCGAGGACATGCTCGCCTACCTGCGCCAGGAGGTCGGAGACGCGGTATCCGAGGAGACCCTCCGCCGGTTCTGCCAGCAGAGCCCGGCGATGATCGAATGGCTCAAGGCGGCGGGCGTTGAGTTCCGGGGCGGAAAAGTCTCGTCGTATAAGACCTCCTACCCCACCGACGATTACTACCTTTACTACTCCGGAAACGAGAAGGCGCACCCTTATGCCCGGCATGCGCGCCCGGCGCCCCGCGGACACCGCGTCCTGGCGCCCGGGATGAGCTCGGGCAAAGCATTGTTCGCGCATCTGCGCAGAACCGCGCAGGAGAGCGGCGTCGACTTCATTCCACTGGCCCGCGTCCACGACCTCATCAAGGATGAGCACGGGCGGATCGCCGGGGTGCGTTACCGCAAGCTGGATCTGTCCCATCGCAACGTCCGCCAACACGCCCTGTTGACCAGACTGACCGGCAAGGTGGGCAACTGGCTACCCGGCTTGGTCAAAGGGGTGGTTGGGCGAACGGAGCGACTCTGGGCCGAGGGCGCGGCGGAAGGCGAGGCACGTGGCCGCGCCGTGGTGCTGGCGGCGGGCGGATTCGTCCACAACCGCGCATGGATGCAGCAGTTCGCCCCGGCCTTCATGAAGGTCTCGCCACTGGGTACAGCCGGCGACGACGGCTGTGGCATCGGGCTCGGTCTGGCCGCCGGCGGCAAGACCGACAAAATGGGCAACGTCACCGCGTGGCGGTTTCTCGCGCCGCCGAGCGCCTTCTTGGAAGGTCTGACCGTCGGCGCCGACGGACAGCGCATCGCCAACGAAGACCTTTACGGCGCAACCCACGGCGATGTGATGATGCGTCACTTCGGGGGCATCGGCTGGGCCATCTACGACGCCCCGACATGGAAGAAGATCCGGGACCAGATCACCGACCAGACCCAGCTGTTCCAACGACTTCAATTGCTCTACCTGCTGACCGCCGGCCACAAGAAGGCCGCCACCATCGAGGGCATCGCGCGCAAGAACGGCATAGACACCGAAGGCCTGCGGCGCACGGTCGATGCCTACACCAACGGCATCATCAGCGGTGCGGGCGATCCAGCCAGAAAGGACCCGGACCTGTGCCCGCCGATGCTGAAGGGCCCGTTCTATTCGATCAACATTTCGGCGGGCTCATCGATGTTCTATCCGATTCCCGGGCTGACGCTGGGCGGACTCGTCGTGGACGAGGCGACAGGCGAAGTGGCGCACCGCGCCGGCGGGGTCGTTCCCGGACTGTACGCTGCCGGCCGAAACGCGGTGGGCATCTGCTCCAACAGCTATGTGAGTGGGCTTTCGATCGCCGACTGCATCTTCAGCGGGAGACGCGCCGGGGTCCACGCGGCGCACCGCTCGGGGTGTCAACCGGCGCATCGCGAGCGCTGACGGCCGCGTGTCGTCGCCCGGCCGGCGGTAATCGCCTGGGCGTGCGGCGCCGAAGCCGTCAGGCCTGGCCGTCTTCGGCGGCGATACGCCGTTCGACCTCATACCAGTAGTCGCGCACCGGGAACTTCGTGCCGTCCTCGCCCCCCTCGGCGAATCTCTCTTCGACCTCGTCGAGGTCTTTGATCATCTGAAGCGCCAGCTCCCGCTCGGCCGCGTAGTACTCCTCGGACCACCGCAACGCCAGACGCGCGTACGACCACGCCGGCTCCTCGCCCGCCCAGCGCGCCTCGGTCGCCGCCGCGCGGTGCATCTGCTCGACGTGGGCGACGTGTTCAGCCAGAATCTCCCTGAGCCGGCCCGGATTCATCAGATGACCGAGGATGACCCGCATCAGCGGATTGTGTTTGAGAGTTGGCGGTTCAACGGGTTCGTCGTTGGCCCATCGCGTAACCGCGGTCAGACCCGGATCGGTGATCTTGTACATCCGCCTGCTGCGGACACCGGCGTCCACACGCGAGGTGACCAAACCCCGCTGCTCAAGCCGCTTCAACTCCGAATAGATCTGGCTGTAGGCCGGACTGGAGTAAAAGAACCGAATGGTCCAGTTGAACCACTTCTTGATGTCGTAACCGGAAAGCTCGTCGCCGCCCGAAAGCATCCCCAAAAGCGCCCACCCGGTGGGCGACACGCTCGACGCGTCGTTGGCACTGTTGGGGGCTTCGCTCACTGCACAAGGCTAACAACGAATGGTTTCGCGGAAACGTCCCAACTACCGCTGACCGGGAACTGGCGTTGCACCGGCGACTGCCAGGGCCGACAGTGTCAGGCGGAAAGTTCCCCCCGCGCGAGGAGAGCCATGTTCGACAAAGCCGCCCGAGACTCACCCGGTGACCTGCTCGTACCGCTTGCTCCCGAGATGCGGCACGTCCTGGGGCACTTCTGTACGGGTATCGCCGTCATCACCGCACACGACGGACGCCGTCCTCTGGGTTTCACCTGTCAATCGGTGACGTCGGTGTCCCTGGACCCGCCGTACGTCTCGTTCTGCGCCGCCAACACCTCGAGTAGCTGGCCCCTGATCCGCGAAGTCGGGAAGCTCTGCCTCAACATTCTCTCGGAGCATCAGACCGAGGTCTCCACGCAGTTCGCCGTCAGCGGAAGCGATAAGTTCGACAAGGTGACCTGGTCTCCGGGAGTCAACGGGGCACCCGCCCTAGACGGCACGCTCGCCTCGATCGAAGCAGATCTTCAGTTCGAGCACGAGGCCGGCGACCACACGATCGTGATAGCGCGTGTGACCGGTCTGCGGGCGCATGGGCAAAGGCGCCCCCTGCTGTTCTACCGCGGCGGATACGGCCGCTACATCGGCCTGGAGGGCGGCCGTCATGCCTGACTTCGATTCGGTCTTCGATGTGGTCGTCGCCGGCTCCGGCGGAGGCATCGCCGGTGCCTATACCGCTGCCCGCGAAGGCCTTTCTGTCCTGCTCGTGGAAGCCACCGATCAGTTCGGCGGGACCACCGCATACTCCGGCGGCGGTGGGGTGTGGTACCCGTGCAATCCCGCCCTGAAACGCGCCGGCGCCGACGACGCGATCGAGGAGGCCCTGCGCTACTTCCACGCGGTCGTGGGCGATCGCACTCCGCGTGACCTCCAGGACGCCTACGTTCGCGGTGGTGCGGGATTGATCGAATACCTGGAACAAGACCCGGGGTTCGAATTTGTGGCCTTCCCCTGGCCGGACTACTACGGGTCTGTTCCCGGCGCCCGCGCCGACGGCTACCGTCATACCGTCCCGGTGCCAGTGCCCGATCAGGAGCTCGGCAGCTACCGCGGGTCGGTGCGCGGGCCCCTGGATGCCGAACGCCTCGGCAGCCCGGCCCCGGACCTGCTGACCGGCGGCCGTGCACTGGTCGGACGCTTCCTGGCCGCACTCGACAAGTTCCCGAACGCCCTGTGCTGGCGAAATGCGCCGCTCACCGAGTTGATCGTCGAGGACGGCTCCGTGATCGGTGCGGTCGTCGAGCGCGACGGCAAGCCTGTACGCGTTCGGGCCACGCGCGGAGTGCTGCTTGCGTCAGGTGGCTTCGAACAGAACGCGGCCATGCGCGCGCGGTACCGCGTGCCCGGCAGCGCACGGGACACCATGGGCGCACCGGGCAACATCGGAACCGCCCACCTGGCGGCCATCGCGGTCGGGGCCGACATCGATCTGATGGATCAGGCCTGGTGGTCACCGGGGATGATTCACCCCGACGGAAAGGCAGCCTTCGCGCTGTGGTTCACCGGTGGCATCTTCGTCAACCACGATGGCAGCCGATTCGTCAACGAATCGGCCCCCTACGATCGGCTCGGGCGCGACGTGCTGGCGCAGATCGCCTCCGGCAAAGCGTCATTGCCATTCTGGATGATCTATGACAACCGGACCGACGGTATTCCCCCGGTCGGCGCGACCAATGTGTCGATGGTCGACGCCGCCGACTACCACCGAGCCGGCCTGTGGCATTCGGCGGACACTCTGCACGACCTCGCCGAGGCCATCGGCGTTCCGAGCGCCCAGCTGACGGCAACCGTCGAGCGATTCAACAAACAGGCAGCAGCCGGTGCGGATGAGGACTTCGGTCGAGGAAACGAAGCCTATGACCGGGTGTTCACCGAGGGCGCCTCGCCGCTGGTCCCCATCGACACCCCTCCGTATCACGCCGCCGCGTTCGGCGTCTCGGATCTGGGCACCAAGGGCGGGCTGCGAACCGATGCACGCGCTCGGGTCTTGACCGCCGATGATTCCGTCATTCCGGGGCTCTACGCCGCCGGGAACACCATGGCTGCTGTCAGCGGCACCACCTATCCCGGCGGCGGCAACCCGATCGGCGCCTCAATGCTGTTCAGTCATCTCGCGGCGCTGGACATGGCAGCACAGGAGGACCGGTGCTGAGCGAGCCGATCACGCCGGAAGACGTGCAGCGCGCACAGGCCGTCTTCGAACCGTTGACCCAGTCCCTGCGTGAACTCATCGACGTCACGATTCGCAGCCGCGTGGACGAGTCCGAGGTGCGCAGGGCGCACGCACTGATCCAACAGGCCGGCGAGATACTGGGATCGCGACTGGACCCCGTGCCCTTCGGGGTCCGCACTGCCACGGATGGGCGGACACTGCCCTGGGGCAACGTGGCGATCGGCATGCGCAACGCCATAGCACCGCCGCTGCGCGTTGACCGTGACGAAGCGGGGCAGCGCGCCGTGGCCGACCTTGTGCTGGGCGCCGCCTACGAGGGCCCTCCGGGACTCGTCCACGGCGGCGTGTGCGCGTTGATCCTCGACCACCTGCTGGGCGCCACCGCACACCGGCCCGACCGTCCCGCCTTCACGGGGACACTGACGCTTCGCTACGTGGCGCCGACTCCGCTGGGCAGATTGCGGGTGGAAGCCTGGGTGGAGCGCGAAGACGGCGGGAAAACGTTCGCCGAGGGGAACCTTCTCGATTCCCAGGGTCGCGTCACCGTCCATGCGACGGGGATCTTCATCAGGCCGGTCGCCAAAACCTGATTACCGAATCACACCGGGTCGAGCGCCGAGATCAGCCATCGGGCATCGACTTTGGCCAGACTCACCACCACGCTGCTGGCAGTGAGCGCAGGCTCTGGCCGTTCACGGCTGACCGTTTCCTGGTTGAGAAACACCAGCACCTTCGCCTCATTCGGCCGGATCTCCATCAGGCCGGCATTCACCACCTGGGCGGTCGCCTTGATTCCCTTGGTGCGCACTGCCGGTGCGACGACATCAGTGGTGAACTTGCTGTAATAGGTCAGAAAATCGCCGGACATCAGAGTCCGGGACCGTTCGATGTCCTGATCGAGAGTCTCGGGCGCATACGACAGCAATGCCACCGTCGCCGATGACGCGGCGCGGACGGCCGCGTCGCCGGCCGCATCACCGGACTGCTGAACTGGACGGTAGACGGTCACATAGAGCACCGTCGCCAACAGCGCTGCCACCGCCAGGATGAGACCGAGGAAAAGCGCCTTGCGGCGTGCCCTGAGCACTACCTTGGCTCGGCCGACCACTCCGGGTGTCGGCACGACGGCGGCTTGCTCAACCGTCACGGTACGAACTCCACTTTTGACATCTTGATCTGGTCTCCTTCCCGCCGCAGGTCAACGGTCAGACGCCAGCTGCGGGGGGATTCGTCGGCGCCGGCAGCATTGGTCACCGTGGACGAGGCCGACACCAGGACCACAGCGGAGTCCGGGGTCATCGATTCGACCGCGGCCGCCGTCGCCGTGGCTTTGGTGGTCACCTTGGCATCCTTGGCGACTCTGCTGAAGTCGTCCGCAGCGCCCAGGAATTCATCCCGGAACGGACCCGTCGAATTGTCGACGATTCGCTGCACACTGCCCTGCGGATCGTTGAAATCAATCGACATCAGGGTCACCACGGCCTGCCGCGCCGCGGCGACGAACTCAGCACGGTTGCGCTCCTGTGCCTGCGCCGTCTGCTGAGATCTGAGCATCAACGCGCTCGCCACGAGCAGTACGCACGCGCCCAGCACGATGACGGCGGTGGCCAGCTGTCCCCACCGGAGCCCAGAAAGGCGAGCCCGAGTTCGCGTAAGCCATGACCGATCACCGCCAACCGCCGCGGGCTCGTCACGTTGCTCGGAAACCGGCACGACCTCGGAGAACGAGGCGAGATTCTGCGCTTGCTGCTGCAGGCGGATGACACGGGCCCGCGCTTGGGCTGCCACGGCTTCTGCCGCAGCGGCCTCGGCCTCGGCTCGTTCCACCAGTACGCCGGCATCTTCGGCGGTCGACTCGGCAGAATCGACCGCCCGGGGCGCCGCGGGGGAAGCCACCGCGCCCGGCCTGGTCTCGGTTTTCGTCACAGCGCCCACCGGTTTCCCTTCATCGCCGGGTCGGGCCGACAACGGCCGACCTCGGCACACTAAGCCCGGCCACTGCTGCCGTGGCGACGCTCTCCCACCCAGCGGGCGGGCTCACCCGGGACCGCCCGCCGGGCGGTTGATCACCAGTGGCGCAACGCGCACAGTGCGCCCTTCGGGCCGTCTGAGGTGGCGACCACGGTTCCGTCCACCTTCAACTCACACCGAAACCCGGGCTCCGTCGGCGAACGGCCACTCGTGGCCGTCACCATCGCCCACCGCTGCGGATCGACCAACGTGGCACGCAGCACCCATGGTCGGCCAGGTCCGACGTCGGCCCGTACTTTGGGGCTGAACTCGTAGGGATTGTGGCTGTAGTCGGCCCACGTCGGCGGATCTGTGTCCCGGTAGTAGATGTCCGCGGCTACCGGGGACTGCGTGGTCACGGTGTAGACGACCTCGTGCGGACCGGGAGGGTCGGCGTGTGCGGGCGCACTCGGAAAGACCAAGACGGCCAGCGCCGCCGCCAAGGGCTTCCTAGCCATCGCCGCGGCTCCATCGCGGGGCGCCGTTCTTCGACTGACAGCTGAGAAACAGGCCATCGGGAGCCTGAGCCACCCAGTTCTCGTATCCGGCACAGCTGGAACCCAGTTCTTTGATGCCCGCCATCGACGGGGAGCGGAAGTATCGCGGCTCGTAGCGTCGCGGCGATCCGCAGAACACCAGCCTGTCCGGCTCCAGCGAGGGTCCTGCCACAGCAGTCCCGAAAACGTAGTAAGCGGTATCGTGACACGCCTGCCCCAGAACGACTCCCGTGGTCAGGCCCGGTACGCACGACGGGTCATCACACGAGACGGGATCTGCCCCGGCAGGGGCCGTCGTCACCAACGCCACCACCAAGGCCGCCCCAGCCAATAGCGCTCTTCGCCGCATACCTGGCAACTTTGTCAGGGCGCTGCCGCTCCGAGATGTTGACAGTCCACTCAGTGGACATATTGGCCTGCGGATGTCCCGGATCGGGGTTTACTGCGGACGCCGAAGGCTCGCTGTGCCAGACCGATTCGAGGAGCATGCCATGCCCCGTGGGCCCGCCATTGCGGTCACCGTCGCTGCGGTGGCGCTCACCGGCACAGCCTCCGTTCCCGTCGCGCAGGCCGATCACCCCGACTGGGGCCTCAACGGCACCTACACCGCCACCTCCAACGGCGAATGGGCGCGCAAGAACGAGGTTTTCTACGATCAGCCCAGCCATCGCAGCACCTGGACCATCAGCACCCAATGCAGCTACCCGGGCGAGTGCACCGGGACGGTGCGTAGCGACGAGACCTGGACAGCACCCATCTACCAGAGAAGTTCGGTGTGGTACGTCAAGCGGCCCATCGACAACTGGGTCCCGTGTCCGGATGGCAGCACCGCTCCGGGACTGCAGACCTTCCGATTCAAGGCGATGACCCCCGAAGGCGCGAACGCGGACCCGACGTCGACCACGCTGGTCGGCGAAGACATCACCACCGGCCCCAGCGGCGCGTGTGGGTCGAACAAGCCGGTGTACATCAACATGCCGTTCAAACTCACCAAGATCGGATGAATCGGCGGATCTGATGATCCTCTGTCCGTTGCGGACGGGCGCTCATTTCGGGAGCATGTCTTCCCAACTCCGCGGCGCCGGACGCACCAGGTCCGATTGGCTGTACACCTTGCCGTCGGGCGCCGCGTACTGTCCGGTCCGGGGGTTGTAGGTGGCAAATGCCACCGAGGGGCCGGCGGTGCCCGCGGCATAGCCACTCGGCGCAACAGCGGCGGATCCCTCAGGAGGCGACGCCTTTACCTCCGGCGACGCCGGATCACCCTCGGCGGCCCCCGGAGCCGGGTTCTCGGCGGGGCCGAAGATTTGGTCCCCGAAGGTGATCCGATCATCCGGCGGAACACCCTGAGCGATCAGTGCAGGGTCGATCGGATAGGGGCCGGTAACATGCTGGCGCATGGCCAGCGGCTCGAAAGGCTGGTCGCTCTCACAGATCTCGACCGTCGGCGCGCGCTTTCCGGGCTGATCCATGCACGGAAAGTTTCTTGCACCGCGAACCCCGATGGCAGAATCCTGCGGCAGTTTGCAGTACAAGCCGTCCGGCGTATCCACATCGCTCAGGTCCGCCGGGGACCGCCATGACGACGGCGGCAAGAACCCCACCGTGCATGCGGGCGGGTCGCCGAGAGTAAGGCTGAACTCCGAAAGCGCCATCCCCGTCGGATTGTTCAGAGAAGACCCGTAGGACTGGGTGGCGGCCAAATACGGTGGCAACAGCACCAGCAGCTGCTCGATGGATCGGTGGTAGACGAGGCCGATCTGGCCGACTGTGGTGAGATTGGCCAACAGCAGCGGCAGTGTCGGCTTGATCTCGGACAACAGGCGGGACGCCTCGTCCGCGGCGCCAGATCCGGCGCGAAGGATGGTCCGGATCTCCGAGTCGCGAGCATCCACCTGTCGGGTGATGCCGGCCAGGCTGCGCGCCCAGGTTCGGATCGCGTCAACGCTGTCTGCCTGACCCTCCAACAGCGGCCGACTGTCGTCGATCAGGCCGCGCGTACGGTCGGCGGCTCCATTGAGCCGGGCGGCCAGCTCGCTCGATGACTCGAACAGAGAGCCGAGATCGTTACCTGTTCCATTGAGCGCCTTGAACGATTCGTCGAGTAAGGCCCCCAGCTTGCCGGTGGGGATGCTGGTCACCAACTCGCTCATCTGATCGAGCATCGGGCCAACCGGCTTCGGCAGCGACACGTTGTCAGCGGTTATGGTGGAACCGTTTTCGAGGTAGGGACCGGCATCGGTGCGCGGTACCAGATCCACGTATTGCTCGCCTACCGCCGATACGCTTCGCACATCCGCCTGCAGATCTGCCGGAATCCTCGGCGAGGACTTCAACGACATCGAGACGTGGGCGCCGAGACGGGTTGGCCGGACGTCGGTGACCTTGCCCACCTCTACACCTCGGTAGGTCACGTTGGAGAACTTGTACAAGCCTCCAGTCGTCGGCAGTTGGAGCGTCACCGAGATGCGCCCGATGCCCAGCAGGACCGGCGCCTGCATGTAGACCAAGACCATCGAGCTGACGCCGATCACCGAGGCGATGGAAAAGATGATCAGTTGGCTGCGAACGAAACGAGTCAGCATCAGCTTCCGCCTTGGGCCGGTGGGGACGACACGGGGCCGTCTTGTGGTGAGCTGACGGGTCCGTCCGTGGCCGCGTCACCGTCGGTGTCGGCGGCCGTCAGCGGCGGCAGGCTTGCCACCTCGGTCGGCGGCGGTCCCAGGGGTGCGTGCAGCGGGTCCCGCGTATAGGTCGAGTACCACGGATCCCCGGGCGCCGGTACGAGTGAGGTGCTCGCGTCACCCCACCGGGTTCCGAGCAATATGCCCCTCTTCATACGGGGAATGGTGAAGTCGAACACGATGAACTGGTTCATATAGTCGCCGCGGATGCCGCGGTCGATAAACTCCTGCGTGTAAGGGTAGGTGGGCAGGTAAGAAATCGCGGTGGTCAGGTCCGGCCCGATGTCGGCGAGTGCGCGCACCGTCGGCTCGAGATTCTTCAGGTTGCGAACGATGTCGTCCTGTGAGTCGGTGATGAGTCGGTTCGCGGTAGCACTGAAGTCGCCCAGCTTGTCCAACGCAGTGATCAGTCGCGGCCGCTGTTTGTTCAACACCTCGAGGGCGGGAGGAATCCGGTTCAGTGCGCCGGTCAGTACGTCGCGTTGTCCGGCGAACGTCGCCGCCATCCGGTTCAGCGACGAGATCGTGGCGATGATGTTGTCGTGCTGACTGTCCAGCAGCGTGACCACCGTGTTCATCCGGGTCAGCAGATCCCGGATCTGAACTTGCCGGCCGTCGAGGGCCGCGTTGAAGTTATGGACGATGTCGCCGATGCGAGTGAGGCCACCGCCGTTGACCACCACCGACAGCGACGACAGAGTCTGCTCGGTCGAGGGGTATGTCGAGGACTTGGACAAGGCAATGGTCGCACCGGGAGCCAACCGCCCCGTGGGTGCCTCGCCCAGAGGCGGGTCCAAGGCGAGGTGCATCGACCCCAACAAACTGGTCTGCCCCACCGCTGCGACCGCGTTTTCCGGAATCACCACATCAGGCCGGACCGAGATCTCGACGTCGGCCCGCCAGTCCTGGACGTTCATCCGGCGAATAGCGCCGACAACCACGTCGCTGACCATCACCGGTGAATTCGATTCCAACGTGCCGATGTTGGCAATCTGCACGTGGTAGGTCACCGCGTCGGAACCGGTTCCGACCGTGCCGGGAAGCGGCAGCGAGTTGAGCCCGTCGAAGGAACAGCCCGACGCGGTCAGGGCCGCGCAGCAGGCGGCGATTGCCAGCCTCCGGATCGACATCATCCTCGTCACGGCGCACCCCCCGGGGCTGACAGGCCGGCTCCCGGCGGTAACAGCAGCTCGGTCACATCCGAGGCGGCCGGCACCGCTGGCGGCGCCACCCCGGGCGGAATCGGCGCACCCGGATACAGGCCCGGGTGCCGATGCGCGGGCATACCGTCGGGTGCGTACGCCCCCGGCGGATGTGCCGGATCGGTCCACCCCGGCGGCGGGGGCACGTCGCCGACACCGGTATAAGCCGAGACCGCCGGCGGGATCTCCTGCGGCCCGCGATCGGTTCCCCCTCCCCCTGGAGCCAGCGCGGGATCCGAATAGATCACGTTCTTCGGGGACGGACCCAGGTAGGCATTGAACGGCAGCGGAAGATAGTTGAAATTCATCAGCCGCAGCGCGGGTCCCAAGTACTGGGCGCAGGCCTTACCCGACGCTTCGGCGGTGACGTTCTCCACGGCTGCGATCGCCGAACAGATCGTCGCGACGGGATTCGCGAAATTGTTCATCGCGAACGATCCTCGGGGACCACCGGTGTCCGGGTTGTAGATGTTGTAGCCGTTGACCAAAGCATTCGGCGCCGCGTGCAGCACGTTCTTGACCACCATGCTGTTGTCGGAGAGCACCTGCGTCACATTCGCCAGTCGCTCGACCTGTTCGACGGTCTGATCACGCGAACCCGCGATGAACCGTTGAATCTTGCCGACGACGGCCGACAGCTCGGTGATGGCCGAGTCCAGATCCGAGCGGCTGCCGTCGATCACGCTCGTCACATCGGCGAGGCGACCCTGGAACTCCACGATTTGGGTATTGCTGTCACGTAGCGCGGCGACGAAGGTCTGGAGATTGGTGAGCACCCCGACGATGTCGCCGCTCCCCTTTCCCAGAACCCTGCCGACATCGGCCAGCTGAGTTATGGTCTGGCGCAGTTTGTCACCATTTCCTGCCATGGCGTCGGCGGTGGTGTCGATGAAATGTCCCAGCGAAGTGCTCGACACGCCGCTGGACGGGCCCAGGTCGGAGGCGAGCCTGGTGAGCTGCTCTTTGATCTCGTCCCACTCGACCGGTACGGCGGTCCGGTCCTCGCCGATCTCGGCACCGTCGGGCAAGGTGGCACCACTGGCCGCAGGACTCGATTCATAGGCCGGCGTCAGCTGTACATAGCGAGCCGACACCAGGTTGGGCGCCACGATGATCGCCTTCGCGTCTGCGGGAACGGGCACCGCTCGGTCCACCGCGAGGACCATCCGGGTGCGAGTTCCCAACGGCTCGATGGATTTGATCGTTCCTACCCGCACGCCCACCACGCGGACCTCGTCACCGGGATAGATAGCCGTTGCCGACGTGAAGTACGCGACGATCGTCCTGGGCCCCATCAGCTTCTGACAGCCGACGAACACGACGGCAGCGGCCATCAGCAGCGCGATACCGAGGGCGGCCAGTTTCTTTCCCCGGCTGTCGAGCACTGTCCTGACGCTCATCGCGAACCTCCGGGAATCCCGTTGTAGGGGAACGGGAATTCCGCCCGCGGACCGGCGTTGTCGGGTGGCTGGCCCGCGTCGACTCCGCGACGGAATCCGAGTGCGTAGTCGAGGAACGGCTGGATCGCCGGCCCGGGAAGCAGGTTGGAGGCAAATCCGTAGTAGTAGAACCCGTTGTTGACGGCCTCACCTTGCGTCAGCTGGTATTTGGCCAGGCCTTTGAGGGACTTCTCCAGATTGTCGCGGTTGCGTTCAAGCATCTCCGCGACCTTGTTGAGCTGCGTGAGCGTAGGAGCCAGTTCCTGCTCGTTGTCATCGACGAGCCCGGAAAGTTGCTGTGCCACGGCGGAGGTATTGGCCAGCAGGTCGACAATCGCGTGGCGACGATCCTGCAGCACCGCCAGTAGGTCGTCGGCATTGAGGATCAGCCGATTCACCTGCTCACTGCGTTCGGCCAGGACCCCGGTGACATCGGCGGCCGAGGAAAGCAGGGCGCTCAACGATTCGTTTCGGTTGTTCAGCGACTTGGACAACCGACTCACCCCTTCGAAGGTGGGGGCCAGTTGAGGCGCCAGTCGCTCGATGGTCGCCGACAACGTGTCCAGAGACTGGTTGATGGTCGCGGTGTCGGTCGCCGCGGTGTTCGAGGTGAACTCCCCGAGCGCGTCGGTCAGCGAATACGGCGAGGCGGTACGGGTCAGCGGAATGACGCCGAGAGCGCCGATACTGCCGGGACCGCGCGGTTCGATGACCAGGACCCGCTCACCGAGCAGCGTCGCGATTCCGATGTGCGCTGTGGTGTCGACGCCGAGTCGCACCCGACTGTCGACGGCAAAGCTCACCCGCGCCTTGCCGTGATCGAGGGAAACCCTGGATACCGTGCCGACGTTGACGCCCGACACCTTCACATTGTTGCCGGCAGCCAGGCCGCCGGCCTCGGCGAACAACGCCTGGTATCTGATCGACGTCGCCATCGCCAGGAGCTGCTTGGGTTGCAACCCGACCATGATGATCAGCACTATCAGCACAAGACCAACGAATCCCAGACGAACAAGCGATGATTCCCGGTACTTCAACATCAGGGCTCTCCGCACCTTCCGGTGTTCTGGACGACCCAGGGGAAGTGAGCCGTACGGCCCTGCAGATCAGTGACCCGAACCGAGACGCCGCAGATGTAGAGGTTCAGCCAACTGCCGTACGAGCCGAGACGGACCAGCTTGCGATAGTTCTGGGGAGTCTTCTGCATCAGCAGGTCGAGCCTGGCCAGGTCGGTTTCGTTCGCCAGCAGCGGGGCCAGTCTGGTCAGCTGATCCACCGTTCCCGACAGCGGTGAGCGGGCCTGGGTCAACAGGCCGGCCAACGAGGCCGTCCCATTGTCGAGCGCCGTGATCGCTGTGCCGATCGGATCGCGCTCGGCGGCCAGACCGCTCACCAGGCGCTCGAGGCCATCAACTGCGCCGGAGAACTTCTTTCCGTCCTCCGACAGCACCGCCAGGGTGTCGTCGAGATTGGCGATGAGCTGCTCCACAACGTTTCCGTTGTCGGCCAATGCGTTTGTGAACGACGATGTTCTGGTGAACAACGACTCCAGGTCACCGCCCTGTCCCTGCAGGATCTGAATCAACGAGCTGGTCAGCGAGTTGACATCGTCGGGATTGAGACCCTGGATGACGGGCTTGAGACCGCCCAGCAGCAGGTCGAGGTTCAGGGCCGGCTCAGTCTGTTCGACACCGAAGCGAGATCCCGGTGGCCGGATCCTGGTCGACCCTGGCTCGTCGATGAGCTCCAAGTAGCGGTCGCCAACCAGATTCAGGTAGCGAACAGCGACTTTGGTGCTCTCGGTCAGCCGCACATTGTCGTCGGCGTCGAAGGACACCAGGACGGTGTTGTCGCGCTGCAGAGCGATCTTGCGGACGGTGCCGACGCGAATACCGGCGACGCGCACAGAATTTCCGGCCTTGAGGCTGGAGGCATCCTGGAAGACCGCCGAGTAGGCGTTGGTGGCGCCGGATCGGTACTGGCTGAAGATCGCGAGAATGACAGCGGTCAACATCACCATCGTCAAACCGAACGCACCGAACTTGGCCGCCGTCTTGCCGAGGCCGCTCATCCCGGCTGACCGATCTGTGCGCTGTTTCGTGGTGGTCCGTCGATCGGCCCGTACAGCAGCTGCTTGAGTCCGTCGGAGTTCAGCAGAATCCCCTCGTTGCCGTATTGCGCGGGGTTTGCGTTGACGTCGGTGATCACGAACGGTGGGATCTTCTGGAATCCGACCTTGGGGAGGTCGGTGCACTGTGGCCCGCCCGTTGCGGCGACCTTCGGCAGGTTCTGCGGATACCGGTAGCGCTCTTGACCGAAAACCACGGTCTGCAGGAGCAGGCCGCCGGGTACCGGTGTGCCCGGCGCTTTGGCGAGCTCCACCGCGCCGCCCAACCCACAGGTCAGTGCCTCGTGGTACTGATTGGTGAGGTCTGTGGTCGGGCCGAACAGGTGCATGACATCGGTGATCGCCTCACGGTTGGTCCCCACGACGTCATTGCCCGTATCGGCTAGGCCGATCGCGCTGAGCAGCAGCGTGTCCAGGTTGTGCTGTTCGCTGACAATCGTCTGGCTCATCCGGGTCGTTGCCGCGGCGGCGGCGGTCAGGTCAGGTGCCGCGTCGGCATAGGCATCGGCCACGGCAGGTGCGACTGTGAGCTCGCGCTCCAATGCCGGCAGGCTCGAATCGGTTCGCGCCAGGAACTCATCGAGGTCGCTCATCATCTGACCGATCCGGTCGCCACGGCCGTCCAATGCGGTGGCCAGCGCACCCAGGGTCTCGTTGAGTTTGGTGGGTTCGATCTTCTGCAGCACCGAGGACAGGCGCTCGAAGACCGAGTTGATCTCTACCGTGACATGTTCGGCATCCAGCACCTGTCCCGTCCGCAGCGAGTCAGCCGAGGGTTCTTCCGGCGGAACCAAGTCGACGAACTTCGAACCGAACACGGTGGATGAGGCGATGCCGACGCGCACGTTCGCGGGGATGACGTCCAGGTAGGAGGGGTTCATCGCGAGGTGCAACGCGGCGCGCCCATCGGGTAGCGATTCTATTGACTTCACCGAGCCGACTTGGGCCCCGTGCAGTTTCACCTTTGCGCCGGTGTCCATCACCAGGCCGGCGCGCTGCGACAGCACCGTGACGGGAACGGTCTTGGTGAAGCTGCCCCGGAAGAATCCCAGGGCTACCGCGACGGTGGCAACGGCCACCGCCACGGTGGTCAATCCCAACAGAATTCGCCGTGCCTTCGAAGTCGTCGCCATCAGTGCTGTGCCGTTCCTAGCCCGACAGGTTGAAGTTGCCGTTGGATCCGTAGACCGCCAGCGACACCAACAGTGTCACCGAGATCACGACGACCAGTGAGGTCCGCACCGCTGCGCCCACGGCCACCCCCACTCCCGAGGGCCCGCCCGCGGCGAAGTAGCCGAAATAGGTGTGGACCAGCAGTACCGCAATCGCCATCAGGATCGCCTGCAGAAACGACCACATCAGGTCCTGCGGATTGAGGAACGTGGCGAAGTAGTGGTTGTACAGGCCTGCCGACTGTCCGAACATCACCACGGTGGTCAGCTTGCTGGCGGTGAACGACAGAATCACGGCGATCGAGTACAGCGGTGCGATCGCGACCATTCCGGCCGCAATTCGTGTGCTCACCAGGTATTCGACGGCCCGGATGCCCATGGTCTCCAGTGCGTCGATCTCCTCGTTGATCCGCATGGCACCCAACTGCGCCGTGACGCCGGCACCGAACGTCGCCGCCAGGCCGATTCCGGCAACCACCGGCGCCGATATCCGAACGTTGATGAATGCGGCCAGAAAACCGGTCAGGGCTTCGATGCCGATGTCGCCGAGCGAGCTGTAGCCCTGAACCGCCAACGTTCCGCCCGCGGCCAGCGTGAGAAACCCGACGATGACGACGGTCCCGCCGATCATCGCCAAAGTACCCGCGCCCATGCTGATCTCGGCAATGAGGCGGATCACTTCATGACGGTAGGTCGATGCCGCGCGTGGCACACCGGCCAGAGCGCGCCCGTAGAATGCGGTGTGATCGCCTATCCGGCTGATGACCTCGATCGGTCTTGTCAGCTCCCGCGTCAACTGCGGGTGAAGTACGCGTATTGCGGCCATCGCGATAACCCGGCTAGTCCGACGTCATCTGGATGCCGATGGCGGTCACCACCACGTTCACCACGAACAGTGCCATGAAGGCATACACCACTGTCTCGTTGACGGCGTTCCCCACCGCCTTGGCCCCTCCTCCGCTGATGGTCAGCCCCCGATAGCAGGCCACCACCCCGGCGATCAGGCCGAACAGTGCCGCCTTCACACACGAGATGATCACTTCCGGAACCCCGGTGAGCAGGGTGATCCCGGCAGCGAACGCCCCGGGGTTGACACCCTGAATGAAGACCGAGAAGGTGTAGCCGCCGAGAATCCCGATGATCACCACCAGGCTGTTGAGCAGCAGTGCGACGATGCCCGCGGCCAGCATCCTGGGCGCCACCAGGCGCTGAACCGGGTTGATACCGAGCACCTCCATGGCGTCGATCTCTTCGCGGATGGTGCGCGATCCCAGGTCAGCGCACATCGCCGTTGCCCCGGCACCGGCCACGATCAACACGGTGACCATCGGTCCGACTTGAGTGACCGCGCCGAACGCCGCCCCGGCTCCGGACAGGTCCGCGGCCCCCAACTCGCGCAACAGGATGTTCAGCGTGAAGCTGACCAGGACGGTGAACGGGATGGCGACAAGAACGGTGGGCATCAGTGAAACCCGGGCCACAAACCAGGACTGTTCCAGAAGTTCTCGGCCTTGGAAGGGACGCCGGAACAGGAACTTCACCGCGTCGGCCGACATGGCCAGCAGGCCGCCGACGGCCTGCATGGTTCCGGCTCCGCCAGTACCGAGCACCCGCAGTCCGGACGACCAGCGGTCCTGGGCACCGTTCACCATGTACCGCAAACCCTTCGCTGGTGGTTCGACCTGTCACCGTTCCGCCCGACTCGGCGGCGGCCACAGGACACGTTGACAGCCGAAGGTGTCCGCCGACACACGATGTCCCACCTACCGGGAAGCGTCGCGGCGCCGAGGCTGGTCGGGCGGGAACGTATCCCCCAAGACCTGCGATGGAGGATTCAGGTGAAGACTGCGCGCCTCTTCGGTGCCCTTTCAGCGCTGATGATCCCTTTGCTGATCGCGGCACCGCTGAGCCACGCCGAGCCGTTCTTCGCCAACTACCAACTGGTTATCCCGGAGCGCAACGACTTCCACACGTGGACCTGGGCCGTGTCTCGATGTATCAGCGGTCGGACCGACTGCGTGCACATCAGCGCGATACCCATGCCGGTGGCCAAGGCGTTCGAATACTCCGGCGACGCGCGTATCTCCGACGGCCGTTACACCCTGGCCGTCGACGTTCCCGATGGGCTACGGTGCGGCAACATCTACTACGGTCCGGTCATCGCGACCCACGATGTGTACTCCTGGGATGCGAACACGTTGCAGGGGACGCTGACGTCGTCGTTTGCCACCGGCTGCGATGGGGCGCCGGCGGGTAGCTTCAGCTATCCGTTCACCCTCGTCCGGCTCTGAGCGGGTCACGCGCCGTTCCTCACGAGTCGTCGAGCAGGGTGGCGGCGTAGTCCTCGACGTACCGATAGTGGCTGCGGTCGGGACGCTGGTAAAAGCCGGTGACGACCGGCTTTTTCGGCAAGTCCACGCGCTGGCGCTCCACCTCCCGATACGGAATCGACCGCAGCAGGTGCGCCATCATGTTGAGCCGGGCATGGGCCTTCACCTCGGACTCGACCACGTACCAGGGGCTTGACGCCGTATCGGTGTGGGCCATCATCTCGTCGCGGGCCCGCGAATAGTCCTCCCAGCGGTGCAGTGCCTCCAGATCCATCGGCGAGAGCTTCCACTGCCGCAGCGGATCGTTGCGACGCTTACGGAACCGGCGCAACTGCTCGGCCTGAGAAACCGAAAACCAGTACTTGCGCAAGAGGATTCCGTCGTCGATCAGCAGCTGCTCGAACACCGGCACCTGCTTGAGGAAGCGCGCATGCTCATCGGCGGTACAAAAGCCCATCACCTTCTCCACCCCGGCCCGGTTGTACCAGGACCGGTCGAAGAGCGTGATCTCACCGCTGGCCGGCAGGTGTGCGACGTAGCGCTGGAAATACCACTGGCCCCGTTCCCGCTCGGTAGGTGCCGGAAGGGCGGCGATGCGCACCGTGCGTGGGCTCAGGTATTCGGTGATGCGCTTGATGACGCCGCCCTTGCCGGCGGCGTCACGGCCTTCGAAGATCACCACCACCCGGGTGCCGGTTGCGCGAACCCATTCCTGGAGTTTGACGAACTCGCTCTGCAGGCGCAGCAGTTCTTTCTCGTACACATCGTCGGCGAGCCGCCTTGAGGCGGAGGCAAATTCGTCGTCGCTCACTGTGCTGACTCCAACAGTTCGGCCAAGGACTCGTCCAGCAGGGCCGAGACCATGCCGACATCGCTCATCGCCTTGCGGTCGGCATTGACACCGAAGTACAGCGTGCCGTTGTAGGACGTCACCCCGATCGCCAGGGCCTTGTTCGGCAGCAGCGGCGGCACGCTGTAGGTCTCGAGCAACTTGGCGCCGCACACATAGAGCTGTCGTTGCGAACCCGGCGCATTGGTGATCAGCAGATTGAACACCCGCCCGGAGAACCCGGCATAGGCGGTCGCGACCCGCACACCCATCGCGTGCAGGGTCGGTGGGGCAAAACCCGCCACCGTCAGGATGGTGCGGGCATCCACCAGCCCGGTCGAGGTGGGATGCGATTCGGTGGCATAAGCGATCTGGGAGAGCCGCACTACCGGATTGGGTTCTCCCACCGGAAGATCCACTAGGAAAGGCGTCACGGCACCGATGGGCTGGCCGGCGGAGTCGATCTCGTGGCCGGGGTACACCGACAACGGCGCCAGGGCCCGAACCGTGCGCGTCGGCCCGACCGGCTCCCCACGGGCCAGCAACCAGTTCCGCAGCGCTCCGGTGATCACGGCGAGCACGACGTCGTTGATGGCGCACTCATAGCGAGCCCGGACCTTTCGGTAGTCCTCCAGCGAGCCGCGTGCCACCGTGAACAGACGGTTCTGCGAAACCTGGGTGTTGAGCGGGCTTTCCGGAGCGGTGCCGCGGACGATGGCCCGCAGCGCATCGAAGGTCTTGCGGCCCGCCCAGGCCAGCGGACCGCCCACCGTCGTCCCCACCGCCTGCAGCTGGCTGCGCGGCTCGGCCACCCAGTCCCCGAGCGCGCCGAGAACCAGTTCCACGGCGCCGGGCTCGTCGCGTGGCACCCAGATGTCTTCGTCGAACGGTGGCGGACGTTGAGTGCGGTCCACCAGCACATGCCCCATCGCCGGAGCCGCCATGCCGTTGACCAACGCCTGGTGCGACTTGATGTAGACAGCGATCCGGTTGTCGGCCAGCCCTTCGATCAGGTAGACAGCCCACAGCGGCCGGGCCCGGTCCAGCGGTTGTTGTCCCAGCCGCGCGATCAGCTCATGCAGCTGCCGATCGCTGCCGGGGGACGGTACCGCCAGATGCCTTACGTGATAGGTGATGTCGAATTCGTGGTCGTCGACCCACACCGGGCGGGCCAGGCCCAGGGTGACTTCGTGGATGGTCTGCCGGTAGCGCGGGATCTGCGGCAACCGCTGCTCGATGGTCTCCAGCAGTTTGTCGTAGCCCAGTCCGCCACGCGGGTTACGCAGAATGAACAGCGACTGCACGTACATCGGCGTGGTGGTGTTCTCCAGCCGGTAGAAAGAGGCCTCCGACGCCGACAGCCGGTTCACCATCGCGGCCCTCCCTGCTGAATCGATCCGGCCGGGCGCTGAACCAGCCCCGGGGATCGGAGAAATACACTGCCGCTCACGGTAGCCCGCCCGCCCGATGCGGCGCACGCGAATACGCGCGTGCCGCCGTTGTGCGATGATCGGGCGCACACGCCCTGCCACTCTCCAGCAGGCCCGCCGCCCGGACCGAATGTGGAGAGTTGCCGTGCCTGCCGACCCCTGCCTGCCCCAGCGCCCGACCGTCGCGCCGTTGGGCGACTACGAACCACCGGCCCGCCCGGCACCACCGGCTCGGCCCGGACGTTCAGCGGTGCCCTCGGCGTGCGTCCGGGTGCGCCACGGGCATCCTGGCCGGACTCGTCCCGCACGTCCGGCTCGCACGGTGCTACCGCCGCAGTTGCGATCGGCGGCGATGTTCGCCGACGCCGCCCTGCGCCGCGTCCTGGAGGTACTGGACGGGCGCCGGCCCGCGGCACACCTGTTTGGGCTGCTGGCCGCGGGACTGGCCGACGCCGTGCTGGCGGTGCGCCTGGCCGCACCCGCGGGCCGGGTCGAACCGGCCACCCTGGTACGGGTGCGTGTGCAACCGGCAGGTTCGGGTGAGGTGGCTCGCGCCGTGGAGGTCTTCGGCACCTACCGGCGCGGACGGCGCACGCATGCGCTGGCCTGCCGCGTGGAGTCGGTCCCCGGAAGCCGCACCGACACCGCGTGGCAGGTCGTCGCACTGCACATCGGGTGAGGCCGAGTCGGTGCCTCAGCCCTTGCGCGGCACCTTCGGCAACCGCGACCCCCGGGCCTCCCGGCGCGCCGCTTCCCGGCGCTCCCGGCGAGACTGGGGATTGGCCCCCGCGGGCTGCAGGTCGCCGCTGCGCCGCACCTCCGCGGAACCGTCCTCGGCCGGCCCCGAATAGGTCAGCCCCGCAGCTCCGTCGGCACCATCGGCGCCATTGGCGCCGTCGGCTCCGTTGGCGCCGTCGATGCCCTTGGCACGCAGCCCGAACTCTGCCAGGCCTTCGGGAGCGTCCACCGGCGCCACCGGCTGCTTCGGCACCGCCTCGACGGCGACGTTGAACAGGAAGCCGACCGACTCCTCCTTGAGCCCGTCGAGCATGCCGCGGAACATGTCGAAGCCCTCCCGCTGGTATTCCACCAGCGGATCGCGCTGCGCCATCGCCCGCAGACCGATGCCCTCCTTGAGGTAGTCCATCTCGTAGAGGTGTTCGCGCCACTTGCGGTCCAGAACACTGAGCAGCACCCCGCGTTCCAGCTGCCGCATGGCCCCGGGGCCGGCGGCCTCGTCGACCTGGGCCTCCCGTGCGGCGTAGGCGTTCTCGGCGTCGGCCAGCAGCGCCTCGAGCAGCTCTTCACGCGTCAGGTCGTCGGCTTCGCCGATGTCGTCGGCGTGCAGCAGTTCGTGATAGTCGATGCCCACCGGGTAGAGGGTCTTGAGCGCCGTCCACAACTGCTCGAGGTCCCAGTCCTCCGCGTAGCCCTCGCCGGTGGCACCGTCGACGTAGGCGGTGATCACGTCGACGAGCATGTCGTGGGCCTGCTCGGCCAGGTTCTCCCCGTCGAGGATGCGGCGGCGCTCGGTGTAGATGACCTTGCGCTGCTGGTTCATCACCTCGTCGTACTTGAGCACGTTCTTGCGGATCTCGAAGTTCTGCTGCTCGACCTGGGTCTGGGCGCTCTTGATCGCCCGGGTGACCATCTTGGCCTCGATCGGCACGTCGTCGGGCAGGTTCAGCCGGGTCAGCAGTGATTCGAGCGCCGCACCGTTGAACCGTCTCATCAACTCGTCGCCGAGCGACAGGTAGAACCGCGATTCGCCCGGGTCGCCCTGCCGTCCGGACCGGCCGCGCAGCTGGTTGTCGATACGCCGCGACTCGTGCCGCTCGGTACCCAGCACGTACAGGCCGCCCGCCTCGATCACCTCTTTGGCCTCGGCGGCGGCCTCGTCCCTGATCTCACGCAGCGCCCCGTCCCAGGCCGCCTCGTACTCGTCGGGCGTCTCCACCGGGTCCAGTCCCTGACTGCGCAGCCGCTGGTCGGCCAGGAAGTCGACGTTGCCGCCGAGCACGATGTCGGTGCCGCGGCCGGCCATGTTGGTGGCGACCGTGATCGCACCGCGCCGGCCGGCCTCGGCGATGATGTGCGCCTCGCGCTCATGCTGCTTGGCATTGAGCACGTTGTGCGGGATCCGCCGCTTGGTCAGCTGCTTGGACAGGTACTCCGAGCGCTCGACGCTCGTGGTGCCGATCAGCACCGGCTGGCCCTTTTCGTAGCGTTCGGCGACATCGTCGACGACCGCGAGGAACTTGGCCTCCTCGGTCTTGTAGATGAGGTCGATCTGGTCGATGCGTGCCATCGGCTTGTTGGTGGGGATGGGCACCACGCCGAGCTTGTAGATCTCGTGCAGCTCGGCGGCCTCGGTCTCGGCGGTGCCGGTCATGCCGGCGAGCTTGTCGTAGAGCCGGAAGTAGTTCTGCAGGGTGATCGTGGCCAGCGTCTGGTTCTCGGCCTTGATCTGCACCCGCTCCTTGGCCTCGATGGCCTGGTGCATCCCCTCGTTGTAGCGCCGGCCCACCAGCACACGGCCGGTGAACTCGTCGACGATGAAGACCTCACCGTTGCGGACGATGTAGTCCTTGTCGCGGTTGAACAGCTCCTTGGCCTTCAGGGCATTGTTGAGGTAGCTGACCAGCGGGGAGTTGGCGGCCTCGTAGAGGTTCTCGATGCCGAGCTGGTCCTCGACGAATTCGACCCCGGCCTCGTGCACACCGATGGTGCGCTTGCGCAGGTCGACTTCGTAGTGGACGTCCTTCTCCATCAACGGAACGATCCGGGCGAACTCGGTGTACCAGTGGGAGCTGCCGTCGGCCGGCCCGGAGATGATCAGCGGGGTCCGAGCCTCGTCGATCAGGATGGAGTCGACCTCGTCGACGATCGCGAAGTTGTGCGAACGCTGCACCAGCTGGTCCAGCGAGTGCGCCATGTTGTCGCGCAGGTAGTCGAAGCCGAACTCGTTGTTGGTGCCGTAGGTGACGTCGGCGTTGTAGGCGACGCGCCGCTCTTCGGGGCTCATCTGCGACAAGATCACCCCGACCTCCAGGCCGAGGAAGCGGTGCACGCGGCCCATCCACTCGCTGTCGCGCTTGGCCAGGTAGTCGTTGACGGTGACGACGTGCACGCCCTTGCCGGCGATCGCGTTGAGGTACGCCGGAAGCACACAGGTCAGGGTCTTGCCCTCACCGGTCTTCATCTCGGCGACGTTGCCGTAGTGCAGCGCTGCGCCGCCCATCAGCTGGACGTGGAAGGGCCGCTGGCTCAGCACCCGCCAGGCCGCCTCCCGGGCCACCGCGAAGGTCTCCGGCAGCAGGTCGTCGAGGGACTCGCCGCCCTCGTGGCGCGCGCGGAACTCGTCGGTCTTGGCCCGCAGCTCCGCGTCGGTCAATGCCTCGACGTCGCCGGAGAGGGTGTCGATGTAATCCGCGACCTTTCTGAGCCGTTTGACCATGCGGCCTTCACCAAAACGCAGCAACTTGGACAGCACGGCTATGTCCCCTACTCAGTCTTCGGCATTTACGAGCGTCACCCATGGTAGGTGACACCGTCACCGAGGGCGGTAATGCGCCGCCAACGCAGCGTGCGAGGGCCTGCCCTCAGACCAGGCGGATCAGCCCGTAGTCGTAGGCATGCCGCCGGTAGACGACCGAAGGCTGATCGGTCTCCTTGTCATGGAACAGGAAGAAATCGTGCCCGACGAGCTCCATCTCGTAGAGCGCGTCGTCGACAGACATGGGCGTGGCGGTGTGTTCCTTGGTGCGCACGATCCGGCCGGGCTCGTGGCCGTAGCCCTCGCTGTCGTCACGGCGGTCGGGTTCGGCGGTGCCGCCCCGCTCGAAGGCACCCGCCAAGAACGCCGGGTCCAAATTGCCGACCCCGGTGGCCTCGGCCACCGACACCGGTGTTTTGTCTCCGTAGGAGACGTTGCGCCGCCCCTTGTCGCGACGCAGCCGGCTCTCCAGTCGGTCGATCGCGGCCTCGAAGGCGGCGTAGAAGCTGTCGGCCCGGGCCTCCCCGCGAACCACCGGCCCACGGCCGTGCGCGGTGATGTCGATCCGCTGGCAGGACTTTCGCTGGCGCCGGTTGTTGGCGTGTTTGAGCTCGACGTCAAACAGGCGAATCGAGCGGTCCAGCCGCTCCAGGCGGGCCAGCTTCTGCGACACGTAAACCCGGAAATGGTCAGGAATCTCGACGTTGCGGCCCTTGACCACGATCTCCGCGCCCGACTGCTCGGGCCGCTCGTCGGCGTCGGCGGACGCCGGCCGGGTTTCCACAAACTGATTTGCCATGCTCGACACTCTCCTGTCGTCTCGACCACGAACTGATGCCGCTCTACGGTCCCGGGGACCTCATGATGACGACCGTAGCCATGCCGCCCGATACGTGCCACTGGTTTG
This sequence comes from Mycolicibacter engbaekii, assembly GCF_002101585.1. Lineage (GTDB taxonomy): Bacteria > Actinomycetota > Actinomycetes > Mycobacteriales > Mycobacteriaceae > Mycobacterium > Mycobacterium engbaekii. The sequence continues at coordinate 164,552 of NZ_LQOT01000024.1, read as the reverse complement.
GCACACCCATTTGGAACCCATCTCATACCGACGCGATCACAAGTGCGGCCGCGACCGGCAGACGGGCTTGACACAGCACCCGAACCGACTCGGCCAGCGTGGCACCCGTGGTGACGACGTCGTCGACGAGCACGACATCGCCGGCGCCGCGGATGCCCGCCAGCCGCCGCCGGCGCAGCACCACCCGGCCGGCGACGTTGCGTTCCCGGGCGCCGGCCCCCAACCCGACCGAGTCGCGCGTCAGCGCCCGCATTCGCAGTACCGGCGCCACTGTGATGCCGCACTCGCGGTCCGCCACCGCCGCAGCGATCCGCGTCACCGGATCGCCTCCCCGCCGCCGGGCGGCGCCGGCGCGGGTGGGCGCGGGAACGATCGTCACCGGCAGCTCCAGCAACTGCCAGCTCAGCAGCCGCTGCAGCGCTGCACCCAGGACGCATGCCAGCGGCGCGACGAGGTCGCTACGCCCCCGTTCCTTGACCGCGACGATGGCCTGCCGGCGGGCCCCGGCGTAGCGGCCGAGAGCGAACACCGGCACCTGCGGGTCCAGCCTTGGGACGACCACCCGGGGATGGGCCGGCCCGACGCTCAGCTGGGCGGCGCAGGCGGCACACCAGCGGGCGCCGGGCGCACCGCAGCCCCCGCACTGCAGGGGAAGCACCGCGTCGAGCACACGCCGATCTTGCGCCGCGCTACCGACAACCCGCCGTCACTGTCCGGCCAGGTCAGCCGAGAGGTCCGCGACGTGCATGCCCTCGGGAACCTGGACCTCCTCGATCAGCTCGGGCCGATCGTCGAACTCCAGGCGCAACGCGCGACAGATGATGGAGTGCATGTCATACATGCAGGTGATGTAGGTCAACTCCAGGATTTCGGGGTCCGAGAGGTTTGCCTTGAGCACCGCGAAGATCTCGTCGGAAACCCGTCCGCCGTCATAGACCAGGGCATCGGTGTAGGCCAGCACCGCCCGCTCGAGCCCGGTGAAGGCGTCGCTGACCTGCCAGGACGGCAAGGCGGCGATCTTCTCCTCGGACATGCCCAGGGAACGCATCTGCTTGCAGTGCTGGGAGTAGACGAACTGGCTGCCGCGCCCATAGCCGGCACGGGCCTGACCGAGCTCGCGCAGCAGTGGGTCCAGCGTGGCGTTGCGATACAGGGCGAATCCGCGCACCGCGTGGGAGAACACCGCGGGCGCCTGGGCGAACACCGTCCACCAGTCCCCCGGCGTGCCGTGGATGGTGCGGTAGCCCCCGGGCCCGCCGGTGGGCGCTTCGGGATCTGTGTGCTCCACCGGGTCGACGCCCTCGCCGAACAGCCGGTCGTAGAAGAACAGAATCTGCTTGTCGGTCACTTCGGAGCGCGGGATCTCGCGGAGTCGGGGCATGGTGTGAGTCCTTTCCGGTCCGCGTCGCGGACCGCCACTAAGGTATGCGCTGCTGCGGCGTCAAGGGGTATTTGGTCCACAGAGAAACTAACGCCCGGCCCCAAATTCCGGTGGTCGCCAACAGTTTCGAGAACATTCGTCCTCGATACTGTTAGCGTCCCGTCATGAGCACCGATGCGACGGAGTCAGGCGCCCCCACCAGCGGTTCCGGCCGCAGCGCGGCGCTGGTCGGCAAGGGGTGGGCACAGGGCGTGGCCCTGGTCATGATCTTCGGTTTCCTGGTGATGGGAATCCTGGCCTACCGCACCTACACCGCGTCGATGCCGATGCCGGCGCGCGTCACCACCGAGTCCGGGCAAGAGCTGTTCTCCGGAGCCGACATCACCCGTGGCCAGCAGCTGTATCAGGCCCGTGGCCTCATGCAGTACGGATCGGTGCTGGGTCACGGCGCCTACCTGGGACCCGACTACACCGCCGAGTATCTGCGGCTGGCCACCGAAGACGTGGCCGAGCAGTTCCGGGCGCAGGGCGTGGCAAACCCACACGACGACGTGGTCGCCGAGTTCAGGACCAACCGCTACGACGCCGACACCAAGACCCTGGTGTTCACCGACAAGCAGGTCAAGGCGTTCGAGAAGATCCAGCAGCACTACGCCGACTACTTCGGCGAGGCCTCCACCAAATACGGCCTGCTGCCCCACCTGATCACCGACTCCGGGGAGATCCGGGACCTGACCGCTTTCTTCGCCTGGACCGCGTGGGCGGCCGCCGCCGAGCGGCCCGGCCACAGCTACAGCTACACCAACAACTGGCCCGCCGAGCCGCGCGTGGACAACGGCCCCACCGGCTCGGTCGTGGTGTGGTCGGTGTTGTCGCTGATCATGCTGCTGGGCGGCATCGGGGTCATGTTCACCGTCTACGGCCGCTGGAGCCAGGACATCGGCTGGCACGGCACCGAGTCGACCAAGCTGCACTTCCGTCAGCCGGGCGAGGTGCCGCTGACCCGCTCGCAGCGCGCGGCGATCTGGATCTTCGCCGTGGTGGCGGTGCTGTTCCTGGCCCAGGTCGTGCTCGGCGGCGCCGTCGAGCACTATCGCGCGGATCTCTCGGAGTTCTACGGGATCGACCTCGCCAAGATCCTGCCCTACAACCTGGCCCGAACCTGGCACCTGCAACTGTCCCTGTTCTGGACCGCGGCGGCGTTTTTGGCCGGCGGAATCTTCCTGGTGCCCTTCATCACCCGCCGCGAACCCGGCAAGCAGTCACTCCTGGTCTACGGGCTGCTCGGGGGGCTGGCAGTGGTGGTGTTCGGCTCGCTGACCTTCGAGGCGCTGTCGATCTTCGGTGTGATCAAGCCGGGCACGCCGGTATCGCAGCAGTGGGAGTTTCTGGACCTGCCGCGCGTGTTCCAGGTGCTGCTGATCGTCTGCCTGTTCTGGTGGATCGTCATCATCTGGCGCGGGATGCGCTCGAAGCTGGCTACCACCTCGAAGATGAACCTGCCCTGGATGTTCTTCTTCACCGGCCTGGCCATCCCGACGTTCTACGCGGCCAGCCTGCTGGCCGGCAGCGAAGCACATTTCTCGGTGGCCGACTTCTGGCGGTTCTGGATGGTGCACCTGTGGGTGGAGGACTTCCTGGAGCTGTTCACCACCGCGATGGTGGCCTACATGTTCGTCCTGCTCGGAGTGGTCCGCGAGCGGGTCGCATTGCTGGTCATCTTCCTCGACATCATCTTGTACTCGGCCGGCGGAGTGATCGGCACCATGCACCACCTGTACTTCTCCGGCACACCGGTGGAGCACATGGCGCTGGGCGCGTTCTTCTCGGCGGCCGAAGTCATCCCGCTGACCTTCCTGACCGTGGAGGCCTGGGCGTTCCTGCAGCTGGGTGCACGCCAGGAAGCCGGTGAGCAGAACAACTTCCCGGCGCGCTGGGCGGTGATGTTCCTGGTCGCCGTCGGGTTCTGGAACTTCCTGGGCGCGGGCATCTTCGGGTTCCTGGTCAACCTGCCGGTGGTGTCCTACTACGAGATCGGCACCGCGCTGACCGCCAACCACGCCCACGCCGCGATGTTCGGGGTGTACGGCATGCTCGCGGTGGCGCTGGCGATGTTCGCGTTCCGCTACGTGATCCCGGCCGACAAGTGGCCGAACAAGCTGGCCCGGCTCTCCTTCTGGGGCATGAACATCGGCCTGGTGTGGATGGTGTTCGTGACCCTGCTGCCGCTGGGCGTGCTGCAGCTGTTCCATTCCGTCAACGCCGGGTACTTCGAGGCCCGCTCCCTGGGTTACCTCACCCAGCCCGGCAACACCCTGCTGGAATGGATGCGCCTGCCCGGTGATGCGATCCTGATCGGGGCCGGCGTGGTGCCCTTCGTCTGGATCGCCTGGATTGCGCTGCGCAACTTCCGCTCCGGGGACACGGTTGACGAGTTGCCGGACCATCCGCTCTACACCGAGGTCACCGCGGACGCCACGCCCACCGGCAAGGGCCGGCCGTGACGGGGCCGGCGGCCTGGGTGTGGCTGGTGGCCGGCTACGCGCTGCTGCTGCTGTCCTTCGCCTGGGGCTTCGACCGGTTGGCCCAGCGGACCTCCGACCGGGCGGCACAGTGGCGCACCGGCAAGTTCGTCTACCACCAAGACCACGACGCGTGGAAATGTCCCGAGGATCAGTGGCTGTGGCCCACCACGTTCGACCCCGACAATCGCGTGATGCGGTACCGCGCGACGCCGTCGATCTGCAACGCCTGTCCGGTCAAACACACGTGCACCACCTCACCCCACGGCAGGGAGATCAGCCGAGCCGTCGACCCCTGGCCGCATTCGGAAACCGGCCGCTTCCACCGGGGCATCGCTTGTGCGGTAGCCGGTTTCGGCATCATTCTGCCGTTGGCGACGCTGATTGTGAACCATTCCGCCGCCGACGTTCTGGTGCTCACCGCCGCGGTCGCGGTGGTGGCGGCCGGCGGCTTTCCCCTGGTGCGCCATCTGTGGAACACGCCCAGCAACGCGCCCGGCGACCCAACGGGGGCCGATCAGGCACTGACGGCGGCGAAGGTCGAGGCCGCGATCGACCGATACTCCACCCGGTGGGGCGGCTTCTCCGCCCCGGCGTCGGCGAAACGGCCGGTGAAATGAGCGAAGGAGTGATCACCGCGCTGGTGCTGGGCGTCGTGGCGGTGACCGTGCTGGCATTTTTCGCGCTGAACGTGGTGCGGGAGTACGAACGCGGCGTGGTGTTCCGAATGGGTCATGCCCGGCCCCTGTACCAGCCGGGACTGAAGTTCCTCATCCCGCTGGTGGACAAAATGATTCGGGTAGACCAGCGCGTGGTGACGCTGACCATTCCGCCACAGGAGGTGATAACCCGCGACAATGTTCCGGCGCGGGTGAATGCCGTGGTGATGTTTCAGGTCACCGACCCGCTCAAGGCGATCATGGAAGTGGAGAACTACGCCGTGGCCACCTCCCAGATCGCTCAGACCACACTGCGCTCGTTGTTGGGCCGAGCGGACCTGGACACCTTGCTGGCGCACCGCGACGATCTCAACGCCGACCTGCGCACGATCATCGACAAACAGACCGAGCCGTGGGGAGTGCAGGTACGGGTGGTCGAGATCAAGGACGTGGAGATCCCCGAGTCGATGCAACGGGCGATGGCCCGCGAGGCCGAGGCTGAGCGCGAACGCCGCGCGAAGGTGATCAACGCCCGCGGCGAGCTCCAGGCCTCCGAAGAACTGAGCCAGGCCGCCGAGAGGCTGTCCCAGAATCCAGCATCGCTGCAATTGCGTTATCTGCAAACCCTTTTGGAGCTGGGCGCCGACCAGAACTCCACGGTGGTCTTTCCACTCCCGGTGGACATCATCACCCCGTTCCTGCACTCCCGCAGTGCGGATCACCAGCGCGACCTGCGGGCCCCGTCACAGCCCAATCACGAGGGCCGCAGACCTCCGCCGGCTTAGCGAGCCACCATCCCGCCGTCGGCGTGGATCGTCTGACCGGTGATATAGCTGCCGGCATCGGAGACCAGAAGCATGACCGGACCGACCATTTCATCGGGATCGGCAATGCGCCGCAGCAGGGTCGAATCGCGCAGCGCTGCGATGAACTCCGGCGGGTTGTTGCGCACCATATCCGTGTCGACCGGGCCGGGGGCGATCGCGTTGACCCGGATCCGCGACGAGGCGAGCTCGGCCGCCATCGAGCGGGTGAAGGACACGAGTGCGGCCTTGGCGGCCGAGTACATCGAGGTGGCCGGCGAGTAGACGAAGGCGCCTGCCGACACCACGTTCACGACTGCGGCGTGCTCGCTCTTGCGAAGATGCGGCAGCGCCGCCTGAACCAGAAACACCGGCCCTTGCAGGTTGACCGCGAATGACTTGCTCAATGCCTCCGGGGTGATCTCGCCCAACGGCAGCGCGAGCGCATTGGCGGCGTTGTTGATCACGATGTCCACCCCGCCGAACCGCTCGACGGTGGCATCGACCAGACGTGCGATCGCATCGACGTCGCCGAGGTGGGTGGGCACCCCGATGGCCTCGGCACCGGCCTGCCGCAGTTGCTCGGCGGCACGTTCGCACGCTTCGCTCTTGCGGCTGGCCACCACCACATTGGCGCCGGCCGCGGCCAGGCCGTGCGCCAGCGCAAGACCGATGCCGCGGGTCCCGCCCGTCACGATGGCGGTGCGTCCGGTGAGGTCGAACAACGCGTTGAGGGCAGACCTGTCCACTGGGATCTCCTCGTATGTGGGCCGACGCGCATGAAGCGTAGTTCACGCAGCCAGAAGAGGGCAGCCGACGGATCGGGGCTTTGTACCCTGGGTATCCGCGGGTGCCGCCGCTAGCGTGGTTTGTGGCTGCGCGTGCCGCGACGGCGGCTTCGGGCGAGAGGACGCGATGTGGTCAGAGTCTTTCTGGTAGACGATCACGAGGTGGTACGGCGCGGACTGATCGACCTGCTCGGTGCCGATCCCGAACTGGACGTGGTCGGCGAGGCCGGTTCGGTGGCCGAAGCGCTCGCCCGCATCCCCGGGTTGTGCCCGGACGTCGCGGTGCTCGACGTGCGGCTACCGGACGGCAACGGCATCGAACTGTGCCGCGACCTGCTGTCGCAGATGCCCGAGCTGCGGTGCCTGATCCTGACGTCCTTCACCTCCGACGAGGCGATGCTCGACGCCATCCTGGCCGGCGCCAGCGGCTTCATCGTCAAAGACATCAAGGGCATGGAGTTGGCCCGCGCGGTCAAGGAAGTCGGCGCCGGCCGGTCGCTGCTGGACAACCGGGCCGCGGCCGCCCTGATGGCCAAGCTTCGGGGTGCCGCGGCGAAACCCGACCCGCTCTCGGGCCTGTCCGAGCAGGAGCGGACGCTGCTGAGCCTGCTCGCGGAGGGGTTGACCAACAAGCAGATCGCCGACCGGATGTTTCTGGCGGAGAAGACCGTCAAGAACTATGTGTCCCGGCTGTTGACCAAGCTGGGCATGGAGCGCCGCACGCAGGCCGCCGTGTTCGCCACCAAGCTGGAGCGCGCGCGCAATGGCTGATCCCGCGCCCGCGTATGGCTCGAACCCCCTGCACGACAAAATATCTCATTTGCAGTTGCCCGAATTGCTGGTCGGCGTGCACGACCGGGTCCAGCAGATCGCGCAGGGACGCGACCGCCTCGACGGACTGCTGGCAGCGATGCTGGCGGTCACCTCGGGGCTGGAACTCGACCAAACCCTGCGGACCATCGTGCAGACCGCCACCAACCTCGTCGACGCCAGGTACGGGGCGCTGGAGGTGCACGACCGCGACCGCCGGATGCAGCAGTTCGTCTACGAGGGTATCGACGACGAAACGTTCACCAAGATCGGTCGATTGCCTGCGCAGGTGGGGGTGGTCGGTCTGCTGATCGACGAACCCCAGACCCTGCGCCTGGACGACCTCTCACAACATCCTGCGTCGATCGGGTTTCCGCCCCACCATCCGCTGATGCGGACGTTCCTCGGCGTGCCGGTGGGCGTGCGCGATGAGGTCGTCGGCAACCTGTACCTCACCGAGAAGGCCGACGGGCAGCCGTTCAGCGAAGACGACGAAGTGCTGGTGCAGGCGCTGGCCGCCGCCGCCGGAATCGCGATTGCCAACGCCCGGTTGTACGCCCAGGCCAAAGCGCGGCAGTCCTGGATCGAATCCACCCGCGACATCGCCACCGAACTGCTGTCCGGCACCGACCCCACCACGGTCTTCCGGCTCATCGCCCAGGAGGCGACAAAACTCACCGGTGCCCAGTCGGCGTTGGTGGCCATCCCGCTGGACACCGATGCCCCCGACGCCGGCGTCGACCAGCTCCTGGTGGTCGAAACCGTGGGCACCGCAGTGGAATCGCTGTCCGGGGAAGCCATCCCGGTGGCCGGCTCGCCGGTCGGCGAGGCCTACTCGAAGCGGGAGCCACACCGGGTCGACCGTTTGAGGCTGACCGGTGTCGATACGGCCGGGCCGGCTCTGATCCTGCCGCTGCGCGCCACCGACGCGGTGGCCGGCGTGGTTGTGGTGATGCGGCACAGCACCACCGCCCCGTTCAGCATCGAGCAACTCGAGATGATGGCAGCGTTCGCCGACCAGGCCGCGTTGGCCTGGCAACTGGCGACGACGCAGCGCCGCATGCACGAACTCGACGTGGTCACCGACCGGGACCGGATCGCCCGCGACCTGCACGACCATGTCATCCAACGGCTGTTTGCCGTCGGCTTGTCGTTGCAGGGCGCCGTGGCTCGCAGCGGGGAGGCCGCGGTGCAGCGCCGGCTCTCCGACGCGGTCGACGACCTGCAGGGGATCATCGGCGAGATCCGTACCACGATCTTCGACCTGCACGGCGTCGCGTCGGCAGCCCGGCCGCTGCGGCAGCGGCTGGACAACGCGGTGGCCCAGTTCTCCGGATCGGGACTGCACACCAGCGTTTCGTTCGTCGGCCCGTTGTCGGTGGTCGAACCCGGCCTGGCCGATCACGCCGAAGCGGTGGTCTCCGAGGCGGTCAGCAACGCGGTCCGGCATTCCGGCGCGACCACTGTGACCGTGCAGATCAAGGTCGAAGACGACCTGAGCATCGAGGTGACCGACAACGGCCGCGGGCTGCCGGAGGTGACCACCCGCAGCGGCTTGAACAACCTGCAGTGCCGCGCCGATCAGGCCGGCGGGACCTTCGGTATCGAGTCGGCCGAGTGCGGCGGAACCGTCCTGCACTGGTCGGCGCCGCTGCTCTAGTCAGTCGCGCGGCAGGCCCGCTTCCGGCGGGGGCTGCCATTGCACCGTGTCGTTCAGGCTCCGCCGCGGGGTGGCCGGCAGTGGATCGGCGTTGATCGGAGCCCAGCCCACCCGCAGCAGCATCTGCGGGTAGCCACTGGTTCCGAACACGTCTCGGCGCACCGCGGCCCGGGTTTCGGCGATCTCCAGCGGTTCGGTGACCGGGCAGCTGGCCAGCCCCAGCGCCGTCGCGGTCAGCAGGACCACGCTGGTGGCCTCACCGGCGCGCAGCTGCGCCAGCCGATCGTCGGCCTCGGTGCCCAGCGCCAGCATCACGGCGCGATCTTCGGCCGCCTCCGCGCCGGGCGGCTGCGCCAGTGCCGGACCGGCGAAGAACCGGCCGGGGATCGGGGCGTCGGTATCGGGCACCGGGACGCTGCGCGCCGGAACCCCCGCCACCGATCCGTAGCGCCCACTCCAGGTCGCCAGTTCGGCGACGTACTCATAGTTGGTGCGATGCTCGAACACCGCGCGGGCGACCACCGCGTTCAGCCGATCCAGGGCGTCGACCCGGCGCAGCATCACGCCCGACCGGGCCGCACGTGCCCCCATCAAGGCGATGTCGGCGGCAGCCACCGGCCAGCCGCTGTAGCAACGACGATCCGTGCGCCGTCGCGGGATCGCCGCCGCCAGCGCGACGTCGACTTGCGCGACCCCCGGTCGCAGACCGCCGGCAACCAGCTCGATCGCCGCCAGGTGGTCGGGGCGTTGCGCGTCGGGCAGCCGATGCACCTTGACCTGCTGCCCCAGCGCAGCGAACGCGACCACACAATGGTGCAGGGCCGCACCGCAGCTCAGAATCATTCCCCGGCCGTCGGGGTCGACACTGGGCAGGTGCAGGTCCGGTTCGACGAACAGATGAAGCTGCGGCGCTGCCGGGGTGGACTCGACGCGCCAGCGCCACGGCTGGGAGTTGTGCACCGACGGTGCGCGGGCGGCCAGCAACAAGGCGGTGCGGATCAGGTCCCCGACCACCGCGGCGCCGGGATCACGCACGGGCAGTTCATCCACGGGCCGGCCCCTTCCTTCGCGGCGGCCCCGGACCCCGATTCCCGCTGCGCACCGGGACCTGCCTGTTCACGATCCCCCGGGGCCCCGGCTTCCGAACAGGGCATGAAGACCCGCAGCTTGGCGGTGGACTCGGGACTTCTGGCCCTGCCCGCGTCGCGGGCGGGCGACGCCCGCCGCACTCAGAAGGCTCCGGCGAACTCCGGGAGCAGGCCGGCCCACAGGTCGGCCGCTGCGCCCGAGGCGAATTCGGTGGCATCGGCAGCGCCGGCAGCCGGTGCGCCCAGTAGCTCGGCGATCTGTTGCGGCAGGTCGTTGAACAGCAGGGGCATCAGCCCGCCGAACCACCCGCCGTCGAGTGTGAAGGCGTCGAAGTCGCTCAGCCCCAGGCCGTCCAACAGTCCGTCCAGGTTCAGGTTGTCGGTCAGATCGCCCAGCAGCGCACCCAGCCCCAGGTCCCAGGTGCCCAGGCCGCCGAGCAGACCGCCCAGGGTCATGTTTCCCAGCCCCACGCTGCCCAGCAGGTCCGGCAGCGTCATCTCCCCCAGCCCGACGTCGCCGAGCAACGCGGGCAGGTTCAGGCCGCCCAGCCCGAGGCCGTCGAACAGCCCACCGAGCGTCAGGTCGTCCATGCCCAGATCGGCCAGCAACCCGGGCAATGTGACATCGGCCAGATCCAGCGCATCCAACAGCCCCGGCAGGGTGAAGCCGCCGGTGCCCAGGTTGGTCAACAGCTCACCGAGCGTCAGATCGCCCACGCCCAGGCCGCCCAGCAGACCGGGCAGGGTCATATCGCCCAGGCCCAGATCGGTCAACAGAGCGGGCACGAACATCCCGCCGATGCCCAAACCGCCCAGCAGGGCCGACAGCGTGGCGTCGCCCAGACCCACATCGGTCAACAACCCCGGCAGCGTCGCGTCACCCAGACCCAGATTGGTCAACAACCCCGAAAGCGTGAAGCTGCCGGTTCCCAGACCACTGAGCAACTCGCCCAGCGTCAGATCTCCCACGCCCAAGTTGCCGAGCACCCCCGTGAGCGTGACATCGCCCAGCCCCAGGCTCTCCAGGAAGCCCGGCAGGAAAAAGCCGCCGATGCCCAAACCGCCCAGCAGGGCCGACAGCGTGGCGTCGCCCAGACCCACGTCGGTCAACAACCCCGGCAGCGTCGCGTCACCCAGACCCAGATTGGTCAACAGGCCCGACAGTGTGAAGCTGCCGGTTCCCAGACCACTGAGCAACTCGCCCAGCGTCAGATCTCCCACGCCCAAGTTGCCGAGCACCCCCGTGAGCGTGACATCGCCCAGCCCCAGGCTCTCCAGGAAACCCGGCAGGAAAAAGCCGCCGATGCCCAAACCGCCCAGCAGGGCCGACAGCGTGGCGTCGCCCAGACCCACGTCGGTCAACAACCCCGGCAGCGTCGCGTCACCCAGACCCAGATTGGTCAACAGGCCCGACAGTGTGAAGTTGCCGGTTCCCAAGTCACTGAGCAGGGCGCCCAGGGTGAGGTTCTCCAGGCCCAGCCCCTCCAACAGGCCGGGGAGCGTCAGGCCGCCCAAGTTCAGCCCGCCGAGCAGAGAACCGAGGCCGAGGTTGCTTAGCTGCAGGTCCTCCAGCAGCCCACCCAGTGTCAGGTCACTCAGGTTCAGGTTGCCCAGCAAGGTACCCAGAGTGAGTTCGCCGGTGGCCAGGTTGCCCACCACGGCGCCCAGCGTCATCTCACCCAGCCCCAGGTTGTTGACCAGACCCGGCAAGGTGAGGTTGCCCACCAGGCTTTGCAGCAGGTTGGCCAGGTTCACCTCGTCGATACCCAGGGCGCCCAGCAGACCGTCGAGGTTCAGGGCACCCAACGTCAGGCTGCCGACCACGTCGTTGAGTGACAAGGTTCCGATTCCCAGGTTGTCGAGCAGCTGCGGCAGGCTCACGCCCAGGCCCAGGCTGTTGAGCAGGCCGACCAGGTTGTCGTCGCCGAGGCCCACCGCGTTCAGCAGCCCGTTGACGCTCGTGTGTTCCAGCCCCAAGACCTGCAGCAGGCCGTTCCATCCGGTCCAGCCCAGAGTGAAATTGCCCAACCCCAGGTTCAACAGGATCAGGGGCAACGTCTGGTTGTAGAGCCCCAACCCGTGCAGGACACCGTTCAGGCTCACCCCGGCACCCTGCGCGGCGATGTTGCCCAACAGGGTGTTCAGCGTCACGTTCAGGCCGAAAAAGTTCAGCAGACCGCCGACGGTGACCCCGGTCGAATCGATGGCACCGTTCAGGTTGACTGCATCCAGGGCGTCGTTGATCAGCCCGAGGTCGATCCCCAAGAGATTGAACAGCGACCCGACGCCCAGGGTGACGTTGAAGTCGTGCAGCAAACCGCCCAGGCCCTGCTGCCCGACCCCGACCGTGTTCAACACATCCACTACGGTCAGCTGGCCCATGCCGAGGTTGTTGACCAGGCTGTGCAGGCCCATGGTGCCCAACCCCATGCTGTTGATCATGGTGCCGATGCTGATGTCGCCCAGCCCGAGGTTGTTCAGCACGTCCTTGACGACCAGGCCGTTCATATTCAGGTTGTAGAACAGCGTGTGCAGGCTCATCCCGCCCAGGCCCAGATCGCCCAGCAGGCCGCCCAGGCTTTGGTCGCCCAGGCCGAGGCTGGTCAGCATGCCCGGCAGTGTCGTGGTGCCCAGCAGGGAGCCGACCAGGCCGGACAGCGTGATGTCACCCATGTCCATGTGGCCCAAGAGTTCTGGCAGGGTGGTGCCGCCGGCCCCGATTCCGCTGACCAGCCCGCCCAAGGTCAGATCGGTCAGCCCCAGGTCGCCGATCAGGCCGGGCAGCGTGGTGGCGCCCAATCCGATGCCGGTCAGCAGTCCGTTGAGGTCCAGGTTGTCCAGACCGACGGCGCCGACCAGGCCGCCCACACTCAGGCCGGTCAGGTCGAACGTGTCCACCAAGCCGCCCAGTGTCAGGTCCGCGGTGCCCAGACCTGCCAGCAGGCTGCCCAGCGTCAGGTCGGTCATTCCCAGGTCGTCGACCAGGTCGGGCAACGTGGTCCCGCCCAACCCGACCGCGCCCAGCAGCGCCCCGACGTCCAGACCACCCAGCCCCACCCCATCCAGCAAGCCGACCAGCGTGGTGTCACCCAACCCGACGCCGGTCAGAAACCCGGGCAGGGTCATATGCCCCAGCCCGGCGCCGCCGAGCAGCGCGGGCAGGGTCATCTCACCGAGCCCCACACCGTCCAACAGCCCGGTCAGCGTGGTGTCGCCCATCCCCAGGTCCTCGATCAAGTCGGGCAACGTGGTCCCGCCCAACCCGACCGCGCCCAGCAGCGCCCCGACGTCCAGACCACCCAGCCCCACCCCATCCAGCAAGCCGACCAGGGTGGTGGTGCCCAGCCCGACGCCGTCCAGCAGCCCGGGCAGGGTCATATGCCCCAGCCCGGCGCCGCCGAGTAGGGCGGGCAGCGTGAGGTCACCCAGCCCGATGCCTTCCAATAAGCCGACCAGCGTCAGGCCGCCCAGTCCCAGGTCTTCCATCAGGCCGGCCAGCCCGGCGCCGCCCAGGCCCACATCCGCCAGCAGCTCCGACAGTGGCGTGTCGCCCACTCCGACATCGTTCAAGAGTTCGGCCAACGTGGTGTCGCCCAGGCCCACACCACCCAGCAGCCCCGTCAACGTCATGTCCCCCATGCCGACGTCGGCCAGCAGGTCGCCCAGTGTCACGCCGTTCAGGCCCACGCCACCCAGCAGCCCGCCCAGCGTCAGGCCCCCCAATCCCAGGTCGCCCAGCATGTCGGGCAGCGTCACGTCCCCCAACCCGATGGTCCCCAGCACCTGATCGAGGCCCAGACCGCCCATGCCGACACCGTCGAGCAGGCCGCCCAGTGTCATGCTGCCCAACCCGAGGTCGCCCAGCAGCCCCGGTAGCGGGGTGGTCAGCACATGGTCGAGCACTCCGCCCAGGTCGATGTCGTCGCCACCCAGGGCGTTGAGCACCGCGCCCAGGCCGCCGAGCAATCCATCCAGCTGGTTCAGCAGTTCTCCGACGGGCAGCTGGGTGTCGAGTGTCTGCGTGGGAACCAGCAACCCGTTGAACGCCGGGATGCTCACGCCCAGTACATCGAGGTTGTCCGAGCCGTTGAGGTAGGCGTTCAGCAGGTGAGCCGGGGCGGTCAGCAGCGCGGCGAGGACGTCCTGCGGATCGGTGGCCGCCTGGATGGTGCCGATGATTCCGTTCAGTTCGTTGAGGGTGGCCACCGTCGGTCCCAGACCGGCGATCAACATGGCCAGCGGCACCGAGAGGTCGACCGATATCGGCGCCGGCAGCGGCAGGATCTGGGCGCCGATCACCGGGAGCAGGGTCGCCAGAAGGCTGCTCACCTGCTGCACGTTGTTGGCGATGTTCTCCAGCACGCCACCGATCGATTGCGGATCGGCGCTGAGCTGCTCCAGATAACCTGTCCAGTTGGTGACGATCTGTTGCAGTACCGGAAACGGCTGGGCAAGCCACTGCTGGTTCATGGCTTGCACGTTGGCCAGGGTGTTGGCGTAGAGGTCCTGGTAGGGCCCGATGATGTTGGCCGTGTCCCCGGCCAGCGTCACGGCCCGCACCTGGACGTCAACGGGCAGCGGCTGGATCGGTGTGACGGCGATGACGCTGGCGCCGAAGAGCACGACGCCGGTCGTGATGTACGGACGGAGTGCCTGTCGCATGATCCGCTCCTGAGGTCGGGGCCGGCCTGGTCGGCGACTCGGATCTCGGCAGCGTATGGCACAGGCGATTCTTAGGTTGACGCCGAATTAGTCATTGTTACTTCTCCGTGATTGATTCGTTATCATTCCGTGATTTTTATATGGTGCTGATGTAAAGTCTCTTTACATCGCCAACACGGCGGGTCGCGGAATGAGTGAATTGTAAATTCGATGGATCCTCGACACCTTTTGGGGCCACCCGCCGTTTCGATGCCCCCCAGAACATGGCCGCCAAACCCTGCCGCTTCCAGCGCATAGGACCCGACTTCCCGCGCTGGAGCCAGGGCGACCCCCGCCATATCGGACAATTGCCATTAGTTCGATCGTGAATGCATTAACGCCCGCGTCCGAGCCGCAATTGTTTGGCACCTGAACTGCCGATGCGCTATTTCAGGCGTGCGATAAGAGACCCATCTCTGGGGCCTACATGGAGGCCGACGAGCCGGAATCTCCCCCACGCGCGCCTCGGTTTCGGCACCGTGACACCGTCAGAAACCGACAATTTCCACGGCTTTTGCACAGCTAATTCACACGTGGGGATGGATGGCGGCGCCGCGGGCGGCTTAACCGGGCAGGACCGGGACCGCGCCACTGACCATGAACGGCCCAATGGGCGACCAGCTCTGCTCGCCCTCGGCCGCTGCCGACGACAGGGCCAGCACGCCCCGGGGATCGGCCACATACACCGTCGAGGGGTCGGCGACGATGGTGGACACCGGGGGCTGCAGATTGCCGCTGGGCGCATCGGAGTTGACCCCGTCGATGTTGACGTAGGACACCGGATGTTTGGGATCCGACCGACTCACCACGATGTCGTCACCGGTGCGCCAGCTCAGCGATACCGCCGAGGAACCGAGCCCGAAGCCCAGCCTGCGGGGGTAGTGCAGGGTGAACTGGCCGCCCGGCATCTGCTCCACGCCGGCCAGGATCACCTGGCCGCCGATCACCATGGCCGCCCGGGTGCCGTCCCGGGACAGTTGCAGCTCGCTGATCGGACCGGGGAACCGCGCCGAAACCGCCCCCGAATCGACCGGAATCCGGGCCGGCCGGCCGGTGGCCACCTCCTGGATGGCCCGCAGCACGTTGTTGCCGTCGACCACCACCCAGACCGCCTCGTCCAGCGACCAACTCGGCCGCGACAGGGTGTGGCCCTCCGCCGCCTGCACGGCCTCGCCGCCGAGGTCGCCGATCCACAGCGTGGACTCCGGGTCGCCGGGGTGCACCACCACCGATGCGACCTGGCGCCCGTTGCGCGACAGTGCGGCCGACTCCTGATCGGGCTCCCGGCCGAAGGCCCCGGGAACGCGGTTGGCCTGCTGACCGTCGAGGACCAGCAGCGATCCGCCCACCAGAGCGTGGATCCCGGCGCCGGCGCCGTCGGAGGCGCCCGGGTCGGTGGTGGCGACGTCCGAGGTCGTCCACCCGCTGGGGAACCTGTCATCGAGTGCCGCACCGTCGGCGTCGATCACATAGGGGCCCTTGATGTCGGCCCGGTTGAGCGTCCAGATCAGTTGCGCGGCAAGCAATTTTCTGGTGTTGGGGTCGGTGGTCGACAAGCTGTCCAGGTCGATCTTCGCCCCGCCATAGCCGCGGCCCACCCCGCTTTTGCCGCCATCGGCGCGGGTCACCGGCCCGCGCAGCCGAACCGGCGCCGACAGCAGGTTGCGTACCCCGGCCATCTCCGGACGGGGGCCGGCGATCAGCTTGGACACCAACTCGGTTGCGAGCTGGTCGGGGTCGGAGACCGCGACGTAGCGCGGGTCGGGAACCACGGTCTTGCCCGTCGGGTCGACGAAGTAGAGCGTATTGCGCTTGTAGGTGGCCTGGAACTGCTGCCAGTCCAGGAAGACTCCGTTGGGCAACCGGTCGATGCGCCATCCCTCGGACGTCTTGAGCAGTTCGATCGGCTCGGGGGCCGGCAGCGCCCCCTCGGCGGTCTCGAACACCCCCATGTCCGACAGGGACCCCAGGATGTCGGCGCGCATGGTGACCGCCACCCGTCCGGCGCTGCGCGTCTCGACGAACACCACGTTGTCGATCAGCAGCGCGCTACCGGCGTCGTCCCACGAGTCGGATGCTTCCTGCGTCAGGAACTGCCGCGCCGCGCGGTGCCGGTTGGCCGGATCCGCAGTCGCCTTGAGGAATTCCCGCAGCAGGACATCGGGATCCATTCCCGGGGTGGGCTTGGGTAACACCGACGGCGGCGGCGACTCGACCGTGCCGACGGCCTGCGGCGCCGAGTTGCTGGGCACCCCGGCGCACCCCGCGAGCGCGAGGACCACCGCGGTCACCGCCAGCAGCAGCACCGCCGTACGCATGCGGCGCATCATCCGATCCTCTCCGCGTGCTCGCGGGCGCGCTGACGGCGCTCGGCGGGGCTGACCGGTTTCATCGGCAGCGGGCTGGTGGTCACCTTGTGTCCGCGTACCAGCGGCAGGGTGAGGCGGAAGCAGGCGCCCTTGCCCGGTTCGCCCCAGGCCTCCAATCGGCCCTGGTGCAGCCGGGCGTCTTCCACGCTGATCGCCAGTCCCAGCCCGGTCCCTCCGGAGCGCCGTACCCGAGATGGGTCGGCGCGCCAGAATCGGCTGAACACCAGCTTCTCCTCACCCGGCCGCAGCCCGACGCCATGGTCGCGCACCGTGACCGCCACCGTATCGATATCGGCCGCCATCCGGATCACCACGGGCTTGCGTTCGGCGTGGTCGACGGCGTTGGCGATCAGATTGCGCAGGATGCGTTCGACCCGGCGCGGGTCGACCTCGGCGATCACCGGATCGGCGGGCATGTCCACCTTGAGCTGGACGTCGGCGTCGGCGGCCAGGTGCCCCACGTTCTCCAGTGCGCTGTTGACCGTCGACCGCAGGTCCACGGACTCCACGGACAGTTCCGCCACGCCGGCGTCGTGGCGGGAGATCTCGAGCAGGTCGTTGAGCAGGGACTCGAATCGGTCCAGCTCACTGACCAGCAACTCGGTCGAACGCCGCAGCGAGGGTTCGAGATCTTCGCTGTGGTCGTGGATCAGGTCGGCGGCCATCCGGACCGTGGTCAGCGGGGTGCGCAATTCGTGACTGACGTCGGAGGTGAACCGGCGCTGCAGGTTGCCGAACTCCTCGAGCTGGGTGATCTCGCGTGACAGGCTCTCGGCCATGTCGTTGAACGACACCGCCAGCCGGGCCATGTCGTCTTCGCCGCGCACCGGCATCCGCTCGGACAGATGTCCCTCGGCGAACCGCTCGGCGATTCGGGATGCGGACCGTACCGGCAGCACCACCTGGCGCGACACCAGCAGGGCGACACCGGCCAGCAACACCAGCAGCACCAGGCCGCCGGTGGCGATCGTGCCGCGCACCATGCTGATCGTGTTGCGCTCGGTGCCCAGCGGATAGATCAGGTACAGCTCCAGGTTGGTGATCCGCGACGTCGTCGGGGTCCCGATCACCAGCGCCGGACCGGAGAAGCCCTCGACGTGGACGGTGGCGTACTGGTAACTGACCTGGCCGGCCTTGACGAATTCGCGCAGCGCGGGCGGGACCTGGTCCACCGGGCCCGCGGAGGTCGCCGCGCGCGGGCCCTCGCCGGGCACCACCAGCACCGCGTCGAATGCGCCGGCGGTTCCGCTGCCGGCGGCCGGGTCGGTCTTGGACATCAGCGTGTTGCGTGCCAGCTGCAGATTCGAGCTCAGCGAGCGGGCCTCCTCACCACCGACGATCCCGCCGGCGGTGACCCGCGCCCGTCCGATCTGTTCGGTGGCCGCGCGGACCTTGACGTCGAGCACCCGGTCGGTGATCTGGCTGGTCAGCACGAAGCCCAGGCCCAAGATCACCACGGCCGACAGCCCGAGTGTGAGCACCACCACCCGCAGCTGCAGGGAACGACGCCAGGCGGCCTGCACCGCGCGGCGCAGGGTGTTCACGCCGAGCAGCAGCGGTCCCGAGCGTCGGGGGCGTCGTCTGGAACTGAAGATCACGTGCGTTTCTCTCCCCCGCAGGCGGGAGGTACCCCCACGGCATCACCGGCGTGTCGCCCCGTCGGAGAAGCGAGGATCACCTGCGCTTCTCCCCGGCGGGGATCACGGAGGTCCGGCCTTGTAACCCACTCCTCGGACGGTCAGCACCACAGTCGGGTTCTCCGGGTCTTGCTCCACCTTCGCCCGCAGGCGCTGGACGTGCACGTTCACCAGCCGGGTATCCGCCGGATGGCGGTATCCCCAGACCTGTTCGAGAAGCACCTCACGAGTAAACACCTGCCGCGGCTTGCGTGCCAGCGCCACCAGCAGGTCGAACTCCAGGGGGGTCAGCGAGATCTGTTCGCCGCCGCGGCTGACCTTGTGCGCCGGCACGTCGATGTCGATGTCGGCGATGGACAGCAGCTCCGCCGGCTCGTCGTCGTTGCGGCGCAGCCGGGCGCGCACCCGGGCCACCAGCTCCTTGGGCTTGAAGGGCTTCATGATGTAGTCGTCCGCACCGGACTCCAGCCCGAGCACCACGTCGACGGTGTCGGTCTTGGCGGTGAGCATGACGATCGGCACACCGGAGTCCTTACGCAACACCCGGCAGACGTCGATGCCGTTCATTCCGGGCAGCATCAGGTCCAACAACACCAGGTCGGGCCGAAGCTCGTGCACCGCAGTGAGCGCCTGGGTGCCATCACCGACGACCGCGGTGTCGAAACCCTCCCCACGCAACACGATGGTGAGCATCTCAGCCAGCGACGCGTCGTCGTCGACGACAAGGATCCTTTGCCTCATGGCGTACATGGTGTCACCAGATTGAGACAAAACGTGGCTATCACACGGGCGTTTCGCAGAGTTACCCGCGCATTTCCGCAGTCACAGCGGCTGCCAGAGCGGCCGGATCGACCGTCGGGCCGACAACCTGCCAGCGTCCGCCGAATCCGGCGCGGGCCAGGCCGCGGTATACCTCCCCGGTGCGGCGCTGCAGACCGTCGTCGCGCTCGTAGCTGTCCCGGGCGCGTGCGGCGTCGCGATCCTCGCGGTGCCTGGCGCGCTGCGCGGCCAACTCCGCGGGGACGTCGAGCAGCACCTGCCAGTCCGGTGCGGGCAGCCCGAGCCGGCCGAACTCCAGCTGTCGCACCCACTCCACCGCCTCACCGGCGGCGTCCTGATGCAGGCGCGCGGCACTGTAGGCGGCGCTGGAGGCGACGTAGCGGTCGAGGATCACCACGTCGTTGTCGGCGCGCAGGGCCGCGATCCGGTCTTTGGCGCCGGCACGGTCCAGGGCGAAGAGCATCGCCATGGCATAGACCGAGTCGGCCAGGTCGCCGTGAGCGCCGCGCAGCGCCTCGGCGGCCACATCCGCGGTCACCGAATCGCCGTAGCGCGGGAAGGCCAAGGCGGCCACCGACCGGCCGGCGCCCTCGAAGGCGGCGCGCAGCCCCTGCGACAAGGTGTTCTTACCGGCGCCGTCCACGCCCTCAATCGCGATCAGCAAACCCACGGGCGCCGATCCTGGCTTCGCATTCGCGGTCCCGTGAGCCGTCACGCTCGCCGGCGCTGCCGGTCAGTACCGGTAGTGGTCCGGCTTGTACGGGCCTTCGACGTCGACACCGATGTACTCGGCCTGCTCCTTGGTGAGCCTGGTAAGAGTTCCGCCCAGAGCTTCGACGTGGATGCGGGCCACCTTCTCGTCGAGGTGCTTGGGCAGCCGGTAGACCTCGTTGTCGTACTCGTCGCCCTTGGTCCACAGCTCGATCTGGGCGATCACCTGGTTGGAGAAGCTGTTGCTCATCACGAACGACGGGTGCCCGGTGGCGTTGCCCAGGTTCAGCAGCCGGCCCTCGGACAGCACGATGATTGACTTACCGGTGTCGGGGAACGTCCACTGGTCGACCTGCGGCTTGATGTTGAGCCTGTGGGCACCGGACTTCTCCAGCGCGGCCATCTGGATCTCGTTGTCGAAGTGGCCGATGTTGCCCAGGATGGCCTGGTCCTTCATCGCCTTCATGTGCTCGAGGGTGATGATGTCCTTGTTGCCGGTGGTGGTGACCACGATGTCGGCTTCGGCGATGGCCTGCTCGACGGTCTTGACGTCGAACCCGTCCATCAGGGCCTGCAGCGCGTTGATCGGGTCGATCTCGGTGACGGTCACCCGCGCGCCCTGGCCGGCCAGCGACTCCGCGCTGCCCTTGCCGACGTCGCCGTAGCCGCAGACCAACGCCTTCTTGCCGCCGATGAGCACATCGGTGCCCCGGTTGATGCCGTCGATCAGCGAGTGCCGGCAGCCGTACTTGTTGTCGAACTTGCTCTTGGTGACCGAGTCGTTGACGTTGATCGCCGGGAACACCAGCTCACCCGCGGCAGCCAGCTGGTACAGGCGCAGCACGCCGGTGGTGGTCTCCTCGGTGACACCCTTGATCGACTCCGCGATCGTGGTCCACTTGTTCTTGTCGGTCTCGTAGCGCTCCCGCAGCTGGTTCAGGAAGACCTTCCACTCTGCGGAGTCGTCCTCCTCTGCGGGCGGGACCACGCCGGCCTTCTCGTACTGGGCGCCGCGCAGCACCATCATGGTGGCGTCGCCGCCGTCGTCGAGGATCATGTTGGTCGGCTCGCCCTCCCAGGTCAGGGCTTGCTCGGCGCACCACCAGTACTCCTCGAGCGTCTCACCCTTCCAGGCGAAGACCGGGGTGCCCTTGGGCTCATCGACGGTGCCGTGCGGCCCGACGACGACCGCGGCGGCGGCGTGATCCTGGGTGGAGAAGATGTTGCAGGAGGCCCAGCGGACCTCGGCACCGAGGTCGACCAGGGTCTCGATGAGCACCGCGGTCTGGATGGTCATGTGCAACGAGCCGGTGACGCGGGCACCCTTGAGCGGGTTGACCCCGTGGTACTCCTGACGCAGCGCCATCAGGCCCGGCATCTCGTGCTCGGCCAGACGGATCTCCTTGCGGCCAAACTCGGCCAGCGACAGGTCGGCGACCTTGTAGTCGATTCCGTTGCGGCTGTCCGCGGTCAAACTCATCAGTACGCCCCCGTTAAGGATTCGGTGAAATGGCTCCGCTATAAGCTACCGGCGCAGGTCGCAGACCGCTCGGGCGGGTCATTCGGTGTCGATAACACCGTAAGTCTCGACCGCGGGGGTGAACAATCGGGCCAGGTCAGCAGCCACATCGTGGTCGGCTTCCGGGGGCATCGAGACATAGCTGATGGCCAGCCGCACCACGGCCCGGGACAGAATCCCGGCGTCTTCCTCGCTGGCCTTGACCCAGCTGTGCATGAACGATGTCGTGAGACGCTGCGAGCAGCGGGTGATGATCGGGCCGCTGTCGGTCGTGATGATCTGCAGCAGATCGGGCTTGGCGACGCCGGTCAGCAGCGAGATCACCAACGGGTCGACGGCCGACTCGGTGAAGAAGGTCCGGAACGCCTCCAGCAGCGCCGCGTGCACATCGCCGACATTGCGGTAGATGGCGTCTTCGACGGCGTCGACGAGCCGATCGGCCAGCCTGATCGCGTAGCCCTGCGCCAAGCCCTGGCGGGAACCGAATTCGTTGTAGATGGTCTGCCGGCTGACCCCGGCCGCCTGCGCCACCGCGGCCAGCGTGATCGACGACCAGTCCCGGCTGGTCAGCAGGTCCCGCATCGCGTCGAGCACCGAGTCGCGCAGCAGCGCCCGGGATGCCTCGGCGTAGGGGATTCGTTTCACGACCGCGAGATTAGCTGGCATCACCCCGACGCTGCCGCTCATCGCGCCATCCTGCTCGCCACCGCGCTGCGCGGCGCCGCCGAACCACGCGCGTTCACAACCGTTTCGTGCGGACATCTTCGACTCCCAACGCTCTTGTCCCGCCACACCTCCGCGGACTGGGCGCCCCCGCACACCCACTCCTGTGAGCTGAATCACTGTCGATGCTGGACATTACAGGCATATAAGTCTTCTGTCTAGACATTTATCTTTGTTTTGTATACCCGAGGTGGCGCGACTGGTTCCGCGGCGTCCGTATACCTTGAGAGCACAACGCACTCAGGGATGGGCTCCACCGCGATGACGACTGCAGGTTCGGGCGCAGGCGCGCGGCCACGTACCCCCGTGCGGGT
The DNA here is from genome assembly GCF_002101585.1 of Mycolicibacter engbaekii. Taxonomy (GTDB): domain Bacteria; phylum Actinomycetota; class Actinomycetes; order Mycobacteriales; family Mycobacteriaceae; genus Mycobacterium; species Mycobacterium engbaekii. Next base: position 142,087 of record NZ_LQOT01000024.1, on the reverse strand, counting down.
CCGCGACTACGCGGCCGGGCTGGCCTTCGCCCACCTGCTCACCAGCGCCGAGGCGATCGCGGTGGTGGTGTCGCTCAACGGAGAGACCCCACTGACCGACTCCACCCTGCTGTCCTGGCCGAATGCGGTGACGGTGGTGGCGCTGGTCTCGCTGGGCACCCTGTCGGTGATCGCTCTGGGAAGCGCCAGCATCGCGCCGTCGCTGCGTTGGTACAGCGCCGGGGTCCAGCCGGATCGCGAACAACGGCGCTTCGCCGGCAACCTCCTGCGCCGGCAGTCAGCGATCGTCCTGGGCACCTGGCTGATCGGCGGAATCGTCGGGTTGGCGGCAAGCCGCTCGCAGAATGCGGGGCTGCTCGCTCTGCTCGCCACCATCATCGTGTTCGGCGGCGCCGCGTCGGTGAGCACCAGCCTGCTGTTCACCCAACGAACGCTGCGGCCGATCGTGGCCGCCGCCTGGCACGGCTCCCACGTGCGTGCGACCGCCCCCGGAGTGCTGGCCCGACTGGTGACCATGTGGTTCGTCACCTGCGCGCTGCCATCGGCGGCGATCATCGCGCTGATCGTCTGCCGGCGGATGGGCTGGATCATCGACCCGGAATCCTCGGTGGAGATTCCCGTGCTGGTGCTGTGCGTCGTGGCGGTGCTGCTCGGTGTGCGCGCCATGATTCTGGTGTCGCGCTCGATCTCCGATCCGGTCGGAGAGGTCGTGAATGCGATGGCCCGCGTCGAACGCGGCGAGATGACCACCTCGGTCGGTGTCTACGAGCAGTCCGAGATCGGCCGGCTGCAGACCGGTTTCAATCGCATGGTCGCCGGGCTCGCCGAACGCGACCGGCTCCAGGACCTGTTCGGCCGGCACGTCGGCTCCGATGTCGCCCGGCTCGCGGTGGAACAAGAGCTCGCGCTGTCCGGTTGCGTGCAGGAGGCGGCGATCCTGTTCATCGATCTGGTGGGCTCGACCGAACTGGCCGCCACCCATCCCCCGGACCAGGTCGCCGAGGTGCTCAACGACTTCTTCCGCATCGTGGTAGACGAGGTCGACGCCCAGCGCGGTTCGATCAACAAGTTTCAGGGCGACGCGGCCCTGGCGGTGTTCGGCGCACCCGTCCCCTCCGACGGCGCGGCCGGGGCCGCCCTCGCCACCGCCCGTACCCTGATCGCCCGGCTTCGCCGGCTGCCACTGGTGGACTTCGGGATCGGCGTCTCGGCGGGGCCGGTGTTCGCCGGAAACATCGGCAGCGAGAACCGCTACGAGTACACCGTGGTCGGCGATGCCGTCAACGAGGCCGCCCGGCTGGCCGACCGCGCCAAGGCCGTCTCGGCCCGGGTGTTGTGCTCGGCGACCGCGCTGGAGCGCGCCGATGACACCGAACGAGCGCGCTGGACCCCCCACGGCTCGGCGACCTTGCGCGGCCGTGCGCAGCCCACCGAAATGTCGACACCGGCCCCCGAGCCCGCGACCGATGGTGAATAGGCAGGCACGCGCGTGTCAGACTCCGAGGATGGCTTATGAGATCGCCCGTCCTCAGATGGAGGGCAAAATCGCCGTCGGCGAGGACCGACAGCTCGGGTTCGCCGAATTCGGCGCACCGCAGGGCCGGGCAATGTTCTGGCTCCACGGCACGCCCGGCGCCCGGCGGCAGATTCCCGTCGAGGCACGGCTGTATGCCACCGAAGCCAACATCCGCCTGATCGGAGTGGACCGGCCCGGCATCGGCTCCTCCACCCCCTTCCAGTACGAGACGGTGTCGGAGTTCGCCGACGATCTGCGGACCGTGGCCGACACCCTCGGGATCGACAAGATGGCGGTCATCGGCCTGTCCGGCGGCGGCCCCTACACGCTGGCGTGCGCGGCGGCCATGCCCAACCGGGTGGTGGCCGCCGGCATTCTGGGCGGCGTCGCCCCGGCGGTGGGGCCGGAGGCCATCGACAGTGGCCTGATGCGGCTGGCCCGGTTCGCCGAACCGGTACTCGACCGCGCCGGACGGCCGATCAGCATGCTGGCCGCCAGCCTGATCCGCATGGTCCGCCCGGTCGCCTCTCCCGCGCTGGAGCTCTACGCCCGGCTGTCGCCCGACGGCGACCGCGAGATGCTGTCCCGCCCGGAGTTCAAGGCGATGTTCCTCGACGACCTGCTCAACGGTTCCCGCAAGCAACTCGCCGCCCCGATCGCCGACGCCGTCCTGTTCGCCCGCCCCTGGGGCTTCCGCCTCAGCGACGTGCACGTGCCGGTGCACTGGTGGCACGGCGACGCCGACCACATCGTCCCGTTCTCGCACGGCAAACACGCAGTGGCGCTGCTTCCCGACGCGCGGCTCTACCCGATCCCCGGGGAGAGTCATCTGGCCGGACTGGGCCGCGCCGAAGAGATCCTGTGCACCCTGCTGCAAGCCTGGGACACCGCGGTCGAACCGACGTGACCGCACCGCAATCGATCCGGGAGTTGTTCGATCAGCTCGGTCTGCACGAGGTGCCGTCGGCCGACGGCACCCTGACTCTGCAGATGCCGGTCGACGAGCGCGTGGTCAACACCTCAGGCGGGCTGCAGGGCGGATTGATCGCGACCATGGCCGATGTGGCGGCCGGGCAGCTGGCCGCGCGCAGCACGCAGTTCGGCAACGGAATTGCCACGACGGATCTGTTCATCCGGTACCTGCGGCCGATCACGATCGGTCCCGCCCGCGCGGTGGCGGCCATCCTGCGCACGGGGCGGCGTTCCGTGGTGGTCCAGGTCGATATCTACCGGGGCAACGACGACCAGCTTGCCGCCACGGCGACGGTGAATTTCGTGGCCATCGAGCTGCCCGGCTGAGCACCGGGCAGTAGCGACCGCGCCCCGGCCCGGCTCGCGCGCCCTATCGGGCTGCGCCGGCGCGCCGAGCTTCGATGAAGTGCGGTAACCGGAACCTGCGCGGCGCGTGCACCGCGGCGTCGTCCTGCGGCGCTCCGCCGCTCTGGGCGGCGGCGTAGGCGGCCGCGTCCCCGGTGACGCTCAGCACCTGGCCGTGCCAGGTGATGTCGGCTTCCCGATACGCCTCGCGCAGAGCCCGCTCGAGCAGCACGTCGGCCTCGGCGATCGACAGCGCATCCAACTCGACGAACTCTCCGTCGCGCGCGTCGAGTCGCAGCGTGGTGGGGCCGGCCTCCACCAGATCGCAGTTGGCCCGGATGCTCAGTTCGGCGTTGGCGCGTGTCAGCCCGGCCAGCACATAGGCGGCCAACAGCACACGGCACGCCTCGTCCCCGGCCGGACCGCAGTCGAATCGCAGTTGCCGCAGTGCGGCGAAGCTGAGCACCTGGGTGCGGATGATCCGGCTGCAGCACACGCCGGTGTCGGCCAGGGCACGGGAATCCGCCGGCGCCCCGTCGACGAGCACTCCGATGATCTCGCCGGACAGCACCCCGCGGAACCGGCTCTGCCCGGTGCCCAGAGCGGAGTCGATCGCGCCGAAGGCCAGGCTCCCGGGACTCAACCGCAGCAGGGTACGGGCATTGTCGAGGGTGCTCTCGCGGGCCGCCCGGTAGGCGGGGTGGGTGATCGCAGGCTTGCCGTCGATCGATCCGGCGAGAAAATGCCCGTCGAAAATGCGTTGCGGCAGTTCGAGATCGGTGTATACCAGCCGACCGCCCTCGTAGCTGACCTGGGTGCGCGGCACCCGGCTCAATGTCGGATGCTGGTCGCGAATGCCCTGCAGGATCGCGGCCTCGACGCGCTGCACCTGGCTGTGGTTGTCGTCGATGAGCACCGTCGCCGTCGGCGACCCGTCGATCAACCGGGTCTGAACGGCCGACGCCGAGCGCCCCGACCCGCGAGCCGGGCGGATCGCGGTGTGACTGCCCCCGGCCGGTGCCAGCTCGGTGGACACGCTCAGGGTGCTCCCCCCGCCGGCCTGGCAGGCGGCGGTGAGCTGCTGGTAGGACAGTGTGGACACAGCGATCAACCTTTCTGCTGCACCGAGTCTGGCACAGGGGTTCGGTCCAGATCGGGCTCGAGATAGATGACCAGCGCCGCCGGGACGGCCGCGCGGATGTTGGCTTCGGCGGCGTCGATGGTGGCCGCCACCCCCGCCAGGTCGAGTTGGGGAACCACCGCGATCTTGGCGCCCACCAGCATCTCCTCCGGCCCCAGATACTGGGTGCGGATGTGGATCAGACGGGTGACGTTCTCGGTGTTCTCCAGCGCCGCCCGAATGGCTCGGTCCTCGGCGATGGTGGCGCCCTCGCCGATCAGCAGACTGTGCATCTCGACCATCAGGAACACGGCGACCACGCCGAGCAGCACACCGATCCCGAGGGTGCCCACGCTGTCCCACACCGGGTTTCCGGTCAGCACCGACAGTCCCACGCCGGCCAGCGCGAGCACCAGCCCGATCAGCGCGGCGGTGTCTTCCAACAGCACCACCGGAAGCTCGGGATTGCGCGAGGTGCGAAGGAAACGCCACCAACTTCCCTGGCCCTTCAGCGGGCGCGACTCGACCACAGCGGTGCGAAAGCTGTAGGTCTCCATGCCGATCGCGACCACCAGGATCACGATGGCCACCATCGGCGAACTCAACTCGACCGGGTGGCGCAGCTTCTCGTAGCCCTCGAACAGCGCGAACATCGAGCCCAGGCTGAACAGCACCAGCGCAACCACGAACGACCAGAAGTACCGGCTGCGGCCATGCCCGAACGGGTGCAGCGCATCCGGCGCCCTGGTGGCGACACGCTGACCCAACAGCAGCAGCGCCTGATTGGAGGTGTCGGCCACCGAGTGCACCGCCTCGGCGAGCATGGCGGCGCTACCGGTGATCAGGTACCCGGTGAATTTCGCCACCGCGATACCGGCGTTGGCGGCAAGGGCCGCGACGATGGCCTTGGTACTGCCCGACGACGACACGCTAGAGGCCTATCGTCGCCCGGAACAGGGCCGCCGGCTGCTGGGCCAGCAGCCGGATCGGCCCGTCATCGCAAGGCACCCAGGCAGACTCGCCCCGGCGCAGCGTCAACGTCTTCGATTTGGCGTGCACCGTGATGGAGCCTTCGGTGCACAGCAGGATCTGGGGGCCCTCATGGCGCGCCGGCGCATCCACCTCGTGGCCCAGGTGCGGGCCGTCGAGCGCCAGGCGAGACACCGCGAATTCCTCGGCGGGGGTCTGGTAGACGACCTCGAGTCCATCGGTGTAGGTGGCCGGCCGCAGCGCCTCCTCGGTGGTCGGGGTGAAGTCCAGTACCCGCAGCAATTCGGGAACGTCGACGTGCTTGGGGGTCAGCCCGCCGCGCAACACGTTGTCGGAGTTGGCCATCACCTCCAGGCCCACCCCGTGAAGGTAGGTGTGCAGATTGCCGGCCGAGACGAAGATTGCTTCTCCCGGCGCCAGGCTGACCCGGTTGAGCAGCAGCGAGGCCAGCACCCCGGCATCCCCGGGATACCGTTCGCCGAGCTCGAGCACCGTCTTGGCCTCGGCGGAGAATTCGCCGGCGTCGGAACTGAGGTACTGGATCGCCCCTTCGAGCACCGCCGGCACCAGGACGTCCAGGTCTGGCTGGGGCGCGGTGATCCACGTGGTGAACAGTGCCCGCAGCCCGTCGGCATCGGACTGCGCATCGGCGAGGGCGCTGCCGGGCGGGCCGCCGAGCAGGTCGATGAACGGGTCCAGGTCCGACACCGCCAGCGCCCGCAGCAACTCGATGGTGCGCGCCACCGGCCGGAACCCCGCGAGCGCCTCGAACGGCTGCAGCGCCACCAGCAGCTCCGGCTTGTGGCTGGTATCGCGGTAGTTGCGAATGGGCGAGGAGACCGGCACCCCCAGCCGTTCCTCGCGTTCGTAACCCTCGATCGCCTGCATGGCACTGGGGTGCGCCTGCAGGGACAGGGGCTCGTCGGCGGCCAGCACCTTGACCAGGAACGGCAGCCGGTCACCGAAGCGGGCTTGGGCCACCGGGCCCAGCTGCCCCTCCGGGTCGCGGGTCAAGACGCTGAGCAGCGACACCTCGCCGGTGTCGGTCTCCAGGCAGGCCGGATCCCCCGGGTGCGCTCCCAGCCACAGCTCGGCCTCGGGATGCGCCGCCGGAACCGGCCGACCGGTGAACTCGGCGATAGCGGTCCTCGAGCCCCAGGCGTAGGTCCGTATCGCACCGCGTAGCTGTTCCACTGTTCCCGTCAACCCCGCAAAAGTCGCACGTAGGCGGCCGCCATCTCCAACCGCACGGCCAACACCGCAAGCTCTTGTTCGGCCCGCCCGCCGTGAGGCAGGGCCCCCGGCCCGACCGCCGCCTCCTCCACGGCGCCCGGCGCCGGCGGTACGTCCTCGGCCGCCACCAGATCGACATCATGCATGCCGTTGATCCGGGCAGCCACCACCGTACGCTCGGCGGCCAGTGTCAGGGCCAGCACCCGCAGCCGGTCGCCGGCCGGACCGTCGATCTGCTCGTCGTGAAAGATGTCGGCGACGCCGTGGCCGGCGGCGGATCGGGCCCGCACTGCGTTCATGGCATCGGCCAGCCCGGCCGCGGCCACCGTGCTCCGGCCGATGCCCAGCATCGCGGCACTGCCGTGGCGGGCCAGCGCCAGGGTTGCCGCGCAGTCACCGGCCAGCGCGACATCCCGGCCGACGATGCGGTCCGCCAGAATCTTGGCCGGGTTGGTGAACAGCTCGCGCGCGGCACTGTTGCGCAGCGCCTCGGCGTCGAGTTCGTCGGCCAGGGCGGCCAGGTCGATCCCGGTACCGGCGCCCTGGCCCTCCAGGGCGTCGAGGATCGCCAGCCCGGCGGCCAGGTAGCGCGGGAGGCCGAACTCCGCCGGCACCGCGATCCGTGGCTCCAGCACCGCGACGCGCCCCGCGGTGGCGTCGCGCAACGGTCCCTCGTAGGGCGCGACCACCACCACCTGCACCCCGCGTCGCACCCCGGCCGCGGCAGCGGCGACCAGCGCCGGGTCGCCCGGGTCGTCGCCGGCGACCACCAGCACATCCAGCGACCCGATCCAGACCGGGGTCTCGGCGGCCAGAACCAGCGGTGCGCGGGCCGAGTCGCCGCGCACTGCGGCCAGCAGACTGCCGGCGGTTGCGGCGGTGCCGCGGGTGGACAGCCAGATAATCGTGCGGGGCGGATAACTGCGACTCTGCTCGCGCAGCCCGTCCAGAACGCCCTCGTCGGCCGCGGCGGCGGTGGCCCGCACCTGGGCCCCGGCCATCGACGCGGCCCAGAGCGCACCGTCGCGGTCAGCGGCCAACAGGGCCTCGGTGTCATCGAGGTCGACGGTGGAGAAAGAGCCGGGAAAAGCAGTCACGGACCCGACTTCTCCGCGGCTGCAACAGCCTCGATCTGCGCCGCGACCTGGGCCGCCACTGCGTCCACGGCGGCGGCATCCGGCGCCTCGACGTTGAGCCGCAACAACGGCTCGGTGTTGGAGCTGCGCACGTTGAACCAGCGGCCCGCACCCAGATCGACGGTCACCCCGTCGAGGTGGTCGACAGCCACCTGGTCACCGAACGAGGAGACCACGGCGTCCACCAGAACGGACGCCTCGACTCCGTCCGTCAGGGTGAAGTTGATCTCTCCCGAGGCCGCATAACGCTGGTAGTCGGCCGTCAGCTCCGACAGCGGTCGTTGCTGTTCGCCGAGTGCGGCCAGCACGTGCAGCGCGGCCAGCATGCCCGAGTCCGCTCCCCAGAAGTCCCGGAAGTAATAGTGCGCCGAGTGCTCCCCGCCGAAGATGGCGCCGGTCTCGGCCATCAGCGCCTTGATGAAGGAGTGCCCGACCCGCGAGCGCAGCGGCGTGCCGCCGCGCTCGGCCACCAGTTCCGGCACGGCACGCGAGGTGATCAGGTTGTGGATCACCGTGGCGCCGGGCTCGCGGGCCAGCTCGCGGGCGGCCACCAGACCGGTCACCGCTGACGGCGACACCGGCTCGCCGCGCTCGTCGACCACGAAACACCGGTCGGCGTCGCCGTCGAACGCCAGGCCGATATCAGCGCCGCTCTCACGCACGAACGCCTGCAGATCGGTGAGGTTGGCCGGGTCCAGCGGATTGGCCTCGTGGTTGGGAAAGTTGCCGTCGAGTTCGAAATACAGCGGCAGCAGCGTGATCGCCTCAACCGATCCGAATACCGCCGGCGCGGTGTGGCCGGCCATGCCGTTGCCGGCGTCGACGGCCACTTTGAGCGGACGCAGACCGGAGATGTCGACCAGGGAGTGCAGGAATGCCGCGTAGTCGGCCAGCACGTCGCGTTCGGTGACGGTGCCGCGCGGCACGGTGCCGTCGCCGGCTGTGTCGACACCGGCGATCAGCTCGTCGCGGATCCGGCCCAGACCGGTGTCGGCGCCCACCGGCTTGGCGCCCGCCCGGCACAGCTTGATGCCGTTGTAGGCAGCGGGGTTATGACTGGCGGTGAACATCGCCCCCGGACAGTCCAGCGCCCCCGAGGCGAAGTAGAGCTGGTCGGTGGAGGCCAGGCCGATGCGGACCACGTCCAGGCCGCGGGCCAGCACGCCCTCGGCGAAGGCCGCCGACAACACCGGCGAACTGTCCCGCATGTCGTGGCCTATCACCACCTGCCGGGCGCCTTCCTCGGCCATCAGCCGGGCAAAAGAGGACCCGACCTCGGTGACGAGGGTTTCATCGATCTCCGAACCGACCAGGCCACGTACGTCGTACGCCTTGATCACACGGTGGACAGCCGCAGCGGGCCGAGACATGGACAGGGCTCCTGACGAAGTGGACTCTTGACACTCAAGCCTAGCCCGGAACCTTCGATCAGTCCGACGGGTCTGGCAACACGCGCAGGTGGCCGCGGCGACGGCCGTTGGTCTTGCTGGTCGGACCCGGCGGTGCCAGCACGCCGCCCCCGGGCTCCGGGTTGGACGCTCCCCGTGTCGGGGAGTCGCCCGGGTTGCTCTGCGGGTACCAGCCGCTCGCGGGGGCAGAGCGCCCGGACTCGCGCTCGCGCACCGCCTCGGCAAGCGCGATCAGGTCGTCCTCTTCGGGCGAGACCCAGGGGCCGGGGTGGCGGACCAGTTCCCAGCCCCGCGGCGCCGTGATCCGGCCTGCGTGACTGAAGCACAGGTCCCAGGAATGCGGCTCGGCGGCAGTCGCCAGTGGGCCGACCACGGCGGTGGAGTCCGAGTAGACGAACGTCAGCGTCGCCACCGCATAGTGCGGACACCCTGGCCGGCAGCAACGGCGGGGAACGTTCACGCCCGTGAGGCTATCGTGGCCGCCCGCCGCCGCGGCGCCGGACACGCGCAAGGGCCCGGCAGCCTATGCACAACCGTTACCATCGTCTGCGTGATCGCCACGCGCCGCCGACGCCGCGGCCGCGAGCCCCGCGGGCCGCTGCTGCCGCCGACCGTGCCGGGCTGGCGCACCCGGGCGGAACGGTTCGACATGGCGGTGCTGGAGGCCTACGAGCCGATCGAGCAGCGCTGGAAGCAACGGTTGAGCGCACTGGATGTCGCTGTCGACGAGATCCCGCGGATAGCGCCCAGAGATCCCGACAGCGTGCAGTGGCCGCCCGAAGTCGTCGCCGACGGACCGGTGCCCCTGGCCCGATTGATCCCCGCCGGGGTGGATGTTCGCGGAAACCCGACCCGCGCGCGAGTCCTGTTGTTCCGCAGGCCAATCGAGCAACGGGCAAACGACAGCACCGAACTCGGAGATTTACTGCACGAGATTCTGGTGGCCCTTGTCGCCACCTACTTGGATGTCGAACCCTCGGTCATCGACCCGACGATCGACGACTGACCCGCGCTTGCGCCGCTGGGGGCTCAGATGATGCCGCGCTTGAGGCGCCGGCGCTCCCGCTCGGACAGGCCGCCCCAGATGCCGAACCGCTCATCGTGCGCCAGGGCGTACTCCAGGCACTCACTGCGAACCGCGCACCGCTGGCAGATCTTCTTGGCCTCCCGCGTCGAGCCGCCCTTCTCCGGGAAGAACGCCTCGGGGTCGGTCTGCGAGCACAGGGCACGGTCCTGCCACTGCTCGTTGGTGGCCGTTTCGGGGTCGAACGGGTCGAACTCGTCGTAGTCCTCGGGCTCGGGAACCAGACTCAGATGGGGCCGGCTGGGCATCGCGTCGAGCCCGGTCGGCAAAGCCATCTCGGCACCGGCGTGCGACGCCACCCCCATCACGCCCCAAAGGTGCTCATAGGACATGCTCCGCCTCCTCACCTGTAGCGCGATCCTGCTTATGTCGGCCGAATATCGAGATATTCACCATGCCATTCGAACATGTGATCGAATCTCGGTCTGCGACACCGAAATCGGCTGGCCAACCGGGAAAATGACACTAGTGTGATTAGACACGGGTTGATCAGCGGGGTCAAGCCGCTCGGCCAAATTCCTTACCATCTCGTGATCGATTTCCCACGTGTCCGAGACCGGCGAGTCCTTGTCATCTACCCCACACCGGGCCGTCGGCGTGTCTTACCGCGGGTCCGCCGAAGCCGTGCGATGACGGTCCGCCGCGGCGGGCGCCTGCCCGCCAACGGTACTGTCGTGCGCTGTGAAGGTCACCGTTCTGGTCGGGGGGGTCGGCGGCGCCCGTTTCCTGCTCGGCGTCCAGAAACTGCTGGGTTTGGGCCAATTCGCCGAGTCCGCAGCCGGCAACGGGACCGCTGCGCACGAATTGACCGCGGTCGTCAACGTCGGCGACGACGCCTGGATGCACGGGGTGCGCATCTGCCCCGACCTGGATACCTGCATGTACACCCTCGGCGGCGGCGTGGACCCCGAACGCGGCTGGGGGCACCGGGACGAAACCTGGCACGCCATGGAGGAGTTGGCCCGCTACGGAATGCAGCCGGACTGGTTCAGTCTCGGCGACCGGGACCTGGCCACCCACCTCGTCCGCACCCAGGCCCTGCGGGCCGGTTACCCGCTCACGGAGGTGACGTCGGCGCTGTGTGAGCGCTGGCAACCGGGCGCACGTCTGCTGCCAGTCACCAACGACAGCTGCGAAACCCACGTCGTGATCACCGATCCCGCCGACGGCGCCCAGCGGGCGATCCACTTCCAGGAGTGGTGGGTGCGCTACCGCGCCCAGGTTCCCACCCACGGATTCGGCTTCGTGGGCGCAGAGAAGGCCGCCGCCACACCGGAAGCCGTCGAGGCCATCAACGGCGCCGACATCGTGCTGGTGGCCCCGTCCAACCCGGTGGTGAGCATCGGCGCCATCCTGGCCGTGCCGGGCGTCCGCTCGGCGCTGCGCTCCACCGCGGCACCGATCGTCGGCTACTCCCCGATCATCGGCGGAAAACCCTTACGCGGTATGGCCGATACCTGCTTGAGCGTGATCGGCCTGGAGTCCACCTCGCGGGCGGTCGGCGAACACTACGGCGCACGCAGCTCGACCGGGATCCTGGACTACTGGCTGGTGCACGAGGGCGAGTCCGACGACGCCGACATCCCCGGTATGACCGTTCGCGCCGCCCCCCTGTTGATGACCGACCCGGCGGCGACCGCCGAGATGGTGCGCACCGGAATGGACCTGGCGGGCGTGCGATGAGCGAGCACGGCAGCGCCGCCAAGGTCGAGATTCTGCCGGTCACCGGTCTGGGCGAATTCCGGCCGGGCGACGATCTGGCTGCCGCCCTGGCCGCCGCCGCCCCGTGGCTGGCCGACGGCGACATCGTCGTCGTCACCAGCAAGGTGGTGTCCAAATGCGAGGGCCGGATAGTCCCGGCACCGCACGACGCCGAAGCACGCGACGCGCTGCGCCGCCAGCTGGTCGAGGCCGAGGCGGTGCGGGTGCTGGCCCGCAAGGGCCGCACCTGGATCACCGAGAATCGCATCGGCCTGGTGCAGGCCGCCGCCGGCGTGGACGGCTCGAATGTGGGCTCCGACGAACTGGCGCTGCTGCCGGTGGATCCCGATGCCAGCGCCGCGGCGTTGCGCGCGGGACTGGCCGAGCGGCTCGGCGTTGCGGTGGCGGTGCTGATCACCGACACCATGGGCCGGGCCTGGCGCAACGGACAGATCGACGTCGCAATCGGGGCGTCCGGTGTGACCGTGCTCAACGGCTACGCCGGTGCCGTCGACCGGCACGGCAACGAGCTGGTGGTCACCGAAGTCGCGGTCGCCGACGAACTCGCCGCCGCGGCCGACCTGGTCAAGGGCAAGCTCACCGATGTGCCGGTGGCCGTCGTGCGCGGGTTCTCCAGTCCCGACAACGGCTCGACCGCGGCGGCCCTGGTGCGTTCCGGTTCCGAGGACCTGTTCTGGCTGGGCACCGCCGAGGCCATCGAAGTGGGACGAACCCAGGCGCAGTTGCTGCGCCGATCGGTGCGCACATTCTCTACCGAAGCCGTTCCGGCGCAACTGATCACCGACGCCATCGCCGAGGCGCTGACCGCCCCGGCACCCCACCACACCCGCCCGGTGCGGTTCGTCTGGCTGCAGACACCCGGCGTGCGCACCCGCCTGCTGGACGCCATGGCGCAGCAATGGCGTGCCGACCTGACGGCCGATGGAAAGGCTCCCGAAGCCGTCGAGGCGCGCGTGGCGCGCGGCCAAATCCTTTACCAGGCACCCGAAGTCATCATTCCGATGATGGTGCCCGACGGCGCCCACCACTATCCCGATGAGCACCGCGCCGCCGCTGAGCACACCATGTTCACGGTCGCCGTGGGCGCCGCCGTCCAGGGCCTGCTGGTGGCGCTGGCGGTACGCGGCGTCGGCAGCTGCTGGATCGGTTCCACCATCTTCACCCCGGATCTGGTCCGCACCGAACTGGATCTGCCGTCCACCTGGGAACCCTTGGGGGCCATAGCCATCGGATATCCGACCGAGCCGCTTACGCCCCGCTCCCCGGCCGCGGTCGACGACCTGCTGGTGCGTCGATGACCCTGCACGAGTCCGCCGTCGCGACCCTGAGCTCCTGGGCCGCACCCGATTCCGCACAGGACACTCTGCGGCATGCGGTGCTGGCGTTTCTGGCCGCCCGCCCCGATGCGTGCCGGCGCGAATGCGCTGCCGGCCACATCACCGCGTCCGCGCTGGTGGTGGACCACACCGGCGAGAACACCCTGCTGACGCTGCACCCCCGGGTGGGCCGTTGGCTGCAGCTGGGTGGGCACTGCGAGGACTCCGACGCCGACATCACCACGGCCGCCCTGCGCGAGGCCACCGAGGAATCCGGGATCGTCGGCCTGCGGCTCGACCCGCGGTTGGCGGCCGTCCACGTGCATCCCGTGACGTGCTCGCTGGGCGTGCCGACCCGGCATCTGGATCTGCAGTTCGTGGCCCACGCGCCGGCAGACGCCCAGATCGGGATCAGCGACGAGTCACTGGCACTGCGCTGGTGGCCGGTGGCGGCGCTGCCACCGGATGCCGACGACGCCTTGGCATACCTGGTGCGGCGGGCCGTCGCGACCCATCGCGCCTGAGCCGGCGGCTCACGGAGAGTCGGTCACCCGCGTCCAGGGCTGGCAGTTCTGCGACTCGAAGGCCTTGACGGTGGCCGGAATGCTGGCATACATCGGCCCGACCGACGTGTTCGCGGCGACGACCTGGTCCTTGGCGGCATCGGGAGTGCTGTAGGTGAACCACGAACACATCGACTCCGGCGTCGGCACGTTGTTGATCCACACGCCGAAGGCCGACCCCGAGCCGCCGGTGCGGTAGAGGCCGGGTTCGATATCGGTGCCGACCTGAAAGACCCCGTTGCCCGGAATCGGGTCGAGCGGATCTGCGGCGGCGACCGGTGTCGCCATGGCGACTGCTGCGAGGCAGGTGATGAGGACCCTGGTGAACATGGCTATGACTATCCCCCGTTGACACTGCGGCTACCGCGGAAAAGTCCGAGAAGGGTGCCCGGTGAGCGCAGAGTCAGCGGGAAAACCGGCTCAGACGTCGCTGGAGTAACGGATTCCGCAGTCCGGGATCGACACCCCGGGCCACACCCGCGCCCCGCGCAGCAGCTCGCAACGCGCCCCGATGTCGGCGCCGTCACCGATCACCCCGTCGCGGATCAGCGCCCTGGGCCCGATCCGGGCGCCGAACCCGATGATCGAGCGTTCGATCACGCTGCCCGCCTCGACCTTCACACCGTCGAAGATCACCGCGCCGTCGAGCCGCGCACCCGGGCCGATCTCGGCGCCCCGGCCCACCGCGGTCCCACCGATCAACACCGCTCCCGGGGCTACCGATGCGCCGTCGTGCACCAGCGCCTCGCCGCGCCGGCCGCCCAGCGCCGGTGAGGACGCGATGCCGCGCACCAAATCGGCCGACCCGCGCACAAAGTCCTCGGGTGTGCCCATATCGCGCCAGTAGCTGGTGTCGACGTAGCCGCAGACCTTCACGCCGTCGGACAGCAGCGCGGGGAACACCTCGCGCTCCACCGAGACCGGGCGCCCCTGCGGGATACGGTCGATGACCTCCCGCGACAGCACGTAGCAACCGGCGTTGATCTGGTCGGTCGGCGGATCTTCGGTCTTCTCCAGGAATGCCGTGACCCGCCCGTCGCTGGTGGGTACGCAGCCGAAGGCGCGCGGATCGCCGACCCGCACCAGATGCAGGGTCGCGTCGGCCTCCTGCTCGCGGTGGTAGTCGTGCAGATCGGTCAGCTCCGCCCCCGACAGCACGTCACCGTTGAACACCATCGCGGTGTCATGGCGAAGCTTGGACGCAACGTTGGCGATTCCGCCGCCGGTGCCCAGCGGCTCCTCCTCGGTCACGTAGTCGATCTGCAGCCCCAGGGCGGCGCCGTCGCCGAACTCCTCGGAGAACACCTCCGGCTTGTAGGACGTGCTCAGGATCACATGCTCGATCCCGGCGGCGGCGATTCGCGACAGCAGGTGAGTCAGGAACGGCACGCCCGCGGTGGGCAGCATCGGTTTGGGTGCCGAGAGGGTGAGCGGCCGAAGCCGGGTGCCCTTACCCCCGACCAGGACGACCGCGTCGACTTGGCTCAGTGTCACGGAAGTCCCTTCGTCATGGTGCGGCGGGCACTGCGCACCGCCAGGTGTGAGCGCACCGCCAGTGCGCCCCGCATGCTCCAGCGCAGCGGGGCCCGCCACCAGCCAGTGTGCCGGTCGGCCAGGTAGGTGTAGGTGCTGCGGTGGTGCGCGGCCAGATTGCGCGCGGGGTCCCTGCCGGTGGCGTGACCCTTCTGGTGCAGCACCTCGGCGGATGGGACGTAGACATTGAGCCAGCCGGCCTTGGCCAGCCGATCGCCCAGGTCGACGTCCTCCATGTAGAGGAAATAGCGTTCGTCGAAGCCGCCGACCGCCTCGAACGCGGCGCGGCGCACCAGCAGACAGGCCCCGGACAGCCAGCCGACCGGCCGCTCGCTGGGTTCCAGGAGCTCCTGCCGGTAGGCGCGGGTCCAGGGGTTACCGGGCCACACCGGACCCACCACGGCGTGCATGCCGCCACGGATCAGGCTGGGCAGGTGCCGCGCCGAGGGGTACACCGAGCCGTCCGGCTCGCGGATCAGCGGGCCCAGCGTCGCCGCCTGGGGCCACCGAGCGGCCGCCTCCAGCAGCGCCTCGATGCTGCCCGGCCCCCACTGCACGTCCGGGTTGGCCACGATGAGGAATTCGCTGCGCTCGCCGCCCTCGGCGTCCAGCAGTGCCACGGCGGCATTGACCGCTCCCCCATAACCCAGGTTGGCCCCGGTATGCAGCAACTCCGCGTTCGGGTACCGCTGCGCGGCTTCCTCGGGAGAACCGTCGGTGGATCCGTTGTCGGCCATCACAACCCGTACCGGACGCTCGGTCGCCAACGACAACGACGCCAGGAAGCGGTCAAGATGCCAGCCCGGCGAATACGTCACCGTCACCACCGGTAGCGCCTCACTCACGGCGTAGAGGTTATCTGGCCAAGGCGGCAGACAATGCATCGCGCCACCGGCGCAGGGGCGGCAGGCCGGCCCGCGCCGACTCAGCCCCCGACAGCGCGGAGTAGGCGGGCCGGGCCGCCGGGCGGGGGTGAGCCGCGCTGCCGACCGGACGCACCAGGTCCGGATCGGCGCCGACCGCGGCGTACACCGCACGGGCCTGTTCGTAGCGACTCGCAGCCCCGGCGTTGGCGGCATGCAGCACCCGCGCGCTCGGCGGAGAGGCGGCTAGGGACAGCAGCGCCTCGACGAGGTCCCCGACGTAGGTCGGGGACCCGATCTGGTCGTCGACCACCTCCACGCGCGCACCGGCCGACGCCCGTTCCCGCATCACCGCGACGAAGTCCGAACCGCCCGCGGCGCCGGTGTAGACCCAGGCGGTGCGCACCACCAGCGCATCAGCAGATGCGGCCAGTACCGCGTTCTCACCGGCCAGTTTGGTGCGGCCGTAGACCGACAGCGGCCGGGTCGGGTCGCCCGGCTCGTACGGGCGCGGCGCGGCGCCGCCGAAGTCGCCGTCGAAGACGTAGTCGGTGGAGATGTGGATGAGCAGCGCACCGGCGCGCGCGCAGGCGTCGGCCAGGTGACCCGGCCCGGCGGCGTTGACGGCGTGCGCGCGCTCCGGGTCGGCCTCTGCGGCGTCGACCTGCGTATATGCCGCACAGTTGACCAGAACGTCGCCCGTTCGCAGGCCGATGCGCGCCACGGCGGCGGGATCGGTGATCTCGCACTGCGCCGAGGTCAGCGCCAGCACCTCATGCCCCGTCTGGGCGGCACGGGCCGCCAGGAACGCACCGACCTGGCCGCCGGCGCCGGTGATCACGATCCGCTGGCTCGTCATAGCCGCCGAGCTTATGCGGGCTTATTCGGCGGTCCCAGCTTCGCCTCTCCTCCGTCGAGCCTCGCTGAACCGCCGGGCTTATTCGGCGGTCCCAGCCGTCCCGCCGGGTCTGGCACGCCGGACTCGGCTACCGCAGTTACACCCGTGACACAAGTAATCTGAAGTGATGCCTGCGCAACGTGTGATTCGGGTGATCGCCACGGTGGCAGCCGTCACCGTCGTCCTGGGCACCGGTGTGGCCTGGAGCCGCGTCCGGTCCTTCGAGGACGGCATCTTCCACGTCTCCTCGATGGCGCTGGGCAAGGGCGGCTCCGACGGCGCCGTAGACATCCTGCTGGTCGGCATGGACAGCCGCACCGACGCGCACGGCAACCCGCTGACCCCCGAGGAACTCGCGGCGCTGCGCGTGGGCGATGACGACGCCACCAACACCGACACCATCATCTTGGTCCGGATCCCCAACAACGGGAAGTCGGCCACCGCCATCTCGATCCCCCGCGACTCCTACGTCGCGGCGCCCGGACTGGACAAGACCAAGATCAACGGCGTCTACGGAGCCACCCGGCTGGAAACCGCCGATGCGCTCGTGGCCACCGGGATGGATCCCATCCAGGCGCAGGCGCGCGGCACCGAGGCGGGCCGCGAGGCGCTGATCAAGACGGTGGCCGACCTGACCGGAGTCACCGTCGACCACTACGCCGAGGTGGGACTGCTCGGCTTCGCCCTGATCACCGACGCCCTCGGCGGCGTCGACGTCTGCCTCAAGGAACCGGCGTATGAGGAGCTCTCCGGCGCGGACTTCCCGGCCGGCTGGCAGCGGCTCGGGGGCGGCGAGGCGCTGAGCTTCGTGCGGCAGCGCCATGGACTGCCGCACGGCGACCTGGACCGGGTCCGACGTCAGCAGGCGGTGATGGCCGCGCTGGCGCACAAGGTCATCTCCGGCAAGACACTGTCCAGTCCTGGCACGCTGTCGCGGCTCCAGGCGGCGGTACAGCGTTCGGTGGTGCTCTCCGAAGGCTGGGACGTACTGGACTTCATCACCAAGCTGCAGGATCTGGCCGCGGGCAAGGTGGCGTTCGCCACCATCCCGGTACTCGAGGAGGCCGGCTGGAGCGACGACGGCATGCAGAGCGTGGTGCGCGTGGATCCCGGCCAGGTGGCCGACTGGGTGGACTCACTGCTGCACGAGCAGGACGAGGACAAGACCGAGCTGCTGGCCTACAACCCGGAAGAGACCACCGCCAGCGTGCTCAACGACACCGACATCAACGGCCTGGCCGCCGCGGTCTCCGGGGTGCTCGGCGCCCGGGGCTACGGGACGGGAACCGTGGGCAACAACGAGTCCGCGCATGTGAGCACCAGCCAGGTGCAGGCCGCCTCGGTCGACGACCCCGGCGCGCAGGCGGTGGCCCGGGATCTGGGCGGGCTGCCGGTGGTGTCCAACGATGCCGTCCCGACCGGAACGGTGCGCGTTGTGCTGGCCAACGACTACACCGGGCCCGGCTCGGGCCTGGGCACCGGCGACCGGACCGAGATGGCCGCCATCGCCCGCACCGCCGACGAGCAGGAACCCCAGATTCCCGCCGCCGCACCCATTCTGACCGCGGGAGCCAACGACCCGCAGTGCGTGAACTAACGTCGCCTGACGTGACCAACCTCAGTTCGGCGATCCTTGATCCGATCATGCGCGCCGACCCGGTGGGCCCGCGGATCACCTACTACGACGACGCCTACCACAGCACCGCCACCCCCGAGCGCATCGAGCTGTCCGCGGCGACGCTGGCGAACTGGGCCGCCAAGACCGGCAATCTGCTGCGCGACGAACTCGGCGCCGGAGCGGGCAGCCGGATCGCGGTGTTGCTGCCGGCCCACTGGCAGACGGCTGCGGTGCTGTTCGGCACCTGGTGGATCGGGGCGGAGGTGCTGCTCGACGCCTCGTGCGACGACGCCGATGTCGCGCTGTGCACCGCCGACCGGCTTGCGCAGGCCGACGGCGCGGTAGCCGCTGCCGGCGGCGAGGTCGCGGTGCTGTCGCTGGACCCGTTCGGGCGGCCCGCACCCGATGTGCCGGTCGGTGTCACCGACTATGCGACCGCCGTACGCGTGCACGGCGACCAGATCGCCGCCGAAACCCTCCCCGGCCCGGCCCTGGCCGGCATGTCCGCCGACGACGTGCTGGCGGCCTGCGCCACCAGTGCAGCCGCGCGGGGCCTGACCGCGGCGGACCGGGTGTGGTCGGCCCACGACTGGGACACCCCGGCCGCCCTGATCGACAACTTGCTGTCGGTGTTCGCCGTGGGCGCGTCGCTGGTGCAGGTCGCCCGGCCCGATCCGGATCTGCAGGAGCGCCGGCGGGCCAGCGAGAAGGTCACCCGGATTCTGAGCTGAGCGGCCGCGGCCCTCCCCACCACCCGGGCGACTCATGCATAAATGCTTATATGCTGATACTCTGGCCCGCAGAAACCCAGACACGAGGAGAGGCTCATGGCGGTGCAGGGATTGCTGGCAAAAGCGGCGTCGACGGTGTTCACCGGGCTGGTCGGCGTGAGCGCGTACGAGGTGGCACGCCGGGCACTGAACAAGGCCCCGCTGCACCAGGCCGCGGTCACCGCCACCGAATGGGGCCTGCGTGGAACGCGGCGGGCCGAGGAGGTCGCGGAGTCGGCGCGGCTGAAGGTGGCCGATGTGGTCGCCGAGGCCCGCGAACGCATCGGCGAGGAGGCCACCCCGCCGGCGGCAGCCGTCGCGCACGACCACGACCACTGACCGTCCGGCGCCGACGATGGGGAGCGCAGCGATGACAGGCAGCGGCGCTGCACAGATCACGCCCGGCGACGCGGAGTTGATCGTCGTTTCCGACGCGGCGGGCCGCATGCGGGTGCAGGCCCCGTGGGTGCGCGGCGATTCGCGCCGCGCGGTGGCCGCCGAGGAGGCCGCCGGCAGGGTCCACGGGGTGCGGACCGCGCATGGCTACCCGCGCACCGGCGCCGTGGTGGTCTGGTACTCCCCCCAGCGCAGCGACCCCGCGGAGATACTCGCCGCGATCGCGTCGGCGGCCACCGTCTCCGCGGAGCTGATCCCCACCCGCACTCCTCGCTCGGCCGACATCCGTAACACCGACGTGCTGCGCATGGTGATCGGCGGCGCCGCACTGGCACTGCTGGGGATGCGCCGCTACGTCTTCGCGCGGCCGCCCCTGCTGGGCCCCAGCGGCCAGCTCGTGGCGACCGGCGCCACCGTCTTCATGGGTTATCCCTTCCTGCGGGGGGCGCTGCGCTCGATCCGCTCCGGCCGGGCCGGCACCGACGCGCTGGTGACCGCCGCGACCGTGGCCAGCCTGGTTCTTCGGGAGAACGTGGTCGCGCTCACCGTGCTGTGGCTGCTCAACATCGGTGAGTACCTGCAGGATCTGACGCTGCGCCGCACCCGGCGCGCCATCTCCGATCTGCTGCGCGGCAACCAGGACACCGCCTGGGTCCGGGTGGGCCAAGGGCCCCCGGAAAACGCGGAATACACCGAGGTTCAGGTGCCGATCGACTCGCTGCAGATCGGTGACGAAATCATCATCCACGACCACGTGGCGATCCCGGTCGACGGCGAGGTCGTCGACGGCGACGCCATCGTCGACCAGTCCGCGATCACCGGGGAGACCCTGCCGGTCAGCGTGATCACCGGCGCAACCGTGCATGCCGGTTCGGTGGTGGTGCGCGGCCGCCTGGTGGTCCGCGCCACCGCGGTGGGAAGCCAGACCGTGATCGGCCGCATCATCAGCCGGGTCGAGGAGGCGCAGCACGACCGGGCGCCGATCCAGACCGTGGGCGAGAACTTCTCCCGGCGCTTCGTACCGGCGTCGTTCATCCTCTCAGCGCTCACCCTGGTGTTCACCGGCGATGTCCGCCGGGCCATGACCATGCTGCTGATCGCCTGCCCCTGCGCGGTGGGTCTGTCCACGCCGACGGCGATCAGCGCGGCGATCGGCAACGGCGCACGGCGCGGCATCCTGATCAAGGGCGGTTCTCACCTCGAGCAGGCCGGCCGCGTGGACGCGATCGTGTTCGACAAAACCGGAACCCTGACGGTGGGCCGGCCGGTGGTGACCAATATCGTTGCGATTCACCCTGATTGGCAACCCGAACAGGTACTCGCCTACGCCGCCAGCTCGGAACTGCACTCCCGGCACCCGCTGGCCGAAGCGGTGATCCGCTCCACCGAGGAACGCCGCATCAGCATCCCGCCGCATGAGGAGTGCGAAGTTCTGGTGGGCCTGGGCATCCGCACCTGGGCCGACGGTCGCACGTTGCTGCTGGGCAGTCCCAACCTGCTGCGCGCGGAGAAGGTCCGCATCTCCAAGAAGGCGGCGGCCTGGGTCACCAAACTGCGCGCCCAGGCCGAGACCCCGCTGCTGCTCGCGGTCGACGGCGTGCTGGTCGGGTTGATCAGTCTGCGGGACGAGGTGCGCCCGGAAGCCCGCGAGGTGCTCGAAGCGCTGCGCGCCAAAGGCATTCGTCGCATCATCATGCTCACCGGCGATCATCCGGAGACCGCGGCCGCGGTGGCGGACGAACTCGGCATCGCCGAATGGCGGGCCGAGGTGCTGCCCGAGGACAAGCTGCAGGTGGTCCGCGAGCTTCAGGACGAGGGCTACGTGGTGAGCATGATCGGCGACGGCGTCAACGATGCACCGGCCCTGGCTGCGGCCGACATGGGAATCGCGATGGGCCTGGCCGGTACCGACGTCGCCGTCGAGACCGCCGACGTCGCCCTGGCCAACGACGACCTGCGCCGGCTGCTCGACGTGCGGGACCTGGGCGCACGGGCCGTCGAGGTGATCAGGCAGAACTACGGCATGTCGATCGCGGTCAACGCCGCCGGACTGTTGATCGGCGCCGGCGGGGCGCTGTCCCCGGTGCTGGCGGCGCTGCTGCACAACGCGTCGTCGGTGGCCGTCGTCGCCAACAGCTCGCGGTTGATCCGCTACCGGCTGGACTCGGGCCCGTTGGCATCAGCCCCCGCAGTGCCGTAATCTGTCCGGGTCCCGACTGTTCCTGTCGAGCACCACCACCAGCTCCAGGGCAGTCGGGACTTCACGTTTCACACAGCGCAGCAATCGCGGGCGTCTCGGCAGCGCTCAGCAGCCGCAACCCTCGCCGCGCCAGGAGCGGCAGCCCTGCCACACCGAAACGCCGGCCACCCCCAGACCGATCAGCGGGTCCAGCCACCAGGCCCCGGCCCACTGCGCGGTAAGGGTCAGCCCCACCAGAACCGCAGCCGCCTGGACCGCACACAGATAGTTCTGCACTCCCTCGCCGACCGTCGCCGCCGAGCCCAGCCGGACGCCGAGCCGTCGCTGGGCTCGGCCCAGGATCGGCATCACCAGCGCGGCCGCGGCGGTGATCGCAATACCGATGACGCTGCCTTCACTGCGCTGATCGCCGAAGAAGTGGTGCACGGATTCCGCGGCGATGTAGGGCGCGTTGATCCAGAACGAGATCGCCACACCGATCTGGGCGCGGCGTTCAGCGGTGTCGGACAGCGTGCGGGCGCCGGTGAACCGCCAGATCACCACGGCCCCGGCCAGCGCCTCGGGAATGGCGCCCAGCGCCCAGCCCGTCAGGGCGATCGAACCGGCCGCCAGGCCCTGCCACAGGCCCAGCACGCCTTCGACGCCCACCAGGATCAGGCTTATCCAGGCCAGCCGCCGGGCCCAGACCGCGGCACGGCGCCAACCCGCGTCGTGAACGACGGGAACGCGGTGCTGGTGCCCCGCGTGATCATGATCGTGGTGCTCAAGGGTCGCCGCCGGAGCGTCGGTCACCGGGTAAGTGATGCCCGCTTCGGGGCCCACGACGCTACCGTCCACGCAAAAAATGCTACCTGGCGGTTCGATGAGGCAGCCGTCACAGACACAGTCCGCGCGAGCCTCAGCGGTTGCCGTTCACCTTGACGACGCGGTCGTTGCCGCGGTCGGCGACATAGACGTGGCCGTGCCGGTCGACCGCGACATCCAGCGGCGCGTTGAGCCCGGTGAACGGCAGCACCTCCGGGATCGCCGCGCCGGCCGCCAGTTTCACCACCCGGTTGCGGTTGTGTTCGGTGACGTAGATGTCGCCGGCATCGTCGACCGCGATGCCCCACGGCGCGACGATCCCGGCAAAGGGCAACACCACCTGTTCGTTGGTGGCGGCCGGCAGCTTGAGCACCCGGTCGTTGCCGGTGTCGGTGACATAGACGTTGCCGGCGGAGTCCACCGCCACCCCGTCGGGCCTGTCGAGGCCGACGAACGGCACCGTGGTCGAAACGTTGGTGTCGGCGTCGAGTCGCAGAACCACATCATTGCCGCGGTCGGCGACGTAGACGTTGCCGGCCGAGTCCACCGCCACCCCGTCGGGATCGTCGAGGCCGATGAACGGCAGCACCGTGTGAACATCGGAGCCGGCGTCCACTTTGACCACGCGACTGTTGACGTCGGAGAAGTACACGGTGCCGGTGTCGTCGACCACCACACCGCGCGGCTGGTACAGGTCGCTGTAGGGCACCACCGTGGATGCATGCGAATCGGCGGCCAGGCGCACCACCCGCCCGTGCATGCCGTCACTGGTGACGTAGACGTTGCCGTCGCCGTCCAGTGCCACCCCGCCCGGTGATAGCCGGTAGTCGAGTCCGGTGAAGGGCAGCACGTCCTGCGGGGGCGCAGCCACCGGTGTCGCCGACGAGGGCCGGGACAGCAGCTGCCCGACGCCGCCGACCACCATGACCGCGACGATCGCCGCGGCCGCCACCAGCACCGGCTTGCGCGGCGGCTGCCAGCGCCGCGACGGGGTGGGCAGCACCGGGGCTTGGTCGCTGTGCAGCAGTTGCGGCATCGGGAACGGCACCGGGGCCGGACCGCCCAGGCCGACGTCAACGGCACCACCGAATCGCAGCTCCGGCGGCGTCCCCGGCGCCCGGACCGGTTCGGTGCGGCTGAACCGGGGCTCGGGTTCGAGGCCTGCGGCCAGGTGCAGCGCGGGTTCGCCACGGCGCAGGATCCGGGCGACCTGGTGGCGTTCCGGCTCGGTCAGGGCCTGGTAAGCGGCTGCGGCGAACTCCCCGGCGCTGCTGTAGCGCTCCTCGGGTTTGGGCGCCAGCCCGCGCGCCAGCACCGCATCGATGGCCGCCGGGACCCGCCCGGGGCGCAGTGCGCTCGGCCGCGGAGGCTCGGCGGTGCGGCGCTCTTCGATCGCCTCGTCGACGGTGGCCGCCGCGAACGGGGGCACCCCGGTCAGGGCCTGCGCCAACACCGCGGCCAGCGAGTAGATGTCGGCGAGGTGCGTGACCGGCTCACCGGCCAGGCGCTCGGGCGCCATGTGGGTGATGGCGCCAGTCGCCGGGTCGGCCCGCACGCCCGGTTCGGCGATGGCCGCCGCGACACCGAAGTCGGTCAGATACGCCAGGTCGTCGCAGGTGAGCAGAATGTTCTCGGGCCGGACGTCGCGGTGCACGACGTAGGCATCGTGTGCCGCGTCGAGTGCCGCGGCGATCTGGCGTATGACGGCCACCGCTCGCGGCGGGCTCAGCGGGCCGTCCTCGGCCAGGACGGTGGCCAGGTCGGTGCCGTCGATCAGGCCGGTTTCCAGATAGAGGACGCCCTCGATCTCGCCGTAGGCGCGGATCGGCACGGCGTGCGGCTCGGTCAGCTGAGCGGCGGCCTCGGCCTCATCCTCCAGCCGGCTGCGAAAGGCGGCGTCGGAGGAGAGCGAGTCGCAGATCAGTGTGAGCGCCACGTTTTCGTGGTTGCGGGTGTCTTCGGCCCGGTAGGCCTCGCCTACCACTCCCTGGCCCAGCAGCCGGCCCAATTGGTACGGGCCGAATCGCGATCCGGTTCGCGAACCCGGCTCGGGACTGTTCACCGACGGCGCTCCCTTCGAGCACAGTGCCGCGCACTGCGGCGAAAGATTGGCTACCAGACTAACCGGGACCGACGCCGCAAACGCCTACGAGATCGCGTTCGCCGACGCCAGAAGCCGGGATGTGAGGGGTTCCGGTACGGGAACGAAGCCGTACTGGTCCAGGCCGTCCTGGCCAGGACCGATCGCGGCCTGCAGGAACGCCTTGACGGCCGTACCTGTGGCGGCGTCGGGGTATTTCGAGCAGACGATCTGATAGATGGCCGTCACGATCGGGTAGGCGCCGTGGTCGGCGGGTCTGTACAGCGACGCCGGGTCGAGCACCAGGTCGTTGTGCGGATTGCCGTCGGCGACGAACCTCGCCCCGGCGAGGGCCTTGCCGACCGACTCGACGGAGACCGCCACCGGCGCCGCGCCGGCGGTGATGAGCTGCGCCATCGGCAGCTGCTTGCCGACCGCGAACGACCATTCGCTGTAGGTGATGGAGCCGTCGGTGGCCTGCAGTGCCGCCGCGGCGCCGTTGTTGCCGACGACCGCTTCACCGACCCCGCCGTTGAAGGTCTCGCCGCCGCCGAACCACCCGCCGTCGGAGGCGACCTCGAGATACTTCTGGAAGGCGGCGGTGCTCGGCGACCGGTCGCTGCGGTACACCACGTGGATGGGCAGCGTGGGCAGCGCCGCACCCGGGTTGAGGGCCTTGATCGCGGGGTTGTCCCAACTGCCGATCGTGCCGCTGAAGATCTTCGCCAGGGTGGGCGCGTCCAGGATCAGGCCGGTGACGCCCGGGATGTGATAGGTGACGGCGATCGGGTCGAACACCAGCGGCAGGTGCCAGGCCGGCGAGCCGCACCGCTCCGCCGCCCGCTCCGGCTGCGTCTTGGCGGGATCCAGCGCCGCCTCGGAGCCGGCCAGGTCCAGGTCGTTGTCGATGAAGTCGTCGACCGCCGCGGCTGCGCCGCTGGCGCGGTAATTGAGCGTCCGGCCCGGGCACGCCGCGGTGTAGGCGTAGACGAACTGCTGGATCGCCTTCGCCTGAGCGCTCGGGCCGCCGGCGCGCAGCTCCTGCTTGCCGGCGCAGTCCACGGCCGCCGTCGGGGCCTCGTCCGGCACCGGCTCGCCCGCGCGACCGCCGCAGGACGAAACCGCCAGTGCGCCAACAACGAGCAGCGCGGTCAGCGACGCCGATCGGCCCCATTTCACAGGACGGAACTGTACCGCGATTCGCCGCGGGCGGGTCCGATACCGCCGGAGCGCCCCTGCCGCCACGCCCATCGGGCGCGTGTTCAGACGAACTTCCAGGCGGCCCGGGCGATCGCCAGCTCCTCATTGGTGGGGACCACCAGCACGGTGGTGGGCGATCCCGGCGCGGAGATGATGCGGGCGCCCTTGCCGGCGCGGTTGCGTTCGGGGTCCACCACGATGCCCAGGCCCTCCAGACCGGCCAACGCGTCTTCGCGCACGCTCGGCGCGTTCTCCCCCACCCCGGCGGTGAAGGCGATGGCGTCGACTCTGCCCAGCACGGCCAGATACGCGCCGACGTACTTGCGAAGGCGGTGAACATAGACGTCGTAGGCCAGCCTGGCGGCCTCGCCCGGCTCGCCTCCGACCGCACGCTGCTCCAGCAGCGCCCGGAAGTCGTTGACCCCGCAGAGGCCCTTGAGCCCGGAGCGGCGGTTGAGCAACTCGTCGAGTTCGTCGACGCCGAGCCCGGCCGTGCGGTGCAGATGGAACAGCACCCCGGGATCGATGTCGCCGCTGCGGGTGCCCATCACCAGACCCTCCAGCGGCGTCAGCCCCATCGACGTCTCGACTGCCACTCCGCCCCGGATCGCCGACGCCGACGCCCCGTTACCGAGATGCGCGACGATGAGGTTCAGCTCGGCGGGGTCACGGTCGAGCAGCACCGCGACCTCACCGGCCACGTACTCGTGTGAGGTGCCGTGGAACCCGTAGCGGCGGATGCCCAATCGGGTGGCCAGGTCGTGATCTATGGCGTAGGCGGCGGCCGCGGCCGGCAAGGAATGGAAGAAGCCGGTGTCGAACACCGCGACGTGCGGAACGTCGGGGAAGTCCTTGCGGGCCACTTCGATCCCGATCACGTTGGCGGGATTGTGCAGGGGCGCCAGCTCCGCCAGCCGCGCGACTTCGGCCACCACCTCGTCGGTGATCAGGGTCGGGCGGGAGAACAGCTGGCCCCCGTGCACCACGCGATGCCCGACAGCGCGGACGGCCGCCAGGTCGATGCCGGAGTCGGTGAGTTTTCGGTGGATCAGCCGCAGTCCGGCGGCGTGGTCCGCGACGGGGCTGTTCGCCTCGCCGATCTGCTCCACCAGGCCGGACAGCAGCGCGGTCCCGGCCTCCGGGTCGACCAACTGGAACTTGATCGACGACGAGCCGGAGTTGAGCACCAGCACCAGACCGGGCGCGCTTGCTGTCACTGGGCTGCTCCCTGCGCCTGGATCGCGGTGATGGCCACCGTGTAGACGATGTCGTCGACCAGCGCTCCCCGGGACAGGTCGTTGACGGGTTTGGCCAGGCCCTGCAGCACCGGGCCGATCGCGACGGCACCGGCACTGCGCTGCACCGCCTTGTAGGTGTTGTTGCCGGTGTTGAGGTCGGGGAACACCAGCACGGTGGCCCGACCGGCGACCGGCGAGTCCGGTCTCTTGGCTGCCGCCACCCCCGCGTCGACCGCGGCGTCGTACTGGATGGGACCGTCGGCGAGCAGGTCGGGGCGACGCTGGTGCACCAATTGCGTTGCGGCACGGACCTTGTCCACGCCGGCACCCGAGCCGGACTCGCCGGTCGAGTAGGACAGCAGCGCCACCCGGGGTTCGATGCCGAACGCCGCCGCGGTGGCCGCCGAGGAGATCGCGATGTCGGCCAGCTGCTCGACGGTGGGATCGGGAACCACCGCACAGTCGCCGTAGGCCAGCACCCGGTCCGACAGACACATCAGGAACACACTGGACACCGTCGACACCCCGGGCGCAGTCCGGATGATCTCGAACGCCGGCCGGATCGTGTGCGCGGTGGTGTGCGCAGCCCCCGACACCATCCCGTCGGCAATACCCTGGTGCACCATCATGGTGCCGAAATAGGAGATGTCGCGCATGATCTCGCGGGCACGGTCTTCGGTCATGCCCCTGTGCGACCGCAGCCGGGTGTACTCGGCGCCGAACGCGTCCCGCAACTGCGAGGTCTCCGGGTCGATCACGCGCGCGGCGTCGAGGTCCACCCCCAGCTCGGCGCCGCGGCGGCGCACCGCACCTTCGACGCCGAGCAACGTCAGGTCGACGATGCCGCGCGACAGCAACCGGCCGGCGGCCAGCAGAATCCGGTCGTCAGTCGCCTCCGGAAGCACAATGTGCCGGCGGTCTGCCCGGGCTCGTTCCAGCAGCCGGTATTCGAACATCTGCGGCGTGATGACGTTCGACGCCGGCACCCGGATCCGCTCGGCCAGCTCGGCACCGTCGATGTGCTTGGCGATCAGCGCGATAGCGGTGTCGATCTTGCGCAATGCGCCCACGGTGATCCGCGAACCGGTATGCGACACCTTTTCGGCGGTGTCGTAGGTGCGGTGGCTGGTGGCGATCAGCGGCAGTGTCGGCCGAAGACCCTTGACCAGCTTGTCGATAGCGGGATGAGGCAACAGGCCGCCGTTGAGAATGATCCCCGCCAGTGACGGAAATCCCTGCGCTTCATGGGCGTTCACCAAAGCCAGCAGCACGTCGGACCGGTCGGCCGGCACGATCACCACCTGGCCCTCGGACAGCCTGTCGAGAATGTTCTCCGCGGTCATGCCACCGACCATGACGCTGAGCGCCTCCCGGCGAAGCAACTCCGGGTCGCCGCTGTAGACGGTGCCGTCCAGCGCCGAGCAGAGTTCGGCCATCGTCGGGGCCGACAACAGCGCCACCTCGGGAACTGCGAACACCGGCACATCGATGTCGGGCAGCTGCTGCGAGATCGCCTGGCTGACATCGCAGAGCCGGTCGGGATCGCAGCGGTTGGCGATCACCGCCGCCGGATGAGCGTGTACCGCAGCCACTTCGGCCAGGCAGCGTGCGGTGATATCGGCGACAGACTGGGCGTCGCGGTTGTAGCCGTTGACCGCAAGCACCAGCGGCGCGCCGAGATTCACCGCGACCCGGGCGTTGAAGCTCAACTCGCTCGGGTTGACGACGTCGGTGTAGTCGCTGCCGACCACCAGCACGGTGTCGCAGTGCCGGGCGACATCGTGGAATCGCGAGACGATCTCGCCCAGCGCCGCCTCCCGGTCGGCGAAGACCTGCTGATAGGTCACGCCGCGGCAGGAACTGTGGTCCTCGATGGCGGCGGTGGCATGCTCGAGCAGCAGTTCGAGTTGCCCGTCGGGCTCGTCGAGCGACCGCACCACCGGGCGGAACACCCCGACGCGGGCCGAGGAGGCCGCCAACAGGTGCAGCAGGCCCAGCGCGAGCACGGACTTGCCGGAGCCGCCTTCGGCAGCGGCGAGGTAGATGCTCGACGCACCGGCAGATGTTTGCGACATCGGATCAGACCCATTCTCCGGATGCCCGGGCGACACCGTAGGCCGCAGACAGCGACATGTGGTCAAGCCTAATCAGATACCCCAGCCCGCGCAGCCCACCGACGTGCACTGACAGCTCAGGCGATCTGGTCGATCGCGCGGCTCAGCCGCGCAACCGTTCCCTCGACGTCGGCCAGCTTGTCCAGCCCGAACAATCCCACTCGGAAGGTGGAGAATGTGTCCGGCTCGCCGCATTGCAGGGGCACTCCCGCCGCGGTCTGAATCCCCTGGGCCAAAAACTTTCGCCCGGTCCGGATCTCGGGGTCGGTGGTGTAGCTGACCACCACACCGGGGGCTTCGAATCCCGGTGCGGCCACGCTGGGGAAGCCGCGTTCGGCCAGCAGCGCCCGGACCTTGCGCCCCAGCGTGAACTGCTGCTCTTGCACCGCACCGAAGCCGCGATCACGGGTCTGGGCCATGGCGTCGCGCAGTCCGGTGATGACACCGGTCGGCATGGTCGCGTGGTAGGCATGCCCGCCGTTCTCGTAGGCGATCATGATCTCGCGCCACTTCTTCAGGTCGAGCGCGAAGCTGGTGCTGGTGGTGCGGTCCATGACATCGACGGCCCGCTCGGACAGACAGACCATCGCGCAGCCCGGCTCGGCGCTCCAGTCTTTCTGGGGTGCGGTGACCAGGACGTCGACCCCCAGCGTCGCCATGTCCGCCCAGACCGCACCGGAGGCGATGCAGTCCAGCACGAACAAACCTCCCACTGCCGCGGTCGCCGCGCCGACGCGCGCCAGATAGTCGTCGGGCAGCAGGATCCCGCTGGCGGTTTCGACGTGCGGGACGCACACCAGCGCGGGCCGGGTTCGCGCTATGGCCTCCTCGACCTCGTCGATGGGCGCGGGCGTCCAGGGCGCCTCGTCGCCGTCGCCGGTCGGGCGGGCGGTGAGAACAGTGACGCGGTCGGTGATCCGGCCGGTCTGAAGAATCTGGCTCCACCGGTAACTGAAGAACCCGTTGCGCACGACCAGCACCTCGGCGTCGTTGGCGAATTGGCGCGCCACCGCCTCCATGCCACACGTGCCGTTGCCGGGCACGATGACGGCCGCGTCGGCGTGGTACACCTCGCGGAGCATGGCCGAGACCTCGTTCATGACCGACTGGAAGCGTCCGGACATGTGGTTGAGTGCCCGGTCGGTGTAGACGACGGAGTACTCGAGCAGACCGTCGGGGTCGACCTCGGGCAGTAGTCCTGGCATGAAGCCTCTCCTAGGTGGGACGGACAGCGCCGAATGCCCATGTCGGGCCGGCGCGGTGGGCTGATCACTGCTGCAGGGGCACGCCTTCGATCTGCACCTCGGCGACGTTCCGGCCCCCCAGCCACATGCCCAGCGCCTCCGCGGTGCCGCGGACCACGCGGCCCCGGCCCCGGGGCCGGCCGATCCCATTGGTGGGCTCGACCCGGTAGCGCAGCAAGGTCGGCTGCAGCTTCTGCACGGTCAGGCTCACACCCTCGGCGAGGATGGCGGCCTCTTCGACGGGCGGGATCGTCCGGGTACGGCCCAGGCCGCGCAGCACATCCTGGTGATGCATCGCCACGTCGCCCAGCAGCAGGCCGGCCAGCGCCCGGTCCGGCACCTGCGCCCAGCGGCGGCCGGCAGCGATCAACTCCGCGCGACTGAGCCGGCGTCCGGCGGCCACCGCCTCGGCGTTGATCCGGTGCAACCGCCACGGGGCGCGCAGGTAGCGGCCGATCTCGGCGGTACCGATCAGGTGCGACAGCACATCGCGCGGCGACCAGTCTGTGCACAAGGTGGTGCCGTGGTCGAATTCGGCGTCGGTGAGCCCGTCAACCGTGTCGACGAACGCGTGCCGAGCGTGTCGGGCGATCTCGATTCGGGAGCTCACGATGTCAGCGCAGGAGGTGCCGGCTCATCACGACGCGCTGGATCTGGTTGGTGCCCTCGTAGATCTGGGTGATCTTGGCGTCACGCATCATCCGCTCGACCGGGAAGTCGGTGGTGTAGCCCGCGCCGCCGAACAACTGCACCGCGTCGGTGGTGACCTCCATGGCGACGTCGGAGGCAAAGCACTTGCTGGCCGCCGAGATGAAACCCAGACCGGTCTCGCCCCGCTCGGCGCGCGCCGCGGCCGAGTACACCATCAGGCGGGCCGCCTCGAGCTTCATCGCCATGTCGGCCAGCATGAACTGCACACCCTGGAAGGTGCTGATGTTCTTGCCGAACTGCTTGCGGTCCTTGGTGTACTCGATCGCCGCGTCCAGCGCGCCCTGGGCGATGCCCACCGCCTGGGCGCCGATCGTCGGACGGGTGTGGTCCAGGGTGCGCAGCGCCGTTTTGAACCCGGTTCCCGGCTCGCCGATGATCCGGTCCCCCGGAATCCGGCAGTTCTCGAAATAGAGCTCCGTGGTCGGCGACCCCTTGATGCCGAGCTTGTGCTCCTTGGGCCCGATGGTGAAACCCTCGTCGTCGATGTGCACCATGAAGGCCGAAATCCCGTTGGCGTCCAGATCCGGATCGGTCACGGCCATCACGGTGTACCAACTGGACTTGCCGCCGTTGGTGATCCAGCACTTCGACCCGTTGAGGATCCAGTCGTCGCCGTCGGCCTTGGCGCGCGTGCGCATCGCCGCGGCGTCACTGCCCGCTTCGCGCTCGGACAGCGCGTAGGAGGCCATCACCTCGCCGGCGGCGAGCGCCGGCAGCACCTGCGCCTTGAGCTCTTCGGAGCCGGACAGGATCAGCCCCATGGTGCCGAGCTTGTTCACCGCCGGTATCAGCGACGACGAGGCGCATACCCGGGCCACCTCTTCGATCACGATGCAGGCCGCGACCGAGTCCGCGCCCTGCCCGCCGTAGGCCTCGGGCACGTGCACCGCGTTGAAACCCGATGCGTTCAGCGCGGCCAGCGCCTCGTCGGGGAACCGGGCCTGCTCGTCGACCTCTTTGGCGTACGGAGCGATCTCCTTCTCCGCCAGCGCCCGAATCGCCGCCCGTAGTTCGTCATGCTCCTGCGGGAGTTTGAACAGGTCGAACGACGGATCCCCGGCCCACCCAGACATGACAGCCTCCTAAGCTACTCGCCGGTAACTTTACCTTGAAGCATCGCGTCCTTCGCAAGCACGCTCTGTGCCAACTGGTCTTGATAATCCACCATTCGCGCCCGCAGCGCAGCGTCGGCCGAGCCCAGAATGCGCACCGCCAGCAAACCTGCGTTGCGCCCACCACCGATGGACACGGTGGCCACCGGCACGCCCGCCGGCATCTGCACGATCGACAGCAAAGAATCCAGCCCGTCCAGGCGCGCCAACGGGACCGGCACCCCGATCACCGGCAGGGGTGTGGCCGAGGCCACCATCCCGGGCAGGTGCGCGGCGCCGCCGGCCCCGGCGATGATCACCTGGATGCCGCGTCCCGCGGCGTCGCGCGCGTAGTCGAACATCCGCTGCGGCGTGCGGTGCGCCGAGACCACCCCGACCTCGAACGGGACGTCGAACTCGGCGAGCGCCAGCGCCGCCTCCTCCATCACCGACCAGTCGCTGTCGCTGCCCATGATGACGCCGACCCGGGGACCGGGCTTGTGCTCACTCATGCGGATTCCATCCATCGCTCCATTCCCCGTGCGACAACCAGTGTGCCGCGCTTTCGGCCCGCTCGCGCAGCGTCGCCGAGTCCTTGGTGTCATGCCCGAGCAGGTTGATATGGCCGATCTTGCGACCGGGCCGTTCGCCCTTGCCGTAGAGGTGGACCCGGGCGTCGGGATACCGCGCGAACAGATGGTGCAGCCGCTCGTCCATCGACATCGACGGGGTCTGCGCGGCGCCCAGCACATTGGCCATCACGGTCAGCGGGGCGATCGGCGTGGTGGCGCCGAGCGGATAGTCCAGCACCGCGCGCAGATGCTGCTCGAACTGGCCGGTGGCCGCCCCGTCCATGGTCCAGTGCCCCGAGTTGTGCGGTCGCATCGCCAGCTCGTTGACCAGCAACTGGCCCTCAGCGGTCTCGAACAGCTCAACGGCCAGCACACCGACGACCCCCAGCTCATCGGCCAGCCGCAGCGCCAGTTGCTGGGCGGCGGCGGCTGTCTCATCGGAGAGGTCGGGGGCCGGCGCGATCACCGTCACGCAGATCCCGTCTTCCTGCACGGTCTCGACCACCGGCCAGGCCGCGCCCTGGCCGAACGGTGAGCGGGCCACCAGTGCGGAAAGCTCGCGGCGCATCACCACGCGCTCCTCGGCCAGCACCGGTACTCCGGCCGCCAGATAGTCGGCGACCACCGCCCGGGCCTGGGGCAGGTCGTCGACCAGGGAAACCCCACGGCCGTCATAACCGCCCCGGGCCGCCTTCACCACCATCGGCCCACCGGTCAGCTCCGCGAAACGCTCAAGGTCTTCGGTGGTCTCGATCGCGGCGAAGCGGGGCACCGGCGCCCCCAGCTCCGCCAGTCTGCGGCGCATCACCAGCTTGTCCTGGGCGTGCCGCAGAGCCGCCGGTGGCGGTGCGACGTTGACCCCTTCGGCGACCAGCCGGTCGAGCAGTTCGCCCGGGACGTGCTCGTGGTCGAAGGTGAGCACGGTGGCGCCGTCGGCAGCGCGGCGCAGGTCGTCGAGGTCGGTGTGGGAGCCCAGTACGACGTCCGGGGTGACTTGGGCTGCCGGCTCGTCGGGAGCGGCCGCCAGCACCCGCAACCGCTGTCCGAGCGCGATCGCTGCCTGATGGGTCATCCGCGCCAGCTGACCACCGCCCACCATGGCGACCAGGGGGCTGCGGCCATCCGATGGCGGCGGGGTGGTTGCGGCGTTCGGCACGGGCAATATCGTGTCACGCCCGTACGCGGCGATCGCAAGTGCGGCGCAGCCGCACGCAGCGGGTCGCCGCCTCAGGCACAGCCGATCGCAAGTGCGGCGCGGCCACCTGGGCGCCCCAGGGTCGTTACGCAGTCGTTAGGTGGGAAGGGTGCCGAGTCCGTACACTGGCAACTTGTGTCTTTTACCGACGCCACCATCGCCCGCCTGCCGCGGGTGATCCGCCCGCTGGCCGAACGCCATCACGAGTTGATCAAGTTCGCCATCGTCGGGGCAACCACATTCGTCATCGACTCGGCGTTGTTCTACACGCTCAAGCTGACGATCCTGTCTCCCAAGCCCGTCACCGCCAAGGTCATCTCCGGGATCGTCGCGGTGATCGCCTCCTACATCCTCAACCGGGAGTGGAGCTTCAAGGACCGGGGTGGCCGGGAACGCCACCACGAGGCCCTGCTGTTCTTCGGCGTCAGCGGCGTCGGTGTGCTGTTGTCTATGGCCCCGCTGTGGTTCTCCAGTTACGTGCTCGGGCTGCGAGCGCCCATGGTTTCGTTGACCGTCGAGAACCTGTCAGACTTCTTCTCGGCCTACATCATCGGCAACCTGCTGCAGATGGCGTTCCGGTTCTGGGCATTTCGCCGCTGGGTCTTTCCCGACGAGTTCGCCCGCAGTTCCGAAGCCGCGCTGGACGCCACGCTGCAGACCGGCGCGCTCGCCGAGGCGATCGAGGACTCGCTGGAGGCCGGCGGGGACACCGGCGTGGTGACCTTGTTCAGGCGCCCGGCCCGTCGTCATCAACCGCCGGCGGACGGCCTGTCGAAGACTTCGTGATAGAGCAGCGTGTGCACCTGCTCCACGCGCGGAATGTCATAGAACTCCAACGGCTCCTGTGACGCCGACTCGATGATCAGCGTGCCGGTCCGCAGGATCCGGTCGATGAACCCGTGGACGAACTCCACACTGTTGATCCGCGCCAGCGCGATGTCGATGCCGCTGCGGGTCAGCAATCCGTGGCGGAACATCACCCGCCGGTCGGTGACCACGAAATGCGTGGTCAGCCAGCTCAAGAACGGCCAGAGCGTCAGCCAACCGACCACCACCAGCCAGATCGCCCAGATCACTGCGAACACGACGTTCTTGGCGGTCGGATCCCAGGCCAGCGGGTTGATCAGACCGGCGGCGAACGCCGCGCAGGCCGTGGCCAGCAGCAGCACCAGCACCGGCGCAATCAGGCGCTTGACGTGCGGGTGCCGGTGCAACACGACGTGCTCATCGGCGGCGAGCACGCTTTCCGGATAACCCACTGGCAGCCCTATTCGTTGGGCCGCAGCCGGGTGACGTCGCCGGCAGAGACGGTGACGGTGCCATCGCCGGTGTCGATGACCAGGCGCCCCGTGTCATCGATGGATTCGGCCAGTCCCTCCACGCGCCGGCCACCGGGTATGTCGGCGCGCACCTTGGCGCCCAGCGTGCAGCTGTGCCGCCGGTAATCCGACAGCAGCGCGTCGTCGGCGCCACCGGCCGCACGCCAGGCCGCGATCCGATCCGCCAGGTTACGAAGGACCTTGGTGGCCACAATGTTTCGATCGACTACCGGGGCACCGAGCATGGCCAGCGACACCGCCGTCGGCTCCGGCGCTTCCTGCGCCGTCATGGTCACGTTGAGTCCGAGACCCACCACGATCAGCTGCTGGGGCGCGGCCACTTCGGCCAGGATGCCGGCCAGCTTGCCCTCCCCCACGATGACGTCGTTGGGCCACTTGAGGCCGACGCGCAGGCCCGCGACGTCGGCGATGGCATCGGCCACCGCAACCCCGGTGGCCAGGGGCAGCCACCCCCAGCCGGATGTGGGCACGGTGTTTGCGGCAACGCCCACCGACAGCGCGAGCTGGCTGTGCGCCGGGGTGCTCCAGTGCCGACCGTGCCGCCCACGACCGGCGGTCTGGTGCTCGGCCAGCAGCACGGCCCCGTCGATGTCTTCCCCGGCGGCCGCGCGCGCCAACAGATCGGCGTTGGTGGAACCCGTGCTGTCGACGACATCCACGACACGCCACGGGCCGTTGGGCGTGGTCAGGCCCGCCCGCAACACCGTCGCGTCCAGCGGCGGCCGGGGCGGAGAACTCATTGCGCCAGCTTAGCCACCAGCTCCCCGGCCACACCGGTTGAAACGCCCGGTTCGCGGGTAAGCGGCCAGGTGGAGGAGGTGATCGAATGGTCACCAGGGGTTTGACGCGGCGTGTTCACCACCGTCACAGCGCCCAGTCGGTCGCGGTGTCGCTGGCCAGCCGGTTTGTGGTGAAGAATCTGGTGCGCGTGTGGGCGCTGCAACCCGACCTGGGGTGGCCGCTCGCTTCGGTGGACCGCCTGGCTGGGGTGGTGCCGCGGCCGCCCTCAGCGCGAGTGGAGCGCTTCGCCCTCGGCCACTGCGCCGCCGAGCAGGTTCGCGCCCACGACGTCTCCGACCAGCGGGCCATCCTGTATCTGCACGGGGGCGCGTTTTTGACCTGCGGACTCAACACCCATCGCACGCTGGTCGCCCGATTGTCGCGAGCGGCGGATGCGACGGTGCTCAACGTCGGCTACCGGATGCTTCCGCAACACCGGATTGCCGACGCGATCGACGACGGCCTGAACGGCTTGCGCTGGTTGCTGCGCCACGGCTACGACCCGGAGCAGATCGTGGTCGCCGGGGACTCCGCCGGCGGCTATCTGGCATTCCTGACCGCGCTGACCGCCGTGCAGACGCAGCTGTTGACTCCTGCGGGCGTGGCGACCGTCTCACCGTTCACCGACGCGGACCCCACCGCGAAGCTGGCGCACCGCAATGCCCAGCGCTGTGCGATGTTTCCGTGCGAGGCACTCACGGCGTTCACCCGTTACCTGCAGCGCGCGCGGGCCTTGTCGCCGATCGACGCCGACCTGTCGGCACTGCCGCCGGTCACCATTCACGCCAGCATGGACGAACTGCTGCTTCCCGACGCCGAGGTGATGGAGCAGCGCCTGGATGCCGCGGGGGTGCGTTGCGACCTGCACCTGTGGGAAGGCCAGGTGCACGACTTCCCGCTGGCCGCCGACGTGCTGCCCGAGGGACGCCGGGCCATCGGCTACATCGGCGACTTCGTCAAGGAAGTCACCCTCGGCGCGGCGCAGCGGCGGCCGGACATCGCGCCCCCGCCACCGGTCCGCGAAGCCGGCGCCCCCGGCGGGCTCTTTGCCTAGGCGGGTCCGGTCGGGCGATCCGATGGCCCGCGATTAAGATCGTTTCTTATGACCAGTGTTACTGAGCACGCCGGTGAATCCCTCGTAGAGGCACAAGCCGAGCATGTCGTCGACATCCACACCACCGCGGGCAAGCTCGCCGATCTCAAGCGTCGGACCGAAGAGACCCTGCACCCGGTCGGTGAGGCCGCGGTCGAGAAGGTGCATGCCAAGGGCAAGCTGACGGCTCGGGAGCGGGTCTACGCCCTGCTTGACGAGGGCTCATTCGTCGAGCTCGACGCGCTGGCCCGCCATCGCAGCACCAATTTCGGCCTGGCCGACAAGCGTCCGCTCGGCGACGGCGTGGTCACCGGCTACGGCACCATCGACGGCCGCGAGGTCTGCATCTTCAGCCAGGACGCCACCGTGTTCGGCGGCAGCCTCGGCGAGGTCTACGGCGAGAAGATCGTCAAGGTCCAGGAGCTGGCCATGAAGACCGGCCGGCCGCTGATCGGGATCAACGACGGCGCCGGCGCCCGCATCCAGGAGGGTGTGGTCTCGCTGGGTCTGTACAGCAAGATCTTCCACAACAACATCCGGGCCTCCGGCGTCATCCCGCAGATCTCGCTGATCATGGGCGCGGCGGCCGGTGGCCACGTGTACTCCCCCGCACTGACCGACTTCATCGTGATGGTCGACCAGACCTCCCAGATGTTCATCACCGGCCCGGACGTGATCAAGACCGTCACCGGTGAGGAGGTCACCCAGGAGGAGCTGGGCGGCGCCCACACCCACATGGGCAAGTCCGGCACCGCGCACTATGTCGCCTCGGGCGAGCAGGACGCGCTGGACTACGTCCGCGACCTGCTGAGCTACCTGCCCCCGAACAACTACGCCGACCCGCCGCACTTCCCGGTACCGGCGCCCGAGGGCTCCATCGAGGACAACCTCACTGCCGAGGACCTCGAACTCGACACGCTGATTCCGGACTCGCCGAACCAGCCGTACGACATGCACGAGGTCATCACCCGGATTCTCGACGACGACGAGTTCCTCGAGGTCCAGGCCGGTTACGCCCAGAACATCATCGTCGGCTTCGGCCGCATCGAGGGTCGCACCGTGGGCATCGTGGCCAACCAGCCGACCCAGTTCGCCGGCTGCCTGGACATCAACGCCTCGGAGAAGGCCGCCCGGTTCATCCGGACCTGCGACTGCTTCAATATCCCGATCGTGCTGCTGGTCGACGTGCCCGGCTTCCTGCCCGGTACCGAGCAGGAGTACAACGGCATCATCCGGCGCGGCGCCAAGCTGCTCTACGCCTACGGCGAGGCCACGGTCGCCAAGATCACCGTCATCACCCGCAAGGCCTACGGCGGCGCCTACTGCGTGATGGGTTCCAAGGAGATGGGCGCCGACGTCAACGTGGCCTGGCCGACGGCCCAGATCGCGGTGATGGGCGCCTCCGGCGCCGTCGGGTTCGTCTACCGCCAGCAGCTCAACGAAGCCGCAAAGAGCGGTGACGATGTCGATGCGCTCCGGTTGCAGCTGCAGCAGGAGTACGAAGACACGCTGGTGAACCCCTATGTCGCCGCCGAGCGGGGCTACGTCGACGCGGTGATCCCGCCGTCGCACACCCGCGGCTACATCGCCACATCGCTGCGGCTGTTGGAACGCAAGATCGTCCAACCGCTGCCCAAGAAGCACGGGAACATTCCGCTGTGAGCGACGACGCCACCGAAGTCACCGAGGCTTCCGAAGTCCCCACCGCCACCGAGCCGCACATCAAGGTGCTGCGGGGCAACCCCACCGACGAGGACATCGCGGTGCTGGTCGCGGTGCTGGGTGCGGCCGGCGGCGGCGCCGCCGAGCCTGCCGCGCGGGACCGCAATCTGTGGGGAAACCCGGTCGACAAGCTGCGGATGCCGGTGTTCAGCTGGCAGCGGATCACCCTGGTGGAACGCACCCACATGCGCCGGTGACACACCGGTGACGCGGCTGGTTCTCGGTTCGGCCTCCGCTGGCCGGCTGGCCGTGCTGCGCGGCGCTGGAATCGACCCCCTGGTGGTGGTCTCCGGTGTCGATGAGGACGCCGTCATGGCAAGTCTGCCCGAGGACGCCGGCCCGGCTGCGGTCACCGGCGCCTTGGCCGCCGCCAAAGCCGAGCAGGTGGCCGCTGTTCTTCAGCCCCCGGTAAGCGCCGATTGCGTTGTGATCGGCTGCGATTCGATGCTCTACATCGACGGCAAGCTGTGCGGCAAGCCGCCGACGGTCGAGCAGGCCCGCATTCGCTGGCGCGCGATGGCCGGCAAGTCCGGCCAGCTGCACACCGGTCACAGCCTGATCCGGCTGCGTGACAACGTGATCACCCATCAGATCACCGAAACCGCTGTCACCACGGTGCGATTCGGTTGCCCCGATGACGACGACCTGGAGGCCTACCTGGCCAGCGGGGAGCCGCTGCGGGTGGCCGGCGGATTCACCCTGGACGGTCTGGGGGGCTGGTTCGTCGACGGTGTCGACGGCGACCCCTCCAGCGTCATCGGCATCAGCCTGCCGATGGTGCGCCGGCTGTTGCGTCACGCCGGCCTCTCGGTCGCCGAGCTGTGGGCGACCAACCCCGCTCGCCGAGCGTGAACTCCGGGCGGGATTCCCGCCGGATTCCCGCCACCACTTCACACTCGGTGCACTGTCGGTGCTGTTCGGCAGGCTCT
Organism: Mycolicibacter engbaekii; assembly: GCF_002101585.1. GTDB lineage: Bacteria > Actinomycetota > Actinomycetes > Mycobacteriales > Mycobacteriaceae > Mycobacterium > Mycobacterium engbaekii. The sequence continues at coordinate 102,290 of NZ_LQOT01000024.1, read as the reverse complement.
CGTCATGGACGAGCCCTTCCTCGGCAGTGAGGCCCTCGCAGCCGGCCGGTTGACCCGGCACGCACTGCGCAGCCGGCACCGCGTCGTCTATCCGGGCGTGTACCTGCCCGCGGGCAAGCCCCTCACACCGGTGAACCGTGCGCAGGCCGCCTGGCTGTGGTCGCGGCGGCGCGCCGTGCCGGCCGGCCGCTCGGCGGCGGCGCTGCACGGCGCGAAGTGGCTCGACGCGGGTTACCCGGCCGAGCTGCACTACGCCAACCGCCGTCCGCCGCCGGGCATCAGGACGTGGGCTGACGAACTCGCCTCAGACGAGGTCACCGCGGTCGGCGGCATACCGGTGACGACGCCGCTGCGCACCGCGTTCGACATCGCGTCGCGCTACCGGCTGGATGCGGCCGTCGCCACGATCGACGCGCTGGCCCGCTCGACCAGATTGAAAGTGGCCGACATCGAACTGTTCGCCCAGCGCTACCCGGGGCATCGGGGCATCCGGCACGCCCGTGCCGCCATCGGACTGGTCGATCCGGGGGCCGAGTCGCCCAGGGAGACCTGGCTGCGCCTGCTGTTGATCAGAGCCGGCTTCCCCCGGCCCACCACCCAGATCCCGGTCTACGGCGAATACCGCACGCTGATCGCGGTCGTCGACATGGGTTGGGAGGAGATCAAAGTCGGTGTCGACTACGAGGGCGACCATCACCGTCTGAGCGTCAGGCAGTTCAACCACGACATTCGTCGTGCCGAGGCGCTGGCCGAGATGGGCTGGATCGACGTGCGCATCACCAAGGACGACACCGTCGGCGGAATCGTCGGCCGGGTGGGGGAAGCACGAGCCCGCCGAGTGTGAACTGGGGGCGGGATTCCCACCTGATTTCCGCCCCCAGTTCACACTCGGTGCGCTGGCCACAGCAAAGCAACGCGGTAGGCTCGGCATCGTGCCAGTTCCTGCCGATCCCGCGCCCGCCCTGCAGTCCTACGCCCACCCCGAACGGCTGGTGACAGCCGATTGGCTCGCGGGCAATCTCGGCAGGCCGGGCCTCGTCGTGGTGGAGTCCGACGAGGACGTGTTGCTCTACGACATCGGCCACATCCCGACCGCCGTCAAGATCGACTGGGTTACCGATCTCAACGATTCCCCGGTCCGCGACTACATCACCGGTGAGCAGTTCGCCGACCTGATGAACCGCAAGGGCATCTCCCGCGACGACACCGTGGTCATCTACGGCGACAAGTCCAACTGGTGGGCCGCCTACGCGTTGTGGGTCTTCACCCTGTTCGGTCACGAAGACGTCCGGCTGCTCGACGGCGGGCGCGACCTGTGGGTCTCCTCGGGCCGCGAGACCACCCTCGACGTGCCGTCGAAACAGACGACCGGCTACCCCGTCGTGACCCGCAACGACGCTCCCATCCGGGCCTACAAGGACGACGTGCTGGCCCACATCGGCCGGGTACCGCTGATCGACGTCCGCTCGCCGCAGGAGTACACCGGCGAGCGCACCCACATGCCGGAATACCCCGAGGAGGGTGTGCTGCGCGGCGGCCACATCCCCACCGCGGTGTCAGTCCCGTGGAGCAAGGCCGCCGACGATGCCGGCCGATTCCGCAAGCGCGAGGAACTCGAGCAGCTGTACTCCTTCCTCGAGCCCGACGACAAGCCGATCGCGTACTGCCGCATCGGGGAACGCTCCAGCCACACCTGGTTCGTGCTGACCCACCTGCTGGGCATGGAGGGGGTCCGCAACTACGACGGCTCGTGGACCGAGTGGGGTAACACCGTTCGCGTGCCCATCGTCGACGGTCCGGAGCCCGGAGCGCTACCAGCAGCCGCAGCCGGCTGATGAGTCTGCCGGAGGCATTGGCGCAGGTGGTCTCCGACTTCGCCGAGGTCGAAGGCCAGGACAAGCTGCGACTGCTGCTGGAATTCGCCGACGAGCTGCCCGAGCTGCCCGATGACCTGGCCGAGTCGGCCATGGAACCGGTACCGGAGTGCCAGTCGCCGCTGTTCATGCATGTCGATGCCGCCGACCCGCAGCGGGTGCGGCTGTACTTCAGCGCGCCCCCCGAGGCGCCGACGACGCGCGGCTTCGCCTCGATCTGGGCGGCGGGCCTCGACGGGCAGCCGGCCGACGTCATCTTGGCCGTGCCGGAGGATTTCGCCTCGCGACTGGGCCTGGCGGCCCTGATCAGCCCGTTGCGCCTGCGCGGAATGTCGGCCATGTTGACGCGCATCAAGCGGCATTTGCGCGCAGCGTAGGGGCACCTGGAACAGGTTGGGTGGTCGCGCTTTACACTGCTGTGAAGTTACATTCTTAAAGACCTTTCTTAAACATGCCATCAGGAGGGCCAGTGGCGAACCATGCCAGCTCGAAGATCTCCAAGGTGCTCGTCGCCAACCGCGGGGAGATCGCAGTCCGGGTGATCCGCGCCGCGCGCGACGCCGGATTGGCCAGCGTGGCCGTGTACGCCGAACCCGACGCCGACGCCCCGCACGTCCGGCTCGCCGACGAGGCGTTCGCGCTCGGCGGTCAGACCTCCGCGGAGTCCTACCTGGTCTTCGAGAAGATCCTGGACGCCGCCGCCCAGTCCGGCGCCAACGCCATCCACCCGGGCTACGGCTTCCTCTCGGAGAACGCCGACTTCGCGCAGGCCGTGATCGATGCCGGGCTGATCTGGATCGGGCCGAGCCCGCAGTCGATCCGCGACCTCGGTGACAAGGTCACCGCCCGCCACATCGCCGCCCGCGCCAAGGCGCCGCTGGTGCCCGGCACCCCGGACCCGGTCAAGGACGCCGACGAGGTGGTGGCCTTCGCCCAGGAGCACGGCGTGCCGGTGGCGATCAAGGCCGCGTTCGGCGGCGGCGGTCGCGGCATGAAGGTTGCGCGCACCATCGAGGAGATTCCCGAGCTGTTCGAATCGGCCACCCGTGAGGCGATTGCGGCATTCGGTCGCGGCGAGTGCTTCGTGGAGCGCTACCTGGACAAGCCGCGCCACGTCGAGGCGCAGGTGATCGCCGACCAGCACGGCAACGTGGTGGTCGCGGGCACCCGCGACTGCTCGCTGCAGCGCCGCTTCCAGAAGCTCGTCGAGGAGGCCCCGGCGCCGTTCCTGACCGACGCGCAGCGCAAGGAGATCCACGAGTCCGCCAAGCGGATCTGCAAGGAGGCCGGCTACTACGGCGCCGGCACCGTGGAGTACCTGGTCGGCCAGGACGGGCTGATCAGCTTCCTGGAGGTCAACACCCGCCTGCAGGTCGAACACCCGGTGACCGAGGAGACCTCGGGTATTGACCTGGTGCGTGAGCAGTTCCGCATCGCCAACGGCGAGAAGCTGGATATCACCGAAGACCCCGAGCCGCGCGGCCACTCGATCGAGTTCCGCATCAACGGCGAGGACGCCGGTCGTGGCTTCCTGCCCGCGCCCGGCCCGGTCACCCGGTTCGACCCGCCGACCGGCCCCGGCATCCGGATGGACTCCGGCGTGGAGACCGGCTCGGTGATCGGCGGCCAGTTCGACTCGATGCTGGCAAAGCTGATCGTCACCGGCGCGACCCGTACCGAGGCCCTGGAGCGCGCCCGGCGCGCCCTGGACGAGTTCCACGTGGAGGGGCTGGCGACCGTCATCCCGTTCGACCGGGTGGTGGTGCGCGACCCGGCGTTCGTCGGCGACGAGAACGGCTTCTCGGTGCACACCCGCTGGATCGAGACCGAGTTCGAGAACACCATCGAGCCCTTCAACGGCGGCGAGCCCCTCGACGAGGACGACGCCCAGCCGCGGCAGAAGGTGGTCGTCGAGGTCGGCGGCCGGCGCGTGGAGGTGTCGCTGCCCGGCGATCTGGCCCTGGGCGGCGGCGGCGGGGCTGGTGGAGCCATCCGCAAGAAGCCCAAGGCGCGCAAGCGTGGCGCGCACGGCGGCGCGGCGGTGTCCGGTGACGCGGTCACCGCCCCGATGCAGGGCACCGTGGTGAAGGTTGCCGTCGAGGAGGGCCAGGAGGTCGCCGCCGGTGACCTGGTGGTGGTTCTCGAGGCGATGAAGATGGAGAACCCGGTCACCGCGCACAAGGACGGCACCATCACGGGCCTGTCGGCCGAGGCCGGATCGGCGATCACGCAGGGCACCGTGCTCTGCGAGATCAAGTAACCGGCCTCCCCCGTCCGACAGCCGTGCTGAGCCCAAGAGCGAGGAACCGGACATAGAGCCGGTCGAGATCAACGCCGGCCCGTGGTATCTGCGGATGCCACGGGCTGACGACCGGGTCGATGATCGCCCGAGCCTCGCCGACCTCGGTGAGACGGATCCGGACTACGTGGCCAAGGCCGCCCTGGGGTGGGCCGGCGAGACGCGCTATCTGTGGGCGGTGTGCAAGCCGACGACGGGTGAGCTGCTGGCCGAGGTGACGCTGGATCCGGTCTCGGGCGAAATCAGCACCCGCCACCGGGCAGGCCACCTCGACGCCGCCCAGACCGGGGCACAGTCGGTGTCCCGTTTCGCCGCGGGCGCTTTAGGGATGACGGTGGTGACCGCCGGCGGGGTGGGTGGCCCGGTGTCGGGTGATGTAAAACCAGATCGAGCCGACGATCGCCAAGACTAGCGCGACGATCCCGAAACCCAGGGTCCACTCACCGTTCTGCTGGGCGGCGGCGCACAGCGCGCCCACCAGTGCAGCCGTGGCCATCAGCAGCACGGCCAACGCCGGCAGCTCATGGCCATCCTTGAACACCAGTCCGGTCCGCGGTCGCGTCGTGCGCCGTAGGTCCATGCCTTCCTCGGTGTCGTCCATGAGACTGTCTGTACCCGAAGCGCAGTCCCCCGAAACCCCGGTGGCCCCTAGGCCGCGGCGTCGCGCAGCGCCGCCAACAGCGGTCCGGCAGCCTCTTTGAAGAAGGCCTCCTGGGATTCGCCACCGATCTGGATCAACGCGATGTCGGTGAACCCCGCTTCCCGATAGGCGCCCACGGCCTGCACGATCGCGTCCAGATCCGGACCGCACGGGATCGCCGCCGCGACGTCCTGGGGCGTCACGTAGCGTGTGGCCGCCTCGAAGGCCGCCGGGGTGGGCAGCTCCGCGTTGACCGGCCAACCGCCGCCGAACCAGCGAAACTGCCGGTGTGCACGCTGCACCGCCGTGTCGCGGTCTTGATCCCAGCACACCGGCAACTGCCCGACGATGCGTCCGCCGGGCAGCCCGGTCCCCTGCCGGGCAGCGTGCCAAGAGTGCACCAATTGGCGGTCGGGTTGCACCGCGATCAGGTGATCGGCGGCTGCGGCGAACCTCTCGACTCCCTTGGGACCCGACATCGCGACGGCCAGCGCGACCGGAATGTCGGGGAGGTCCCACAACCGCGCCTGGTCGACGTGGAAGTAATCGCCGTCGTGGTTGACCGTCTCGCCCATGAGCAGCTCGCGGATGATCTTGATCGCTTCGGTGAGCATGGCTTGGCGGCGCGCGAGATTCGGCCAGCCGGGGCCGGTCACAATGTGCTCGTTGAGGTTCTCGCCACTGCCCAGGCCCAGGGTGAAGCGGCCCTCGGCGAGGATCTGCACGGTGGCCGCCTGCTGAGCCACGATCGCCGGGTGGTAACGCATGGTGGGACAGGTCACGTAGCTGTACAGGTCCAGCTGGGCGGTGGCGTGGGCGATCGCACCCAGCAACGCCCAGGCGTTGGGAGCATGCCCCTGTGATGCCAGCCAGGGCGAGAAGTGATCGCTGCAGACCGCGAAATCGAAGCCGTGCTCCTCGGCCGCAACCGCGCAGCGCACCAGTTCGGCGGGACCGTTCTGCTCGGTCATCAGGGTGTAGCCGAAGCGTGTCATGCTCGCGGGGTACCCACGGTCCTACCGGCGAAACGGCACCGCCGTTTGGTGAGGCGGGTGCGCGGGGTACACGCGAGGGTGCCCACCGCAGCGATTCAGACCGAAGCGAACCTGCCCCTCGAGTGCGGGCCCCTGTCGGCGGCGGTGTGCCGGCTTCTGCGCCGGCCACCCGGGACGTCGCCGGGGCCGCTGCCGCCCACCGCCGGCGTCGACGGCTACGCGCGCGACCTGCAACTGGCGCTCTACGTCTGCTACGAGCTGCACTACCGGGGCTTCGCCGGCGTGGACCCCGGCTGGGAATGGGACGCCACGTTGTTGGCGCTGCGCGCCGAACTCGAGCGGGCATTTCTCGACCGGGTGCGCAGTGATGTCGGGCCCGTGCCCGCGTCCGCGTCCGCCCGCGCCGAGATGGACGCTGCCGCGACGGAGCCGCTGCACGGTACCGGGCCGTCCTGGTACCTGCGCGACCGCGGCACCTGGGACCAGGCCCGCGAATACTTCGTGCACCGCTCGCTGTATCACCTCAAGGAGGGCGATCCGCACGCCTGGGTGATCCCGCGGCTCACCGGCCAGGCCAAGGCCTCGTTCGTCGCGGTCGAGTTCGACGAGTACGGCGCCGGACGGGGCGCGCGGGTGCACCAGCAACTGTTCGCCGATCTGCTCACCGCCGCCGGCCTGGATGCCGGGTACCTCGCCTACCTCGACGTGGTTCCCGCCGAATCGCTGGCAGTGGTGAATCTGATGTCGCTGTTCGGGCTTCATCGTCGCTGGCGGGGCGCGGCCGCCGGACATTTCGCCGCCACCGAGATCACCTCGCCGCCCGGATCGAGCCGAATCGTCGCGGCATTGCGCCGCTTCGGTGCACCGGACGCCTGCGTGGCGTTCTATGCAGAGCACGTCGAGGCCGACGCAGTGCACGAACAGGTGGTCCGCGCGGACGTTATCGGCGACCTGTTGGACCACTCTCCGCGGTTGGAGACCGATGTCGTGTTCGGTATCCGGGCTCACGATGCTGTGGAAAGTCGGCTCGCCGATGTCATGACGTCAGCCTGGTCAGCGGGGCGTTCGTCGTTGCTGACAAACTGAAAGTTAAGTCTGGGCTGGGAGTTTCCCGAAAGTGTCGGACGATCCCTTTACCAGTCGAAGCGGATGTCGGTAACGTCTGGTTTCTCCGGTTGAGCTCACAGCCGCAGTGAAGCGTCCATGTCAACACGGATCCGTAAGTGATTTCGTTGACATGATCCAACAGCACGATTCGTCGACTGATGGAGCCATAAGCATGACCACCATCGATTTGTCGCAGAACGCTTTCGCCGCGCCCGCCACAGAAGCCACCCAGGTCTGGCGGAGTCATACCGCCCGGTTCACCGTCCATTGGGGCCGCACGGGTGCCGTCGTCGCCGTCAACGGAGAGGTCGACGCCGTCAACGCCGGCCCGTTCGCCGACTACGCGCAACGTTGCGCCGAATGCTGCGAGTGGCTGGTAGTCGACTTGGCTGAGCTGACATTCATTGGCACCGCCGGTTTTACGGCGCTGCAATCGATCAGCGCGCGGTGCGAAAGCGCGCAGACGCAATTCAAAGTGGTCACAAGCCCCGCCCTGTCGAACCTGCTGCGAATCTGTGACCCGCAGTCGCGTCTTCCGCTGGTTACCTCGCTGGCGGATGCCTTGGCCGACGTTCAGCGGTCGGGCCGCCCGCTTCGCCTGGTGCCCTGACGGTCCTCACCCCGCCGGGACATCGGCGACGGAAGGGGAACACGTGCGTGGGCAACCGGCTGTGCTGTTCGACATCGACGGCACCCTCGTCGATTCCAATTACCTGCATGTGTACGCCTGGCAGCGTTCGTTCGCCGAGTTGAACGTCGAGGTGGAATGCTGGCGCATCCACCGCGCCATCGGCATGGACGGCGCGGAGCTGGTACGCACATTGTCCGGCGATGCCGATGAGGACGTTCGCCACCGGCTCCAAGACCTGCACTCGCGCTACTACCTTCAGTCCGCGGAGCTGCTCGCACCACTTCCGGGAGCTCGCGCACTTCTGGAATCGGTTGCCGCCTTGGGCCTTCCGGTGGTGCTGGCCACTTCTGCCCCAGAGGACGAGTTGACGGTCCTGCGCCAGGTCCTCGCGTGCGATGAGTTGATCACGGCAGTCACCTCATCGGCCGACGTCGATGTCGCCAAGCCGCACCCGGGCATCATCGGCGTCGCACTGGATCGCGTCGGCGCCACGGCTGAAAGCGCGGTCTTTGTGGGCGACGCGGTCTGGGACGCGAAGGCATGCGCACGTGCGGGGGTGGTCAGCATCGGTCTGCTCAGCGGCGGCGCATGCCGCTTGGAGCTGGAAAATGCCGGGGCCGCTGCGGTTTTCGACAATGCCGAGGATCTGTCGGCACACCTGGGTCAGACGCCGATCGCCGGGTTGGCCGGCGGCCGCGGCCCGCAGTGAATGGCGGACGGCCGCCGACAGTCGGCTACTTTCCCCGGACCCGGCGGTTGTGTTTCTTGATCGCCGTGACCAGCTCGGACTTTCGCATCGTCGAGCGTCCGTGAATGTCCAGCCGCCGGGCAAGGTCGAGCAGGTGCCGCTTGCTCGCGTTGGCGTCGACGCCCTCTGCTGAGCTTCCGGAGTTGTTCGGCCCGCCACCGGCCGCGAGCTGATCTGAGGGGCCCCGCTTCTTCTTCGGCTCCCAATGGTCGCCGACCTTCTCGAAACTGTGCTTGAGCGCTGCGTAGGCGACTCGGTGGGCGCGCTGCTCGCTGCCGTACTCCTTGGCCGCCGCGTCGTGGGCTTTGGCGAAGGTGCGTTGTGCCTTGGCGCTGGAACGCTGCAGCGTGGTGGGCAACTCGCCGCGTTTGGCGGTGCCGCTCTTCGTCGTCTTGGGCATGAGACCTCCAATAGCGATCCGATGCCTCCGGGATACCCACCGGGTCCGGCCGGAAATCCTCTGCCGCATCCATGCGGATGGTCAAACCTCGCGATCGAGGCCGGTTTCTGCGAATCAGGTTTGAAATGGCTTTGGCCGGGGAATGGTGGCCCTACAGGTGAATGGAGGACGGATGCGCTTCGGTGGATTGGCCGGGACGGTGGTGCTGTTGTGGTTGCTCATCGGCGCCTTCGCGGCGTGGCAGCGCGGGTACTTCCACGAGGGCCCCACCAGTTGCGCCTCGGCCGGTACCATCGCCGTCACCGTCTTGGCCGGCCCGCTGAACTATGCGGGCGTCAAGCCTGTGGTCTCGGATTGCCGTTTACCGCAGCCCTCTTCGTCGGATGCGGTCAGTTTCATTGTGTGAGAGAAGGGATTAGTGATGATTGCCCTCGGAGTAATCCTGATTATTCTGGCGCTCATCTTCAAGATCAACATCCTCTGGACTGTCGGCATCATTCTGCTGATCGTCGGCGCGGCCTTGTGGATTCTGGGCGCAGTCGGGCGCCCGGTGGCCGGTCGGCGCTACTGGTATTGATCGGTACCCGCGGCACACCGGACGCCCCCGGACCGCGCCTCGCGCTGATGGACTCGAGCCTGCGCTGCGGCTCGTTCACGCGCGGATAGACAGGGCTGGGAGCGATGACGGTCACTGCCGATCTTCAGCGCGGCCCTGCCGGGCACATCGCCCTGTTCTACCGGTCACCGCAGGAGTATCTCGACTGCCTGGTGCCGTTCGTCGCCGACGGTGTGGCGGCTGGGCAGCCCGTATTGGTGGCGGTGCCCGGCCCGAACCTGTCGCGACTGCGCCAGGCCTTACCCGCGGACACCGCCGCGGCTGTGAGCCTGATCGACATCGGCACCGTGGGGCGCAACCCCGGTCACGTACTGGGCGGCGTACTGGGCACATTCGCCGACAGGCACCCCTCGAGTGCGGTACGGATGGTTTGCGAGCTGGTCTGGCAGGGCCGATCGGCACCGGAGTATCCGGCCTGCGTCCAGCATGAGGCTCTGGTCAACGAGGCCTTTGACGGCCGGGACATCACCGTGCTGTGCCCCTACGACGCAGGCCTGGACTCGAAGACGCTCGCCGACGCCGAGATCACCCATCCCCTGCTCGGGCATTCCGGGCAACCACAGCGAGCGAGTTCGGATTTCGCGCCCGATGCCGCGTGGGCCCGCTACAACGAGCCGCTGCCGCCGAGCCCCACGGCGGCGAGCTACACGCTGCACCGGCTCACCGATCTGGCCGGTGCCCGGCAGTTCTGCGCGAAGTACGCGCGCTGGTTCGGCTTCGCCGGCACCGATATCGCGGACTTGCAACTGATCGTCAATGAGCTGGCATCCAACAGCCTGCAGCACGGACGTGGCCCGTGCACACTTCTGCTCTGGGACAGTGGCGACCAATTGGTCTGCCAGGCACGCGATCTGGGGTACTTGACGGACCGATTGGCCGGCCGGCGGCCCTTTATCGATGGAGATGGGCACGGATGCGGCCTCTTCGTCGTCAACGCGACCGCGGACCTGGTCCGCATCCACACGGCCGCGACCGGAACCACCGTGCAGGCGCACCTTCGGATGAGCTGACGCACTGGCTGCGCCTCGGCCCGGCCGGTGCGTCGGCGAGCACGTTGCGCGCAGAGCACCGGCGGGGTACCCGCTGCCGAGGAGAGCAGACAGACAGCGGGTACCCCGCCGACGCGCACGGTGACATCGCGGGCGGCGATGGCACACCGGTTATCGCTGGAACATCACCTCCTTCTTCGCGGCCTGGCAGTCACCGCGGCCTCGGAGGCGACCGCTGTGTCGGCCACACGGTTCCGCTGCGCTGCCGCGGTTCGCACCCGCACCGGAGCAGTACGGGTTCGGGCCAACCACGCCGGGCCGGCCTGACGGCGGCGAGCGTACGAAGGCGAGGCCGGGCGACGGGCATTTCGGTGCGTGCCGCGGTGCAGGTCTGCGGTATCGCGGCGAACAGGCGCAACCATTCGGCGCGCACAATGTCCTCCGCTTCGTCGAGGACCTCCGCGGACAGGGTGTCGGTGGTCATGGTGCTCACCTCCTTCACCGGGTAGCAGGCCGCCGCCCGGCCCCTCGCAATCAGGCGTTGATGATCCGATCGCCGTGGCCGCTGGCGATCTTGATGCGGCGCGGCTTCGCCTTCTCCGCGACCGGGATGGTCAGCCGTAGCACGCCGTCGTGGTAACTGGCCTGGATGTGTTCGACGTCGAGGTTGTCGCCGAGAAACAGCTGCCGGCTGAACACACCGCGCGGCCGCTCCGCGGACACCATTTCGCGGTTCTGGTCCAGGGGGCGCTCGGCGTGCACCGTCAGCACATTGCGCTCGACATCGAGATCCAAGGAGTCTTCCGCGACGCCGGGCAGGTCGAATTCGACGATGAACTCGTCACCGTCGCGCCAGGCGTCCATGGGCATGACCGCCGGCCGGGCCGCGGTGCCCAACACCTGCTGGGTCCACCGGTCGAGATCACGCAACGGGTCTGTACGCATCAACATCATCTCCACCTCCTAGTCCTACGGCAGATCATCTATGTCTGCCGACATAGATTTTTATATAGCACTGGTGCTAGATTGCCGCAAGAGGTAGCGAAGGAGTTTTCGGCGAGTGGGAGCGATACGCGGTGAGTGATGCGATGAGTGCCCGGTCCGGGCTGGGGGTATACGGCATCTCGGTGGCAGCTGAGTTGTCCGGTATCGGCCCGCAGACCCTGCGGCTCTACGAGAGCCGTGGGCTGCTCACCCCGGCGCGCACCGCCGGCGGGACACGTCGCTACAGCGACGACGATCTCGCTCGGTTGCGCCGCATCACCGAGCTGGTGGCCATCGGGATCAACACGGCGGGCATCGGGCAGATCCTCGGCCTGGAAGCCCGCAACGCCCGGCTGGAGGCCGACAACGTTCGCCTGGAGTCGGACAACAATAGACTGCAGACCGACAACACTCGGTTGAGATCTGACAACACTGCGCTGAAATCGGACTATGCCCTGCTCGCGGCCGCGCAGCGCGCCGACCGGCCCGCGCAGGCCGGGCCGCGAACACGCAAACGAAAGGGGTCATGATGAGCAACCCTCAGGATCTGCCGCCGACCGACGCATCGGAGGCGGACCTCGCCGAACAGCGCATTCCCGCCGACGCCGACGACGAGGGGCTGGACCCCGCCCGGCTGGAAAACATCGCCGAGGTCGACGCCAATCCTGCCGACGTGATCGAGCAGGCCATCAGTGTTCCGCTGCCCGACGACGACTACCAGGCCGAAGGCTAAACGACGCGGCTACTGCGTGTCGGCCCGGTCGCCGCGCGCCCCCTTGCACCGCCGATGACTGGTGTCGCACAGCGGATAGTTGCGGCTGCGGCCACAGGTGCAGATGGCCACCATGAACCGATCCGATTCGACGACACCTTCGGGCGTCTCGATGCGTACGGGCCCGGCGACCAGCACCGGGCCGTTGCGGACGGGCCGCACCACGGTGCTCACGGCTTGACCGCCCGGATGACGACCAACTGTTCCACGCGACAGCCGCGCGGCACTCGACCGGTCTGCTCCAGCCAGTCGGCGTGCGCGGAGAGCACCGGGCCGAACGGGATGTCGCGCACCGCCACGACCTGGGCGGCAAGGCCCGATTGGCGCAGACTCCGCAACGAGTGCGCCACCCCGGCAAGAGCGGACTGCACCAGCAGCAGGGTCCCGCCCCCGCCCAACAGCGATACCGCGGAGCGGCACAGCGGATCCAGCACGATCCGTCCGTCGACGCCGCCGTTCCAGGACCATTCGGGTCCGCCCGCCGACGGGATGGGACCGCCGCCGGCCGGCGAGGGAACGTAAGGCGGATTGGCAACCACCAGATCGAAGGGCGCGCACCGCAGTGCCTGACTCCAGGTCCCCTGCCGGATCGTCACATCCACACCGGCCGCACGTGCGTTGTCCCGTGCGCACCGCACCGCCCGCGGGCAGATGTCGTAGGCGGTGACGCTTGCCGCACCCAGCTCGGCCGCCGCGATGGCCGCCACCCCACTACCCGTGCACAGATCCAGCACACGGGCCCCACCGACCAGGCCGCTGTCATTCATAGTGTCGATGAGAAGGTGCGAATCGTCCTGCGGCGCATAGACGCCGTCCACGTTCAGCGGCCTACGACGTAGTGCGTTGGGCCTGTAGAAGGTTGTCATCGGTGGCTAACCGCCGTTCTTGCTGCGGATGTCGCGCACCGACTGCCGGGCGGACTCGGTGAACTCGTGCATCTTCTGTCGCGCGCCCTGGGCGAGGACGCCTGCCCGGTCTGGGTCCTTGAGCATCGCTTTGGCGGTGTTCTTGGCCATCGACTTCTCGATGTGCGGCGGCACCGGCGGGACATCAGGGTCCACAACCACTTCCAGCACCACCGGTCCGGACGCGGCCAATGCCTGGTCCCACGCGGCACCTATGGTCTCGGGGCTGTCGCAACGGATGCCGGTCAAACCCAGCAGCTGCGCGAACTCGGCATAGGGTACGTCTGGAAGTGTCTGCGAGTCTTCGAATTTGGGCTCACCGCCCATCGCCCGCTGCTCCCAGGTCACCTGGTTGAGGTCTTTGTTGTTGAACACGCAGAAAATCAGCGGTCCCGCGGACAACCGGTCGCGATAGCGCTTCACGGTGATCATCTCCGCCATGCCGTTCATCTGAAACGCGCCATCGCCGACGATGGCGATCACCGGCCGATGCGGGTGGGCCAGTTTGGCGCTGATCGCATACGGGGTCCCGGGGCCCATGGTCGCGAGGTTGCCGGACAGCGAGGCCGCCATGCCGCGCCGTAGCCGCAGGTGCCGCGCCCACCAGTTGGTGACCGACCCGGCATCGGTGGTGACCACGGCGTTCTCCGGTAGCCGCTTGGACAGCTCATGAACCACCAACTCGGGGTGCAGCGGGCTGGCCTTGTCGTGAGCGCGGTCGTCCAGCACCCGCCACCAGGTCTGTACCTCGCTTTCGATCTTGTTCCGCCACGACCGGTCTTGCTTGCGATGCAACAATGGAATCAGTTCGGCGAGCGTGTCTTTCGAGTCGCCGACCAGGTTCGCCTGGACGGGATAGCGCACCCCGATCATCTTCTCGTCGTGGTTGATCTCCACCCCCCGGGCCTGTCCCTCCTCGGGCAGCCACTCGGAATAGGGAAAGCTGGTCCCGATCATGAACAAGGTGTCGGCGCCGGACATCATCGCAACACTGGCCGTGGAGCCCAGCAGGCCTATCGGCCCGGTCACGTAGGGCAGTTCATCGGGTAACGCCGCGCGGCCCAGCGCCGTCTTGGCCACCCCGGCGCCGAGCAGATCGGCGGCCTCGGCCACTTCGTCGGCGGCATCGGCGGCGCCGGCCCCGACCAGGATCGCCACCTTCTCGCCCTCGTTGAGGATCTCGGCAGCTCTGCGCAGTTCGCTCGGTGGCGGGACCATCCGCGGCTTGGTCCATCCGACGCTGCTGAACACGGCACCGTGCTGCCGCGGCGGCGAGGTCACCGCCTCTTCCTCGGCCACGTCCTCCGGCAGGATGATGGTGGCCACCGTCCGATTGGTCAGCGCCACCTTGCAGGCTCGGTCCACCAGATGGCGGGCTTGCACGGGCGCCATGCACGTTTGGACGAAATCCGAAGCGACGTCCTTATACAGCGAGTTTGCGTCGATCTCCTGCTGGAACGCCGTACCCAGCGACAACCGCCGCTGCTGACCGACGATCGCAACCACCGGCTGGTGGTCCAGCTTGGCGTCGTAGAGGCCGTTGAGCAGATGGATGGCACCGCCGCCGGACGTGGCAAGGCAGCAGCCGAGTTCTCCGGTGAACTTGGCGTGGCCGGTCGCCATGAACGCGGCCATCTCCTCATGGCGCGGCTGGATGAACTCGGGGTCGCCGCCGGCGCGGTCCAGCGCACCCACCATCGACAGAATGCCGTCGCCGGGGTAGCCGAAGATTCGGTGGACCCCCCACTGACGAAGCCGCTCGAGGATGAAGTCCGCGGTATTCGGCATCAATTGCTCCCTTCGACTGGCACACGGTTACCCGCCACCGGCGTTGTCAAACGGTGGGTTGTGCCGCCGGCACACCGGTTTCGGCCACGGCTTTGCGAGCCACCCGCAGGTCGTCGACGAACGCCCGGTAGGCCTCGGCATGCTGTTCGCTGCGGTCGCGCAGCACTGCCGAGGGATGCACCGTGGCCAGCACCCGCGGCCTGCCGCCGGATCCCGCCAGGCCCGGCAGGCACCGCAGCTGTCCGCGACCGTCGGAGATCCGAAATGACGGTCCCAGCAATGACTGTGCGGCGGTGGCTCCCAAGCAGACCACCACGTAAGGCCGCACCGAATCGATCTCGGCGATCAGCCACGGGCGGCACGCCACCACCTCGGTGCGGCTGGGCGTCTGGTGGATCCGGCGGGTGGTTCCCGTACGGCTGGTGAATTTGAAATGTTTGACGGCATTGGTGACATAGGTCAGTTCCGGGTCGATGCCGGCCTCCCGGACGGCCCGGTCCAACAAGCGCCCGGCAGGACCCACGAATGGGTGCCCCTCGAGATCCTCGTGGTCGCCGGGTTGTTCACCGACCAGCATCAACGGCGCGCCTCGGCGGCCCTCGCCGAAGACGATCTGGGTCGCATCGCGGTACAGGGTGCAGCCCCGGCATTGACCGGCTGCCTCGCGCAACGCGGACAGTGTTCGCCGCTCCGGCAGGTAGCGTTGCGCACCCGGAACTTTCGGCTCTGCCATCGCTAGGCCACCGGTTCGCGAGCGTGCTGCGCTGTCCGCGACGGCGGCGCGTTGCTGCGGCACCGTGGCCGCACAAGATCGAGCACGGCGATGCGGTTCAGTTCCCGGTCGCCGGAGCGCTGACGGAGGTCGATCCCGAGATCGTCGTGGTGGCGGAACTCGTCGTGGCCGACGAGCTCGCGGTCTCCGAGGTGTCCGTCGAAGTGCTCACGGTCTCCGAGGTGTCCACAGACTCGGGGTCCGCGCTCGCGGGCCCGGCCGAACCCGGCCCGGCAACCACCACCACTGCGGCGACCGCCAGACCTGCGATCGCCGCCGATGAGCCCAGCGTCTTGCCCGAAAGTCTCAGCGCACCCATGCCGCCCCCCTGGTGAATCCGTCGTGCCGTCGATGGCACGTTCTTGAGGGCGTTTACCCCGATGGTCGGCGCATAAACATCGTCGGCGAAAACCCGGTCACTAGCCGCCCGGTGTGCCATTGCCCACGCAGGTCGTTCGGGCACGGCGACTGGCACCGAGATCGACGATGTCGCGCGTATCAACCACCACGGCGCCGCTTGCGGCACGCGGTGCCACCGCTGCCGGAGGAATGAGCACGCCGGCGATCACCGCGCGACGGCTCCCGGACCCGGCCGCGATACGGCGCAGCGCAAAGTCGGCGGCGATCCCGAGCCAGGCCGGCCACCCGATGCGCAACAGACGGCGCCGGCGACCCAGCAACCCCACTATGCCGACCATCCCCGCAGCGCAGGCGATCAGGTGCAGTGGCAACCGTCCACCGATGGCCCGCCACCCGTGGCGGTGCCTGCGGCGCGTCAGCGCGTCACCGCGCTGGGCGCCAACACCGCTCACGACACGCCTCGCACCCCACCCTCGGCCCACTGGTGGATGCGCTGATTCGCGGGTCCCGACCGTGATCCGGCCGCCCGCCTTCATCAGGCGCAGTGCAATATCGGCGTCCTCGCGCAATGCGCGCGGGAAGCGTTCGTCGAAACCGCCGCAGGCCACCAGCGCCTCGCGCCGATACACCATGTCCGCGGTGATCAAGCGTGCATCAGCCCGCCGCAGGGTGCGCCCTTCAGCATCGAACGGGCGGCGGTACGTCAGCCTGGGCACCGCGTTCCTCGCCTGCGAGCCGACCACGTCCGGGCCGGCATCACGCAGGTCGGCTTCCAGGCGTTCACACCAGTTGTGTCCGGGCACCACGTCGTCGTCCAGGAAGCAGATCCAGTCCGCGCGGGCCGCCCGCCAGCCGACGTTGCGCGCAGCGGCCGGTCCGCGCCCCCCGGAACGCAGGCCGGTGACCGACAGGAAGCCCGTGGTGGGCCATAACGGCGCCGGCCTGCCCGGCCGGTCATCGACGATGATCACCTCGCCGGCGGGCAGCCTGCTCCCGTCGCCCAGCCCGGCCAGCAGCCGATTCAGCGACGGGCGCCCGGTCGTGGCTATCACCAGTGCATAACTCGGCGTCATTGGGCATCCCGCCGCATCACGAAGGGATCCTGGCCCTCGAGCTCCTGCTCGGCCGCCGCAACGACCCGGCCGTCGACGACCAGCGTCGCGGCTGGGTCGTGGAAAACGGCGCTGATGCCCAGAACCCGCACCCGTACTCCCCCGGACTACGCGAACCGCTTCGATACCCCAGGGGGACTACCCACCAGAAGCGCTGCTAAACGGCTGGTGAAGCGGTTCTCTAAAGCCTTGCGGTGAAACCGATCTGGCTTCGGCACCAGGAGACGGTCCGCTCGAGACCCTGGGCGGCTGGAACGGCAGGATGCCATTGCAGAGCTTCGCGGGCCAGGCGGATATCGGGACAGCGCCGGCGCGGGTCATCCGGTGCGGCGGGCACATGGCGGATCTGCGAAGGGCTTGCCGACACCTCGCGGATCAGCTCGGCGACGTGCAGCACCGTGAGCTCGTCCGGGCTGCCGATGTTGACCGGGCCGGTGACGTCGCGCTCCGCCAGGGCGATCAACCCGGCGATGGTGTCGTCGACGAAGCACAGTGAGCGGGTCTGCAGACCGGTGCCGGCGACCGTGATCGGTTCGCCACGCAGGGCCTGTCTACAAAATGTCGGCACCATCCGGCCGTCGTCCGGCCGCATTCCGGGCCCGTAACTGTTGAAGATTCGGGCCACCCCGATGTCCGCCTCGCGGGTTCGGCGATAGGCGAACGACAGCGCCTCGGCATACCGCTTAGCCTCGTCGTAGACGCTGCGTGGTCCGATCGGATTGACGTTGCCCCAATAACTTTCGGGCTGAGGGTGCACGAGCGGATCACCGTAGACCTCACTGGTGGACGCCAGCACGAACCGCGCTCGGCACGCCTCGGCGAGACGCAGCGCGGCCAGGGTCCCCGCAGCGCCGGCCCGCAGGGTGGCAATCGGCAGCCGCAGATAGTCCACCGGCGAGGCCGGCGAGGCCAGATGGAACACCGCGTCAAGCGGCCCGAACCGGGTGGGATCCTCAAAGCCCAGGGCGACATCGTGCTCGAGGAACTCCAGTCCGGCAAGCCGGCGCACGGCGGCGAAACTGGCCGCCGAACTGGTGGACAGGTCATCGACACACCACACTCGCTGCGCGCCCCGGGCGATCAGTGCGGCGCACAACCGACTCCCGAGGAATCCGGCGCCACCGGTGATCAGAACCCGGTCGAGCGCGTGCACCGCGACCACGTCCGTGTGGGCCCGATCCGCCGGTCGGGCCCATTGCCGCTCAGTGTCGGGTCTGGCTCGTCCAGATCAACACATCCTGAACGCCGTCGTTGTAGACCACTTCGTCCGGCGGCGGGCCGATGACGTCGAAGTAGATCTTGCCGTCCGCAGCGCTGCCCGCAGGGATGGGCCCGGGGCTGATACCGCCCGGTGTGGGGACGGTGTTGATAACCCGGTAGGCCTGGCTGTCGCCGGCACGGGCGCTGAAGTCTGCCACCACCGGGGTCACCGTTCCACGGTCGGCGTGGGCGGTCACGTCGGCTTGATAAAGCTTGCCGCGGGGTTGGTAGCCGGGGATCACGACGTCGGCGGGTCCCAGACCGCTGACCGTGTACGTCGTCGCCAGCGCCCCGTCGTCGAGCTGTTCGGGTGTCCCGAACGGTTGGATCGCCGGTTCGGCCGTCGCGGTGGAAACGGCGAAAACGCCCAGCACGGCGATTCCGGCCGCACCGGCAGCCGTCTTGACCGCAGTTTTGGAAACCTTCACCTGGCCCCTCCCATCGAGTCGATACTTAACGGACGGGTTCCCTTCGCGGGAACCGCTCCGCGCCTCGTCACAGCGCTTACCCAGCACGACGTGCGGGGAAACACGGATAAGGTGGTTGCACGGCATGGGGAATTTATGGATAGTTACGGGGCTCGGGCGTTCAGTAAGTAGCGCCGGTCTGGACTGTCCGGGCGTTCACGCCTGCTTTTCCAGGCCGCGGCTTGCCCGCCGGCGCTGGGGAAATCAACTCATCTCGTTGAGGCAGGAGAAGGCGGGTATGCGGTGATCGGCGATATCGATGCTTCGTTCGCGACGCCCCGGGGCGACGATTCCGAGGTCCACAGCGACTTGGACCTGATCGTCGGCCATGGCGAGCCGCAGCGGGTCGGCCGGTTCCGGTACTGGCTGGGCGAGCAGCGCTGGGAATGGTCGGATGCCGTGGCGCGCATGCATGGCTACGAGCCCGGCACGATCGTGCCGAACACGGAGTTGCTGCTGCAGCACAAGCATCCGGAGGACCGGCCCCAGGTCGCCGAGGTGTTGGAGCGGGTCCTGCAGGGCGAGCCGTTCAGCAGCCGGCACCGGATCATCGACACCGGCGGCCAGGAGCACTGGGTGATCGTGGTCGGTGACCGCATGCTCGACGAGGCCGGCGTGGTGACCGGCACGGCGGGCTTCTATGTCGATGTCACCGAGGTGCTGCAGGCCGACGTCAGCGCCGCGGTCTCCGAGGTTGCGCAGTCACGAGCGGTGATCGAGCAGGCCAAGGGTGTGCTGATGGTCGCCTACGGCATCTCCGCCGAGCGGGCGTTCGACATTCTGGTGTGGCGTTCGCAGGAAACCAACGTCAAAGTGCGCGACCTGGCGACCCGATTCCTGGCGGCGTTCACCGGCAAGTTGCCGGGTGATGTCCTGTCCGATCTTGACCACACCCTTTTGACCGTGACCTGACACCCGGCCCGAAGACTGCGCTGGAGCCGCCGCACGGTGAAGGTTGCCTGCGCGGCCGGAGTGGGTAGCCACTCACAGGTGGAGAGTGTGATGGCAGGGCGAGGCCGCCCCCGCAACCTCGCAGGCGTGGGAGCAACGGCCGGCGGGGTTGAGACGATGTCGCGGGCCAAGATGGTCTGCCCGCAGGGGGACGACCCTGACTAGCGCGTCAAGTCAGCTGACGGTGACGGTGGCGACCGGCGCCGAGGCCAGTCTGCTGACCGCAGCCGGCACCTTGGACAGCAGTACCTACCTCGAATTGCGCGACTGTGTGATTAGGGCGGCACTCGCCGAGCCGCCCGCAGTGGTGATCGACGTCAGTCGGCTTGACGTCCCGGCGTCGTCGGCGTGGTCGGTTTTCACGAGTGCCCGATGGCATGTCAGCACCTGGCCCGCTATACCGATCCTGCTGGTCTGTCCGCAACCGGACGTGGCCGCTGCGATCTCGAACGCCGGAGTGACGCGCTACCTCCCGGTGCACGCCGACGTCGAATCCGCGGTGGCCTCGCTGGCGGAAAATTCGCCTCCACGCCGACGCGCCCATACCGTGTTGCCTCATCGCGTGAGCAGCCTGCGCGGTTCCCGCGACTTCGTCGGCGAATGGCTGACCAACTGGTCGCAGGAACACCTGATACCGGCAGCGCAGGTGATCGTCGACGTGCTGGTGGAAAACGTGCTGCGGCACACCGACAGCCCCGCGGTGGTAGCACTCGAAAGCGCCAGCTCCACGATCACCATCGCGGTTCACGACACCAGTGACGTCCCCGCGATCCGCCACGAATCCGCCACCGGAGGAGTCGATCGGGCCTCCGGCCTGGCGGTTGTCGGCGCCCTGTGTCGCGCATGGGGTAGCAACCCCGCCCCGAACGGCAAAACGGTGTGGGCTGTGCTCGGCCCGGAGAACCGGATCTGACCGTCGCCGGCATCATCGGTGGTTCACCACTTGCTGTGCCACCCCGGCCAGCGGAGTGTTCGACGTCTGCGACAGGCGCTTGAGCAACTCGAAGGCTTGCAGGGCGTCGATGCCGAACCGTTCCATGAGCATGCCCTTGGCCTGGCCGATCACGTCGCGAGAGGCCAACGCACTGCGGAACTGTTCGTCACGGCGAACCATGTGCCAGGCCAGCGCGGCGTGGGTGGCGAGAGTCAAGCCCAGCTCCACCGAGTCGTCGTCGAACGCGTTGGCGGACTCGGAGTAGAAGTTCAGCGCACCGGTGGTGTCCTCGCCGGTGAACAGTTCGAACGCCAAGATGGACCGGATGGGCGTGGTGGCCAACACCTCCCGGCAGAAAGACGGCCAGCGCTGCTCGCACGCGATATCGTCCACCCGGACCAGGTGGTGCTCCCAGGCCGCTGTCAGACAGGGTCCGTCGCCGAGACGGCGCTGGACATCGTCCAACAGCGCCGGGTAGGGATCGGTGGCCCACGGTGTCTGGACCTCGCCGCGCGAGGTGGTGAGCGTGACGCCGGCGTGCTGGGCACAGGGCATGTGCGCCAAGAGGTTCACCACCAACTCATCGAGCGCGCTGTCGGACTCGACGCCTGATCGCTGATTCAAGTTCTGAACCAGATCAGCCACCTCGCGCATGAGGTCGTTGCGGCTCGTCACCGCCATCCTTCGCTCCGCCCAGCTCCGTCAGATCTATCTATGTTCCTACGCTGGGGCTGACGGGGCAACCACTTCTGGCACCGACAGGTGGGCGCTCACCTGGACCCGGGGACATGGGCCACCCTGCGGGCCGACGGCACGGCAGGAAGGAGCCGTTGGTAGACCCGCACCGTGTCGCCGGCGATGCGATCCCAGGAGTATCGCGACCGGACCCGTTCGCGCCCGGCGGCCCCGAAGCCCTCCGCCGCACGAGGATTCCCCAAGATGGCGCCGATCGCGTTGGCGCAGGCCGCCGGATCCTTCGGCGGTATCAGTAGGCCGGTCTTGTCGTGCACGACGGTGTCGAGCATGCCGCCCACCGACGACGCCACCACCGGCACCCCACAGGCCATCGCTTCCAGCGGGACGATGCCGAAGGGGTCGTACCACGGTGTGCATGCCACGACATCGGCGGACCGCAACAGCGCCGGCATATCGCTGCGGGCCACCGAACCGCACAGCGAGACCCGTTCGGCAACACCGAGATCGGCGGCCATCTCCAACAGCCGCCGTACCTCGGGGACGGCGTCGAGATCGGCCCGCTGTGGCCCCCCCGCGATCACCAGCTCAGCGCTGGGCAGGCGGGGCAACGCCGCTATCAGCGTGTCGAATCCCTTGCGAGGCACGAACCGTCCGACCGCGACGATGCGCCGCCGCGCCGAGCGGGCCGCGACTGGGCCGCGGGGGGTGAACCGATCCACGTCGACGCCGCAGGGCACCACCGAGATGCGCAGTCGGTCCCGGCCCAGTCGCCTCAACTCGAATACCTCGTCGGTACAGCCGGCCGTCACCCAGGTCGCATCTTCGGCGACGCGGGCCTCCAGCCGCAGCCGCTCGGCCGGGCTGGTATCGCGATTGCCCTGGTGGCGCCGCTTCACCACGCCCAACGCGTGAAAGGTCTGGACCGTGGGGACCCGGCGGCGTTTGGCGGCCAGCTGGGCGGCGATCCCCGACATCCAGAAGTGCGCATGCGCGATGTCCGGCCGCTCGCGCTCCCACTGCGCGTCCAGATAGCGACCGAAGCCGACCATGTACTGCAGCAGTTCGTCTTTGGGCATGGGCAGCGGCGGCCCCACCGGCACGTGCACCACCGTGTATCCCCGGTCGGTGCGCACGCGTTCGGGCAGGTCGGGGTTGTCGCGACGGGTGTAGACCTCGACATCGTGACCGCGGCGGGCCAGCGCCGCCGACAGCTCGGCGACATGGACGTTCTGGCCGCCCGCATCGGCCCCGCCCAGTTCCGCGAGCGGACTGGCATGTTCGGACACCATGGCGACCTTCACTGCACCCCTCCCCCGGTACCGCCGCCCGCGGACGTGCACTGCGCCTCGATGACCTGGTCCCATTGGTGCAGGAACCGATCGAGGCCGAAGTGCTCCATGGCGTAGTTGCGGGCCGCCTTGCCGACCACCTCGGCCAGGTAGCGGTCGGCGATGAGGCCGCGGAGCGCGGCCCCCAACGTGTCGAGGTCGGCGCTGACCACACCCGCCTCGGGCGGCACCACCAGCGGGGCCATGGTCGCGGCCACCGCCACCACCGGCATGCCCAGAAACATGGCTTCCAGCAGCGACAGGCCCAAGGAGGTCCAGCGCGCGGTATGCAGATACACCCGGCGGTGCGCCAGTTCCTTCATGAGCTGGTCGGACCGCAAGTCGCCACGGCCGACCACGCCGGCGCACCGATGCGCCGGCTCGTTGAGGGCTTCGGTGCCGATGCCCCACACGTCGACCGGCGCGGACTGCCCGAGTACGCCCAGCAGGTCGGCGCCCACCGTGCGCCACCGCCGCAGCGGTTCGTTGATCAGGACACCTGCGGCCGCAATGTCGCCGGTGTACAGATGGCCCGGGTCGGCGATCCCGTGATCGATGACCATGGTCGGCGCGCGGCCGTTGTCCCACATGAGCTGGTTGAAAGCGGTGACATGGATCAATGGGATGTCGTCGCGGTCCGCGATCGGGTGCCGGCTCTCCACCACAAATGGCCGGGGCGTGTTGTGCTCGACGTACACCGCGGGGACGTCCACTCCGGGCCGGCGGCCCAGCAGGCGTGCGGCCAATTCCACCTCGTGCGGCCGCTGCAGCACCACTAGGTCGATCTCCCGATCGCGCAGGGCACCCATGGGGACTTCCTGCGCCTGCCGCCAGTCCCGGCCGCAGCACCCCCGCCCGTCGGGATCGCGGGGCGCGTTGACCGGAATGAGGTAGCGGTGCGGACCGGCGACAAAGGAATCCATCCACGAGCCGTGCACATGCCAGACCAGGATGCAACGGGGGGTGGTCTGCGCAAACGCCATTATCGGCTTTTACCCCGACCTGCGGCGGTTAAACACCGAACGTCACGGGGAAGCGGTTTGCTGCAACGGAATCGGGGCGCACTGCCATAACCGCCGTTACCGAATCGTTGCAGAGCGGCGAATATCGGCGTAGGTTCAGTAGCAGGTTGAGTTCACAGCCACCCGGAAAGACGCGTCATCCACGCCAGCCAGGGAGGCTTCCTCCCTGCTTCTCATCCGTGAGGTGTAACTCGCATCGACGCGATCCACAGTATGAGTTTCCACTGATGGAGTAATCCCCATGCCCGCTTTGAAAACCGTCGGCTCGGCATCGCCGCCGCACGCCCCTCCCCCTTCCGATACCTGGGAAAGCCGCACCGCGCGCTCCGTCACCCGCTGGGGACGCTGCGGTGCGGTGGTCACCGTGGGCGGCGAACTCGACGCCGCCAACGCCGGCCAGCTGGCCGACTACGTGCAGCAATGCGCGCGCTACTGCGAATGGTTGGTTCTGGACCTCGACAACCTGGATTTTTTTGGTGTCGCAGGCTTTTCGGCGTTACGGACTATCGCCGAACGATGCGCCAAGACCAGCGTCCACTGCACGACGGTGCCCGGCGCGGCGGTCGCGCGCCTGTTGCGCATCTGCGACCCGACGCAGGCCTTGCCGACGTCGTCGTCGCTGGCCGAGGCTTTGGCGGGCGTGCAGAACCTGGGCCCGCGGCCCTGAGTGCAGTTCGCTCCGAGGTCGGCGGTCGACGGCCGCCGCCTCGGAGCGAATGTCGTTACGGCCCAGCATCGCCTCGCCGACGGCCATAAGCCGCAGGGGTCTCCCCGGGGTTACTATCCGACCCGGCCTGCCAGCTGGCGGGCGGCGAAGTCCGCTCCCTGCTGAACCATCGAGGCGTCGGCCCCGGAATAACTGTCATGTGCGGCAAAGTTCATACCGTCGGAACACACCGCGTCCTCCGGCGCACATACCTGCAGCGTCTTCGCCCGATACAGGGGGCCGATCACGACCGCGGGCTCGTTGAGGAAGTTCATCGCCCGCTCGTTGGGCATGGCGAACAGCACCACCGCTGCCACATGCTCGGCGATGTCGGGATCCAGCGGCTTGGGCACGGTCGCGGGGTCTACGCCGTCGGGTACTTGAGCCGACGTCACGAAGCCCATCACCGCGGCGCCCTGGGAGTAACCCCCCAGCACCATCTTGGTACTGGGGCAGCTGGTGGCTCGGGAGACGACGTGGGCTCCCGCGTCACGAATACCGTCGACACCGGTGTCCCAGTGGTCATTGGCCGGGTAATTGACCGCGTAGACGGCGGGGCTGGTTCCCAGGCGTGCGTTCAGCGCGTTGAGGAACTCCTGTCCGGTCGGGCCGACGCCGGGCGGTTCCCCGGTCCCCCGGGCAAAGACCACCTCGGTATCGGGGCACGGAGCGGCGCCCGCCCCGGGAGCACCGGGGCCGAGCAGCACCGCCGCTCCGGCCGCGGAAACCGCGATGGCCAGCGGGGCAAGGGAACCGAGGCAGGTAGGCGCGAACATGTCGATGGAGGTAACCACCTCTGGACCCACTCAAACCGACCGAGCCAAAATTTTTTGGCCGGCCATGGCATTCGAAGGCATTCGAAGCACCACTGGACAACGGCCCCCTGCTTTGTTAAGACAAATAGGTCAGGTCTCTGTCTTCAGACTGAAGGGCAGCGATCCGCGGTGTCTGGTATGCCAGCGGATGGAACCAAAGCCTCACAGGCCCTGTGTCGACTTTCTCCCCTCTCGCACACCCGGCCGCCGGGCCTTGGCGTCGGGTCTGCGTGAAAAAGGGGAGAAAATATGTCGAAAAGCACAATGCACCGCCGGCGTCGGGGGGTCGCGCTCACAGCTGCGTTGCTGCCCGCCGTGATCGGCTTCGGCGCGGCCTCTGGGCCCGCGGCCGCGGCCGGTCCCGAGTTCTTGCAGGTTCCCTCGGCAAGCATGGGCCGCAACATCACTGTGGAATTTCAGGGCGGCGGTGCGCCGGCGGTCTACCTGCTCGACGGTCTGCGGGCCCGCGACGATCGCAGCGGCTGGGACATCGAAACGCCGGCGTTCAGCGAATACAGCGGTTCGGGAATGTCGGTGGTGGCGCCGGTCGGCGGGCGGTCCAGCTTCTACTCCGACTGGTACGGCTCGGCCAACGGGCAGACCTACAAATGGGAGACGTTCCTGACCAGCGAGCTGCCCAACTTCCTGTCCGGCAAGGGCGTGCGTTCAACCCGAAACGCGGTGGTGGGGGTTTCGATGTCCGGGTCTTCGGCGCTGACGCTGGCCGCCTACCATCCGCAGCAATTCGCCTACGCCGCATCGCTTTCAGCACTGTTGACACCGTCGAGCGGCAACGGTCCCACGCTGATCGGCATGGCGATGAACGATGAGGGCGGATTCAACCCGCAGGACATGTGGGGGCCGTCGGGCAGTGCGGGCTGGCAACGCAACGACCCGACGGTGCAGGCCGGGCGCCTGGCGGGCAACAACACTCGGCTGTGGATCTACAGCGGCAACGGCACACCGTCGGAGATCATCGGCGAGGGAAGCCTTCCCGGCCAGGTGATCGAACAGATCGTCATGCAGAGCAACGTCGCCTTCCGCGACGCCTACACCGGTGCGGGCGGCCACAACGCGACGTTCAACATCGACAGCAACGGAGTGCACAGCTGGGGCTACTGGAATGCGCAGCTGGTGGCGATGAAGCCGGACATGCAGAGCACGCTGGGCGCCGGCGGGCGGGTGTGACGGCGGCGCCGCGCTAGCCGCGCACCCCACACGGGGGCGCTCAGTACCAGTGCCGTCGGCCGCCGACCGGCCGTCCCGCGGCACCGAGCAGCCAGAACACGGCCCCGATGACCAGGAGGACGATCCCGACCGCCCAGAGCACGTAGACGTGAAACACCAGTCCCAGGATCAGTAGCAGCAGTCCGAGGCCGATCATCAGTCGTACCCCAGGATCGCGTCACGTGCCCGATCCATCATCGAGGCAAACGGCCCGACGAAGGCGTTGGCCAGTGCGCCCTCCACCCCGGGGTGCGGTCGCGTCGGTGCGATGGTCTCGGCGAGCTTGACCGCACGCTCCAGCAGTTTGAGTTCGGAGTCGCTGAGTTCGCTGCGCAGTCCTGCGAACTCCTCGCGCTCTTCGTGCTCGGCGTGGTCGACGACCTCGTCGCGCAGTTCCCGGAGCTTCTCGGTGAAGAACTCCGAATCGACGTCGACGCCCTCGAGTTCACTGAGCTTCGTTTTGGCCTGCTTCTCCTCGGCCAGGCGCGCCTGGATCATGCTGCGGCCGTCCTCGAGTTCGTGGGCGGCACGCGGGTGCACGATCTCCTCTTCGGCCGTCTCGTGAACGGCCAGCAGGCGGCGCAGCCGAACGAAAGACTCGTCGCGCTCGCCGCCGGCAGCCCGCAGCGTCTCGTCGAACAGGGCCTTGATCCGGTGATGCTGTTCGGTGAGGAAGTCAACGACATCAATGGGGCCGTGCAAAGTCTTGTGTGCCATGTTCACTGGCTACCCCCACCGGCTGGGGGCAAAACCCTAGGCCACCACGCGGATGTGCTCCAGTGTCGAATCGGTGGCGTCGGGCAGCACCATTCCGGCTGACAGCCCCGAGCGCAGATAATCGATGACCGCGGGGGTGAGTCGCTCACCGGGCACCACCGCCGGCACTCCGGGCGGATACGGCGTGATCTGCTCTGCCGCGATGCGCCCGCCGGCCCGCGATGCGGCTACCATTTCGGTAGCGCCGAAAAAGGCGTCTCGGGGCAGCTGCACCGAATCGAGCTGCAGGTCCCGCGGCGAGGGCAGGCAGATCGGAGCCGGCGGGTCGAAACACGCCGCGGCGCTCCGCCACCCGCGCAACGCATCCAGCAGCCGGTCAGCGGTGCTGGAATCGTCGGCGAACGACAGAGTGGCCAGCACCCGCCGATGATCGGCCAATCCGACGTCAAGGCAACGGTGTTCGCGTAACCAGTCCCGGGCCTGGTAGCCCGAGGTACCGGTAGCCGACACATCGATCAGCACCTGCAACCGGTCCAGATCGTGCGAGGCCTCTGTGCCGAGCAGCGCATCGTCGAGCACCTCGACGTCGGGGATCTCGCCGACGCGATCACGCACGTCGGCCGCCAAGGTCAATGCGGCGTCCAACAGGTCATGCCCGTGTCGCACCATCTGCCGTCGCCAGCCGTCGAGCGCCGCGTAGATCGGCACGCTGGGGCTGGTGGTCATCAACAGGTCGGCGCACGCCCGGAGCCGATCCCGGTCGATGAGATCACCCTGGACGTGGTACACCGAGCCCTGTTCGAAACCGGCCCCCATCTTGTGCACGCTGACCACGCAGATGTCGGCGCCGGCGTCCATCGCCCAGGTCGGCAGGTCCTCATGGAAGGGCAGGTGCGCCCCCCATGCCTCGTCGACGATCAGCGGCTTGCCCCGGCGATGACAGATCTCGGCGATGGCAGCCAGGTCCGCGCAGGTGCCGTACGGCGAGGGGCTGACGACCAGGGCTCCCGCGGCATCGGGGTTCTGCTCCCAGGCGTCGGCGACCCGTTCGGGCGAGGGCGGATGGCACAGGTGCCGCTCGGCATCCCAGCGCGGGGCGATCCAACGCGGTGCGATGCCGGAGAAGATCAGCCCGCCCACCACCGCTTTGTGGCTGTCGCGCGGCAGCAGCAGTCCGCCGTCGGTGCCGGCCACCGCCATCATCGCGGCCCGAACCGACAGCGAACTGCCGCAGGTGGAGAAGAAGGCCGCCGATGCGCCGACCGCGTCGGCCATGAGCTGCTCGGCGTCGGTGAGGAAGTCGCCGCGCGCCGGCCAGTCGTCCAAACCGCCGCGCGCGAGCACGTCGGCCGCGAAGAGGTCACTTCCCAGCGCGGCGAGCACCGACGCATCGGCCCCGCGGCCCCGTCGATGTCCAGGTGGGCTGAACCCGTACCGATCCTTGCGCTGGTAGTCGGCCAACGCTTCCAGTACCGGTGCCCGGCGCTGATCCATAGCGGTGACGCATACCCAGGTGAGGCGGCCGGTAACCGGCAGGTGCGGGCCCGTTCAGCGCCGGAACGCGATGAGCAGCGCCAAAAGATCGGCGGTCAGCAGCACCCAACCGGCAACCGGGACCAGGAATCCGCGGCGCCGGCCCGCCGTGAAGAACGACACCAGGACGGTCAGTGCGGCGATCACCGGAGCGCCGTAATAGAGCACGCCGAAGACCGCGCCGCTCGGCCCGAGGTCGGGACAGGTTCCGGTGCTGCAGGCGGCCGTGCTGAGCACCGCTCCCGTCGCGAACACCATGACCAGAGCGGCACCCGCGACGGTCAGCAGAGCAGCCACCCAGTTGACCCACAGCCGGGCTCGGCGATTGTCCGTCTCGGCAGCAATCGGCTCTGCCATTACAACCCCGCCCCACGTACCGCGAACTCCTCGACCAGCGCGCTGCAGAACGCGGGCAGGTCGTCGGGTTTGCGGCTCGACACCAGGACCGACGGCCCGCCGTCGCAGCGAACCACCTCCCGGTCGACCCACTGGCCACCCGCGTTGACGATGTCGGTGCGCAAACTGGGCCACGACGTGAGCTGCCTGCCGCGAACGACGCCGGCTTCCACCAGCGTCCAGGGACCGTGGCAGATGACCGCAACGGGTTTGCCGGCGTCGAAGAATTCCCGGATGAACGCCACCGCGCGATCCTGCATGCGCAACTGGTCGGGGTTGGCCACCCCACCCGGCAGGACGAGCGCGTCGAAGTCGTCCGCCGAGACGTCGTTGACCTGTCGGTCCACGGTGAATTTGTCTCCGCGGTCCAGATGGTTGAACGCCTGAACCGGTCCGACGTCGGTGGACACCAGCTCTGCCCGCCCACCTGCCTCGGTGACCGCGCGCCAGGGCTCAGTCAGCTCGACCTGTTCGGCACCCTCCGGCGCCACCAGAAATGCGATCCGTCGGCCCTCCAGTGGTCTGGACATGATCTCCCCTTCCCCTGCTCCCGGCGGTTGCCCGGTACCGGCTCGCATACCCGGGTCGCCGGGAACAGAAACGGAAAGGGTGGTGTAGCAGTGCAATTGCGGGGGTATCCCGCCAGTCATGAAGGGACGGGCCGAGTGCGGGCGAGTTCACCCGACAGCCGCACACAACCAACGCGGCGCTGCGGGGCATTGACCGCCGGGCCGGCCTACCGTCCGGGCCGGCCCGGTCCGCAGCCCCGTGGGTGTCGGTACCCGTGGATCCCCGGCGTCAGAAAGAGCGCCACGGGTTGCCCCGGGCGATAGGCGATAGCGATGCTTGCCGAAAGTCAGGGCGCTGCGCGCACCTCGATCCGGCCACCGACCTCACGGCACTCCAGAGCCGGCTGATCACCGGTGGCCGGCCCGCTGAGCAGCGTCCCGTCGCTGATGTCGAAGCGTGAGCCGTGGCACGAACAGGTCACCACGGTGCCGTCCAGGTCACCCTTGCTCAGCAGGCAGCCACGGTGCCCGCAACGGTCGTGGATGGCCAGCACCCGGCCACCGTGGCGCAGCAGCAACACCGGTGTGCCGTCGGCATGGGCGCCAAGCAGGCGATCCTCGACCAGCTCGGCACTGTCGAGCACCGGTGTCCAGCCGGCCGGGCCCGGATCGAACACCGTCTGGTTGACGCCGACGCCGCGGGCATAGGCCAGGTGGCCGCCCAGATAGCCGCCCAGGCCCAGGGTGAGGGCGCCACCGAGGCCCAGCGACGCAGCGCGCAAGCGCCTGCCCCGCAGCCGGTTGACCAGCGACGCGACATAGAGCAGCAGCGCGCCGGAATTGGCGCTGGCGTGGGCCAGCCCCACCCGCCGGACCGCCTCATCGGACAGTTCGGTGTCGGCCCAGTCGCTGATACCGGTGATGGCGGTCGGCGCGAACGCGACGATCCCGACTGCGGTCAGCCGGTTGGCCGCCGCCGAACCGGAACGCGGGGCCAGCACGTCCAGCAACAGCGCAGACAGAAACGAGCCGATAACCAGGCTGGTCATCGGCGGATGGGCGGGATGCCCCAATCCGGTTCCGCTGATGAGGTCCTTGAGCCTGCCCCGCCCGATCAGCCGACGCACTCGGGCGCCGGCCAGCGCAGCCGGGGTATCCAGAACGCCTGCGCGCTCCACGGCCTCGGTCAGGCGCCGGGCCAACGCTGTGGCCGTCGATTGCTTGGGCATGTCCCCTCCGATCTTCATGGGCCGCATCTGTCCGGCCGTGCCACCGGCTGCGGGCGACCGCGGCGGCCACGGTGCCGCCACGGTCAACCCGTCCGTGGCCGCACCATCGCGTCTCCCCCCGCCAAAGGGGCGGTGCCCCGTTTGGCCCGTCCGCGATGGTGCTGCCGGCCCCGGTCGACTAGGGCGTCATTCAGTACTTGTCACACGTCTTGGCGATGGGACCGACAAGGTTGACGTACTGCGCCGCCTCGGGCACCGCCTGCGCCTGCTCGAGCATCTCCTCACGCTGCGGGGCCGGCGAGTTGAGGAAGTTCTGCAGGAACGACTGCGCCAGGGGTGTGGCGTTGAATTGTGCTGCCGCTTCCGGAGACTGCGCGTTCATCGCGGCGACCACCTGGGAGTAGTTGCACGTGGTGTTCACCGCGGGGTGCTGCGACCAGTGGCCGGGCCCTCCCGGCGGGCCGGACGGGTTCAGCTGACCCGGCGGCAGATCCCGCTGACCCGGCGGGAGGCCCTGCTGACCCGGCGGAACGGGCTGGCCGGGGATACCCTGCTGGCCCGGAATGCCCGCAGCGGGGGCGCCCGGGGCGGGGACGCCCGGGCCCGGCACGCCTGGGACGCCCGGCTGGATCGGCTCGGCGTTCGCCAGTCCGGTGCCGGCCGCCAACGCCAGCGCCATGCCACCGGTGGCGGCAAGCCTGGCCAAAGACGTTGTGATCATGGAATTTCCCCTTCCACTCGTGTTCCGTCGACGACGGCACCGAACTAGGCTTGCCGTTTTCGCCCGGGCTAAACCCCGGTTTGCCTGCCCGTTGCAGTGGGTATCGGACCCAGTGCTGTGATTACTCGAGTCCTCGCTGTGGCGGGTCTGGCGAGCGGAGCCGTGCTGGGCTGGACTTCCCCCGGCCCCGCGGATGCCGCGGATTGTCCCGACGTCGAGGTGGTTTTCGCCCGCGGTACGGGAGAACCGCCCGGAGTCGGGTGGATAGGCCAGCAGTTCATCGACGCCCTGCGCTGGCGCACCTGGGGACGAGCCGTGGGCGTCTACCCGGTCGACTTCCCCGCGGTGCCCGAGTTCGGCCCGTCGGCCGCCGGTGTCGCCGACGCCTCCCGCCATATCCGGGAGATGACGGCCGGCTGCCCGGCTACGCAACTCGTGCTCGGCGGATATTCGCGCGGCGCGGCCCTGATCGGGTATGTGACCGAACCCGCAGCCGGGGGGCTTGGCGAGGGATTGCCGCCCGACGCCGCAGGCCACGTCTCCGCCGTCGCGCTACTGGGCAAGCCGTCACCGGCGTTTCTGAATTCACTCGGGGCGCCGGCCCTGGCGGTCGGGCCGGCCTACGCAGGCAAGACGATCGACCTGTGTGCGCCCGGGGATCCGATCTGTTCGCCGGGCGGCGACGGCAGCGCGCACGCGGCCTATGCGGCAAACGGGATGACAGCCCAAGCGGCGGACTTCGCGGTCGGCCGCCTCCTGCCGCCGGCAGCACCGCCCGGGCAGCCGCTGTGACTCGCGGGGCGCGCTGACTCGCGGGGCGAGCGCCCGGCGCCCTACGGCTTGAGCGTGATCTTCACGGCGCCGTCGCGCTTTTCCTGAAATATCTTGTACGCGTGCGGGGCCTGTTCGAGCGACAGTTCGTGGGTGGCGAAGGTGTCGACGCCGAGGGGGTCGTCGTCGGTCAGCCACCCCATCAGGGTGTCGACCCGCGGCTTGACGTTGGCCTGCCCCATCCGCAGCGTGATCTGCTTGTCGAACAGGGTGAACATCGGTAGCGGGTCGAGCTTGCCGCCGTAGACACCGACCACCGAAATGGTGCCGCCGCGACGCACGATCTCGATCGCCGAGTGCAGCGCGGCGAGCCGGTCGATACCGGCCTTGCTGATCAACGGCCCGGCGACGGCATCCGGCAGAAGCGAGCTCAGCTGCTGCACGGCCTTGGCGCCACCGGAGCCGTGCGCCTCCATGCCCACGGCGTCGATCACCGCATCGGTCCCCTGCCCCGCGGTCCTGTCGCGGATCACCTCGGCGAGGTCGGACACCTCGCGCATATCGATGACCTCGATGCCGCGGCGGGCCAACCGCCCCAGCCGCTCGGGCACCCGGTCCACGCCGATCACCCGGGCCCCCTGGTGGGCGGCGATCCGGGCCGCCATGTCACCGATCGGTCCCAGTCCCAGCACCGTCACCGAACCGCCGTCGGGGATGGCTGCGTACTCCACGGCCTGCATCGCGGTCGGCAACACATCCGAGAGGTAGACGAACCGGGAATCCGGCGGACCCTCAGGAACTTTGATGTGGGTATAGGAAGCCTGCGGCACCCGCAGGTACTGCGCCTGCGCGCCGGGGACCTGGCCGTAGAGCTTGGAATACCCGAACAGCGCCGCACCGGTGTCCTGATCACGCACCCGGGTGGTGTCGCATTGAGTCGGCAGACCGCGGCGGCACATGCCGCAGTTGCCGCAGGCGATCTGGAACGGGATGACCACCCGGTCTCCCGGCTTGAGGTTGCTGACCTCTCGGCCTACCTCGACCACGATGCCGATCGGCTCGTGCCCGAGGATGTCGCCGGGGTCCATGAACGCACCGAGCACCTCGTAGAGGTGCAGATCAGACCCGCAGATGTTGGTGGTCGTCACCTCGATCACAGCATCGGTGGGCTGCTCGATCTTCGGGTCCGGGACGGTGTCGACCTGGACTTTGCGCTTGGCCTGCCATGTGACTGCCCGCATAAGGTCGCCTCCCTTGTGTCACCGCCCGGCTACCCGCGGGCTCCACGATGCAAACCCGTTGCCCACCGGCGTTCGCCGGTCTCCGCCGCAAGGTTTGGCCGTGGCGCAGGCGGGTACGCCGCAGTGAACAATCCAGCATTGCCCGAGGGAGTCACCATGTTCGTGCACAACAAGGAGATGCAGTTCGAGGTCCGGGTCGAGCGGCCGGACCCGCGATTCGCCCGGCTGCTGCAGGAGCAGTTCGGTGGCGAGAACGGCGAACTCAAGGCGGCGATCCAGTACTTCACCCAGGCGTTCATCCTGCGCCGCAAGAATCCGAAGATGTACGACCTGTTCATGGATATCGCCACCGAGGAGCTGAGCCATCTCGAGATGGTCGGTTCGCTGATCACCATGCTGCTCGACGGCCTCAACGACGATCTGAAGAATGCCAATGAGCGCTGCGACTGGATGCCGGCGGTGTCCAGCCACGACGGACGAGAGCAGCTCCTGCACCACGTCGCCCTCAATCCGCTGCACTTCGTGGAGACCGGTGGGGGGCCGCACGTCAGCAACGCCGCGGGCACCCCGTTCACCGGCGCCTACATCAACGCCAACGGCGACCCATCAGTGGACTTGCGCAGCAACCTCGGCGCCGAGTCGCGGGCCAAGGTCGTCTACGAATACCTCAAACAGTTCACCGATGACCCCGGGGTCCAGGACACCCTGACCTTTCTGATGACCCGCGAAGTCACCCATTTCCAGCAGTTCACCGCCGCGCTCAACGAGTTGCCGGTCAACTTCCCGCCCGGCCAGGCGCCGGGCGACGAGCGCTTCCAGAACGTGGCGTTCAACCTCTCCGAAGGGGAGTCCAGCCGCGGTCCCTGGAACCAGGGCCAGGGCCCGTGGCCGCAGGGCATGGAGTGGGAGTACATCAAGACGCCGACTCGAGAGTGGCTCGACGGTTCCGTTCGACGCAACCGCGGCCCGCAGGACAACCCCGAGGGTAGCCCCGCGGTCCATGCGGAAAAGCCCTTCGCACACGAACAGCACAGCGCCACAACGTAATACCAGGCAATACCAGATCTACCCTTCGCCCCCAAGCGCCCGCCGGTTCAGCTCTTGGGGGCGTCGGGCGGGTTGTCGGCAGCCCGGCCGCTGAGCCGGTCGCGCAGGTGGTCGGCGGCGGCGGCGGCCAAGCCCACCGTGTTCTGGGCCAGGCCCCCCGACGGGGCGTTGGGGTGCGGCCGGGTCGGGGCAATCTTCTTCGCGGCCTGCATTCTGTCGCCCAGCTTCTCGAGCTCCTCAGTACCGACCGCCGCAGCGAATGGCGGCCACACGATGGTCTCCTCGTAACTGATGTGTTCGCGGGCCGCGGCGATGAATTCTTCGAGCGCACGGTGAAATTCGGGCTCGCCGGGGTGGCCGTTCTCCAGCTCTTGCAGCAGTTGCTTGCCGGCCTCCTCCTGCGCAATGGCGTGGTCGGCCAGATGGTCTCCGTCGTCGAGCGCAGCACGCACAGCAGGCCAGAACAGCTGCTCCTCGACCGCCTCGTGTTGAGACTCGGCGATCACCAGGTTGGTGACCATGGTCCCCAACCCGCTCTGCTGCGCACCGTCGCCGCGCGACGCGCCGTCGAGAACCTCCAACATCCCCAATACGCTTTCGTGGTCTGCGCGCAGAAAGCTCAATGCGTCCATGGGTTTCCCCTCCCCGGTCGATGATGAGTCCGGCTCCGAACCCGCTCGGTCGCATACCCACCCGGATAGGTCCGAAACCGGCACGTTTCACCGGCGTCGCGCGGGGTACTGATCGAACATGACGTCCTTGTGGCTCGCCGACCGGATCGCGACCTCACCGCACTCGGGTACCGCCGAAGACCTGCCCGGCTTCGCCGACGTGGTGGTGGCAGGCGCCGGTATCACCGGTCTGATGACCGCGGTGCTGCTGGCGCGGGCCGGACGCGACGTGCTGGTGCTGGAGGCCCGGACCGTCGGTTCCTGCGCGACCGGCAACACCACGGCCAAGATCAGTCTGCTGCAGGGCACGCAACTGTCGGCGATCTGGGCCAAACAGGGCAAACGCCTGGCCGGGGAGTACCTGGAGGGCAACCGCGCCGGACAGGACTGGCTGCTGGCGTTCTGCGCGGCGGCCGGGGTCGCGGTCCAGCGTGAGGACGCCTACAGCTTCGCGCAGTCCGAGCGCGGCGTGGCGGCCGCGCGCGCGGAGTTCGAGGCCTGCCGCGCGCTGGGGCTGCCGGTGACGTGGGAGCCGCACGCCGACGTACCGTTCAGCTACCACGGCGGCGTGCGACTGGCCGAGCAGGCACAGTTCGACCCGATGCCCTTCCTGGACGCTCTGCGCGCCGAACTGCTCGCACATGGCGG
Organism: Mycolicibacter engbaekii; assembly: GCF_002101585.1. Classification (GTDB taxonomy): domain Bacteria; phylum Actinomycetota; class Actinomycetes; order Mycobacteriales; family Mycobacteriaceae; genus Mycobacterium; species Mycobacterium engbaekii. Next base: position 66,409 of record NZ_LQOT01000024.1, on the reverse strand, counting down.
ACAACTTCTGGAACATGCACGTGTGCAACGTGTTTCAAGCAAACACCGCGGCCTTCACCTGGACGTGAACGGCCCGCGCGGCCAGACCGAGGTGCATGCCAACCAACTGATATTGGCCACCGGCATCCCGATCCTGGACCGCGGCGGGTACTTCGCCCGGGTCAAACCCAGCCGGTCCTACTGCATGGCGTTCGACGTGCCCGGCGAGATCACCCGGCCCATGATGATCTCCACCGATTCGCCGACCCGATCGCTGCGCTATGCACCGGTCAACGGCTCGCGGCGCCTGCTGGTCGGTGGGGCCGGGCACACCGTCGGCCGCGAGAAGTACCCGATCGATGCGCTCGCCGAACTGGAGTCGTGGGCAGTCCGGCATTACCCGGGCGCGACCCGCACGCACCTGTGGTCGGCGCAGGACTACGCCCCCGTCGACGAGCTGCCCTACGTCGGTCCCATCCTGCCCGGAAACGACACCACGTACGTGGCGACGGGTTTCAACAAATGGGGCATGACCAACGGGGCAGCCGCAGCGCTGGCGTTGTCGGGCCGGCTGCTGGGCGAGCGACCCGAGTGGGACCGGGCGTTCGCCAGTTGGAGTCCTCGTGAGCTCCGCGGGCTGCCCGAGGCCGCGGCGGCCAATTTCGCTGTCGGCCTCAATCTGGCCAAGGGCTGGATCACGCCGACGACACACATCGGCCAGCACTTCTTGGGAAAGGACGCCGGTGTGGTCAGCGGTCCCCCGTGGCACCTGCAGGCCCAGTGCCGGGTGGACGGCGTGGAGCACCGCCTCTCACCGGTCTGCCCGCATCTGGGCGGCATCGTCACCTGGAACGACGCCGACTTGGCCTGGGAGTGCCCGCTGCACGGCTCGCGCTTCGCCCCCGACGGCACCCTGCTGGAAGGTCCGGCCACCCGCGGCCTGACCGCCAGCAGCTGAGCCCTACTGCAGCTGGTCGCGCAGCTTCGCCAGCGACTTTGCCAGCAGGCGCGACACGTGCATCTGCGAGATACCGACCCGCTCCGCGATCTGCGTCTGGGTCATCGACTCGAAGAACCGCAGCACCAGCACGGTGCGTTCACGTTCCGGCAGGGCTTCCAGCAAGGGCCGCAAAGCCTCTCGATCCTCAATCCGGTTCATCCGGGCATCGACGTCACCGAGCGTGTCAGCGATCGAACGGACGTCGTCCTCATCCGAACTGCCGCCACCGTCGATGGACAGCGTGTTGTAGGAGCTTCCCGCGACCAGTCCTTCCACCACCTCGTCACGGCCCAGCTCCAGCTCGGTCGCCAGTTCCGAGGCGGTGGGCGCCCTGCCCAGTCGCTGGGACAGTTCAGCCGTCGCCATGCCCAGCCGCAGGTGCAGTTCCTTGAGCCGGCGGGGCACCTTGACCGACCAACTGTTGTCGCGGAAGTGGCGGCGGACCTCGCCCATGATGGTCGGCACAGCGAAAGAGACGAAATCCGAGCCGGTCTCGACGTCAAAGCGCGTCACGGCGTTGACCAGACCCACCCGCGCGACCTGAACCAAGTCGTCTCGCAACTCGCCGCGTCCCTCGAAGCGGCGAGCGATGTGATCCGCCAGTGGCAGACACCGTTCGACGATCTTGTCTTTGCGATTGCGGAAGTCCGGCGACCCGGGTTCGTATTGCGCCAGCTCCCGAAACATATCGCCGACATCGGAATACTCCGAGCCGGACTGTGAGCCGCTGTCGGCGGCACGCGGAGTCACCGCTCGGAGTCCGCCCGGCGGGTTGTCAGCGTAACCCCGAATACCTCACCCGGGCTGTCGGACTCATGGCCGCCCCGAAACGTCTGCACGTCGTCGACCAGCGAGGTCAGTACGTGCCAGCTGAAACTCCCCGGGGCCAGCACGCCGGCCCCGTCACCGGCTGCCGACGCCTGAATGGTGACCCTGTCGTCGTGCGGGTCGACGACCACCGTCAGCATGGCGCCGGGCGCCGCGCTGCGGATCAGCTGGGTACACAGCTCGTCGATCGCCAGCCGCAGGTCGGCGACGGTGTCGACGTCGAGATCCTCGAATGTGGCGATCGCACCGACAAGCATGCGCACCACTGCCAGACTTTCCAGTCTGGGCGAGACCCGCAGCTCAACTGCCCGCTCACTGCACGCCCGCTGGGTCGGGTCACTGTGGATGTCGGTCATGAGGCCTCCCGGCGGAATCGGACCGAGACTACTGCTGCGTGTCACTCGACTGCTCACCACCCTCGCCCGCAGGCCCTGTCGCATCCCGCCTTCTGCAGAAACCGTCAACATCGCACGCCGACTGGCCAAAGATCAGTCATGGAACGTCTGTACCCCCTGACCGCGTAGTTCAATCCTGATCCCCGCCCCCGCCACGCAGCGGCCCGGCCGGGACGCCCGGCCGGGCCGCCGTGACCCCCCGGGTTATCGTCTGGAGGGCTGCCGAGGCGCCTCAGCGTGAGCCATGTGCCACTGCCGGTTCACCCTGCCGATCCGGCGATCTTCGAACAGCAGCCATACCGTGCCGAGGCTGGCCGCGAGCACCGCCAAAACCGCCACCTCCACCCCCTGACGCTCATGACCGGTTCCGAATGCGGCGAGGCAGGCGATTGCGGCCACCATCCCCACCACCAGCAGGGAGTAACCGGGCCAGCCCAACACGTCGATCATGGCGCGGCCCGCATGGGGCCGGGTCGTCCGGACATGGTCGACGGGGTCGTGAAATGTGTCGCCCATCGCGATCCTCCTCGTGTGCGCAGACCGTAAAGGTCGCCCCGGGAACTCCACCGCTTTTCCGGGCGCGCCCCCGACCGCGACCTGCCAACCATCGTATGCCGATGCGCTTGGGTCAGGCCCTGTCCCGCAGCAGGTTCACAGCGACACAACAGCGAGGTGTCGGGCGATGATCAGGGACGACGACCGCGGTCAACCCATGCCGATGATCGGTACGGTGCTCATCATCACGACGGCGACCATCAAGGTCAGCAGGAGCCAGCCCGCGCCCTGCCAGCCCCACCATGTGCCCCGCTCCCGCCAGACCCGGTAGGTACGCGCGAAGGCCCGCAGCGCGCCGGCGCCCAGGATCGCCGGAGCGCCGGCGGCCAGCACGATCCGATACGGCCGTGCGCACCCGGCCGACGCCGACGCCGGGTCGCAGGAACCCACCCACAGCACGGCCACGACGACGAACACCAACGCCGCGACGACGACCAGCCCGGCGAATCGGATGGCCGCCCGGACCTCCTCATCCTCCTGCCCCAGCCGATCACCGCGGTGAGCAGATTGCGATGGTTCCACGTCTCCCACCGTCCGCGCTGATGCCCGCTGCGTCAAGAAGATTCAACGCTGGGTTCAACGTTTGAGCGCGCGGAAGCCCGGGAAGCCCTGCCATTGTGGCGGACCCGGGAACCGCGTAGGCCCGCCACATTACGAAGGGAGCATGTATGTCCGACGAGAAGAGCCGCGCCACCAAGGACGGCGTCCGAGGCGCCGTGGAAGGTGTCAAGGGCAAGGCCAAGGAAGTGATCGGAACCGTTACCGGTGACGACGAGACGGTCCGCGAGGGCCGGGCGCAGCAGGACAAGGGCGAGGCGCAGCGCGATGCCGCCAAGCACCAGGCCGAGGCGGAGTCGGCCCAGGCGGGCGCGAAGGCCGCCGAAGCGCGCCAACAGACCCACCAGTAGCCCGAGGGGAGGACAGGCCCGGTCTGCCAGGCGGGCCGGGTCTGTCGCTACTTCCGGGCGGTTACGCACCCGGCAAATCGGGTATTAAAACCAGTACTGAAAGCCTTGACGGCGAATGCATCCACGAGTCGGAGCCAACCATGGAGATCCTGTTACTGACCGACAGCGACGAGTTCGAGAAGTCGCTGTCGGGGTTGCGCGCCTTCGGGCATTCGCTGGTCCGCGGACCGTTGGCCGTCGCCGGGCCGGCTGACTGCCACAACGCCGAAGCGGTAGTGGTGGACGGATCCTCGGACGTGTGCAGTGCCCGCGAGAGCTGTCGCAAGATCGCGGCCTGGGACCTCGGGCCTGCGGTCGTGGCCGTGGTGACCGCCGAAGACTTCGCCACCGTTGACCTCGACTGGCCGGTGGACGACGTACTGGTGTCGACCGCCGGTCCGCTTGAGGCCAACGCGCGCCTACACCGGGCGCTGGCGCGCCGAAGCGGATCAGCCCACAGCGCAGTGCGATTCGGGGCGCTGGTCATCCGCCCGGACAGTTTCACCGCGTCCCTGGCCAACCGCGAACTCGGCCTCACCCTCACCGAGTTCAAACTGCTCAGCTATCTGGTGCAGCATGCCGGCCAGGCGTTCACCCGTACCCGGCTGCTCCGCGAGGTATGGGGCGGCGAGGGCAGCCGGCGAAAAGTCGACGTGCACATCCAGCGCTTGCGCGCCAAACTCGGGGCCCAACCCAGCTCGATCGTCGATACCGTGCGCGGGGTGGGCTACATGACGCCCGAGCCGCGTCGGGCGCAATGGCCCATCGCCAATTGAGACCAGAGGGTGGAAGAGACGATGACCGACCGGCCCGACCTCGACGCCGGGGACCCCGACGGCTACGACACACTTCCGCCGGAGGAGGCCACCGACTCCGACGAACTCCGCAATGACGACGGTGACGCGACCGTCACCGCACCGGACAGCTGGCAGGGCGATTATTCGACGCTCCATGAGTCGTTGGACGACAAACTGGCTGCCGAACAGCCCGACGTGATCCGTCCCCCCGCCGACCCGGCCGCCGAGGTGCCCGAGGAGGGAGCCGGGGGTCGGCACCGCGCTCAGGTCTCCGGCACCCCCGAGGACGGCGAGTCGTTCTTCACCATCGAGGAATGATTGCGCGGTCGGTGCCTCAGAACACCACGAGCAAGACCGCCAGGTCGGCCAGCAGCAGCGCCCAACCGGACACCCAGACCGCGATCCCGCGCCGATACGTCGCCCAGAAGAACGCGAGGAACAGCGTGACGGCGGCCACTGCCGCCGCGCCGTGGTAGAGCAGACCGAACAACGCCCCGTGCACCTTCAGTTCCGGGCAGGCCGCCTGGGTGCACAGCGCCATACCGGAGACCCTGGCCAGCGCAAATGCCATCAACAGCGCAGCAGCCGGTGCGGTCAGCAGCGACAGCGCCCAGTTGGTCCACGTCCAGTCGCGACACGGCCTTTCCGGCGGCGACATCCGGGCGCCGGGCATAACGTCGGTGAATATCGGTCGGACGGGCGCCGCCGTCTCATCCAGAATCTTCATGCCTGCCCCCCAGCTGACTGGGCTGCGGATACCCGGCCACCCCCGGCCTGAAACCGCAGCACCGGGCATCGCCGCGCAGAACTTGGCACGATGGCCAGATGAGCCCGCACGCCCGAGAAGCCCCCGCGGGGCTGGCGCGTTTCTCGGCGCTGACCCGGGACTGGTTCACCAGTACCTTCACCGAGCCCACCGCGGCGCAGGAGCAAGCCTGGTCGGCGATCGCCGACGGACACAACACCCTGGTGGTCGCCCCCACCGGATCCGGCAAAACCCTGGCAGCGTTTCTCTGGGCGCTCGACCAACTGACCACCGAGCCCGGCGGGGGCACCCGAGTGCTCTACATCTCGCCGCTCAAGGCGCTGGCGGTCGACGTCGAGCGCAACCTGCGCACTCCGCTGGCCGGCATCGCCCGGATGGCCGCGCACCGCGACCTGCCCACTCCGGGCATCACCGTCGGAGTGCGCTCCGGCGACACGCCCCCCGCGCGGCGCCGGGCGTTGATCGCCAACCCGCCCGACATCTTGATCACCACCCCGGAGTCGCTGTTTTTGATGCTCACGTCCGCGGCGCGCGAGACGCTGAGCGGCGTGCGCACGGTGATCGTCGACGAGGTGCACGCGGTCGCCGGAACCAAGCGCGGCGCCCACCTGGCGCTGTCGTTGGAGCGACTCGACGCGCTGGCCGCCGCGAGCGGGGAGCGCCACCAGGCCCGGCCCGCCCAGCGGATCGGGTTGAGCGCCACCGTGCGGCCCCCAGAGGAGGTCGCCCGGTTCCTGTCCGGGCAGTCGCCCACCACGATCGTGGCTCCCCCGGCCGCCAAGACGTTCGAGCTGACGGTTCAGGTCCCGGTACCGGACATGGCCAACCCGGCCGAGGGCACCGTGTGGCCCGAGGTCGAGGAGCGCATCGTCGACCTCATCGAAGCGCATCGGTCGTCCATCGTGTTCGCGAACTCGCGGCGCCTGGCCGAGCGACTCACCGCACGCATCAACGAGATTGCCGCCCAGCGGTGCGCCGACGCCCCGACGGCCCCGCTGGCACGGGCGCACCACGGCTCGGTGTCGCTGCAGACCCGGGCCGATGTCGAGGAGGACCTCAAGACGGGGCGGTTGCGCGCGGTGGTGGCGACCTCGAGCCTGGAGCTGGGCATCGACATGGGCGCTGTGGACCTGGTGATCCAGATCGAGGCGCCGCCGTCGGTCGCCAGCGGTCTGCAGCGCGTCGGTCGCGCCGGCCACCAGGTGGGCGAAATCTCCTCGGGGGTACTGATTCCCAAGCACCGCACCGATCTGCTCGGCTGCGCGGTCGCGATGCAGCGCATGCTGGCCGGTCAGATCGAGACCCTGTCGGTGCCGACCAATCCGCTCGACATCCTGGCTCAGCACACCGTGGCCGCGGCCGCTCTGGAGCCGCTGGACACCGAAATGTGGTTCGACACCGTCCGCCGCAGCGCTCCGTTCGCCACTTTGACGCGCGAGGTCTTCGAGGCGACGCTGGATCTGCTTTCCGGCAAATACCCGTCGACCGAATTCGCCGAGCTGCGGCCCCGGCTGGTCTACGACCGGGATCACGGCACCCTCACCGGCCGGCCCGGCGCCCAACGGCTGGCCGTCACCTCCGGCGGCGCCATCCCCGACCGCGGACTGTTCACGGTGTACCTGGCGGGTTCGGAAAAGCCTTCCCGGGTAGGCGAACTCGACGAGGAGATGGTCTACGAGTCGCGTCCCGGCGATGTCATCGCACTGGGCGCCACCAGCTGGCGGATCACCGAGATCACCCATGACCGGGTGCTGGTCGCTCCGGCGCCCGGACAGCCCGGCCGGCTGCCGTTCTGGCACGGCGACGGTGTCGGGCGGCCGGCCGAGCTGGGCGCCGCGCTGGGCGCCTTCACCGGCGAGCTGGCCGCCCTGGACAGCGCGGCATTCGATCGGCGCTGCGCGAATCTGGGCTTCGATTCCTACGCGACGGACAATCTGAGGCGCCTGCTCGACGATCAGCGCACCGCGACCGGAACGGTGCCCACCGATACCGCGCTGGTGGTGGAGCGGTTCCGCGACGAGCTCGGTGACTGGCGGGTGGTGTTGCACTCCCCGTACGGGCTGCGGGTACACGGGCCACTGGCGCTGGCGGTGGGCCGCCGGCTGCGCGAGCGCTACGGCATCGACGAGAAGCCGACCGCCTCCGACGACGGCATCGTGGTCCGGCTGCCCGACGCCGCCGACACCGAGGCCCCCGGAGCCGAGCTGTTCGTGTTCGACGCCGACGAGATCGAGCCGATAGTCACCGCCGAGGTGGGCGGTTCGGCACTGTTCGCCAGCCGGTTCCGCGAATGCGCGGCCCGGGCCTTGCTGTTGCCGCGCCGGCACCCGGGCCGCCGCACGCCGTTATGGCAGCAACGCCAGCGGGCCGCTCAACTGCTCGACGTCGCACGCAAGTACCCCGCTTTTCCGATCGTGCTCGAAACCGTGCGCGAATGCCTCCAGGACGTCTACGACGTCCCCGCGCTGACCGCGCTGATGACCCGCATCGCCCAACGCCGGGTGCGGGTGTCGCAGGTGGAGACCGCGACCCCGTCGCCGTTCGCGGCGTCGCTGTTGTTCGGCTACGTCGGGGCATTCATCTACGAAGGCGACAGCCCGTTGGCCGAGCGCCGCGCGGCGGCACTGTCGCTGGACCCCACGCTGCTGGCGCAACTGCTGGGCCGGGTCGAGCTGCGCGAACTGCTCGATGCCGCGGTGGTCGAAGGCGTCACCGCGCAACTGCAGCATTTGACACCGGAGAAGGCGGCCCGTGATGCCGAGGGGGTCGCCGACCTGCTGCGGCTGCTCGGTCCGCTCACCGCCGAAGAGATCAGCGCCCGGGCCGCCGGCGCCGAGGTCGCTGGTTGGCTGGAGCATCTGCACAGTGCCCGGCGGGTGCTGACGGTGGCGTTCGCCGGCCACCGATGGTGGGTGGCGATCGAGGACATCGGCCGGCTGCGGGACGGCCTGGGAGTCGCGGTGCCGCCCGGGGTTCCGGCCGGCTTCACCGAGCCGGTCGCCGATCCGCTGGGCGAGCTGCTGGGCCGCTTCGCCCGCACCCGGGGGCCGTTCACCACCGGGCAGGCCGCACACCGTTTCGGTCTGGGGGTTCGCGTGGCGGCCGATGCGCTGGGACGCCTGGCCGCCGACGGCCGGGTGGTGCGCGGGGAATTCGCCGACTTTCCCGACTCCGCGGGCGACCAGTGGTGCGACGCCGAGGTGTTGCGGATCCTGCGCCGCCGGTCACTGGCCGCGCTGCGCTCGGCCATCGAGCCGGTCTCGCCGGGCGCTTATGGCCGCTTCCTTCCGGCCTGGCAGCAGCTCGGCGGGCCGGATGCCGTCACCAGCGGTGTCGACGGGCTGGCCGGGGTGATCGAGCAACTGAGCGGCGTCCCACTGCCCGCGTCGGCGGTCGAACCGTTGATCTTCGGGCAGCGGGTGCGCGACTATTCGCCGGCCATGCTCGATGAGCTGCTGGCATCCGGGGAGGTGCTCTGGTCGGGTGCGGGCGCCCCCGCCGGCAGTGGTCCGGCAGCCGACGGCTGGATCTGCTTTCACACCGCCGAGTCGGCCCCACTGACCCTGGCGCCTGGCGCACCCCTCGATTTCCGCGACAGCCACCGAATGATCCTGGATGCGCTGCGCGGCGGGGGCGCGTTCTTCTTCCGCCAGCTGTGCGGCGACGCGAGCGAGGCCGATCTCAAAGCCGCGCTGTGGGAACTGATCTGGGCGGGCTGGGTTACCGGCGACACCTTCGCACCGGTGCGGGCGGTGTTGGCCGGCACCCGGCGCGCCTCGCCGGCGCATCGCAGCGCACGCCCGCCCCGGCGCAGCCGTTACAGCGTCATGCACGCCGCGGCCCGCGCCCCCGACCCGGCAGTTGCCGGACGGTGGTCGGCCCTGCCGGCCCCCGAACAGGATTCGACGCTGCGCGCGCACCACACCGCCGAACTGCTGCTGCACCGGTACGGAGTGCTCACGCGCGGGGCGGTCGCCGCCGAAGCGGTGCCGGGCGGCTTTGCGACCCTCTATAAAGTCCTGACCGCGTTCGAGGATGCCGGGCAATGCCAGCGCGGCTACTTCATCGAGTCACTGGGGGCGGCGCAGTTCGCCCTGGCCTCCACCGTTGACCGGTTGCGGGGGTACCTCGACGGCCTCGATCCGGCCCGGCCCGACTATCACGCGGTGGCGATGGCTGCCGCCGACCCGGCCAATCCCTACGGTGCGGCGCTGAGCTGGCCGGCGCATCCCGGGACCGCCCGGCCGGGCCGTAAGGCGGGCGCGCTGGTGGTGCTGGTGGACGGCGAATTGGTGTGGTTCGTCGAGCGCGGCGGCCGGTCGCTGCTGAACTTCGCCGATGACGCCGAGTCGCAGCGCGCCGCCGCGGGGGCGCTGACCCAGCTGATCGCCGACCGGCGGGTCGCCGGGATCCTCGTCGAGCGCCTCGACGGTGTTCCGGTACTCGAGGTCCGCGATTCGCCGACGCTGGACGCCTTGACCGACGCCGGATTCTCCCGGACGCCGCGGGGCTTACGGATGCGCTGATGCCCGAGGGTGACACGGTGTTTCGCGCCGCAACGATGCTCGCCACGGCGTTGGCGGGCAAAACCCTGACCCGCTGCGATATCCGGGTGCCCCGGTATGCCGGGGTCGATCTGAGCGGTCAGCGGGTCGACGAGGTGGTCAGCCGCGGCAAACATCTCTTCATTCGCGTCGGCTCGTCCAGCATCCATTCCCACCTGAAGATGGACGGCTGCTGGCGGATCGGGCACCGCTCCGTCGACCATCGGGTCCGCATCATCCTGGAGGCCGGCTCCACCCGAGCCACCGGTATCGATCTGGGAATCCTGGAGGTGCTGGACCGCCGTCATGACGGTGCGGCCGTCGCCCACCTGGGGCCGGATCTGCTCGGCGCGGACTGGGATCCGGCAGCGGCCACCGCTCGCCTGATGTCGGATCCGCAGCGGCCGGTGGCGTCGGCGCTGCTGGATCAGACGGTGATGGCCGGAGTCGGCAACGTCTTCTGCAACGAGCTGTGCTTCGTCATCGGCCGTCTGCCGACCGCCCCGGTCGGCGACATCGGCGATCCGGGCCGGCTCGTGGCGCTGGCCCGTCAGATGTTGTGGGCAAACCGCTTGCGCTCGACACGCTGCACCACCGGCGACACCCGGCGGGGCCGCCACCTGTGGGTCTACGGACGCGACGGCTCACCCTGCCGACGCTGCGGCACCACCGTGCGCTCCGACCGCCAGGGCGAGCGGATCCGGTTCTGGTGCCCTTCGTGTCAGCGTTGAGTATTCGGCGTTGAGTCCGCTTGTCAGCGCCGGATCGGCTGCGCCGCCGGGGTCACGGCCAGCCGCCGCAACCCACGCCGGGCAGGCAGCCGCCGCCGCCACCGGGCCCGCCCCAGCCGGTCGGGCCGCCGGGAATCTGGCCACCGCCCCCACCGGGCCCACCACCACCGGTCGGGCCACCCGGAATCTCCCCGCCACCACCGGGGCCGCCGGGCTCACCGGGGTGTTCGGATCCCGGCCCTCCGGGCATCGGTTCGGTTGTCATCTCAGTCATGGTGGTCGTCATCGTGGTCGTGGTCGTGGTGCTGGTCGGCCCCTCTTCCTTGGCGCCGTTGCAACCCGCGGCCGCCAGCGCGATCGCGCTGCCGAGCACCGCGACCGTCATCTTGCTGTATGCCATCGGAATCAGACTCCCCTCTGCTCTGGTCGTGCCTTCCTGTACCCAGGACGGCCCGGGCCGAAACCCGGATCAGTCGGCAGCAAGGTCGCGTTCGCTGACGAAGATCCGTGGTCGCCCGGTGAACGGGTCGTCGAACTCCAGCCGCTGGGCCAGCAGTTGCAACGGTTGCGAGAAGTCGCCGGCAGCGACCTCGCGAATCTGCGGATACAACGGATCACCGGTGATCGGCAGTCCGAGTGCGGCCATATGCACCCGCAACTGGTGGGTGCGTCCGGTGCGCGGGGTGAGCCGGTAGCGGCCGTCGTCCAGTGACTCGACCAGCGTTTCGGCGTTCGGTTCACCGGGTTCTTCGCGGGCTTGGAGCTGACCGCGGCGCTTGACGATCCGGCTGCGCACCAGCCGCGGAAACGGCCCCATCGGCTCGGCGCCGGATCGCGCCAGGTATTGCTTGCGCACCGCCCCGCGGGCGAACAGGGTCTGATACGGGCCGCGCAGCTCGGCGCGTGTGGTGAACAGCAGCACGCCGGCGGTCAGGCGGTCCAGCCGATGGGCTGGACTGAGCTCCGGTAAGTCCAGGTCGCGGCGCAACCGGACCAGGGCGGTCTGTGCCACATGACTGCCGCGGGGCATGGTGGCCAGAAAGTGCGGCTTGTCGACGACCACCAGGTCTGCGTCGCGGTAGAGCACCGGAATGCCGAAAGGTACCGGCACCTCCTCGGGCAGGTCCCGGTACAGGAAGATGTGAGACCCGGCGGGCAGCGCGGTCGTGGCATCCACCAGTGATCCGTCCGCGGTCACCACTTCCCCGGCGGCGACCTTCGCCGCCGTTGCCGCGCCGAACCGGGCGCGCAGTTCGGCCTCCACCGGCCCGCCGTGCAGGCGCAACCGTGCCGGCCCCAAGCCCTCGCGCACCGGGAGCGGGGCGCGGCGTCGGCGGCTCATCACCGGCAGCCTATCGCCGACCCAGCTGCCGGCTCCCAGGCGCACACGGCCGCCGCGGCGGGACGGGAGCCGCGCCCACCACATCGGCCACGACCGTCGGGGGTCGTGGCCGATGGGGCTTAACGCGGCCGGAGTTCAGCCGAGGCCGAGCATCTCGAACAGGCCCAGATCGCCCAGGAAGTCGGTCAGCGTGGTGAGGTCGGTCACCGGATCGGCGCCGGTGCCCAGCAAGGCGGTCAGCAGAGATCCCAGCGTCTGATCGCCCAATACGCCGATGCCGTCGGGGTCGGCGAGCGTGCCGCCGACGACCATGCTGCTCACGAAGGAGTCCCAGCCGGCCGCGAGCTGTTCGGGGCTGATACCCAACAGGCCGCCGATGGTGGCGTCCTCCATGCCGTTCTGGTCCAGCAGGTCATTGAGCGAGGTCGTCGCGTCGATGCCCAGCAGGGCCTCCAGCAACTCTGCGACCGTCGTCTCCGGCGAGAGGTCGGTGAACGGGATGTTCAGCAGGCCGGCGAACTCGCCCAGTCCCACGTAGCCCAGCAGCGTGCCGAGTTCGGTGGCAGCACCGTCACCACCGATGAAGCCGCCGAGCAGGCTGGTGATCGGGATCGACCCCAGCGGGTTACCACCGAAGTCGACGTCGTCGAGCAGCGCGGTGATGTCGGCGGACAGCATCCCCAAGGTGGCCGTGTCCAGGGACATGTCGTCGGGGTTGAGTGCGGCGAGCAGCACCGCGAGGGTGGTCGCCGTGTCGATGTCGTCGCCGAAGATCCCCAGGACCTGACCCATGTTGCCCAGTTCGATTGCGTCGAGCAGGCTCTGCAGGCTCTCGGCGAACGTCGGGTAGGTGGCGGTCAGCATGACCTCGTGTTGTGCCGATGCCGAAATTCCCGCCGAGATCGCCGGAGCGACAGCGGTGCCGCCGAGAAGCGCCGCCCCGGCAAATGCGGTACCCGCCATCAATGCGCCGGCTTTCACCGCAAAGCCGCGCGGCCCCGGCGGCGCGGCAACAGTGGAATATGTAGACATGAATAGGTCCCCCTTCTAAGATCGAGCATTGCGCTGATGCGATTCTCACATCGGCATTAACTTAATATGACCTCAGTCTGGTGTCAACGTCTTCACGGGGACCGGTTTGGCCTGCGCCTTGGCCAACGTACAGCTAACTCCCAGTTCAGAACAGTGAACCGCGACAGCAGGTCGGTCGCTGCGCAGTCAGCCGACCCGGCGAACGTACGGTCGTCACGAAATTACATTCAGGTTTTTTAAATACGCTGCCACTGCCGGATGGCACCCATCACTCCCCCAAGCTCGCTACGCGTTAACATCCATTGTTTTCAGGCAATAGGTATGTAATACATCGAGAAAAATACCCGGATCATTCTGTTTTGGAGCAAAATGCATGGCTGGTCAACTCGGGTTTATCGCAACAATGGCCGGGCGCACCCCGGTGCGCTACCAGTCCACGACGGGGCGGCCGGCCTCTTCCGGCTTGCACCGGCCGCTAGGCCGCCAGCAGGCCCAGGGCTACCAGGAAGTCGGTGACGGCGGTGTCGCCGGCGATCGCCAGCGCGCTGTCCTCCCGCAGGAAGCTGGCCAGGAAGGTGCCCAGGCTCTGCTCACCCCAGGTCTCGCCGGACGGATCGAGCAGCGTGCCCCCGAACGGGAGCTCGGCCAGGAACTGATCCCAGGTCTGGGCGGGGTTGAGGCCGAAGAGCAGCGCCAGGGACGCGTTGTCCATGGTGGTGCTGTTGGTGGCGCTGACGGGCAGGATGTGCAGGTACTCCCCCAGGGTGTAGCCGCTTCCCGCCAGGACCGTGGTGGTGCCGGGGCCGAAAATGGCCGCGACATGCTTGGTGACGTCGGTGGTGGGCACGGTGACGAACGCGGTCAGCCAGTCCACCAGCGAGCTGTTGACGGTCAGGTCCGGACTGCTGCACACGATCCCGCCGATCCCGCAGTTCACGTAGTTCAGGTTCTCCAGGCCGAACGCGTTGATCCAGCCCGCGTATTGGCCGAGCAACGGCCCCAAGCCCACCGCGGCGGCCAGGTCGGTCAGCGAGTGCTCGCCGGCACCCTCGCCGAGGACGACGTCGATCAGCTCGCCGAGCTCGAGGTTGCCGATCGGCACACCGTCCACCACGAACAGACTGCCGGTGCCCAGCACTGACGGGATGGCGGGGTTGGCACTGTAGAGCGGCTGACTCAGCGATATGTCGAAGATGTCGGCAAGCGCGGCCAAGGTGGTTCCGTCGGGGTTGAAAGCCGCCAGCACGTCGGCCACATCCGTATTCACGCTCAGCGGGGTGCTCGTCCCGGGCACCTCGCCGAACGCGGCCAGCACCTGGTCGAGATCACCGAGGGACAGCGCGTCCAGCAGCGACTGCAGGCTCTCGGTGAACGTCGGGTAGGCCGTCAGCGCCAGGCGTTGCTGCGCCGCCGAAGCGGCCCCGGGGAAGATCGGCGATCCGCCCCCGGCGAGACCGAACAGCCCGGCCGCCGCCACGGCCGTCGCGGCCATCGCCGCGCCAACTCGTACGGAGAGCTCCCGAGAGCTCCACACCCCCGTCCCACCCCACATGAGCTGCCCCTTCCCCGCGCCCGGACCCCCCGTGTGATCCAGCTCATGTGGGGAAGGTAGCCCTGTCGGGAAGGTGTGTCAAACACAAGTGAATGCTGATAACGGCCTAAATGGATGGATTCAGCGCGGCCGGAATACCTCAAGTAATGGCATCGCGTTCAGGGAAGCGGAATCGGCTCCAGGATTTCGGCCCGGGCCTCGGGCGCGCTGGCCCGCAGCGCATCCGCCGAGGCGTCGTCCGGCTGCTCCTGGGACAGGATTTCGGCCTCCACCCGGGCGGCGTAATTGGCCACCTCCTGCTCCACGTCGGCGTCGTCCCAACCGAGCACCGCGGCCATCACCTCGGCGACCTCGCGTGCGCAGTTCACCCCGCGGTGGGCGTACTCGATGGAGATCCGGGTCCGCCGGGCCAGCACGTCTTCCAGATGCAGGGCACCCTCGGCCAGGGCCGCGTAGGCAACCTCCACTTTGAGGTAGGTGGGCGCCTCGGCGATCGGGTCCAGCAGCTCCGGCTGCTCGTCGGCAACCGCCAGCACCTCATGGATCAGCGCGCCGTAACGGTCGAGCAGGTGCCGGACCCGGTAGGGATGCAGGCCTTGTCTGGCACCGACGTGCTCGGCCTGATTGACCAACGCGAAATAGCCGTCGGCGCCCAGCAGCGGCACCTTCTCGGTGATCGACGGCGCCACCCGGGTCGGGATGAACTCGGCGGCGGCGTCGATCGCGTCGGCCGCCATCACCCGGTAGGTGGTGTACTTGCCGCCGGCAATGGCCACCAGGCCCGGCGCGGGAACGGCCACCGCATGCTCCCGGGACAACTTCGAGGTGTCGTCGCTCTCCCCGGCCAGCAGTGGCCGCAGGCCCGCGTACACGCCCTCGATGTCGGCGTGGGTGAGCGGGGTGGCCAGCGCGGTGTTGACGTGGGTCAGCAGATAGTCGATGTCGGCCTTGGTGGCCGCGGGGTGGGCCAGATCCAGATTCCAGTCCGTGTCGGTGGTGCCGATGATCCAGTGGGTGCCCCAGGGGATCACGAACAGCACCGACTTCTCGGTCCGCAGGATGATCGCCGCTTCCGAGACGATCCGGTCCCGCGGCACCACGATGTGCACGCCCTTGGAGGCCCGGACGTGGAAACGGCCGCGCTGGCGCGACAGCGCCTGGATCTCATCGGTCCACACCCCGGTGGCGTTGACCACGACGTGCCCGTGGACCTCGGTGAGGGCGCCGTCCTCGGAATCGCGGACCCGCACCCCGGTCACCCGGTCGCCTTCGCGCAGCAGCGCCACGACTTGGCTGGAGGTGCGGATGACCGCCCCGTAGTGCGCCGCGGTGCGCGCCACGGTCAGGGTGTGGCGGGCATCGTCGACAACGGTGTCGTAGTAGCGGATACCGCCGATCAACGCACTGCGCTTCAACCCCGGACACAGGCGCAACGCGCCCGCACGAGTCAGATGACGTTGGGCGGGAACTGATTTCGCACCGCCCAATTGGTCGTAGAGGAAGATCCCGCTGGCCACGTACGGCCGCTCCCACCACCGCCGGGTCAGCGGATACAGAAACGGCAGCGGCTTGACCAGGTGCGGCGCCAGGGTGGTCAGCGAAAGCTCGCGCTCGTGCAGTGCCTCGCGCACCAAGCCGAACTCCAGCTGCTCGAGGTAGCGCAGACCGCCGTGGAACATCTTCGAGCTTCGGCTCGAGGTCCCGGCGGCGAAGTCGCGCGCCTCGACCAGCGCCACCTTCAGGCCGCGGGTGGCGGCGTCGAGCGCGCAACCGGTGCCCACCACACCGCCGCCGATCACCACTACGTCGAACTGCTCACTGCCCAGTCGTTCCCAGGCTCGTGCTCGTTGGTCCGGTCCCAGCGTGCTCACGTATGTCAGGCTACGTGGCCGCCGGCGCGGACGAGCCGTGACGCGCGCTGGAGCACCACCGCTCAGTCGAGGTCGTCATGGGTCATCAGCCGCCGGGCCGCTTCGGTGAGCGACCCCGACAACGACGGATACACCGCCAGCGTCTGCGCCAGATCGGACACGGTGATCCGGTTCTGCACCGCCAGCGCGATCGGCAGGATCAGTTCCGAGGCGATCGGGGCGACCACCACGCCGCCGATGACCGTGCCGGTGGCCGGCCGGCAGAACAGCTTGAGAAACCCGTAACGCATCCGGCTCATCTTCGCCCGCGCGTTGGTCTGCAACGGCAGCATCACGGTGCGGGCGGGCACGGTGCCGTCATCGATCTGGGATTGCGGCACCCCCACCGCGGCGATCTCGGGCCGGGTGAACACCGCGGCCGCCACCGTGCGCAGCCGGATCGGCGCCACCGCCTCGCCCAGCGCGTGATACATCGCGATCCGGCCCTGCATGGCGGCCACCGAGGCCAGCGGCAGCAGCCCGGTGCAGTCGCCGGCCGCGTAGATCCCGGGCACCGATGTCCGCGACACCCGGTCCACCTGCAGATAGTCGCCGGCAGCCAGGGTGATCCCCACCCGCTCCAAGCCCAGCCCACCGGTGTTGGGCACCGAACCGACCGTCATCAGCGCATGGCTGCCGGCCACCGTTCGACCGTCGGTCATGGTGACCAGCACCCCGTCGCCGTCGCGGGTCACCGAGGCGGCGCGGGCATTCTTGACCAGGGTGACGCCGCGTTCGGCGAACACGCGCTCCAGCACCCGGGCCGCATCGGGATCCTCGTGCGGCAGCACGCGGTCGCGGCTGGCCACCACCGTCACCTTGACGCCGAGTTCGGTGTAGGCGTTGGCGAACTCCGCGCCGGTGACCCCGGAACCCACCACCACCAGGTGCTCGGGCAGGGTGCGCAGGTCGTAGAGCTGCCGCCAGGTCAGGATCCGTTCGCCGTCCGGCTCCGCGCCGGGCACGATCCGGGGGCTGGCGCCGGTGGCGATCAGCACGACGTCGGCGTCCAGCACCCGGCTCGCTGAACCGCCGTGCTCATCCGGCTCGGTCACCCGGATGCGATGCTGCGCCCGACCCGGCTCGGCGTCGATCAGCTCGCCGCGGCCGGCGATGACCTCCACACCGGAGTTGAGCAGTTGGGTGCGGATGTCGGCGGACTGCGCCGCGGCCAGCGACTTCACCCGCTCGTGAATCTGGTTCAGCTCGATCTGGGCGTCGGTGAAGTGGATGTCGAAACCCAGGTGCGGAGCCCTCCGGAGCTCGGTACGCACCCCGGACGAGGCGATGAACGTCTTGGACGGCACACAGTCCCACAACACGCAGGCACCGCCGAGGCCGTCGGAGTCGACCACCGTCACCGATACCGCTTCGGGACCCTTGGCCGCCGCGACCAGCGCCGCCTCGTAACCCGCCGGCCCGCCGCCGATAATCACGATGCGTGTCGAGGGAGTAGTCACAGCGACTAACCTATCTGGAGCGCGGCGTTTAAGATTTCTGCCGTGCCGCTCTACGCCGCCTACGGGTCGAACATGCATCCCGAACAGATGCTGCAACGAGCGCCGCACTCCCCGATGACCGGCACCGGCTGGTTGCGCGGCTGGCGGTTGACGTTCGCCGGCGAGGACATCGGCTGGGAGGGCGCCCTGGCGACCGTGGTCGAGGACCCGGACTCGAGTGTTTTCGTCGTGCTCTACGACGTGACTCCCGAAGATGAGAAGAACATGGACAGCTGGGAAGGCTCGGAATTCGGTATCCACAAGAAGATCCGGCTCCGGGTGGACCGAGTGGACGGGATCACCGCCGACCCGGCCGACAGCGAACCGGCCCCGGTGCTGGCCTGGCTGTACGTGGTGGACGCCTGGGAGCGCGGGCTGCCGTCCGCGCGTTACCTGGGCGTGGTGGCCGAGGCGGCCCAGATCGCCGGCGCCCCAGAGGAATACGTGCGCGACCTGCTGACCCGACCGGCCCGCAACATCGGCCCCGGTTCGTAGTCGCCAGCCGGGCCGTCACGCCGCTACAGCAGACCGGCCTGGTCGACCACGCCGGCCATCACCCGCACCCCCAGCGCCAGGGCCCGCTCGTCGAGATCGAACGTCGGCTGGTGCAGATCCAGCTGCGGTCCGCTGCCCGACCACACCCCGAGTCGGCCCATGGCCCCGGGCACCTGCTCCAGATACCAGGAGAAGTCCTCCCCGCCGCCGGACTGCTGGGTCTCGGCCAGTACCTCGGGCCCGACCGCCTCGATCGCATGGGTCAGCATCCGCGTCGACACCGCTTCGTTGACCACCGGCGGCACGCCACGGTGGTAGATCAGCGTGTGCTCGATGTTCAACGGCTCCAGCAGGGAGGCCACCGCCTCCTCGACGATGCCCTCCATGGCCACCCAGGTTTCCCGGCTGGCGGTGCGCACCGTACCGGCCAGGCGACCCGACTGCGGGATGGCGTTGGCGGCCACGCCGGAATTGACCGCACCCCACACCATCACGGTGCTGTTGCGCGGGTCGATGCGCCGCGACAGCACCCCGGGAAGTCCGGTGATCAGCGTGCCCAGCCCGTAGACCAGGTCGGCGGTCAGGTGTGGTCTGGAGGTGTGCCCGCCCGGACCGCTCACGGTGATCTCGACGGTGTCGGCGGCCGAGGTGATCGGCCCGGGAATGGTCGCCACCCGGCCGGCCTGCAGCCGCGGGTCGCAGTGCAGCGCGAAGATCCGGCTGACGCCGCTCAGCACGCCGGCGGCGATCGCGTCGATCGCCCCGCCCGGCATCAGCTCTTCAGCGGCCTGGAAGACCAGCCGGACCCCCACCGGCAACTCCGCGGCCGAGGCCAGCGCCAGGCCCGCACCCAGCAGAATGGCGGTGTGGGCGTCGTGACCGCAGGCATGCGCCACCCCGGGCACCAGCGAGGCGTACGGCGCCCCGGTCTGCTCGGTCATCGGTAAGGCGTCGATGTCGGCCCGCAACGCCAGACGAGGCCCGTCCTCGGGACCGAAGTCGCACGTCAGTCCGGTTCCACTGGGGAGCACCTTGGGGTTGAGGCCGGCTCCGGCCAGCAGTTCGCCGATGAACTGGGTGGTCGCGAACTCCTGCCGGCTCAGCTCCGGGTGGCGGTGCAGGTGCCGGCGCCACGCCACCACGTCGTCGGCGTGGGCGGCCAGCCACGCCTCGACGGCGTGCGAGACGGAAGCTGGAGGCATTCAGGCAGTATCCCACCGCCGCGCGCTACTAAACTGAGCGCCCGTGACGGTACCGCTGGCAACTCAGGCGGCAGCGGTCGTAGCTGCGCGCACCGGAGTCGCGACGCACGACGTTGCCGTGGTGCTCGGTTCCGGCTGGGCGCCCGCGGTGGCAGCGCTGGGCACGGCGACCGCGAGCCTGCCGATGGCCGACCTGCCCGGGTTCAGTGCGCCGACGGCGGCGGGCCACACCGGCGAACTGGTGTCGATGCGCATCGGAGCCCACCGGGTGTTGGTGCTGGTCGGCCGGATCCACGCCTACGAGGGGCATTCGCTGGCCGACGTCGTCCGCCCGGTCCGCGCCGCCGTCGCGGCCGGGGCGAACACGGTGGTGCTGACCAACGCCGCCGGCGGCCTGCGGACCAGCTACGACGTCGGCCAGCCGGTGCTGATCAGCGACCATCTGAACATGACCGGCCGCTCCCCATTGGTGGGAGCGCACTTCGTCGACATGGTCGATGCCTACACCCCGGCGCTGCGCGCGCTGGCCCACCAGGTCGACCCCGACCTGGCCGAGGGTGTCTACGCGGGGATGGCCGGTCCGCAGTACGAGACCCCCGCCGAGATCCGGATGCTGCGCACCCTGGGCGCCGACCTGGTGGGCATGTCCACCGTGCACGAGGCGATCGCCGCCCGCGCCGCGGGCGCGCAGATCCTCGGGGTGTCGTTGGTGACCAACCTGGCAGCCGGAATCACCGGCGAACCGCTCAGCCATGCCGAGGTGCTGGCCGCCGGCCGGGAATCGGCGGCCCGCATGGGCGCGCTTCTGGCCGAGGTGATCAGCCGCTTACCGTCTCCGGCAGATCAGTAGGCGACACCGGAGCTGTGGCGCATCCGCGGCCACATCGCAGCCCAACTGCCCCGCGGCAGCTCACACAGGTAGATCTTCGCCGAGCTTTCCCCGTTGCGAACTCCGACGGGGAACCGGATCGAGTCCAGATAGGTGACGTGTGCCCAGTACTGGGTCAGCCTAGGTACGGCGAACCGTCCGACGCACAGCACGGTGGTGGCATCGCCCGCCGGTGGTCCCCATGCGGAATAGCTGCTGTCGCCGCTGACCACCTGACGGTCGATGCCGGCCGCCGGGCCCAGGATTCTCAGCGCTGAAGCCTCCCCGTAGTTGCTGGTGAAGATCGGCACGTCGTCGGGCAGCGACGCCGCGGCAGCCGCCACCTGGTCGACGAATTCCGGCCAGCCGTAGGTCTCCATCGGGATGGGGTTGATCTGTCGCAGGGCCGTGGCCTGCACCGGGGGCAGTACCGGCAGGCAGAACACCACAGCTCCCGCGAACAGCCCGACAAGGGCGACCGCCCAGCCGCGGGGTATGCGCTGGGGATCCTGGGATTCGATGCGGACCGCACCGGCGGCGAACAGGGCCGCCAGCACCGGTCCCGCGTAGTAGCAGCGCCCGCCACTGACGATGCACAGCAGCAGCACCACCACCGGAACCACAAGTATCCAGCGGAACTGCCGGCTTTCGGGGGCCGCCAGCCATCGGGCTCCGATCACCCAGAGCAACACCAGCAGGGGGCCGGCGTAGAGCAGCAGCAACAGCGGCAATTGTGTCAGCGAGCCGGCCGGCCCGCCCACCCGAACCGACATGGCGTGCGCAAACTGCAGGCTCGGCCAGCCATGACGCGCGTTCCAGATCAGGTTCGGCAGTGCGAAAACAACCGCCACGGCGACGGCGAGCCACGGTCCCGCGGTGCGCAGCGCGTCCCGCCGAAAGATCAGCAGGCCCAGCCCGACTCCGATCAGCAGGAGCGCGACCGTGTGCTTGGTCTCCAGTCCGATGCCGGCAACCGCCCCGGCCGCCAGCCAGGCCGGCACGGTGTTGATCCGCAAGGCCCGTGTCACGAGCAGCAGCACGGCGATCCAGATCAGCTGGTCGGCAACGGTGGTGCCGAAGAACATGGCCGCACCCATGAACAGCGGGCTCGATGCGACCGCGGCGGCAGTGATCACCTGCGCCACCCGCCGCCCCCCGAACTCCGCGGCCAACAGTGCCGCCAGCACGATGCAGCCGAGGTGGATCGCTATGGCCAACACGCGCAGGCCCGGCAGGCCGCCCAGCGACGCCACTCGAGCCAGCATCGGCACCAGCGGCGGATGGTCGAAGTACCCCCACGCCGGGTGCTGGCCACAGACCACGTAGTAGAACTCGTCGGGGTGCCAGCCGTACTGCAGGGCGAACATCCCGTGCACGACGGCGGCGACGGCGACCACAATGGCCACCGGCAGGACCGCTGAACCCCGCAGGGACGTGCCGGTGCGGGGCACAGGCAGGGCACTTGGACGACTCACCAGCACTCCATCGGCGGACTCGATACGAATCGAGGCACTCTACCGCGTGGTTAAGCCGTCAACCGCAGGTCAGTAGGGAACACCGGAGCTGTGCCGCATCCGCGGCCACATCTGCTTCCAGGTGCCGACCGGATGCTCGCACCGGTAGATCTTGGCTCCGCGCAACCCGTTGTGCACATGATGAGGGATCGTGATCGACGCCAGATAGGTGACTTTCGTCCAATATTGGGTGAGCTTGCGGACCGGGAATTTCCCGACGCACAGCACCGTCTCGGCGTCGCCGGGTGGCGGACCCCAGAGGGCGTAATTGCTGTCGCCGCTGACCACCGGACGGTTGATGCCCGCCGACGGCCCGAGGATTCGCAGTGCCGAGGCTTCGCCGTAGTTGCCGGCGAAGATCGGCACATCCTCGGGCAGCGACGCCGCGACGGCCGCCACCTCGTCGACGAACTGCGGCCAGCCGTAGGTCTCCAGGGGAATGGGGTTGACCTTGTGCAGCGAATCGGCGGTCGTGACGGGCAGCATCGGAAGGCAGAGCATGGCCGCGCCGGTGAACAGACCGACCAGCGCAACTCCCCAGCCCGGCGGCAGCCGGTCGGGGTTCTTGGCTTCGATCCGCATCGCGCCGGCGGCGAACAGCACCGCGAACACCGGGCCCACGTAGTAGCAGCGCCCACCGCTGATGATGACCAACGCCAAAACCACCACCGGCACCGCCAGCGCCCAGCGGTGATCCGCCCCCGCCGGGGAGGCCAGCCAGCCGATGCCCACCAGCCACAGCACGATCAACAGCGGACCGGCGTACAGCAGGAGAAGCAGCGGCATCTGGGACAGTGACCCCATCGAGCCGCCCATCCGCACCGACATGGCGTGGGCGAACGTCAGGCTGGGCCAGCCGTGGGCCGCGTTCCAGATCAGGTTCGGAGCCGCCAACACCGCCGCCACCGCGCAGGCCGCCCAGGGCCCCGCCGTGCGCAGCGCGTCACGCCGGAAGATCGCTAGGCCGACCCCGATGCCGATGAGCAGCAGCACGACTGTCTGTTTGGCCTCCAGCCCGATACCGGCCACCACGCCGGCCGCCACCCAGGCCGGCACGGTGCCGATCCGCAACGCGCGTGTCACCAGCACCAGCACCGCGATCCAGACCAGTTGGTCGACCACGGTGGTCCCGAAAAACATCGCGGCACCCATGAACAGGGGGCTGGCCGCGACGGCGGCCGCGGTGACCGCCTGAGCCAGTCGGCGCCCACCGAATTCCGCGGCCAACCGCGCCGCCAGCACGATACAGCCGAGGTGCACCGCAATGGCCAAGAGCCGTAGCCCCCACAAGCCGCCCAGGGCGGCCACTCGGGCCAGCAGCGGCACCAGTGGCGGGTGGTCGAAGTATCCCCACGCCGGGTGCTGACCGCAGATGACGTAGTAGAACTCGTCGGTATGCCAGCCGTAGCGGGTGGCGACGGCCAGGTGCACGACTGCCGCGACGACCACCACGATGGCTACCGGCATCGTGTCTCGCCAACTCACCGGCGCGCAAATTGAACTTCTCGCCCGCAAGGATGCTGATTCGGCCATCGGTCCCCCCGTTGTCAAGTGATGGCAATCCGGAGGAGCGTAGCAATTAATTAGCTGACTTATTAGTTACACCCGTCAGCTTACGGCTTGTCACAATCGACGGGTGACCCCCGAGGACTGGATCGCCCACGACCCCGACCCGGCGACGGCTGCGGAGCTGCGCGCGTGCAGTCCGGGCGAGTTGGCCACCCGATTCGCGGCACCGCTGCGCTTCGGCACCGCCGGGCTGCGCGGGCCGGTGCGGGGCGGACCGGATGCGATGAACCTCGCCGTGGTGCTGCGCGCCAGCTGGGCGGTGGCCCAGGTTCTCGTGGCGCAGGGGCGCGCCGGTTCCACAGTGGTGGTCGGTGGCGACGCACGGCACGGCTCGGCGGAATTCGCGATGGCGACAGCTGAGGTTCTTGCCGCACAGGGCTTTTCGGTGCTGCTTCTGCCCAGGCCGTGCCCCACACCGGTGGTGGCGTTCGCGGTGCGCCACTGCGCCGCCGCGGCCGGCATCCAGATCACGGCTTCGCACAATCCGGCCACCGACAACGGCTACAAGGTGTTCTTCGGCGGCGGCATGCAGATCGTTTCGCCCACCGACACCGAGATCGAGACGGCGATGTCACACGCTCCCCCTGCCGATGCGATCGCCCGGCGCCCGGTCGCGCCGGCCGGCGAGGACGTGGTTGCGCACTACGTCCGGCGAGCCGCCGGGGTGCGGCGGCACCGCGGGGGGGTTCGGGTGGCATTGACGGCGTTGCACGGCGTGGGCGGCGATGTGGCGCTCGCGGCGCTGCGCGCCGCGGGGTTCACCGATCTGCACGTCGTTGCGGCCCAGTTCGACCCGGATCCGGACTTTCCGACGGTGGCCTTCCCCAACCCGGAGGAGCCCGGCGCCACCGATGCGTTGCTGGCACTGGCCGGCGAGGTCGACGCCGACATCGCCATCGCACTGGACCCGGACGCGGATCGATGCGCGGTCGGGATCGCCGGCCCGGAAGGCTGGCGAATGCTCACCGGTAACCAGACCGGCTGGCTGCTGGGCGACTACATCCTGTCGCAGCTGCCCGCGGTCCGGGCTGCCAGCGCGGTGGTGGCCAGCACCGTGGTGTCGTCGCGGATGCTGGCCGGCATCGCAGCGCGATACGGCGCCCGTCATGTGCAGACGCTGACCGGATTCAAGTGGCTGGCCCGCGCCGACGACGGTCTGCCCGGCGCCACGCTGGTCTACGCCTACGAGGAGGCGATCGGCTACTGCGTCGACCCGGACGCGGTGCGCGACAAGGACGGCATCAGTGCCGCGGTCCTGGCGTGCGATCTGGTGTCGGCACTGCGAGACCGGGGCAGCTCGATTCCCGAAGTACTCGATGAGTTGGCCCGCCGCCACGGCGTGCATGTCACCGGCGCGGTGACGCGCCGGGTCGACAGTCCCGCCGCGGCAGCTGCGGTGATGGCCCGGCTACGCGCCGATCCACCGGGAACGCTGGCGGGATTCACCGTCACCGCAACCGATCTGCTGCACCGGCGCGGACCGGCCACCGACGCGCT
The DNA here is from genome assembly GCF_002101585.1 of Mycolicibacter engbaekii. Taxonomy (GTDB): domain Bacteria; phylum Actinomycetota; class Actinomycetes; order Mycobacteriales; family Mycobacteriaceae; genus Mycobacterium; species Mycobacterium engbaekii. The sequence goes on along the minus strand of NZ_LQOT01000024.1, from coordinate 41,387 downwards.
GGAGTTCTCCGGGCAACGCGACGGCACTTCGGTACGGGTGGTGGTGCGGCCGTCGGGGACAGAACCGAAGCTCAAGTGCTACCTCGAGGTCACGCGCCCACCCTCGGATGACCTTGCCGGGGACCGCGACGAGGCGCAGCAGGTGTGTGCGGCCGTCGCCGATGCGGTCCGTTCCTGGTAGCGGCTTATTCGGCCCATTCGTCACCAGCCGTCACACCCGCCTCAGGTGCCACCGGCCCGACGGGGTGCGATGTCTGCCCGCCTTTGAGCGACAACGGCTGCCGGGAGGAATGAATCCACCAACGCAAGAGCATCTGTCGCTCAAAGGCGGGCAACAACCACGTAGCCGCCCGCCGGTTACCGGAGTGACGGCGGGGATCTCACCGCGGCCCGAACTGGCGGTCGCCGGCATCGCCGAGGCCCGGAACGATATAGGCGTTCTCGTTCAGCCCGTCGTCGATGGCCGCGGTGATCAGCCGCGCCGCCGGTGCCGCTTCGGTCAGTGCCGCCACGCCCTGCGGTGCCGCCACCACGCAGACCACCGTGATCTCGGTGGCGCCCCGCTCAGCCAGCAGCGCCAGCGTGTGCACCAGCGAACCGCCCGTGGCCAGCATGGGGTCCAGAACCATGACCGGTGTGGCACTCAGATCGCCGGGCAGCGAGGCCAGATACGGCACCGGCAGGTGGGTGTCCTCGTCGCGCGCCACGCCGACGAAGCCGACATCGGCTTCGGGGATCAGCGCGTGCGCCGCCTCCACCATGCCCAGTCCGGCACGCAGCACCGGCACCAGCAGCGGCGGCCGGGCCAGCCGCGCTCCGACGGTCCCGGTCAGCGGGGTGCGCACCGCGACGTCCGCGCGAGCCATGTCGCGAGTGGCCTCGTAGACCAGCATCCAGGTCAGTTCCCGCAGCGCACAACGGAACACCGCGTTGTCGCTGCCTTCGTCGCGCAGCGTGGTCAATCGCGCCGCCGCCAACGGGTGTTCGACCACACAGATATTCACGCCTGGCACCCTACGTGTCATGCGCCCAGCAGGTTAAGGATCTCGAAGGCCACCGCGCCGATCTCCAGCATCGGCGCCAACGAGATCAACGGCTCGCCGTTGAAGACCGCATCCGGACCCAGCCAGTCGGCGACATTCAGCGACACCGCCAGCTCGCGCCATGCATCGAGCAGGTAGGCGTCCACCTCGTTGGTGAGGTAGTACCCGCCCAGCAGCGCATCCACGAAGGAGTCCGGCAGCGGGGAACGCCCGGCGAAGCCCAGCAGGTCGTTGATCGGGTCGACGACAGTGCGTACTGCCGCGTACTGCAGGCCGGCCAGCATCTGCAGCGGGTCCATCCGCATTCCGAAACCGGCGACATCCGACCCGTCGGCCAACTGGCCGCCGGCCGTGACGGCCCAGGGCCCCACGGCATCAGTTCCGTTGACGCCGACGAACGGGTTGCCCGGATTGCCGTAGCCCCAGTCGATGACCAGTTTCAGCATCGGCGTCAGCGCATCGCCGATCACCTTGCCGACGTCACCGAGCTGGTAGATCGGCCACAGGATCGGCAACTGCTGCGGAATCAGGTAGAAGTCGGTGTCACCGATCGCGCCGAGGTCGACGGTGTCGGCCAGATTGGCACCGTCGACGTAGGAGAAGTGCACCGTCGCCGTTCCGATCAGCGCGTTGAGAACGGCCAGCAGGTTGGCGGGGTCCTGCGGAAAGTTGGCCAGACCGTCGTAGGCGCCGGTGTAGCTGACGGTGGCGAACCCGCTGGTCGGGGTCGGCCCGATGCTCAACGGGATACCCAGGAAGGGCAGGTGTACCGGCTGGTCGCTGAGCACCGGATAGGCGGGAAAGCGGGTCAACACGCCGCCGAGCGGATTGTTGGGGTTGCCGATCAGCACGAAGCGCGGGCCGGCGGTGGCGTCACCGTCATCGCCGAGCCCCGCCGCGAGCAGGTTGATCATCTCCTGGGTGGCGATGGTGGCGCTCTGCGAATAGCCGAACACCGCCGTACCGGAGCCACCGGCGAGTGCGGCGTGCAGGATCTCGACGCCCCGAGCCACCGACTCGGCGAACGTCAGGTAGGGGTTCGGCGGCGGCAGGCACACCAGCGGACAGAACTGCTCGGGGGTGATCAAACCCTCGAAGTCGTAGCCGTCAAACGTCGGCTGCCCGGCGAACCACGGCGAATCTGGCTGCAGGAAAAGGGCTTTGACCGCTTCCATATAGCCCCCGACCGTCGGGTCGGGAATGCTGGTGGGTCCCATGATCCAGCCCTCGTCGGCCAGCAGCCGCACCTGGTGCTGCGGCGCAACGCTGTGCGCGCCAAGGCCCAGGCCGGCCCCGGGCACGGCCGTGGCCAGAACCGCTCCTGCCAGGAGCCGGCGAAGCATCGCGGCTAGTCGAGGTAGTTGAGCAGGCTGAAGCCCACTCCGACCAGATCCAGCAGCGGCTGGGCGGAGATCAGCGGCGCCCCGTTGAAGATGGCGTCGGGGCCCAGCACATCCAGCAGGTTCCATTCACTGGCCAGGTTGTGCCACCCGGTCAACAACGCCTGGTCCAGCTCGATCGTGAGGTTGTAGCCGGTGTGCAGCGCCTCCACGATCGACTGCGACAGCGGGTCGAGCCCGACGAAGTCCAGCAGGTTGTTGATGGTGTTGGTGAGGCTTTGCGCGCCGGCGTACTGCATTCCGGCCAACACCTGCAAGGGGTCCATCCGCAGCAGGAAGCCGAGGGCTCCGGTGTCCTCGGACAGCTGACCGGTGGCGGTGACGGCCCACGGTCCGGCGGCGCCGATCGGGTCGAGTCCGTCGACCGTGATTCCGGCGTCCGGGGCGCCGGGGTTGCCGTAGGACCAGTCGATAACGGTCTTGAGTATCGGCGCCACGGCGTCGCCGACCAGTCTGCCGAAGTCGCCGAGCCCGTAGATCGGCGCGAGGATGGGCAGCTGCTCGGGCAGCACGTAATAGCTGGCATTGCCGATCGATCCGAGGTCGATGGCGTTGGCGAGGTTCTCGTCGAAGTAGTTGTTGTGCAGCGCCGGGATGCCCACCAGGGCGTTGATGACGGCCAGCAGGTTCAGCGGGTTCTGCGGGAAGGCGGTCCAGCCGTCGTACTCGGTGCTGTAGACCGCCGTCGTGAACGGGAGGCCCGGGATCGAGTCGATGCCCAGCGGGATGTTCAGGAACGGAATGCGTTGCATCGCCCCGTCGAACGCATCCGGGAAGGACAGCCGGCTCAGCATGCCGCCGACCGCGCTGTTGGGGGCCCCGATCAGCACGAAGTGCAGGTTGTCCGGGTCGTAGGCGCCGCCCGGCGCGTTGGCGATCAGATTGTGCATCGCCAGGGTGGCAACGACCGAGCTCTGCGAGAAGCCGAACACGGTGACGTTGTCACCGGCCTCCAACTGGGGGCGGATCGCGGCTTCGAGGTTGGCCACGCCCTGCGCCAGCGAGTCCCCGAAGTTCAGCTGCGGTATCGGCAGGGGCTGGCAGACGATCGGGCAGAACTGCTCGGGGGTGGTCAGGCCGTTGAGCACCTGACCGGCGTAGGTGGCCTGCCCGGTGAACCACGGCGTCGCGGGCTGCAGGTAGTAGTCCCGCACCAGGTCCATGTAGTTGCCGATCGTCGGGTCGGCCTGACCCGTGCCGGTCATGATCCAGCTCTCACCGGCCAGCAGCGCAACGTCGGCGAGCATCCTTTCCAGGCGGGCCGCCGCCGTCGGCGCCAGCAGGGACGCCATCCCCAGGACGGCGGCGCACAGCGCGGCCACCATCGCCCCCAGCGGCGCAACACGCTTTCCGGTCACCGCAGGCCTCCCTGATTGCTTTGAATATGCACCGATGATCATTTGTTTCCACCAGCGATGAACACATTAATCTATTAGGTGGAATTCAGTTTAGCCCTCTGGCGCGAAAAACAGCGGCACTAATCGGCGACGTCACGGGGTTGTTTGCTGGCGTGGCGCCGGGCTGCGCCTGCCGGCCGACCGGGGCTCCGGCCCGAGAGCCGGCGGGTCACGCGGTCGTTCGATCGCTTGCCCGGTTCGCTGCGCCGCCCGGCGGCACCGCATTGCGCGTTTTCCCCGGGAGGCGGGCCCTCGGGCCGCTAATCCCGGCTCCAGGCGCCCGACCGTGCATCGTTATTCTGTGCGCCATGGCAGCTGACCTCGTTCCGATCCGCCTGGCGGTGACCGCTGGTGACCGCTACACCCTGTGGGCGCCGAGCTGGCGCGACTCCGGGGACGAGTGGCAGGCCTTCCTGGGCAAGGGCGAAGACCTGTACTGCTTCGCCACGGTGGCCGACCTGGTGGCGTTCGTCCGGATCAACGCCAACAACGACCTCTACGACCACCCCAGCTGGCCGCAGCTTGTCCGGGCCAACGCCCACAAACTCGACCCGGGCCCCGACCAGCAGTACGACCTGATCGCGGTCGAGGAGCTGCTGACCGAGAAGCCCACTGAGCAGTCCGTTCAGGAACTGGCCGGCGCGCTGGAGATCGTCTCGGCGATCGGGTCGGTGTGCGACCTGCCGGCGGTGACAAAGTTCTTCAACGGCAACCCGAACCTGGGCTGGCTGGCCGGCGGTGTCGACAACTTCACCGGCCGGGCGGGCCGCAAGCGCTGGGCACTGATCGCCGAAGTCATCGGCCGCAACTGGGGCAATGTTCTGGCCGCCGTCGAAGAGATCATCGCGACGCCCGACGTCGACGCCGCCGCGGCGTCGCGGGCAGCTGAGGAGCTGGCCGCCGAGGCACCCGCCGAGCCGGAGCCAGTCGTCGAGGAGACCGAGGCCCAGGCCGGCGAGACCGGCGAGGACGGCGAGGACGGCGAAACAGCCGCCGGCAGCGGCGAGCGGGCCGCCGGCGACCGGGTGGTCCTCGGTGGCGACGCGGACTTCTGGACCAAGGTCGGTATCGACCCCATTCGGGTCATCACCGACAACGGGACGTTCTTCACCCTGCGCTGCTACCTCGGGGACCAGCCGGTCTTCCTGGGCCGCAACGGCCGGATCAGCGTCTTCGGTTCCGAGCGCGCCCTGGCCCGCTATCTGGCCGACGAGCACGACCACGACCTGTCGGATCTGAGCACCTACGACGACATCCGCACCGCGGCCAACGACGGCTCGTTGTCGATCGAAACCACCGATGACAACGTCTACGTCCTGTCCGGGATCGCCGACGACATCACCGACGGGCCGGACGCGCTGGACCGCGAGCAACTCGATTTGGCCGTCGAGTTTCTGCAGGACGTGGGCACCTACGCCGAGGACGGTGTGGTCGCCGAAACCCTCAAACCGGATCGTCCGCTGGGCCGGATGGTCAGCTACGTGCTCGACCGCGAATCGGTCAACGAGCCGCAACGCCCGTACGCACCCGCCGTGAAGGAATGGGAACAGCTCGAGGCGTTCGTGCAGTCGCGCCTGCGCCGCGAATAGCGCTTTGCCGCCCGCTGCCGTCCGCCCCGCCAGGTGGGCGGCCCGAACGCCGGCGCGCGACGCCATGCGACGTGCCGCGGAAATTCACCGCAATTGCGGCAATTATTTGCTCCATTTCGTTGCCGAGATGTCAGATTCACGACTAACATCTGGCCCGGTAACTAACGGGCCGCGCCGTGCGGTTAGCGGGGGCCTTCCAATTCGAAAGGACTACACATGCGCAAGGCGACACAGCGGGCCGCAGCAGTATCCGCAGCAGTTTTGGGGGTCGCGCTGATCGGCACGGGTTGCAACAGCACAACCAAGGACAAGACCAACGACGCCCTGAGCTCGGCCAGCTCGATAGCGTCTTCGGCCAGCTCGGTGATCTCCTCGGCGGTCAGCACGCCGGCAGAGGAGAGCGCCGCTCCCAGCACCACGGTCATCACCGGTGCCGACGGCAAGGAGTACACCGTCGGCGGGCCGATCCTGGCCAAGTGGGACTCCCTGGACGCGGCCGCCAAGGAGGCCCTGGGAGCGCCCACCGGCGCCGAGCAGAAGAACCCGGACGGCGGCGTCTACCAGCAGTTCGACGGCGGAGTGATCGTTCACACCACCCGCGCCTATGTGGTGTGGGGCAAGATCCGCGACAAGTGGAACGAGTTGGGCGGCTCGCAGGGCAAGCTCGGCTACCCGACCAGCGATGAGACCACCACCGCGGACGGGTCCAAGCAGACCACCTTCGAGCACGGCATCGTCACCTGGAAGGAAGGCGACCCCGAGGCCACCGTCACCGAGCACTGATCCGCTGATCGAAGGCCGGGTGATCGCGTCGCGATTGCCCGGCCTTCGGCGTTCGCGTCAGCCGATCAGGGCGGCGTATCGCGGTTTGATCACCTCTTCGATGATCTGCACCCGCTGATCGAACGGGATGAACGCCGACTTCATCGCGTTGACGGTGAACCGCTGCAGATCAGCCCAGCCATAGCCGAACGTGTCGGCCAGCACCAGCATCTCCTTGCTCATGGTGGTATCGCTCATCAGCCGGTTGTCGGTGTTGACCGTGACCCGTAGCCGGGCACGGGCCAGCAGGTCGAACGGGTGCTCGGCGATGCTGTCGACCGCTCCGGTCTGCACGTTGGAACTCGGGCACAACTCGAGCGGAATCCGCTTGTCCCGCAGGATCGCCGCCAGCCGGCCCAGGTGCAGGCTGCCGTCGGGGCCGACGGTGATGTCGTCGGTGATCCGCACCCCATGGCCCAGCCGGTCGGCGCCGCAGAACGCGATCGCCTCGTGGATGGAGGGCAGCCCGAACGCCTCACCGGCGTGAATGGTGAAGCGGGCGTTGTGATCACGCATGTACTCGAATGCGTCCAGGTGCCGGCTGGGCGGATAGCCGGCCTCGGCCCCGGCGATGTCGAATCCGACCACCCCTTTGTCGCGGAACCGGATGGCCAGCTCGGCGATCTCCCGCGACAGTGCGGCGTGGCGCATCGCGGTGACCAGACAGCGCACCGTGATCGGCCGGCCGGCCGCCGCGGCCTCGCGCTCGCCGTCGGCGAAACCGGCCAGTACCGCATCGGTCACCTCGTCGAAGGACAGTCCCCCCTCGATGTGCAACTCCGGGGCGAAGCGCACCTCGGCGTAGACGACGGCGTCGGCGGCCAGATCCGCCACACACTCGGCGGCCACGCGATGCAGCGCCTCGGGGGTCTGCATCACAGCGACCGTGTGGCTGAACGGCTCCAGATAGCGCTCCAGCGAGCCGCTGTGCGAGCGGGTCCGGAACCAGGTCGCCAACTCGTCGGGGTCGGTCGCGGGCAGGTCGTCGTAGCCGACCTGCCCGGCGATGTCGACGACGGTGGCGGGCCGCAACCCGCCGTCCAGATGGTCGTGCAGTAGCGCCTTGGGAACTGCCCGGATGGTCTCCAGGCTCACCGGTGTGCTCATGGCTTCATCATGGGCTGGTCTCGAGGATCAGCGGGCGCGGGAGCGGCGGTGTGTCGCCGATGGCGAATCCGCCGTCGAGCGCGGCCAGCGCGGCACCGGTCCGCTCGGCAGTGTCGGTATAGAGGGTGAAGAGCGTCTGGCCGGCCGCCACCGGCTCGCCCGGCCGGCGGTGGATGCGAACCCCCGCCCCGTGCTGCACCCGCTCCCCCGGCCTGGACCGGCCCGCACCCAGACGCCAGGCCGCCTGGGCCACCGCCATGGCATCGATATCGCCCATGAATCCGCCCCGGTCGGCGGTCACGGTCTCGGTGCACGACCCCAGCGGCAGCGGCTGGCTCAGATCCCCGCCCTGAGCCGTCACCATCGCGGTGAATCGGTCCATCGCGGTCCCGTCGCGCAGTGCCTGAGCGGGGTCGGCGTCATCGATACCGGCCAGCGCCAGCATCTCGTGGGCCAACCGCACCGTCAGCGCCACCACGTCGGGCGGGCCGCCGCCGGCCAGCACCTCCAGGGCCTCGGCCACCTCGATCGCGTTGCCGACCGTGCACCCCAGCGGCACGCCCATGTCGGTGATCAGAGCTCGGGTGGCGACGCCGTGCGCGGTGCCCAGCGCCACCATCCGCCGAGCCAGCTCCCGCGCGTCGTCGAGTTCCTTCATGAACGCCCCCGAGCCGACTTTGACGTCGAGCACCAGCGCGTCGGTCCCCTCGGCGAGCTTCTTGCTCATCACCGACGCGGCGACCAGCGGCAGTGATTCGACGGTGCCGGTGATGTCGCGCAGCGCGTAGAGCTTGACGTCGGCGGGGGCCAGCTGACCGGCGGAGAAGATCGCCGCGCCGATCTCGGACAGTTGGTCGCGAACCCGGGTGCCCGACAGCGCCGCGCTGAAGCCGGAGATGGACTCCATCTTGTCCAGGGTTCCGCCGGTGTGACCGAGCCCACGGCCCGAGGCGCTCGGCACGGCCGCACCGCAGGCGGCGACGGCGGCGATCAGCGGCAGGGTGATCTTGTCGCCGACCCCGCCGGTCGAATGCTTGCCGACGGTGGGACGCGGGACGGCGGAGAAGTCCAGTCGCTCGCCTGAGGCCAGCACCGCCTGGGTCCACCGGGCGTTCTCGTGCTCGTCCATCCCGCGCAGATAGATCGCCATCAGCAACGCCGACATCTGCTCTTCGGCGACCACCCCGGAGGTGTAGCCGGAGATCAGCCAGTCGATCCCGGCGTCGGGCAGCCGATGGCCGTCACGCTTGCAGGCGATCAGCGTCGGGGCGTCGAAGGGCGCGGCGAGGCTCATGGCAGTGCATCGGGTCCGAAGGCGTCCGGCAGCAGTTCGGCCAGCGCTCGGGCCCCCGCCGGGTGGTCGACGAGCAACTCGGGTCCACCGTGTTCAAGCAGCACCTGACGGCACCGGCCGCACGGCATCAGCAGGTTCCCGTCGGCATCGCAACACGACAGCGCCACCAGGTGCCCGCCGCCGCCGCTGACGAGGCCGCAGACCACCGCGCACTCCGCACAGAGACCCAGCCCATATGAGACATTTTCCACATTGCAGCCGCTGACCACTCGGCCGTCGCCGGCCAGACCGGCGGCACCCACCCGCAGGCCCGAGTACGGCGCATAGGCGCGCGCCGAAACCTCTATTGCACTGCGCCGCAACACATCCCAGTCAATTCCTTGGGACATTCACCAGCTCTCCTGTCGGTCTGAGCGCGCCGCATCACCGCCTTGGCCCGGCGGCAACGAGGCAAAATCAGCGTAGCCTCAGCCTCTTACTACCCGTCAGTAACTTTCGCGTGGTCGTTTCGGGCCTGTGGATGGGTTTAGAGTCCAACCCGAGGTTTGTTGAAGCGATAGCGTGGTGGAGCGACCGCACGCCGGCGAAGCCGGGCGCAGCGGGCCCGCCGCAGAAAAATTTGGAGGCGCTGATGACGGCGACATCCGCCGATGCGGCGACGCCGGGAACGCGGACGGGTGTGACGCGGCACCGCCGGCAGAGTCTGTACAAGGGCGACCCCGGTATGTGGGCGTTCGCGCTGCACCGGATCACCGGTGCGACCATTTTCTTCTTCCTGTTCGTCCATGTCCTCGACACGGCGCTGGTGCGGGTGAGCCCGCAGGCCTACAGCGAGGTCATCGCGACCTACAAGACCCCGCTCGTCGGCCTGATGGAGCTGGGACTGGTTGCCGCGGTGCTGTTTCACGGCCTCAACGGGATCCGGCTGATCCTGATCGACTTCTGGTGGCAGGGCACCCGCTGGCACCGCCAGATGCTGGTGGCGGTAGGCGTCATCTGGCTGGTGGTGATGGTTCCGGTGGTTGTCCGCATCGGCATGCACATGGCGGAGCGATTCCTATGAGCACGACTGACCTGCCGCGCAGCAGGGGCCCGATAGCCCCGGTTCTGGGCCCCGACCGCGACCGCCCGGCCAGCCTCGGCGACCCGCGCGCGCCCCGCCGGCACAGCGGGATGCCCAACTTCGAGAAGTACACCTGGCTGTTCATGCGGTTCTCCGGCGCCGTCTTGATCTTCCTGGTGCTCGGGCATCTGTTCATCATGCTGATGTGGGACAACGGCGTGTACCGCATCGACTTCAACTACGTTGCCGAGCGCTGGCGCTCGCCGTTCTGGCAGATCTGGGACCTGAGCCTGTTGTGGCTGGCCGAACTGCACGGCGGCAACGGCCTGCGCACGATCATCGGCGACTACACCCGCAGCTCCCGCAGCCGGTTCTGGCTGATGACGCTGCTGGTCGTGTCGATCGTCTTCACGCTGGCACTGGGCAGCTACGTGCTGCTGACCTTCGACGCGAACATTTCTTGACGGCAGATTCGGTAGCGAACGGGTGATATCGCGGTGATTCAAGAACATCGTTACGACGTGGTGATCGTCGGTGCCGGCGGCGCCGGGATGCGCGCGGCCGTCGAGGCGGCCCCGCGGGCCCGCACCGCGGTGCTGACCAAGCTCTACCCCACGCGCAGCCATACCGGTGCGGCGCAGGGCGGCATGTGCGCGGCGCTGGCCAATGTCGAGGACGACAACTGGGAGTGGCACGCCTTCGACACCGTCAAGGGCGGTGACTACCTGGCCGACCAGGACGCGGTGGAGATCATGGCCAAGGAGGCCATCGACGCGGTGCTGGACCTGGAGAACATGGGCATGCCGTTCTCCCGGACCCCCGAGGGCCGCATCGACCAGCGCCGGTTCGGCGGGCACACCCGTGATCACGGCAAGGCCCCGGTTCGTCGCGCGTGCTACGCCGCCGACCGGACCGGTCACATGATCCTGCAGACCCTGTACCAAAACTGCGTCAAGCACGGCGTGGAGTTCTTCAACGAGTTCTACGCGCTGGACCTGGTCCTCACCGAGACCCCGTCGGGGCCGGTGGCGACCGGCATCGTCGCCTACGAGCTGGCCACCGGCGACATCCACGTCTTCCACGCCAAGGCCATCGTGTTCGCCACCGGCGGCTCCGGCCGGATGTACAAGACCACCTCCAACGCCCACACCCTGACCGGCGACGGCCTGGGCATCGTGTTCCGCAAGGGACTGCCGCTGGAGGACATGGAGTTCCACCAGTTCCACCCGACCGGCCTGGCCGGCCTGGGCATCCTGATCTCCGAAGCCGTGCGCGGCGAGGGCGGCCGGCTGCTCAACGCCGACGGTGAGCGGTTCATGGAGCGCTACGCCCCGACGATCGTCGACCTGGCCCCGCGGGACATCGTGGCCCGCTCGATGGTGCTCGAGGTGCTCGAGGGCCGCGGCGCCGGCCCGAACAAAGACTACGTCTACATCGACGTGCGTCACCTCGGCGAGGACGTGCTCGAGGAGAAGCTGCCCGACATCACCGAGTTCGCCCGCACCTATCTGGGCGTGGACCCGGTCAAGGAGCTGGTGCCGGTCTACCCGACCTGCCACTACGTGATGGGCGGGATCCCGACCACCGTCACCGGCCAGGTGCTGCGGGACAACACCAACACCGTGCCGGGCCTGTATGCCGCCGGCGAATGCGCCTGCGTGTCGGTGCACGGGGCCAACCGCCTGGGCACCAACTCGCTGCTGGACATCAACGTGTTCGGGCGTCGCGCGGGCATCGCCGCCGCCGAGTACGCCAATGCGCACGACTTCGTCGAGCTGCCGGAGAACCCCGCCGAAACGGTGGTCAGCTGGGTGTCCGACATCCTGTCCGACCACGGCAACGAGCGGGTCGCCGACATCCGCGGCGCGTTGCAGCAGTCGATGGACAACAACGCCGCGGTGTTCCGCACCGAGAAGACTCTCAAGCAGGCGCTCAGCGACATCCACGCGCTCAAGGAGCGCTACGCCCGGATCACGGTGCACGACAAGGGCAAGCGCTTCAACTCCGACCTGCTCGAGGCGATCGAGCTCGGCTTCCTGCTGGAGCTGGCCGAGGTCACCGTGGTGGGTGCGCTCAACCGGCGGGAATCGCGCGGCGGACACGCCCGCGAGGACTACCCCAACCGGGACGACGTCAACTACATGCGCCACACCATGGCCTACAAGGAAGGCTCCGACCTGATCGCCGACATCCGGCTGGACTACAAGCCGGTGGTGCAGACCCGCTACGAACCGAAGGAACGGAAGTACTGATGTCCTCCTCAGCTGACTCCGGTTGCTGCTCGTCGCAGGGCGGATGCTGTTCGCCGGAGCCGTCGAGCACCAAACCGGCGGCGCTGGTCGACACCGCCCCCGCCGGAGACCCGCCGCTGCCCCCGATCCCCGAGGGCGCGCAGATGGTCACCCTCAAGATCGCCCGCTACAACCCGGAGGACCCGGATGCCTACGCCGCCACCGGCGGCTGGCAGAGCTTCCGGGTTCCGGCGCTGCCCACCGACCGGTTGCTCAACCTGCTGATCTACGTCAAGAGCTACCTGGACGGGTCGCTGACCTTCCGGCGGTCCTGCGCCCACGGCGTGTGCGGCTCCGACGGCGTGCGGGTCAACGGCAACAACAAGCTGGCCTGCAAACTGCTGATGCGCGACATCCTGCCCAAGAAGCCGGGCAAGGAACTGACGCTGACCATCGAGCCGCTGCGCGGGCTTCCGGTGGAAAAAGACCTCGTGGTCAACATGGAACCGTTCATGGATGCCTACAAGGCGGTCAAGCCGTACCTGATCACCTCCGGCAACCAGCCCACCCGCGAGCACATCCAGAGCCAGACCGACCGTGCGCGCTACGACGACACCACCAAGTGCATCCTGTGCGCCATCTGCACCACGAGCTGCCCGGTGTACTGGAGCGAGGGCGCCTACTTCGGGCCGGCCGCGATCGTCAACGCCCACCGGTTCATCTTCGACAGCCGCGACGAGGCCGCCGCCGAACGCCTGGACATCCTCAACGAGGTCGACGGGGTGTGGCGCTGCCGCACCACGTTCAACTGCACGGATGCCTGCCCGCGCGGCATCGAGATCACCAAGGCGATCCAGGAGGTGAAGCGGGCGCTGATGTTCGCCCGCTGATCACCCCTGGGCGTTGGTGCGGCCGCCGATCCGGCGTGATAGGACACTGTCCATGCATTGGTACACCGGCCACACCTTCTACGACTCGGTCCTGACTGCGGCGTTCGCGTTCGCGGCGTTCGTGATCGTCGGCGGCTTCTTCGGCCAGAGCTCCTACGGCCGGTTCTCGTCGACCAAGCTGGGGTTCAACCTGAACCCGAAGTTCGGCTGGTGGCTGATGGAGATCCCGGCGACCGTGGTGTTCGCCGTCGCCTACCTCAGCGGCCCGGCCCGCTTCGAGCCGACATCGCTGGTGCTGGCGGGGATCTGGGCACTGCACTACGCCAACCGCGGCTGGTTCTTTCCGCTGGCGATCCGCCAGGTCCCCGGCAAACGCAGCACCTTCAACGTCTCGGTGGTGGTGATGGGCATGCTCGTCACCTCCATGCACGGCTACCTCAACGGAGCGCTGTTCAGCCACAACTACTTCGGGCAGTACGGCGCCGCGTGGCTGACCGACCCGCGGTTCCTGGTGGGCCTGGCCGTCTACCTGTGCGGCTTTGCCCTGCTGGTCAACTCCGAGTCGATCGTGCGCAACCTGCGCGAGAAGAACACCGTCGGTCGGCCCGGTGGCGCGGAGTACCGGATTCCGTTCGGCGGGGGCTTCCGGTTCGTCAGCAGCCCGGCCTATCTGGGCGAGATCATCGCCTGGACGGGTTTCGCGATCCTCACCTGGGCGCTGCCGGGCGTCGCGATCCTGCTGATCACCGCCGGCAATCTGATCCCCCGCGCGCTGGGAACCCACCGCTGGTACCGGGAGAAGTTCCCCGACTACCCGGCCGATCGCAAGGCACTGGTTCCCTTCCTGATCTGACGTTCGCCGAACGTGCACTCAGGCCGAGAATTCCCCACTGTTTTCGGTCTGAGTACACGCTCGGCGAGCTGACCCGAGCCGACCCGACCCGCGCTGTCACACTTTGGCGGGCCGATTCGTCTAACGGGTATGACTACTCGAACACGAATCGAACCGCTGTCCCCCCGCCAGGCCAACCTGCTGGTGCGCGCCATGTACCGCTACACCAGACGGCGCTTCGGCGAGGTCCCCGAACCGTTCGCCGTCATCGCCCGCCACCCGCGACTGCTGATGGCCAACGCCGTACACGAAGGGCTGCTGCAGTCCGCGTCGCGCACCCTGCCCGCCACGGTGCGCGAACTGGCGGTGTTCTGGACCGCCCGCACCATCGGCTGCTCATGGTGCGTCGACTTCGGTGCCATGCTGACCCGGCTCGAGGGCCTGGATGTCGAGCGCCTCAAGGACATCGACAACTACGCTCACTCCGCGCTGTACACCGACGACGAACGGGCCGCGATCGCCTACGCCGATGCGGTGACCACCGACCCGCACAGTGTCACCGACGCCCAGGTGGCCGACCTGCGGCGCCGCTTCGGTGACGCCGGCGTCATCGAGCTGACCTACCAGATCGGGATCGAGAACATGCGGGCCCGGATGTACTCGGCGCTGGGCATCACCGAGCAGGGCTTCAACTCCGGGGACGCCTGCCGGGTGCCCTGGGCCACCGACGATCAGCCCGGCTGACCCGCAGGGGCGATCTCGATATAGGCGATCGGGATTCCGGCTGCCGCACTGCCCTTGTCCAGACCGCGCTCGAAGATCCGCATCGCCGGACTCCAGTTGGCGGCGATGGCACGCTCGGCACGCGCATGGTCGGACTCGGGCAGGATCCTGGCGATCCCCGCCACCGGCTTCCCCTCGGGCTTGCCGCGCAGGCTGCTGGGCACCACGACGACGTTGGGGTTGTTGCGGATGCGCTTGACCTTGCCGGTGGAGGCGTCGGTGCGAACGTAGATCTTCCCGGCGTCCACCCCGTGGTTGATCGGGCTCGGCATCGCTTCACCGGAACGCTTGTAGGTGACCAGCACGATCTGCCGGAATGCGTCGAAGCCGCTGAAATCCGTGCCGGTGGGCTGGCCGATGGCGAAGGCGTCGCGGTGGCGCATCTTGTCCATCGCGCGAAACATCAACGCGCCCATCTTCTTCGTGAAGCCGTCAGCCATGTACATCCTCCGGTCTGCGCAACGGTGATCCGGTGAACTTGTCGGGGTTGGCGACATCCCAGATGGCCACCACCCGCCCGTCGCGCACCGTCATGGCGGTGACTCGCGGCATCAGCTCCGCCAGCCCGTCGACACCGGGCGCTCCGGGGGTGTAGGTGCCGAGCTCGCCGTTGACCAGCGCCAGCTGGTTCGCGGTGATCAGGGTGGGGCCGTAGCGGCGCGCCAGGCCGAGCAGCAACCGCGCCACCTTCTGCGGTCCCTGGACCACCCGCAGGACGGTCGGGGCCCGGCGATTCGCGTCGCCGGTGAACGTCACGTCGGGATGCAGCAGCGCCACCACAGCCGCCAGGTCACCGGCTGCCAGGGCGGCCATCAACGACCCGACCGCCTCGGCATGACGCGGATCGGGTTCCGGCGGCGGATCGGCCGCCACGGCCTTGCGTGCCCGTGACGCCAGTTGGCGGGCCGTGGCGGGGCTGGTCTGCAACACCGCAGCCACCTCCGCGAACGGGACGGCGAACCCGTCGTGCAGCACGAAGGCCACCCGCTGATCGGGGGTCAGCCGCTCCAGCACGACCATCGCGGCAAACCGCGCGTCTTCGCCGGCCACCACCGCCGACAAGGGATCGGTGTCGTCGAAGCCGGTCACCACCGGCTCGGGCAGCCATTCGCCGAAATAGGATTCGCGTCGCCGCGCCGCCGAGCGCAGCCGGTCCAGACCCAGCCGGCTCACCACCGTGGTCAACCAGGCCCGCGGATCATCGATGTGGTCTCGTTCGGCGGCGCTGAAGCGCAGCCAGGCGTCTTGGACGATGTCCTCGGCATCGGCGAACATGCCGGTGAGCCGGTAGGCCACCGCCAGCAGGTGAGGCCGCAGCGCCTCGAAGTCCTCCACCGATGCCGTCATCGCCACCAGCCTAGGCGGGCCGGCGCACGGTGAGGCCGGATAAGCCCAGCCCGCCCGCGGCGGTAGCGCGGCGCACCGGGCCGCGACACAATTGCGCGGTGCCCAAGCCACGTATCGACCCCGTCCGCTGGCAGCCCCCGCCGTCGCGCCCGCTGCCCCCACCGGATCCGGCGCCGGAGCTGCGGCTGGTCCCGATTCCCGGCACCGCGCCCGAGGACGTCGTCGCCGCCGCCGACGGCACCATCTGGACCGGCGTCGAAGACGGCCGCATCATCGCCGTCGGCGCGGACGGCACGGCGCCACACGTGGTGACCGACACCGGCGGGCGCCCGCTGGGACTGGCCTTCACCGGCGACGGACGGCTGCTGATCTGCGACAGCCACCGCGGCCTGCTGCGCTATGACCCGCAGACCGCGCAGCTGGAGACCCTGGTGAGCGAAGTGGCCGGGCGGCCGCTGACGTTCTGCTCCAATGCTGTCGAGTCCGCAGACGGCACAATCTATTTCACCGAATCGACCAGCCGGTTCCGCTACGAGTATTACAAGGGTTCGGTGATCGAGGCCCGCGGCAGCGGATCCCTGCTGCGGCGCGATCCCGACGGCACGGTCAGCGTGCTGGCGGCCGGGCTGCATTTCGCCAACGGCGTCACCCTGACGGCCGACGAATCGGCTGTGGTGTTCGCCGAGAGCACCGGGCGGCGCCTGTCCAAGTATTGGCTGACCGGCCCGCGCCGGGGTGGCATCACCCCGTTGGTCGATGAGCTGCCCGGTCACCCCGACAACATCTCCACCGGGCGCGACGGCCGGATCTGGGTGGCCATGGTCTCGGACCGCAACGCGCTGGCGGACTGGCTGAGCCCCCGCGCCCCGATACTGCGCCAGCTGATGTGGCGGGCGCTGCCCTACCGCTGGTTGCCCGATCCGACCCCGGTGGTGTGGGTCGTCGGGTTCGACGCCGACGACGGGCGGGTGCTCGCCCAGTTCCGCACCGAACACCCGGACTTCGGACTGGCCACCGGGGTGGTGGAGAGCGACGGCCGGCTCTGGCTGGGCCGGATCGCGGGCCCCGGCCTGGCCTACTTCCAGCTGTAACATCCGCCCCACCAGCCACAGCGTGGCTCCCCGTTTTTACCCCGGCCGTGGCCTAGCCTGCACACACGATGACTCTCCTACGCTCGTTATCGGCCGTGGTGGCGGTGGGTTTCCTGATCACCGGCGCTCCCCTGGCGACGGCAGATCCCACCCCGGGCCTCAACGCCGGGACGGCCGGCTGCCCCTACCGGGTCAACACCCCGCCGGCGGTGGACGCCTCCGAGGTGCCGCAGGCCGGTGATCCCCCGCTGCCGTTGCCGGTACCGGCCACCCCGGTCGGCGGCGAGGCCCTGGCCGGCTGCGGGATCGTGGTGGCCCCGGGTACCCCGCCGGTGCCCGGCGACGTCTCCGCGGAGGCGTGGCTGGTGGCCGACCTGGACAGCGGTGCGGTGATCGCCGCGCGCGATCCGCACGGGCGGCACCGGCCCGCGAGTGTGATCAAGGTACTGACGGCCATGGCTTCGCTCAACGAGCTGGACCCCAACGCCGTGGTGGTCGGCACCCAGGAAGACGCCAACGCCGAGGGCACCCGGGTCGGCGTCGGCCCCGGCGGCCGCTTCACCGTCAACCAGTTGCTGCACGGCCTGCTGATGGGCTCCGGCAACGACGCCGCGCACGCCCTGGCCGTCCAGCTGGGCGGCATGGATGTGGCGCTGCACAAGATCAACACCCTGGCCGCCCGGCTCGGCGGCCGCGACACCCGCGCCGCCACCCCCTCCGGGCTGGATGGGCCCGGCATGAGCACCTCGGCCTACGACATGGGCTTGTTCTACCGCTACGCCTGGAACAATCCGGCCTTCGCCAACATCGTCGCCACGCGCACCTTCGACTTCCCCGGCTACGAGGACACGCCCGGATACCAGCTCGAGAACGACAACCAGCTGCTCTACAACTACCCCGGCGCCCTGGGCGGCAAGACCGGCTACACCGACGACGCCGGACAGACGTTCGTCGGCGCCGCCACCCGCGACGGGCGCCGCCTGGTGGCGGTGCTGCTGCGCGGTACCCGCCAACCGATCCCGCCCTGGCAGCAAGCCGCCCAACTGCTCGACTACGGCTTCTCCGTGCCGCCCGGCACCCGGGTCGGAACGCTGATCGAGCCGGACCCGGCGCTGGTGGCGCCGCGCAGCGCGGCCGAGGTCCCCAGCCCGCAGGCCATGGCGCTGGGCCCGTCCGACGACACCGTGCCGGTTCGCGTCGGGGTGGGCATCGTCGGGACCGTGATCGTGTTCGCGCTCATCATGGGAGCCCGGGCGGTGAACCGCCGCCCCGGCAGGGGCCCGGCGTGGTGATCAGGGCACTACGGATCTTCGGCTGGCTCGCCGGGCTGCTGCTGATCGGGATCGGGATCAGCCGGATGGCGTTCTCGCTGGATGCCATTCCCGACGGCCAAGCCGTCAACGCGACCGTGGACAGCGAGAGCCGAGCGGCCGGCGCGCTGCTCATCGGTTTCGGGGTCGGCTATCTCGAGGCGTTTCGGCGCTCCCCCATCCCGGCCGGGGCGGTGCGCCTGCTGGCGGCCACCATGGCCCTGCTCGGGGTGTCCCGGCTGATGTCGATGGCCGACGTGGGCATGCCGCATCCGGTCTTCGTCGTCTCGTGTGCCGTCGAGTTCGCCGCGGCGGGGCTGACCTACTGGTATGCGACGCTGGCCGAGCCTCCGGTGCCGCAGCGCCGGTAACCGACCGCATCACCTACCGTGAGCCAGATGGGCCGAATCGCCGAACTGCGCCGCTCCTCGCCGCTGGCGTTGCTGGTGGGTGCGGCGGCCGCCAGCGTCGGGATCATCTACGGCTACGACCTGTCCAACATCGCCGGCGCCCTGCTGTTCATCGAGGCCGACTTCGGCGTCTCGGCCGCACAGCAGGAGATGATCACCACGGCCACGGTGCTCGGCGAGATCGGCGGCGCGCTGGCCGGCGGGTGGCTGGCCAACGCGATCGGGCGGCAACGCTCGATGGTGGTGGTGGCCGTCGGTTACGCGGTCTTCGCGATATTGGGGGCGGCATCCACGTCGGTGTCGACGCTGACGGTGGCGCGGCTGCTGCTCGGCATCACCATCGGGGTGTCGGTGGTGGTGGTACCGGTGTTCGTGGCCGAGTCGGCGCCGGCCCACGCCCGCGGCGCACTGCTGGTCGCCTACGGGGTGGCCACCGTGATCGGGATCATCGCCGGCTATCTGTTCGCCTACCTGTTCGCCGGAACCGGCAACTGGCGGGCGATGCTGGGCCTGGCCGCAGTTCCCGCCGTGCTGGTGACCTGCATGCTGACCCGCATTCCCGACACCGCCCGCTGGTATCTGCTCAAGGGCCGCGTCGAGGACGCCGAACGCACCCTGCGCAGGATCGAGCCCGGCGCCGACGCGCGCCGCGAGCTGGCGGAGATCAGCCGGACCCTGCGCGCCGAACAGGCCGGCGGTGTCGGCGTGCTGCGCGAGATGCTGCGGCCGCCCTACCTGCGGGCGACGTTGTTCGTGGTGACGCTGGGGTTCTTCATCCAGATCACCGGGATCAACGCGATCGTCTACTACAGCCCCCGGCTGTTCGAGAAGATGGGATTTCACGGCGATTTCGCGCTGCTGATCCTGCCGGCGTTCGTACAGGTCGCCGCACTGGCGGCGATGATCGTGTCGCTGGCGATCATCGACCGGGTGGGCCGGCGCCCGATCCTGCTGTCGGGGATCGCCGCCATGGTCGCCGCCAACCTGGTGCTGGTCGCGGCGTTCGCCGCCGGCGAGTCGTTCGGCGCGGCCGCCGCGGCGATCAAGTTCGGCGGGGTGCTGCTGTTCACCGTCGGCTACACCTTCGGATTCGGTTCGCTGGTCTGGGTCTACGCCGGGGAAAGCCTGCCGGCGCGCATGCGGTCGCTGGGGTCCTCGGCGATGCTGACCTCCGACCTGGTGGCCAACGCGATGGTCGCCGCCGTGTTCCTGACCATGCTCAACGCGCTGGGAGGAGCCGGGACCTTCGCGGTCTTCGGCGGGCTGGCGCTGCTGAGCCTGATCTTCGTCTACCGCTGCGCACCGGAGACCAAAGGCCGCCAGCTCGAAGACATCCGGCATTTCTGGGAGAACGACGGACGGTGGCCGCCGGAGCAGCCCGGCGTCCTCCTCGCCGAGGGGCAGACCCCGGCGTGACCGTCATCGCGGCCGGCGCGGTGGTGCTCGGCGACCGGGTGCAGCGGCCGGGCTGGCTGTCGGTGCTCGACGGGCGGATCGCAGCCTGCGGGTCCGGCCGGCCACCGACCGGGCCGGACTTCGAGCTGGGCGATCAGGTGGTGGTGCCCGGCTTCGTCGATATGCACTGCCACGGCGGCGCCGGCGTCTCCTACGCCGAAGCCCCGGACCGGGTGGCGGCGCTGCATGCCGCCCATGGCACCACCGGCGGGCTGGCCAGCCTGGTGACCGCCGCCCCGGAGGCTCTGGTAACGCAGGTCCGCCTCCTGGCGGCGGCCACCGCCCGCGGGGTGGTCGACGGGATCCACCTGGAGGGCCCCTGGCTGAGCCGGTTGCACTGCGGCGCTCATGACAGCGGGCAGCTGCGGGGCCCGACCGACGCCGAGGTCGATACCTTGCTGGCCGCCGGGGACGGCGCCATCGCGATGGTCACCCTGGCCCCCGAACTTCCCGGCGCCATCGCCACCATCGGGCGCCTCGTCGAGGCGGGAGTCGTTGTGGCGGTGGGCCATACCGATGCCGACTATGAGCTGACCCAGGCGGCGGTCGATGCCGGCGCGACCGTCGGCACGCATCTGTTCAACGCGATGCGGGCACTGCATCATCGGCAGCCGGGACCGGTACCGGCGTTGTTGGACGACCCGCGGGTCACCGTCGAGCTGATCGCCGACGGCGTGCACCTGCACCCGGGCGTGATCCGGCACGTCGTGGCGACCGCCGGGCCGGACCGGGTCGCGCTGGTCACCGATGCCATGGCCGCCGCCGGCGCCGGCGACGGCGCGTTCAGCCTGGGCGGGCTCGCCGTCGACGTCGCCGACGGAGTGGCCCGGCTGCGCGACACCGCCACGATCGCGGGCAGCACCGCCACCATGGACCGGGTGTTCGCGACCGCGCTGCGCCTGCTCGGAGCAGACGACGCGGCGCTGGCCGGCGCGGTGCGGATGACCTCGGCCACCCCCGCACGCGCCATCGGGCTGCACCGGGCCGGTGTGCTGGCCACCGGCCGCGACGCCGACCTAGTGGTACTGGACCGGGATTGGCGGGTCTGCCGGGTGATGCGGCGCGGGGCCTGGCTGAGTTAGGCTGCGGCGATGAGCGAACCGACCGTCACCCATGACAACCGGCAGTTCCAGATCATCGTTGACGGCCAACAGGCCGGGTTCGCCGACTACATCGAGAACGGCGACCAGCGGATCTTCCATCACACCGTGATCGAGAAGGAGTTCGGGGGACGCGGGCTGGCCAGCACCCTGATCGGTGCCGCCCTCGACGACACCCGGGCAGCCGGCAAACGCGTGGTCCCCACGTGTTCGTTCGTCGCCGGCTATATCGCCAAGCACCCGCAGTACGCCGACCTCGTGGACCCGGCGGCCGACTAGCCGACGCCGGCACCGGCCCGGCGGCCTCAGCCCCTGCGGCGCTCCGTCGACGTCGCCGCCCACGCGGTGGCGAACAGGACGAGCCGGGCGGTGATATAGGCGAACACCAACAGGCCCAGCACCGGTCCGAACACCGCGCCGGCCGGTCCGTTGATCACCGACTGCAGATACACCGAGCCCGCCTGTTTGAACAGCTCATAGCCGACCGCGGCGATGGCGCCGGCCTCCATGGCACTGTGCAGGCTCACCGATTCGCGGGGCAACCGGGCGATCATCCAGGTGAACAGCAGCCAGGACACGCCCGCCGCCATCATCAACGACGCCACCCGCAGCAGCCCGCCCAACAGCGTGAAGTCGGGAACCCCGATCCAGCGCAAGACGTTTCGCATCAGCTTCGGGTCGGCCAGGGCAGTCAGGGCGAGGGTGACCAGCGTGGCGCCGAAGGCCCACACCATGGCAACCAGGTCGGACAGCTTCGAGGAGACGAAACCCGGTTTGTCCGAACGCCTCTCCCACATCGCCGAGAGGGCCTCGCGGAGGTTGGAGATCCAGGTCAGGCCCACCCACCCGGCGGCCGCCAAACCGATCAGTCCCACCGACGCGCGCGAGGCGATCGCACTGTCCATCAGGGTGACCAGCTCGGTACCGAACTCGCCCGGAATGGAGTGCTTGATCCGGCGCTCGACTTCGTCGAGCACCTCGGGCCGCCGCGACAACAGGAAGCCGCCCACGGAGAACCCCACCATCGCCAGCGGGAACAGCGCGAAGATGGTGTAGTAGCTCATCCCGGCGGCGAAGAAGTTGCCCTGGCACTCGTCGTAGCGTTCCTGGGCCCGCACCACGTGATCCAGCCAGCGGTAGCGCGACCGCAGCCGGGCCAGCAGGCCCGGCTTGGAGCGGTCGGTCACGGCTTTACTCATGCCGGCGGCGGAAGGAACCCGACCCGGTCGTACACCCGCTCGATGGTCGCGGTGGCCACCGCACGCGCCCGTTCGGCCCCGGCCGCGAGCACGGCCTGCAGCTCGGCGGGGTCGGCGAGCAACTCGTCCACCCGCGCTTTGATCGGCGTGACGAATTCGGCCACCGCCTCGGCGGTCTCTTTCTTCAGGTCGCCGTAGCCGCGGCCTTCGTAGCCGCGCACCAGGGCGTCGATGTCGGAGCCGGTGACCGCGGCCTGAATGGTCAGCAGGTTCGACACACCCGGCTTGGCCTGCGGGTCGTAGCGGATCTCGCGCTCGGAGTCGGTGACCGCCGAACGAATCTTCTTGGCGCTCTTTGCCGGATCATCGAGCAGGCTGATCAGGCCGGCGTCGGTGGCGGCCGATTTGCTCATCTTGGCGGTGGGGTCCTGCAGGTCGTAGATCTTGGCGGTGGCCTTGGGGATCATCACCTCCGGGACGACGAAGGTGTCCGGGAACCGCGCGTTGAAGCGCTGCGCCACGTCGCGGGCAAGCTCGAGGTGCTGGCGCTGGTCCTCGCCCACCGGTACCAGTTCGGCGTTGTAGGCCAGCACATCGGCGGCCTGCAGCACCGGGTAGGTGAACAGGCCCACGGTGGTGGAGTCGGCGCCCTGCTTCTGGGACTTGTCTTTGAACTGCGTCATCCGCGAGGCCTGACCGAACCCGGTGAAACAGCCCAGCACCCAGGCGAGCTCGGCGTGAGCCGGTACGTGGCTCTGCACGAAGATGGTGCTGCGCGCCGGGTCGATTCCCAGCGCCAGGTACTGGGCGGCCGTCACCAGGGTGCGCCGGCGCAGCGTGGCGGGGTCCTGCGGCACGGTGATCGCATGCAGGTCGACGACGCAGAAGAATGCCTCGTTGTCGTCCTGCAGGCCGGTCCACTGGGCGACCGCACCGAGGGCATTGCCCAGGTGAAGCGAGTCGGAGGTGGGCTGGACACCGGAGAATACGACGGGGCGCGAGGGGCTAGTGCTCATGATCGCTTGATCCTGTCACGCCGGGATCCGATCGGCCGCAGGTGGTAACAGAGCAGGCGCTCTGTTAACGTGATCCGGTGCCCCGCCCGCGCGTCTACGACCCCGACCAGGTGCTGGACGCCGTCGAGTCCCTGGCCGCGCGGTCCGGCCCCGCCGCGGTGACGATTCGCGCGGTCGGTGCGGCCACCGGCGCCTCCAACGGCGCGGTCTACCACGGGTTCGGATCCCGTGCCGGGCTCATCGCCGCCGCCTGGCTACGGGCCGCCCGGCGCTTCCTGGCGGTCCAGGCCGAGCTCATCGGCGGCGCATCGGACCCGCATGCGGCGGTGATCGCCGCGGCCGAGGCTCCGGCGGTGTTCGCCGAACGCCATCCCGACGGCTGCGCTCTGCTCTTCGCGATTCGGCGCGACGAGCTGGCCGACGCCACCCTGCCCGCCCCGCTGGGCGAGCAACTGCGCAGCATCGGCAGCGAGCTGGTCGGTGTGCTCATCGCGCTGGCGGACGCGTTGTGGCAGCGCCGCGACGCCACCGCCGTCGACACCATCACCACCTGTGTCGTCGACTTGCCGACGGCCGTCATCGTGAACCGAAATCGATTGGGCAGCACCGTTGCCCGTGCCCACCTGCAGGCGGCGGTCGGCGCCGTGCTGTCGGTCGGGCCACCCCACAGAGAGGAACCCGCGAAGTGGACCTGACCTATGACGACACGATCGCCGTGCTGAACCTCGGCGACGACGAGAACCGCTTCTCCCCCGACTTTCTCGACGAGATCGATCGCATCCTCGATGATGTGCTGGCCGCCAACGCCGCGGGTAAGGCGCACGGCCTGGTCACCACGGCGGGCGGCAAGTTCTACACCAACGGCCTGGACCTGGACTGGCTGATGGCCAACGGCGAGCGCACCGGGTGGTACGTCGGACGGGTGCAGGCCCTGCTGGCGCGCGTACTGACACTGCCGTTGCCGACCGCGGCAGCGGTCGTCGGCCACGCCTTCGGGGCCGGTGCAATGCTGGCCCTGGCCCACGACTTCCGGGTGATGCGCGCCGACCGCGGCTTCTTCTGCCTGCCCGAGGTCGACATCCGGATCCCGTTCACGCCGGGAATGGCGGCGTTGATCCAGGCCAAGCTCGCCCCGCAGGCGCAGGTGGCGTCGATGACCACCGGGCGCCGGTTCGGCGGGGTGGACGCGCAGCGGTTCGCGATCGTGGACGCCACCGCCGGCGAGGGCGCGGTGACCCCGGCCGCGGTCGAGAGGCTGCGGCCGCTGGTGGGCAAGGATCCGGGCACACTCGGCGCGATCAAGGCCACCATGTTCGGCCCGGCCGTGGCGGCCCTGACGGCCTGACGCCTCAGCCCGCTTCCAGCCGGGCGCGGACCGCCGCGAGGCGTTGCGCGAGCTCGGCCTCGTCGATCACGCCCCGGGCGATCAGCGAGTGCGCCAGCGCTACCAGCTGGCTCTCCGGGAACGGCAACTGCCGATAGCGGGTCGCCGACAGGGCGTCCTCGTCGTCGCGGCGGTCCTTGAAGCCGAAGTCCCCGGTATCGAGGGCGTCGCACATCCCGTCGAGGCTGGTCTTCCACGGCGGCAGGGGGTTTTCGACACCGTATTTGGCCGCCATGACCGGCCAGGACTGGTTGCTTTCGGCGATCTCGGCCAGCGTCGCGATGACCTGGGCACCCAACTCGGGTTGCGGACCGGGGACGGTGGGGTTCACGACGGCGCACCGCTGCCGGTGATCGGGTTGTTCGCCGGGCGGGTCCTGGTGATGACATTGCTGGTCACCCCGGCCTTGGGCAGGGCGACGCCGATCAGGCAGTCCCGCGTGATGATCTCGGCCAGTTGGTCCTCGGTCCAGCCCTCGGTGCCCGGCGGCCGCAGCGGCATCACCATGAAGCGGTGCTTCTGGTTGGAATCCTCCACCCGCACTTCCACGTCCTCGCCGAGTTCGAGGCCGAACTCGGAGAGAACCTGCCGCGGCCAGCGCACGATCCGGCGCCGGTAATTCGGGGTGCGGTACCACTCCGGGGAGTTACCCAGGATCGGCCGCGGGTAGCACGAGCACAGCGAGCAGACGATCACATGGTGCACGGTGGGGGTGTCCTCGAGAATGTGGAAGGCGACGAAGTCGCTGGGCGTGCCGAACCCGGTGGGTTCGAGCCAGTCCACACCCACCTGTTTGCATGCGGCGATCGGGTCCGCGAGGGCCGCGGCTTTGAACTGCGGGTCGACCCAGGCCTTGGCGACCAGCCGGGCGGCCGCGGTCGGGCCGATGTTCTCGGCGTACTCGGTGAGATGGCGGTGATCTTCGGCGGTGAACAGCCCCTTTTCGATACACAGTTCGCGCAGCGCGATTTCCAGGACTTCGAAGTCGGTGATCTCTTCGACCATCGGCTTGACCGTGCGGGCGTGATCGTGGTCGTGGTCGTGATCGTGCATGGTCGGGCCTTTCCGCCGCAGGTGTCAGGCCGGCTCCAACCAGCGTTCGGGAAGTTCGGTCTGCAGGCTGTCGTGGGCCGGTCCGGTGTAGGTATCCCACAATTCGGTCTGGTTGAACCGCACGATGTAGAACCACTCGGGTTGTGCCTCCAGGCGGTCCCACGATTCGTCCTCGGGAGCCGGGCTCTCATAGGCGACTTCGGCGATCGTGCCCGTGGCGCCTCGCACGTACTCGGGGGTGCGCGTGTAGAACATCACGGGCAGATTCCGCACCCGGACCCGATCACCGAGCGAAAAGCGCGCCGGGGCGGCGCGCCCGGCGAACTTCTGCGGATCGCCGATGCCCACCGCGTCCAGGTGGTGCTTGTTGCGGGCTACGGCGGAACCGTCGCCTTCGCAGCGGGGCTGGGCCTCCACGTGGGCACCGGCCGGCAGCCCGGCGAACCGGTCATACACCTGCGCCAGGCGCTGGGTCAGCTCACCTGAGGTGATGTGTTTCTTCTCGATCAGCACGCGGCCCACCGCCCACAACCATCGGGCGTAGTAGGGCAGGCCGAGGTACACCGCCCGGCCCACGTCGACGTTGCCGATGCGCCGGCGTTCCTCGGAGACCCAGATCCCGCGCCACCCGAGCGTTTCGCACAGGACGTAGGTCATCAGTTCCCAGCGCTCTTCCTCCTTGTTCTCGAAGACCCCTGGGGCCGCCGGTTCCCCGCCGACGTCGTGGCTCGTCTTGAGATAGGCCCAGTAGTGATCCTGGCTGACCTGATCCGGCATAGGCCATTCCGGATCCTCGGGAAAGGTGGTACGCAGCCTGGCTAGCAGCGAGAGCTGTTGTTGGCGTTCGGCAGCTGTTCTCATGGGCGATCCTCGATACCGGTCGCCGGCCGCATTGACTACGGCCCACGGCCACACTTGTCACGCGCTGAAACCACAGCATAGCTCGCAAGATCGTTCGGCCGGCTCAGCCGCAGGTGATGCGACTGCCGGTCCGGTCCAGCGGATCCGGCTCCAGCCCCAGGAACTCCGACCGCAGCCGGTCCCACAGCTCCAGCTGCTCCCACGCCGGTTCGGCCCGGAACTGCTGATCGTTGGTCAGAAACGGGTTCGGCAGCAGCACCGTCATCATCTGCTCATCGCGCCCGTTGAACAGCCGCACCCCCCACGACGAGGGATCGCCGTCGCGCCCGAAGAACCGGTACAGCTCCGCACGCGCGCACTGGCGGACCTTCCGTAACTCCCGGGGCGCCCCGACGTGGGTGCCGATGCACAGATGGAAGTGCCAGCGGCCGAAGTCGACGGTGGCGTACCCGTCGGCCACCGAGATCTTCTTGGGCGCATTCGGAGCGACCACCTCCCAGGCGGCACCCTGGATGATGGTCCCGAACCAGATCTGGTCCCAGTACTCGTCGAAGCACAGGTGCAACAGCTTCAGGAGGTTGGCCTTGCCGACCGGAAGCGGCCAAATCTGTTTTTTGCCACCACCTTCGGCTTCTACGACGGCGGGTTCGACGAGCTGAGTCTGGGTCATGGCGATCCACCTGTTCTGTCCGGTCGACAGCGCGCCAGGGCGTACCGGCCAGGCAACCAGGCGCGCCTCTTGCTCCCGGTCGGCGACCCTTGCAAGATACCCAAAGCAACCGGTGCCGAATCGCGAAGTTTTACACCCCCGGCTGGGTCAGTCGCTCGTTCAGGAATGCCACCACCCGCTTGCGTGCCTCGTAGGCGGGGTGGCCGTCGGCCTCGCGGACCTGATCGGTGAGCACCGAGTGCGCCATCCGGGACAACCCGTGGGGATTGCCCGGCGAGGAGTCGATCTCGATCACCTCGAAGGCGTCCCCGAGTCGGGATTTGAGCGTCGCGAAGCGGTCGCCCGGCGCCATCTTGTCCTCGCTGAACCGCAGGCCCAGCGCGCACAGCCCCTCGTTGGCGGCACGGTCGGCGACCCGGCCCAGCTCCGCCTCGCTGAGCCCGGGGTCGCGGCGCTGCCGTGGTGTCAGCGGGATCGGCGCCGAGGGCTGGCTGAGCACCGGTGCCAGCACCGCGTCGTCGACGGCGGCGGCCAGCGCGAAGCCGCCGGTCAGGCACTGCCCGATCACCCCGACACCTTTACCCGGCGTCTTGGCGTTGAGGTCGCGGGCCAGGGCCCGCAGGAACTGGGTCACCGGCCGCTGCCTGTCGGTGGCGAATGCGGCGAATTCCTTTGCCACACAGGCGCGCGTGAGCGTCGTCAACGCATAGCCAGGCGTGATCGCCTTGCCCGGGCGACCGAACAGCGACGGGATGGCGACAGTGAACCCGTTGTCCACCAAGTAATTTCCCAGGGCCAGCACCCCCGGGTGCGCGCCGGGGATCTCGGGGATCAGCACCACGCCGGGCCCCTCGCCCTTGCGGTAAACGTCGTGGGTGAACTCGCCGCCGGTGAACGACTCGGCGACCCATCCGGTCAGGTCTGCTCGGGGTGCACTCATTGGCCCTGTGCCCTTTCTCGGCCGGCGTCCGCGGCCCGAGTGTTAGGGTATCGGCGCGAAGCGCCAGGCACGCGGTGTGTGACTGAAGCCCCGGCCCGTTATGCCGCTGCGCGGCGCGTCCGGTGCGCGCGGTCGCTGACTGAATCCTTGCTTCGCGTCGCCGGCCACACGAGCGGAGTATCCATGCCACAGCGCGATGCCGGGACACTCGGCGGCACACCGGCCGGCCGCGCCGTGTCCGCGGCGACGGGGTGAGTCGGCTGAACGAACCGGATCTGCACCATCACGGCGACAGCGAGGCCGGGCCCGGCCTGCTCGACTTCGCGGTCAACGTCTACGCCGGGCAACGCCCGGACTGGCTCGAGCACGCCCTGCACGCCTCGCTCGACGCCGCCTGCTCCTACCCCCAGACAGCGCCGGCCCGCGCCGCCCTGGCCACCCGCCACGGTCTTCCCACCACGGAGGTGCTGCCCACCGCAGGCGCATCGGAAGCCTTCGACCTGGTCGCGCGAGCGCGCCCCTGGCGCCACCCCGTGGTGGTGCATCCGCAGTACACCGGCCCCCATGCCGCGCTGGTCGCCGCCGGCCACACCGTCACCACGGTGCTGTGTCGCGACACCGACAGCTTTGCGCTGGACCCCGACGCGATACCTGCGGACGCCGACCTCGTCGTCGTCGGCAACCCGACCAATCCCACCGGGATTGTGCACCCGGCGGCGACGCTGTGCGGGCTGCTGCGCCCAGGCCGGGTGGTGCTGGTCGACGAGGCGTTCCTCGATGCGGTCCCCGGGGAACCGGAGACGCTCGCCGGCCAACGACGACCGGGCCTGCTGGTGAGTCGCAGCCTGACCAAGCACTGGTCGATCCCGGGGGTACGCGCCGGATATCTGCTGGGCGATCCGGCGCTGCTGGCCGACGCCGCCCGCCTGCAGATCCCCTGGTCGGTGTCCGCTCCGGCACTGGCCGCCATGCTGGCCTGCTCGGAGCAGCGGGCGTTGCGCGAAAGCGACCGCCGGGCCAGGCAGTTGGCGAGCTGGCGGGCACACCTCGCTGACGGGCTGACCGCGCGCGGAGCCCGGCTCGTCGCGGGCGCGGCGCCCTTTGTGCTGGCCCAGGTCGGCCGGGGCGTCCACCAGCTGTTGCGCGCGAACGGCATTGCGGTGCGCCGGGCCGACAGCTTTCCGGGCCTGGATGACACCTGGGTGCGCATCGCCGTCCGGCCCCCACCGATGACCGACCAGCTGCTGAGCGCCCTGGCCGGGATCCTGCGGTGATCCCGGCCAGGGCGCTCGGGCTGGCGGTGGGCTACGCCGCCGACCAGGCCTGGGGCGATCCGCGCAGGCTGCATCCGGTCGCCGGTTTCGGAAGGTGCGCCCAGGCGCTGGAGCGGCGGGTGTACCGCGACAGCCGGGCCGCCGGACTGGGCCACGTGGTGCTGCTGGTCGGTGGTGCCGTCGGGCTGGGATATGCGGCGCAGCAACGGATTCGCACCCCCTGGGCCAGCACGGCACTGACCGCGGCGGCCACCTGGGCGGTGCTCGGCGGGCGCTCCCTGGAGCGCGAGGCCCGAGCCGTGCTGGATCTGCTGGACGCCGGTGACGTCGAGACGGCTCGGGTGCGGGTGCGCAGCCTCGTGGGCCGGGACACGGCCGCGCTGGGAGCCGACGAGATTGCCCGCGCCGTCGTCGAGTCGGTGGCGGAGAACACCTCCGACGCGGTGGTTGCCTCGTTGTTCTGGGGCGCCGGAGCAGGTGTTGCGGGCCTGCTCGCGCACCGCGCCGCCAACACCCTGGATGCCATGGTCGGTCACCGCAACGCCCGGTACGCCCGATTCGGGTGGGCGGCGGCCCGGCTCGATGACGTGCTGGGATATCCCGCCGCGCGGTTGAGCGCTGCCCTGACCGCTGCGCTCGGACCCGATCCGCGCGCCGCGCTGCGCGCCTGGCGCCGTGACGCCCGGCACCATCCCAGCCCCAATGCGGGGGTGGTCGAGGCGGCCTTCGCCGGTGCGCTGGGCCTACAACTGGGTGGGGTGAACACCTACTACGGGAATCGGCGCGAGGATCGGGCACCGATGGGATGCGGGCGAGCGCCTGTGCCGTCGGATATTCCGCGGACGACGCGACTGGCCCGGCGGGTGGGCGTCGGCGCCCTGCTTGCTGCGGTGGCGTGGTGTCTTGCTGGCGAGATCAGGCGGTAAAGGTAGTGGTTGCCCCCTGACCGACCGGTTCTGCGGATACCCGTCGATGAATTGATGATTGTGCCGGTCCCTGAATTGCGCCCGTGACACCGCTGTAACAGCTCCGCCATCAAACCTTCCTAGGGTGAAGCAACTTACGCCATGTGTACGGAAGGAAGTCCATTGAGTGGAAACGCCACCCGCTTGCAGGCGATTGCGCAAGTCGAAGCCCATGTGCCCCCCGCGTTCAGCTTCGACCCCACAAAGGCCCCGGGTGAGATCTTCGGTGCCAACGTGTTCACCAAGGCGGAGATGCAGTCCCGGCTACCCAAGGCGATCTACAAATCGGTGGTAGCCACCATCGAAAAGGGCGCCAAGCTGGATCCGACGGTGGCCGACGCGGTTGCCGCTGTGATGAAGGACTGGGCGTTGGAGAAGGGCGCGACCTACTACGCGCACGTCTTCTATCCGATGACAGGGCTGACCGCAGAAAAGCATGACAGCTTCCTTGAGCCGGTTTCAGACGGAAAGGCGCTGGCTGAGTTCGCCGGCAAGACCCTGACCCAGGGCGAGCCTGACGCATCGAGTTTCCCGTCCGGAGGTCTGCGATCGACGTTCGAGGCGCGCGGCTACACCGGCTGGGACGTGACCAGCCCCGCCTACATTCTGGAGAACCCCAACGGCAACACCCTGTGTATCCCCACGGTGTTCGTGTCGATGACCGGTGAGGCTCTGGACTACAAGACCCCCCTGCTGCGCAGCCAACAGGCCATGGGTGTGCACGCCGAGCGCATTCTGAATCTCTTTGGGCACAAGGACTTGGAGAAGGTTGTCTCGTTCTGTGGCCCCGAGCAGGAGTACTTCCTGGTCGACCGGCACTTCTTCCTGGCACGGCCCGACTTGATCAACGCCGGCCGCACCTTGTTCGGCGCCAAGCCGCCCAAGGGGCAGGAGTTCGACGACCACTACTTCGGGGCGATCCCCGAGCGGGTGCTGGGATTCATGATGGACACCGAGCGGGAGCTGTTCAAGCTCGGTATTCCGGCCAAGACTCGCCACAACGAGGTTGCCCCGGCTCAGTTCGAGGTGGCCCCGATGTTCGAGCGGGCCAACATCGCCTCAGATCACCAGCAGTTGCTGATGACCGTGTTCAAGACCATCGCCAAGAAACACGGCATGGAGTGCCTGTTCCACGAGAAGCCCTTCGCCGGGGTGAACGGCTCAGGAAAGCACGTCAACTTCTCGGTGGGCAATGCCGAATTGGGTTCGCTCCTGGTGCCAGGTGACACCCCGCATGAGAACGCCCAATTCCTGGTGTTCTGCGCGGCGGTCATCCGCGCCGTGCACAAATTCGGCGGACTGCTGCGCGTTTCGGTGGCCTCGGCCACCAACGACCACCGACTGGGCGCCAATGAGGCGCCGCCGGCGATCATCTCGATCTTCCTCGGCGATCAGCTCGCAGACGTCTTCGAACAGATCGCCAAGGGCGCTGCGACGTCGTCAAAAGGCAAGGGCAGCATGATCATCGGCGTCGACACCCTGCCGGAGCTGCCCACCGACCCGGGCGACCGCAACCGCACCAGCCCGTTCGCCTTCACCGGCAACCGCTTCGAATTCCGGGCACCCGGCTCAGGTCAGACCGTCGCCGTGCCGATGATCGTGCTGAACACCATCATGGCCGACTCACTCGACTACCTGGCCACCAACCTGGAGCAGGCGGTGGCCGACGGCGAAGAGTTCGACACCGCGGTGCAGAAGCTGCTGACCGACGTCATCACCGAACACGGGGCGGTGGTCTTCAACGGGGACGGTTATTCGGAGAACTGGCAGGCCGAGGCCGCCACCCGCGGGCTGCTGAACCTCAAGACCACGCTGGACGCCATCCCGGAACTGATCAAGCCCGAGGCAGTAGAGGTCTTCGAGAAGTACGGCGTGTTCACCGAGCGTGAGCTGCACAGTCGCTACGAGGTGCGACTGGAACAGTACGCGCTGACCATCGCCGTCGAGGCCAAGCTGGCCCTGGAACTCGGCTCGACCACCATCCTGCCGGCCGCGATCCGCTACCAAACCGAGCTTGCGCAGAACGTCGCGGCATTGACGGCAGCCGGTGTGACACCGAGTCTGACACTCCTACAGAACATCTCGGAGCCGATCAACGCGCTCGTCGCGGCCCTGGACACCTTGAAGAAGGCGCTGTCAGAGCATTCGGCGGAGTCAGCGCTCGATGAGGCCAAGCATGCCCAGGAGGCGCTGTTGCCCGCCATGGACGCTGTCCGGGTCGCCGCCGACACGTTGGAGAGTGTGGTGGCCGACGACCTGTGGCCGCTGCCGACCTATCAGGAGATGCTCTACATCCTCTGACCCGCGGCGTGGCCAACCACGAAACCCTCACGGCGAAGCCGCCTAGCCGGGCTCAGGCGTCGTCTTTGATCAACTCGACCACTGGGATGATTCGTTCGGTGCGCTCCCGATAGGTGGCGAACCCCGGCTAGCGCTGCGCCTGGATCCCGTAGAGCCGGTCATGTTCGGCGCCGGTGATCTCGGTGGCCGTCACCGCAAAGGTGTCCACACCGGCCCCCATGCCGCGCTGGTCGCCGCCGGCCACACCGTCACCACGGTGCTGTGTCGCGACACCGACGACTTTGCGCTGGACCCCGATGCGATACCTGCGGACGCCGACCTCGTGGTCGTCGGCAACCCGACCAACCCCACCGGGATTGTGCACCCGGCGGCGACGCTGTGCCTGACCGCTGCGCTCGGACCCGATCCGCGCGCCGCGCTGCGCACCTGGCGCCGTGACGCCCGGCACCATCCCAGCCCCAATGCGGGGGTGGTCGAGGCGGCCTTCGCCGGTGCGCTGGGACTGCGCTTCGGTGGGGTCAACAACGATTACGGCGATCGGTGTGAACACCGCGCGCCGATGGGCTACGGTCGGGCGCCGGCGCCCTGCGACATCGCACCCACGGTGCGGTTGGCGCGGCGGGTGAACGCCGGCGCCCTGCTCACCGCGGTGGCGTGGTGTGTGGTGCGGGACAGGATGAGGAGGCAGGGATGACGTCCCCGGACGGTGTCGAGTTCTCGACCGACGGTGCGCGTGTCGACCGGGATTGGTTGTGGGCCGAGCTGGTCGAGCACACCTACTGGGCGAAGTACCGCACCCGTGCGATGTTCGACCGCCAACTCGACAGTGCGTGGCGCACGGTGGGCGCCTACCGGTCCGGCGACGGCGCGATGGTCGGGTTCTGCCGCGCCGTCTCCGACGGTGTCGCCTTCGCCTACCTGGCGGACGTCTACGTCGCGCGGGACCAGCGCGGCCTGGAGATCGGCAAGGGCCTGCTGCGCACCATGATCGACGAGGGCCCGGGCAGGGACTTCCGGTGGACGCTGCACACCGCCGATGCGCATGGCCTGTACGAGCAATTCGGTTTCGCCGCACCCGATACGACCTACATGGAACGCCGCTATCGGCTGACCCACATCCGGGACTGAGACGCCGTCGATCGGCGAACCACGCGTGTGACGGGCCCGCTCACGCCTCGGTTCTGGTCAGCTCGATCACCGGGATGATCCGCTCGGTGCGTTCGCGATAGGTCGCGAAGCCGGGATAGCGCTCGGCCTGGATCGCGTAGAGCCGGTCGTGTTCTGCCCCGGTGATCTCGGTGGCGATGACGGGAAAGGTCTCGGTGCCCAGCTCGACCGTCGCCGAGCGGTTCGCCCGCAGGTTGTGATACCAGCTCGGATGGTGGTCTTTGCCCTCGTTGGAGGCGAACACGAAGATCCGGTCGCCCTCGGGCAGGTACATCATCGGGCTGGTGCGCGGCTGCCCGGACTTGGCCCCGGTGGTGGTGAGCAGCAGGACCGGGGCCCCTTCGAACGGCCCGCCCAGCTTTCCGCCGCTGCCGCGGAATTCCGCGATATTACGTGCGTTGAACTCCAGGGTGCGTTCGGCGTCCACGGGCGGCCATCCCTTCAGTCGATACCGACGAAGTGCTCGATCACCGGGGGTGATTCGTAGAACTCGTGCAACAACGCCCGCCACCGCCCGAATTCCGGCGACTTGCGGAATCCCTCGGTGTGCGCCTCGACGTTCTCCCACTGCACCAGCATCAGATACAGGTTCGGCGATTCCACCGAGCGGGACATCGAAATACCCAGGAATCCGGGCTGGCAGGAGATCAACGGCCGGGCCTGGGCGTATGCCGCCTCGAATTCGGCTTCGCTGCCCGGCCGGATGGGCAGTACCGCGTGTTCCACAATCACGGCTGCCAGTCTGCCTGATGGCCGGTGGCCGGGATTACCGCCCAAAGACCCTTTTCCGGCGCCCGGCGACACCGGTAGGTTACCTGCTACTGACAGACACAGACACTTCTGGAGGTGGCGGTATGAGCGCTCTTGCGGCGGCAGTGGTCTTCGCCTGGCTGGGCATGGTGCTGGCGATCTCTTTCCTGGAGGCCCCGCTGAAGTTCCGGGCGCCGGGCATCACCATCCCCCTCGGGCTGGGAATCGGCCGGCTGGTGTTCCGGGCGCTCAACGCGGTGGAGATCGTGCTGGCGACCGTCGTGCTGGTTGCGGTCGCCACCGCCGCGCCCGGGACGGCGGCGTTGGCGGGGATCGGTCTCGCGGTGGCGGTGCTCACCGTGCAGATGCTGGTGGTCCGGCCGCGGCTGCGCCGACGTTCCGACGCGGTGCTGGCGGCACAGACCGCCCCGGCCGGCGGCATGATCGAGCGCTCGTCGGCGCACTATGCCTACGCCGGCCTGGAGGTGGTCAAAGTCGGCGCACTGTTGACCGCGGGTGCCGCGCTGCAACTCGCCACCATCGCCGCATAGCGCCGGTCCCGGCGTCACGCGGCCTCACGGCGCGCCCGGCGCCAGGAAGGGCAGCCCCCGGCCCGGCCCGCCGCGCGCCAGATCCAACAGCGCATCGACGTCCACATGCTCCTCGATCAGGTCGGCGAGCAGGTCGAGTCGGCGTTCCCGGGCCACCGGGAAGGACACCCCGGAGGGGGCCAGCCCGAGACTGTCGGCCAGAAACGCCGCACGCAGGGCGTCGACCTCCAGGCACCCGTGCCGCATCGTGCCGAAAACCTGGCCGGCGCGCACACCGCCGGCAAATGCCTCGTCGGCCCCCGCAGTCGGGCCCGGGGTGATCCGGCCGTGATGAATCTCGTATCCGCCCCCGGACAGCCGCAGCACCTTCTGGGCGGCGAAACAGGTCTCGACGTCCAGCAGGCCCAGCCCGGCCACATCGCCGGGTGGGCCCTCGATCCCCTCGGGATCGCGGATCGCCCGGCCCAGCATCTGAAAGCCGCCGCAGATCCCGAGCACCGGCCGGCCCGCGGCGGCGTGTGCGGCGATCGCGGCGTCGATCCCCCGGGAACGCAGCCAGGCCAGGTCGCTGATGGTCGCGCGGGTTCCGGGCAACACCACCAGATCGGCATCGGACACCCCACGCGGATCGGCCGCGAACACCACATCCAGGTCCGGTTCCAGGCCGAGGGCGTCCAGGTCGGTGAAATTACTGATCCGCGGCAGCCGGATCACCACCACGCGCCGTGCCCCGGGACGCGCCGAGCGCCGGCCGTCCAGGTCGAGGGCGTCCTCGGAGTCCAGCCACAGCTCCGGGTGCCATGGCAGGGTGCCGAACACCCGCCGGCCGGTGAGGCGCTCCAGGTCCGCCAAGCCGGGTTCGAGCAGTTGCCGGCGCCCGCGGAACTTGTTGACGATGAATCCCGCCACCAATGCCTGATCCTCCGGCGAGAGCAGGGCGACGGTGCCGAAGAACGCCGCGAACACCCCGCCACGGTCGATGTCACCGACGACCACCACCGGCAGGCCCGCGTGCCGCGCCAAGCCCATGTTCACGAAATCCCCGGCGCGCAGGTTGATCTCGGTCGGACTGCCCGCCCCCTCGGCGACGATCACGTCGTAACGCCCCGCGAGGTCGTCGTAGGCCCGGTGCGCCGCCGTCGCCAGCGCCGCCCTCCCGTGCAGCCAATTCGACGACGACAACGTCCCCCACGGCCGGCCCATCAGCACCACGTGGCTCTGCTGGTCGCTGCCCGGTTTGAGCAGCACCGGGTTCATCGCCGGCTCCGGTTCGGCTCGCGCGGCGCGGGCCTGAATCCATTGCGCTCGACCGATTTCGGCTGCCACCCCGGCTGCGCCCAGGCACACCATGGAGTTGTTGGACATGTTCTGCGCCTTGTACGGAGCCACCCGCACCCCGCGGCGGGCCAGGGCGCGGCAGATCCCGGTGGAAACCACGGTCTTACCGGCGTCGCTGGTGGTTCCGGCGATCAGGATTCCCCCCATCAGCTGTCCTCCCGGTCGCCGTCGCCGTCGCGCTAAGCCTGCCGCAACGCCGCGCCCGGCACCGGCCCGGGGTGCACACCGGCCATGCCGTGCGGTCTGGCGCCCGGTCGCCGCCGGACGGCATGCGAGAATGTCGCGGTAAGGCGATGACGAGGAAACTGATTTTGCGCCCATGTCCCGTGCGCTGCGGGTAGTTCCTGCACTACTGGTGGCGCTGGCCGCCGCCTTGGCCGGCTGTGCCGAGCCCGCCTCCCGCCCGCCGCGATCCGGCCCGGGCTGCATCACCGACTTCGATCCGGCCGTCGACTACTTCCCGGACAAGTCGACGCTGACCGAGGCCACCAACGTGGCCATCGAGTACCACCGCAGCTACCAGATCCTGACCGTCACGCAGCCCTATCCCGGCGGCAAGCCGCAACGCTACGTGCTGGTGCGCTGCGGAGCGCCCGCCCCGGAGCTGTCAGGTGCGCTGGCGCAGGCGCCGCAGATCACCGTTCCGGTGCGCAGCCTGTATTCCGGCTCGACGACACATCTGGCGATGATCGCCGAACTCGGCCAAACCACCGTGGTCACCGGGGTGGCCAGCCCGGCGGCGGTGACCGACCCGCAGCTGCGCGCTCGCATCGCGGCCGGCGAGGTCGCCGGCTATGCCCCCGGCGGGCAGATCAACACCGAAAGCGTGATCGGCGCCGCCCCGGACCTGGTGGTCACCGGCGGCATCGACGATCCCGGCTATGCCGCGCTGCGTGCGGCCGGTATCCCGGTGGTCGCCGACGCCGAATGGCTGGAACCCACCCCGCTGGGCCGGGCCGAGTGGATCAAGATGTTCGCCGCGCTGACCGGAACCGAACGTCAGGCGGGGCAGGTCTACGAGTCCATCCGTGCCGGCTACCGTTCCTGGGCGCAGCGGGCGGCAGCCGTCGAACCCGTCGAGGTCCTGGTCGGCACCATGTACTCGGGCAGCTGGACGATGCCCACCGGCGACAGCTACGCGGGACGTCTGGTCGCCGACGCGGGCGGGTCCTACCCGTGGTTGTCCGACACCGGCGCCCAGAGCCGCCACCTGAACTTCGAGTCGGTCTACGCCCGGGCGGGGACCGCGCCGCTGTGGCTGGTCACCGACGACTGGCGGACACTCGCGGACGCGGTGGCCCTCGACAGCAGATACGGCGAACTCAGCGCCTTGCGAACCGGTCAGGTGTGGTCGGCAACCAAGGCGGTGTCCCCCGGCGGCGGCAACACCTACTGGGAACGGGGAGCCGCCCGGCCGGATCTGCTGCTCGGTGACCTGGTTGCGATCCTGCACCCCGACCTCGCCGGGCAGCACGACTTCGAGTTCTACCGGCGGGTGCAGCCGTGAGGCCGCGCGCCGCGGTGGTACTGGCCGCCCTCGCCGCCGCGGTGGTACTGCTGGTCCTGCTGGGCCTGGCACTGGGCCCGGTGCGGGTGCCGCTGCCCGACACCATCCGGGTGCTGGTGGGTGCGCCGCCCTCCGATCCGCGCTGGCAGGTGATCGTGGGCAACATGCGGTTGCCGCGGGTGCTCACCGCGCTGGCCGCCGGCTCCGCACTCGGGGTCGCCGGCCTGCAGCTGCAAACCCTGTTCCGCAACAACCTGGCCGATCCCTACATCCTCGGCGTGAGTTCGGGAGCCAGCCTGGGAGTCGCGCTGGTGGTGCTGGCCGCCGGCGCGGCCGGCGGTGGGTTCACCACCGCCCTGGCCGGTGCCGGTCGTGCGGCGCAGGTGCTGGCCGCAGCGCTGGGGGCCGCGGCGATGCTCAGCCTGGTACTGGTGCTGTCGCGGTGGACCAGCTCGGCGGCGACGCTGCTGCTGATCGGCGTGATGGTCGGTGCGGCCAGTACCGCGCTGGTGAGCCTGGCGCTGGTGTACTCCGATCCGCAGCGGGTGCAGCAGTACCTGCTGTGGGGCCTGGGCAGCTTCGCCGCAACAAGCTGGTCGGACCTGCGGCTGCTGCTGCCGCTGGTGGCCGTCGGGCTGGTGGCCGCGGCGCTGACGGTCCGGCCGCTCAATGCCCTGCTGCTCGGCGAGAGCTACGCGGCGACCATGGGCATCGATGTCCGGCGGGCCCGGGTCGTGACGGTGGCCTCGGCGTCGCTGTTGGCGGGGGTGACCACCGCATTCTGCGGGCCGGTCGCGTTCCTCGGGCTGGTGGTGCCGCACGTCGCCCGGCTCGTGATGGGCACCTCCGACCACCGGGTGGTGGTGCCGGCGGTGACCCTGCTGGGCGCCGCCGCCGCGCTGGCCTGCGGCATCGTCAGTCAGGTGCCCGGCAGCGACGTGGTGATCCCGATCAACGCGGTCACCGCGCTGATCGGAGCACCCTTGGTGATCGCCGTGCTGTTGCGGGCCCGCCGGGGGTTGCCGGCATGACGGGCGCGGGCGCCGCACCGGCCGTCGAGCTCGACGGCCTGGCGATCGGTTACCGCCGCCGGCGCCGATCGGTGACGGTGGCAGCCGGGCTGAGCGCACGGGCGCGCCGCGGTGAGCTGACCGTGCTGATCGGGCCCA
This sequence comes from Mycolicibacter engbaekii, assembly GCF_002101585.1. Classification (GTDB taxonomy): domain Bacteria; phylum Actinomycetota; class Actinomycetes; order Mycobacteriales; family Mycobacteriaceae; genus Mycobacterium; species Mycobacterium engbaekii. The sequence goes on along the minus strand of NZ_LQOT01000024.1, from coordinate 2,078 downwards.
ACGGCGCGGGCAAGTCCACCCTGATCCGCACGCTGGCGGGCTTGCAGCCGGCTCTGGGCGGACGCGTCCTGCTGGACGGCGCCGAGCTGACCGCGCTGCCCCGCGACGAGCTGGCCCGCCGGGTGGCGGTGGTGCTGACCGGGCGGGTCGATCCCGGTCTGCTGTCGGCGCGGGAACTGGTCGGACTCGGCCGCATTCCGCATCTGGGCCTGGGCGCCCGGCTGCGCCCGGCCGACGAGGAGATCGTCGACTGGGCGCTGGCGGCGGCCGGCGCCCAGCATCTGGCACCGCGGCCGGCCGCCGAACTGTCCGACGGCGAATGCCAGCGCGTCCTGACCGCGCGGGCGCTCGCCCAACAGCCAGGTCTGCTGATCCTCGACGAGCCGACCGCATTCCTGGACGTGTCCTCGCGGGCCGCGCTGTTCGGCCTGCTGCGTGAGCTGGCCCGCGAGCAGCGGATGGCGGTGGTGCTCAGCACCCATGACCTGGAGTTGGCGCTGCGGGTGGCCGACCGGGTGTGGCTGATGGATCCGGCGGGCACCTGCGTGGACACCGTCGGCGAGGAGCTGATGTTGTCCGGGCGCATCGGCGAGATGTTCGGTAACGACACGTTGCGTTTCGACCCGGGCAGCGGCATGTTCGAACTCGACACCCGCACCGGCGACCGCCGCGTGCGCACCGCGCGAGTCGACGCCGCCGAACCGCTGCGTTCGGCCCTGTACCGGGTGCTGGCGCGGGAGGGCTTCGGACCCCCGGACCACCGCGACGCCCCCGCCGAGATCGTGCTCACGGCAACCGAATCCCGCGCCATCACAGTGCGCACCGTCAACGGAGATCGCGACACCGCACTGCCGGACCTGGCGCGGCTGCTGCGCAGCCTGCCCACGACGGCGCACCGCTGCGCTCCGCCGGATCGCACCGTCGCGGCCCTGAATGAATTGGCCGCCGTCGGAACATATTTCACGCTGTCGGCCGCCGGCACGGCGCACTGGCGGCCGGTGGCCGAGCTCTATACCGACCCGGAGCTGCTGTCCGGCCTGATCGCCCGGGTGCGGGAACGCATCGGGGCGTCGGAATTTCGGGTGGCAGCGTCCACCTTCTACCTCGGCTACGCCGCCCGGTTGTGGTCCATCGGCCTGGGCGCCGCGGCCGAACACGCGCTGCTGATCGACCTCGATCCCGGCCGACTCCGGTACGCCGAATGCGGCGGCACCATCGGACTGCACCTGCCCGAGCCGTTGGCATGGCATGGCCCTGGGGAGACCCCCGGGCGGATGTCGGCGCGGGTGGGCGAGCAGATCCTGGCGGGACACCTGCAACCGCTGGCAGCCGCGGTACGCCGGCTCGGCCCGGTCTCCGAGCGGCTCCTGCTCGGCAACGCCGCCGCCGCGGCACTGGGCGCCGCGCACGCCCTGCACCGGCACCACGGCGGCAACCTGACCGACCAGCTGAGCTGGAAGCTGGCACGGCACCTGGTCGACGACGAACGCCTTGCCGGGACACTGCGTTTCGACGACCCCACAACCGACTACCGGCGGACCAGCTGCTGCTTGTTCTACCGCACACCCGGTGGCGGACTGTGTCAGGACTGCGCGCTGAGCCACCGCCCGGCGGCTCGTCCGCCACGCTGAGCCAGGCACAAGACCACCGGCGAGGCTCAGGGCGCCTGGGTCTGCTGCTGCGTCATCCAGGTCCCGGGTGTCATCGGGGTGACCACGCCGCCGCTCAAGGCACTACCGGTCAACGCGGTCAAGCCGCCCGGTTGCGGGCCCGGCGGAGCGTCCTCGTCGGAATCCTCCAGATCCATGTACTCATACCCGCGGCCGATCATGTCGAGCTTCGCCCGCCGGCGCCGGCGCGCTTTGGCCGGCACCTCCGCCGCAGCGGCGGGTGCTGCGACCTCGCTGGTGTCGGGCTCGGGGGCTCGGCGCCGCGCGCTGGTGCCGGCCGCCCGGCTGGCCTGCTGGCGCAGCCCGGCCACCAGGTACATCGCCGACAGGCCGTCCACCGGGGATAACGGGGGGGCCGGCGGCGGCCCGGGCGGCGGCGGCGCCGGCGGGACCGGCGCCGCCGCCGCC
>NZ_LQOT01000023.1 GCF_002101585.1 Mycolicibacter engbaekii | reverse complement strand
ACATGGGCCCCTGCCTCGACCCCGGACCCGGACCCGGAACCCGGACCCGGAGTTGTCGCTCAGAGGTGGGCAACTCCCCCATCCCCGCCCAGCCGTTATGGATGGGGCCGGTGGTGCGCCACACTGGAACCATGACGGAAGCCGGCAATACCCGGGTCGCGGTGTACCTCGACTTCGACAACATCGTGATCTCTCGCTATGACCAGGTCAACGGCCGCAGCTCGTTTCAGAAGGACAAGGCCAAGGGCCTGGCCAAACAACCCGAGCGGCTGGCGCGGGCCACCGTCGACGTCGGGGCGATCATCGACTTCGCATCGTCGTTCGGCACGCTGGTGCTCACCCGCGCCTACGCCGACTGGTCAGCCGAGGTCAACACCGGCTACCGCGCGCAACTGGTGGGGCGAGCGGTTGACCTGGTCCAGCTGTTCCCGGCAGCGGCCTACGGTAAGAACGGCGCCGACATCCGGTTGGCGGTCGACGCGGTCGAGGACATGTTTCGGCTGCCGGATTTGACCCACGTGGTGATCGTGGCCGGTGACTCCGACTACATTCCGCTGGCACAGCGCTGTAAACGCTTGGGCCGCTATGTGGTTGGCATCGGGGTGGCCGGATCGACGAGCCGCGCACTGGCGGCGGCGTGCGACGACTTCGTCAGCTATGACGCGCTTCCCGGAGTGCCGGTGTACAAGCCCGCCCCCGTCGACACCGCGACCGAGCCCACGCGGCGCACCCGCCAGGCAAAGGAGGAGCCCGAGGAGCCGCCGCAGCCGGATCCGCAAGACACCGCGACCGCCCTACTCATCCGCGCGCTGCAGATCGGCTTGGAGAAGGATGACGTCGAGTGGCTGCACAATTCGTCGGTCAAGGCGCAGATGAAGCGAATGGATCCCTCTTTCAGCGAGAAAGCGCTGGGTTATAAGTCGTTCAGCGACTTCCTGCGGTCCTACTCGGATCTGGTAGAGCTCGACGAGAGTTCGACAACGCGCTTGGTGCGGCTGCGCGGGGAAGCCGGCGAAAACGGGGTGTAGGGTGGAAAAGGTTGGGATCCGAGCCAGTCCGGGATGAGTCAGCGTTCTTGCCGTTGATCTTTTAGAGCAACCCGCTCGCACCGGACACACCGGGGACGACCGTTTGCCGGGATCACCATGGATGCTCTGTTCGCCTGCCCGCCCTTTACCGCTCCGAAGACGGAGCAACGCTATGCGCGTCCGCCGAGTTTCGGCATCGTCAGTACCTATCCGCCCACCCCGTGCGGTCTGGCGACCTTTACCGCCTCACTGTCCGACGCACTGTCCGCCAATGGCGCTGAGGTCAGTGTCGTGCGCATAGCGGACGGCACGCCTTCCAGTAGTTCCCGCGTCGTCGGTGAGCTGGTCAACGGGTCGGCGGCATCGGTGGCGGCCAGCGCCGAATTGCTCAACCAGAACGATGTCGCGATCATCCAGCACGAGTACGGGGTCTATGGCGGCGCCGACGGGGAAGATGTAGTGGATCTGATCGACGGGTTGCACGTCCCGTCCATCGTCGTCGCGCACACGATCCTCAAAAGCCCTACGCCACACCAGCGTTCGGTGTTCGAAGCGATAGCGGCACGGGCGGATCAAGTGGTCGTCATGTCCGAGGTGGCCAGTGAGCGCCTGTGCCTCGACTTCGACATCGATCGCCGTAAAGTCACCACAATCCCGCACGGCGCGACGGTGCCAGGGCGCGTCTCGTTGAAGCGTTCCGGCAGGCCCACCCTGTTGACCTGGGGCCTGCTGGGGCCCGGCAAGGGCATCGAGCGGGTTATCGACGTGATGGGATCGCTGCACGATCTCCCCGGGCGGCCGCGCTACCTGGTGGCCGGGCGGACGCATCCGAAGGTTCTGGCCGCCGACGGCGAGGCCTACCGTGACGCACGTGCCGAACAGGCACGCAGCAGCGGGGTGGCCGGCTCGGTGTCTTTCGACCCCGATTACCGGGGCGTTTCGTCGCTGATGGCACTGGTCCAGTCCTCGGCTGCGGTCGTGCTGCCCTACGACTCCGCCGACCAGGTCACCTCCGGTGTGCTGGTTGACGCCATTGCGTGCGGCCGGCCCGTGGTCGCCACCGCCTTCCCGCACGCCATTGAGCTTCTCGGCACCGGGGCGGGCATCGTCGTGGGCCACGATGACCCCGACGCGCTTGCCGCTGCCCTGCGCCGGGTGCTGACCGATCCTCGGGTGGCCGGCTCGATGGCCGCCGAGGCCCGCCGGCTGGCCCCGTCGATGGCGTGGGCGAGCGTCGCCAATGCCTATCTGAGCGTGGCGCGCCGCCATCTCGCGCAGCGGCCGGCATCGGTATGACCGTCGGCACGCCGGCCCCGATCTTCGACCATCTGCTGCGCATGACGGACCATCGGGGCACCTTCGAGCATGCCTGCCTCGCCGAGCCGAGGCCCGAACACGGCTACTGCACCGACGATATGAGCCGCGTGCTCGTCGTCACCAGCCGACAGCCCCGCGCTGATGGGGACGTGCACCGCCTCGCCAGTGTCGCGGTGCGGTTTCTGAACGAGGCGCAGGCCCTCACCGGGGCTTGCCGCAATCGGATGGACAGCACCGGCGGCTGGGCCGACGAGCCGACCTTCGAGGATTGCTGGGGCAGATGCGTCTGGGGCCTCGGAACGGCCGCTGCCAGGAGCGACGTGGGATGGGTGCGCCAGTCGGCCATCGTGCAGTTCGAGCGCGCCGCCCAGGGACGGTCGACGTGGCCGCGCGCCATGGCGTTCGCCGCATTGGGGGCCGCGGAACTCCTGAAGGTCAACCCCGGACATCGCGCGGCCCGCGAGCTCGTCTCCGACTACGCCGCCACCGTCCCCGAACCGACCGGCAACCCCACTTGGCTATGGCCTGAGGCGCGACTGACCTACGCGAACGCGGTCCTTGCCGAAGCGATGATCGCTGCGGGTGATGCACTCGACACGCCGACACTGTGGCAGCGCGGCCTGGATCTGTTGGAGTGGCTGGTCGGATACGAATCGACGGACGGGCACCTGTCACCCACGCCCGCGGAGGGACGCGGCCCCGACGACCGGCGGCCCGGATTCGACCAGCAGCCGATCGAGGTGGCCACCCTCGCAGATGCGTGCGCACGTGCCGCCGGCGTCGACGCCAGACAGATCTGGCCGGACGGAGTCCGGGCGGCCGCGGCGTGGTTCCAGGGCGCCAACGACGCGCGACAGCTGATGTGGGATCCGCAGACGGGCGCCGGATTCGACGGTCTGCACGCCGACGGAGTGAATCGCAATCAAGGCGCGGAGTCGACCCTGGCTGTGCTGTCGACCCTGCAGCAGGCCCAGCATTTCGCGACTGTGCCGCAATGACTTACGGGTTGGCCACGCGGAGTCCCCAGCGGCTCGCGGCCGATCCGTCGCGCGTGGTCACCCGACTCTTCGTACCCGGCCAGGAGGGTTTCGAGCACCAGGAGTCCCGTGCGGGACAGGTGCTCCGGCGGATTCTGGCGCTGGACGAGGACGAGGCGCGTTCGTCGTTAGACGATGTCGTGGCACGCTTCGACGGCCGTCACCGTGATCTGGTCGGCACCTTCGGCCGACACGCCCGGGAACTCGCCGACCGGTTGGATCCCCAGCGGGAACTCTCCGAGGTACGCATGTTGTTGCTCGGTGCGACGTTCACCAGCGAATACGCCATCGAGGGTGCGGCGTTGTGCAATCCCAGCATCGTGGCGCACCCCGACCAGGCGGGAACGCGCGCGGGCGGGCTGCGATTCATCATGAGCGTACGGGGCATCGGAGAAGGACATCGTTCCTCGATCGGGTTCCGAACCGGCATCGTCGACGCGTCCGGGCGCGCCACCATCGATGACCTGAGCCCCTTCGCCACCGTCGGAGCAGCCAGCGCGACCCTGCTGGACGCAGCCGTCTTTCGCAGTGAGCTCGCTCGACTCGACGACGCCGGCGAGGCAACCGGCTACGTCCTCGACGGGCTCGGCGACCGCTTCACCCGAACGGAGCTCGATCAGCGACTGGCCGAGCTTGAGACCCATCTGAGCACCCGTGGACGCGCCCGAGAGACGATCTCGGCGATCCGCGCCATCGCCGCACGTACCTATGCCGTCAGGTTTCCCGATGCCATACCGCTTTCCGAGCGGGTGCTGTGTCCATCGATGGATGCTGAGCGGGCCGGGATGGAGGACGCTCGATTCGTCCGCTTCACCGACGACGACGGCACCCTCAGGTGGCTTGCCACCTACACCGCCTACAGCGGATCACATATCAGCCAACAGCTTTTGGAGACAACGGATTTCCGCTCGTTTACCTCCACGCCGATAGTCGGACGCGCCGCGGCCAATAAGGGACTGGCATTGTTTCCGCGCCGGATTCGAGGCCGGTTCGCGGCGATGTCGAGAGCGGACCGCGAGTCGAATGCGATCGCCTACTCCGATCACCTGTCGGTGTGGCCTAGCGCGGTTCCCGTTCAACGCCCCGCCCAGGCGTGGGAGGCGTTGCAGCTCGGGAACTGCGGTCCGCCCATCGAGACCGAAGCCGGCTGGCTGGTGCTCACCCACGGGGTGGGCCCGATGCGCACCTATCGCATCGGAGCGATTCTGCTCGATCTCGACGATCCCACCCGGATGGTCGGCCGGCTACGCGAACCGCTGCTGAGCCCCGCCGGCGACGAGCAGGATGGCTATGTGCCCAATGTGATCTACTCCTGCGGCGCCCTGGTGCACGCCGACACCCTGGTGCTGCCGTACGGTATCGGCGACTCCGCCATCGGTATCGCCACCGTGCCGCTGCCCGAACTGCTTGCCGCACTGTGTGACTGACGGCTGGCCGTGGGGTTCGCCTATCCCTCCGCGGCCACCAGGGACCGCAGCTGCACGTCGGGGTTGTCGCGCTGGAAACCCTGCAGGCGCCAAGCGTTGGAGAACAACACCAGGTGCACCCCATCAGTGCGGGTCAAGACTTCCGCCAGCGATTGCTTGTTGACGAAGTCGACGTCGTCGGCGTCCACGATCCGCGCCACCTGATAGGGCAGCGACTCCAGCGTGATCGGGGCCCCCATTTCTCGAGCCATCCGGTGCGCGGCCACCTCGAACTGCATCGGGCCGACCGCGGCGAGTACCGGCGCCTGCTCACCGCGGCGATCGGAGACCAGCACCTGCACGACGCCCTCCTGGTCCAACTGTTCGATGCCGCGGCGGAATTGCTTGTGCTTGCTGGGATCGACGTTGCGCGCCACCGAGAAATGCTCGGGCGAGAAGCTCGGGATCGGCGGGTATTGCACGGGCACATCGCAATACAGCGTGTCGCCGGGGCGCAGGGCCGCAGCGTTGGCCAGCCCGATCACATCACCGGGCCAGGCGGTGTCCAAGGTGGAGCGCTGTTGGCCGAACACCGACTGGGCGTACTTGGTGACAAAGGGCTTGCCGGTCGCGGCGTGAGTGAGCACGTCACCGCGTTCGAAGGTTCCCGAGTACACCCGCGCGAAGGCGATGCGATCGCGATGGGCGGAATCCATTCCCGCCTGCACCTTGAACACGAAGGCGCTGAACGGTGCGTCGGTGGCCCGGCGGGTCCCGTCGACGTCGAGCGCCCCGCTGGGCGCCGGCGCCAACTCGGTGAGCACGTCGAGAAGCTGATTCACGCCGAAGTTCAAGGCCGCCGAGGTGAACAGCACCGGCGTCGCCGTGCAGGCGAGGAACGCCTCGCGGTCGAAGTCGGATCCGTCGGCTGAGAGCAGCTCGCACTCTTCGACCGCGGTGTCCCAGTCATCACCGGCCGCGGCATGCGCATCGGCCGCGGCGATGTGCTCCTCGGGTGCCGCGGTAGCACCACCGGCGGTACGGGTGAACCGGATGAAGTTGCCGGACCGGCGATCGAGCACCCCGTCGAATTCTCCGGCGATGCCGACCGGCCAGGTCAGCGGGGTGGGACGCAGTCCGATGCGGGTCGCGATCTCGTCCATCAGTTCCAGGGCGTGCCGTCCGGGCCGGTCCCACTTGTTGATCACCGTGATGATCGGGATCCGGCGATGGCGGCATACCTGGAACAGCTTGAGGGTCTGCGGCTCAAGGCCTTTCGCGGCGTCGATGAGCATGACCGCGGAGTCGACGGCGGTCAGCACCCGGTAGGTGTCTTCGGAGAAGTCGGCGTGGCCAGGGGTGTCGAGCAGGTTGATGACGCAGTCCTGGCCCTTGGGGGTGCGGTAGGGGAACTGCAGGGCAGTCGACGTGATGGAGATGCCGCGGGCTTTCTCCATCTCCATCCAGTCCGACACCGTGGCACGACGACCGGATTTGCCGTGCACCGCACCGGCCTCGGTGATGGCCTTGGCATGCAGCACCAGGGCTTCGGTCAAGGTGGATTTGCCGGCATCGGGGTGGCTGATGACGGCAAAGGTTCGCCGGCGGCCCGCTTCAGACGAGATCCGGCCGGTTTGCGGCGCGGCGGCGACCGTCGGTGAATCCAGGGCGTTGTCGGTCATTGCGTCGCTGAGTGTATTGGCGATCTTGAGCAAATCGGTAATCGAGCGCCCGGCCCGATACCCTTCCACGCGTGACCGCGATCGACCCCGAAAGGCTCGCCGCCTGCCTACAGGTGCTCGCCGAGATCGACGCGCTGCCGCCCGAGCACCCCGACGCCGTCGCGGTGCGCCGAGCCACCGCGCGCATGTTCAAGCAACTCAAGAAGGCCCGCCGGACTGCCAAACGCGACGCCGTTGCCGCCGCTGACCAGGCCGTCATCGCCGCCACGGCCACCGGGGCACCGGGCCGCATCGACGACGAGACGCAGGGTATTCCGCTGGTGTCGGCCGCGGTCGGGGCGTCGGCGGGCACGCTGCTGCGCTCGCGGGCCTGCTACATCTGCAAGACCCACTACACGCAGGTAGACGCGTTCTATCACCAACTCTGCCCGGACTGCGCCGCCATGAGCCGGGCCAAACGGGATGCCCGCACCGACCTGACCGGCCGGCGCGCCCTGCTCACCGGCGGGCGCGCCAAGATCGGCATGTATATCGCGTTGCGGCTGCTGCGCGACGGTGCGCACACCACCATCACCACCCGTTTCCCCAACGACGCGGTGCGCCGCTTCGCCGCGATGCCCGACAGCGCTGACTGGCTGCACCGACTGCAGGTGGTGGGTATCGACCTGCGCGACCCGGCCCAGGTCGTCGCACTGGCGGACACGGTGGCCGGCCAGGGCCCGTTGGACATCCTGATCAACAACGCGGCGCAGACGGTGCGCCGTGCCCCCGGGTCCTATGCCGCCCTCATCGAGGCCGAACGCACCTCCTCCAACGAGCTGGTTGACGTCATCACGTTCGACCATGTCAGCGACGCCCACCCGGCGGCCCTGGCCGGCAGCCTCGCCGAGCATCAGGCGCCGCACGCGCTGACTGAGCTGGCCTTGACTGCCCGCAGCGCCTCCCCGGCGCGAATTGCCGCCGGCACCGCGATCGACGCGGGCGGGCTGTTGCCCGACACCGCCCCGGTGAACAGCTGGACGCAGCGGGTGCACGAGGTCGACGCCCTGGAGCTGCTCGAAGTGCAGCTGTGCAATCAAACGGCACCGTTCATCCTGGTGAGCCGGCTTCGCCCGGCCATGGCGGCATCGAAGGCCCGCCGTAAGTACGTGGTGAATGTCTCGGCGATGGAGGGTCAGTTCAGCCGCCGCTACAAGGGTCCGGGCCATCCGCACACCAATATGGCCAAGGCCGCGCTGAACATGTTGACCCGCACCAGTGCCGCCGAAATGCTGGAGAACGATCGCATCCTGATGACGGCGGTGGACACCGGCTGGATCACCGATGAGCGCCCGCATCCCACCAAGCTGCGTCTGGCTGAGGAGGGATTCCACGCCCCGCTGGATCTGGTCGACGGCGCCGCCCGGGTCTATGACCCGATCGTGCGCGGGGAAGCCGGCGAGGATCTGTACGGGTGCTTCCTCAAGGATTACGCGCCGAGCAACTGGTAGCCGGTCAGTAGAGCGGCCCGCCGCCGAACAGGGCGCGGTGCGAATCGGGCTGGTTGCCCTCGATGTCGGTGACACGAAAGTCCAGCGCGGCCTCGGCGGTGATCAGGGTGTGTCCGCTGCGAGCCGCGATGTCCGGGTCGTCGGCCAGGGCGGCGATGACACGGCCGATGAACTCCGGGGTTTCGGCGTTGGCCAGCGGGTAGCCCTGGAAGTTGTCCAGTCCGCGGTCCATGAAGCCCTGCATGACTTCGTTTTTGACCAGGCCCGGCCACAGCGAGACCGCGCTCACCCCGGTTCCGGTCAGTTCGACGGCCATGTCGGCGGCCATCTTGTCCAGTCCGGCCTTGGACATGCCGTAGAGCACCGAGTGCAGGTGCCCGCGGGCGCCGAAGGAGGAGATGTTGGCGATCAGGCCTGCGCCGCGCGCCACCATCAGTTGCGCGGCGTGCACCGAGGCGACGTAGTGGGCGCGCAGGCCCACCCCGATCAGGGTGTCCCAGTCCGAGAGCGGGCGCTGCCAGAACTTCTCGGTGAACCCGGCGAAGCCCTTCGGCGCGGCCCACACGTTGTTGACCAGCAGGTCCAGCCGGCCGTCGTAATCGTCGGCGATGCGAGCGAACAGCGCGGCGATCTGCGCGTCGTCGCGGTGGTCACACTGCACGGCGATGCCGCGGCCACCGCGCTCGGTGACCAGCCGAGCCGTCTGGTCCAGCGGCCCGTCCGTGTCGACCTCGCCGCGCGCGGTGACATACACCGTCCAGCCGTGTGAGCCGAGCGCCAACGCGACGCCTTTGCCGACGCTGCGGCTGGCCCCGGTGACCAGGGCGATCCGTGAGCTCATCGTCAGATCTCCACCATCGTGTCGTCACCGAGCGGTCGGGTGATCGCCCAGAGTTGGCGGAAGTGGCTGCGGGCCATCTTCCAGGCGCCGCCCTCGATCACGTAGCCGTCGTCGTACTCGCCGGTGAGCAGCCGTTCGGTGCGCTCGAGCATGTTGAGCTGCCGGAATTTCAGCGTCCAGCGTCCAGTGGCCGTGCCGGGACCGGTGATGGTGATGTCGGGGTGCATGCCGTGGTGCATGTCCAGGATCACCGGTTTGCCGTCCACGGTGTGCAGCGCGATCCGGGTGAAGACCTCGGCGATCTGATCGGCGTCGTCGAAGCCGCCCAGAGGTCCGTAATGAATGTCGGCGCCGCGGGCAATGAAGCAGGACCGGAACGTTTCGGGGTCTTTGGCGTCACACGCTCGGAAGTAGCGATGCTTGAGGGCTTTGATCGCCTCGATCTGTTCGAGCGCGGTCAGCCGCTCCTCGGGAGTCATCGCTCGACGATAGTTGTCGGTAGCGCGTGCCACGGTGGGGGCATGCGATACCTGCTGGTACTCACCGCCCTAGCCGCAATCAGCCTGGGAAGCGGCGTTGCCGCGATCGCCGGGGCGGATGCTCCGCCGCCCTGCGCGGCGGTCAACACCTGCCGCTACATGCCCAACCCGTACTACGACGGGCCGCTGCTGCCGACGTGGAACGTGCCGGGCACCTACGGCGGCTGGACCACCCTGCCGGTGATGTGCGACCCGGTGACCTACAGCTGCCGGCAGGTCGTGCCGGGGGCCGGGTAGGGATTGAGTCGCCACATTCGGAGATGGCTGCTGCAGTCCCGGCCGGCGAGCTGCGTAACCACGCTGCGGAGACGTTGCGCCTGCTGGGATCGGGGTGCTCAGGGGCAGCCGCCCGGTGGCGCCGAGGGGCTCGGCGTCTAGTTACTGATACTGCCGCTGTGGGGACGTGTCAGCAGATTTGGCCGGCGAAGAAGGCCGCCGACACCAGGCCAACACACAACGCCACGGTGGCGTGACCCATCATGCCGGCGCTGACAGTCGCGGTGGCTGCCGTGACGCCCAAGCCGGTCAAAAAAGTGGTCATTACCTGCCTCCTGTGGCGTACATCACATCAAGGTTTCTAACGTGGTCTACACCACATCATACCTCTAAGGAAAATGCCAGCCCCGTCCCATCTACCGGAAAGTCGGGGGAATTCAGCAGAGCGCTGCCGGCCGCAGGTCAGGACGTGGCGGGGCTGCAGGACTGCACGCCCACCGGCGCGTATGTGCTGGTCAAAAGGGGTCAGCCACCCGAGTCGGATGACCGCTTCCGCCTACAACTCGGTGACGCTCCCGCCCTCGACTAGCCAGGAGCGGTCCAACCGGACGTTCTGCAACATCCGGCGGTCGTGGGTCACCAGCAGCAGCGCACCGTCGTAGGTTTCCAGCGCCTGCTCAAGCTGTTCGATGGCAGGCAGATCCAGATGGTTGGTCGGTTCGTCGAGGACCAACACATTCGTGCCGCAGGCCTGCAGCAACGCCATGCCGGCGCGAGTGCGCTCCCCAGGCGAAAGGTCGTCGGCCGCGCGCTCCACATGGTCGGCAGTCAGCCCGAACTTCGCCAGCAGCGTTCGCACGTCGGCGGTCGACCAGTCCGGCACCCGCTGCTCGAAGCGATCGACCAGACGGACGGGGCCGGTGAAGTCGGCGCGCGCCTGGTCGATTTCACCGATAGCGACGTTGGCGCCCAGACTGGCGCGGCCCGCATCGGGCTGCTGACGGCCGAGCAGCAGGCGCAGCAACGTCGACTTTCCGGCCCCGTTGGGGCCCACGATGCCGATCCGCTCGCCGGCATCCACCTGCAGCGACACGGGGCCGAGAACGAAATCACCGTGCCGCACCACGGCATTGTCGAGTGTCGCAACCACCGAACTCGACCGAGGTGCGGCCCCGATGCTGAATTGCAGGGTCCATTCCTTGCGGGGTTCGACGACCTCCTCCAGGCGGGCGATCCGGCTCTCCATCTGACGCACCTTCTGCGCCTGTTTTTCACTGGAATCCGTAGCGGCGCGGCGCCGATTCTTGTCGTTGTCCGGCGCCTTGCGCATCGCGTTGCGGACACCCTGGCTCGACCATTCCCGCTGCGTGCGGGCGCGAGCGACCAGGTCGGCCTTCTTCTCGGCGAATTCCTCGTACTGCTCACGCCGGTGCCGGCGGTTGATCTCACGTTCCTCGAGATAGCTGTCGTATCCGCCGCCGAAGACGGTTGTGGTGTTCTGAGCCAGATCCAATTCCAGGACACGAGTGACGCTGCGGGCCAAGAACTCCCGGTCGTGGCTGACCAGCACCACCCCGCCGCGAAGATCACGGACGAACTGCTCCAGCCGGGCCAGCCCGTCCAGGTCGAGATCGTTGGTCGGCTCATCGAGCAGGACGATGTCGAACCGCGACAGCATCAGCGCAGCCAGGCCTACCCGGGCGGCCTGCCCACCCGACAACCCGGTCATCAGCGTCGACTCGGGCCGTACCGCCTCGGAGTCCAGTCCGAGGTCGGCGAGCACCGCGGGCACGCGTTCGTCGAGGTCGGCCGCGCCGGTGACCAGCCAATGGTCCAGCGCCTCCGAGTAGGTCTCAGCTGGATCAGTACCAGCGGGAGCCTGATCCGGATCGGCCAAGGCGTTGGCCGCGGCGTCCATGGCCTGCGCGGCCTGTGCGCAGCCGGTCCGGCGAGCGATGTAGGCGCCGACGGTCTCGCCGGCCACCCGCTCGTGCTCCTGCGGCAGCCAACCGACGAACGCATCGGCCGGGGCGATGTTGACCGAGCCGTCGAGCGGCTCCAGGTCGCCGGCGAGGATCCGCAACAGGGTGCTCTTGCCGGCGCCGTTGACACCGACAACACCGACGACGTCGCCGGGTGCAACGGTGAGGTCAACGCCCTCGAACAGCGTGCGGTGCGCGAAGCCGCCGGCGACATCCTTTGCGACGAGTGTTGCGGTCATCGGTACATGGTCGCAGGGGGTTGGACGGGGGCATGGCGGTGCCAGGACCGGCACCGGCTTCGTGTCGTCAGCCCCAGCGGTCGGCGACTCCTCGTGACGAGGGGTCGACGTGGCCGTAGCTGACGAGCCGGATGTCGAGCCCCGCATACTCCACGATCGACAGCGCACGCTCGATCGCATCATCGATCCACTCGGCGGCGTTGCCAAATGCACCGCCACCGACTCGGGTCAGCAGCACGACGTTAGATCCGCCGAAGCCCGCCTGTTCGGCACCGGCGAGCAACGTCGCCTCGTAGGCGGCCTCTAACACCAGGCGGGCGAACAACTCCCAGTCGGGTGCCGGCAGGCGCGTGTATGCAACCGGCAGAGCCGAACAGAACGCCTGCGACACGGCCTGGCCCGGCCCGGCAACCACATCGGTGACCTGAACGTTGCGGTGCAACCCGATTGCCAACTGTCCGCGCAGCCTGTCCCGCAGTTCGTCGGAGGCGCCGGCCAGCAAATCGGTGATCGCCCTCAGTCCGTCGGCGCTACACAATGCGTAGCCGTTCTGCATGTTCCACAGGTCACGTACGGGCCGGCGCAACTCCGCCGAGAACGCCTGGCCCAAGAGGGCCAAGGTATCGAGTTGACGATCGCTGTTTTGCCCGGTCTGATCGCCTACCTGCACCAGGTAGTTGCGGTAGATGGTGGCTGCCCCCGCGGCTATCGCGCAGGCTGGCCCCTGGGTCGGGTCGTAGGCATAACCGGTCACGCCCTTTTCGGGCGTCACGTGTTCGTTGACCATCTCCAGGACGTTGAACTGTGAGGCGACCTGAAACAAGGCTCCGGCTAAATCGGGTTCAGCATGGAGCGCCCGGGAATCACCGACCACAGAGCTGACCGTGCTGCGATCCCGGCCGATGGGATTCACCCGCGACCGCAGCTCAGCCAGTGTCGGCAGGGTCAATTCACCGATGCCGTAGCGCTTTCCGGTGACTGTCGAGATCAGCTCATCGCCGTCCAACGCCAGGCGGCGCCGGGTGGACTCATAGCCGTCCTCCCGAAATCCCATCAGGTCGAAGAACCAGTCACGGGAAGTCATCCTCACGCCTCCTGCCGTACGGCGCGTCGCCGAAGGGCGTCGCCTTGTTGGTGTTGGGGACCCGGTGGCCGGCTTCCTACTCCTACACCGCAGTTTCTGCCTCGACCCGGTGCAACTCCCTACGGGTCGGTACCGAAACCGTTGCCCGAGTCGGCCGAAGCGGCAGCGCTGGCAAATTCCTAGCGGGGAAGCGCAACCTCCGATCGTGCGTCGAACTAAGTCTGGGCGGCAGGGAACACCACCACAGAGCCGTCGCTGCTCCGCGCGATCTCGATTGCGACATCGGCTCTGCTATCGGGCTTCAGCCGTTCGCCGAGCTCCCTCAGCCGGTAGGTCGTCCGCAACATCTTATCGACCTCACCGGCACTGAACGCGAAATCGCGAAGCCCCTTGGACCGGTCGACTTCGATGGTCGACAGCCTTCGCAACACATCGTTGATACCCGATTCCAACTGGTTAAGCCGCTCGCTACCTGCATTCAAAACCTTTGTGAAGCTCTCAAAAGAATTACCCGGATTAAGTTGCGCATGCTGCGTCGCCTGCAGCACTTCGATCCGTCGTTTCAACTTGATCGCCAGCGCGGCAAGTCGCAGGTGGCTGTGGAACTCGTTCTGGGCATCGTCGAAATTGCCGAATCGTCGCTCGAGATTTCCGAGCTCGACCCGCCTGCCCTGGAACCCGTCCAGAGCCTGCTGCCACTCAGCCAACCGCCCCTCAGTTCGCGCAACTGCCTTGTCGACGGTATGCACCGCTGGCCCCAAGCCGAGAGTCTCACCAATCTGCCCCTCGTCCAGTAGTACCGCAGCAGCTCTGTCGATGGCGCTGCGACAGCCGTTCAAGTCAAACCACTCAGCTTTGAGATTGTCCTGCTGGATCTTCTCGAGCAGATCCAGCACCTCGCGTCGCTGCCCGGTGTAGGTGCTGATGCCGGCCGCAACCGCCATCGTGATCAGTTGCGCGGCAGCCGTCGAAATGTTCGGCGGGACGCCTACGGCGGTGGCCGCGAACTTAATGACTTCAACTGCACCGGCTGAAGACTCAGACTCATCGCCTACGTCCGGTACGGACGCCGGCTCTGCGAAGCCAGCACCAAACTGGTCGACAACCCTCGCAGGAATGACCATTCGGAACAGGGCCTTCTGGGCAGATTCGATTCCGGCGGAAACCCCGGCTTGCACTGTGCGGTCGATGAGCTCTGTCAACTGCTGGGCAAGCGGACTCGCACTGCCGAGCGGCGTTCCACGGCTGTAGTCCAACGATGTCGGCAATGGGCGGACCTCAAGCGTCGCGATCGGCGCGTCGACAAAGGCGGCCAGCGCGGACCTCAGTTCCTCCAGCCGTTGGGGGGTCATCCTGCCATCGACGTTAACTGGAGGCATCGCTACGTCATCGGTGGCCAGAATCCACGCCGGCACGGCCTGCTCGTCTTTCTCCGCCACCGCGGGACCCGCCCTTCAATCATCATTGTTCACGGCCATTACAGTCCGACGTCGAAGCTAACACCAAACACTTTTTCGGATACGCCATCCACCGCCCATGGATCGGTGAGGACCCACTCGGTGACGATTTCAACCGTCGGCCCTTGCGGCCGGGCTCCACTGACGACGCCGTTTTGGCAGCAGCCTCGTATATCTGGAACCGGCACCCGAACGGGTCGTGCGGAACCACCAGAATTTCACCCGGAGTTCGACATAGTTGCGGCGCTCCCTCGACCATGGCGTAGGCGGTGCTCGCCAGCAACCCATCGTCCATGTCACTGCAACAGTGCAGCCACACGGCCGCCCGGCGCCACCAGGTCTTCCGCCCGGTCAGTTTCCGCGCGCGATTCGAGATGGCCGAGTCCAGCGTTGATCGCTGCGGGCCGCGGGGCCCAGAGTTGAGCCACAGAGCGGAAACTGCAGTCAGGGGTCACGTGGCTGTCAGACATTTAGCTCCTCTCGAGCATTTCGCCCGGTGGCGCGGCAGCCAGATCCGGATCTGCCAGGGCCGCGTGGCAATGTCAACTTGAACTGGCCCCGGTGTGACGGTTGGATTTGGCCCCATCCGGTGAGGTTCGGTTGAGGTGGTT
>NZ_LQOT01000022.1 GCF_002101585.1 Mycolicibacter engbaekii | reverse complement strand
CTCCAATCATTCGGCTACGACACGCCGGACCTCACCAGCCGGCCCAGCTCGTACACCACTCTGCTGGACGCAACCTCGATATCCGTTCTATCGGACAGCTGATCGGAACATACGTCTTGTAGATCCGCTGTCAACGACCTGCGTAGAGATACTTCCGGGGTTCGCCACCGATTGGTGGGTGTCCTCTACTTCATTTCGCTGCGATGTGACTCAAGCTGCCGCTCCTGCAAAGTGTTCGACAGTTCAGCCTCAGCCCTGCCCCGCCTTTTCCATAATGTTCTGGAGATACGGGTTGTCTATCTGGCACGTAGGATCCAGATAGATCTTGCGGGCCCTCGAAGGAAATCCCACGACCGCCCGACATTCATCCTCTCCGTGGGTGTGGCCTGTGGCGTAGTCCCCAGGGGCTCAGCGAAGGCGCTAATTACCGCTCCTACGCGACAGCGAGCTCATCCGGAACCAAAGACCGCCCCGTTTGGGCTACATCGCCTTGTCGAGCTTGCGCAGGGCCGGCCGCAGCTGCGCCCGGCACCGCGCGGCGAGATCGGCCTCGCGGGCATACAGCAGCCCGTAGGTGAAGGTGTCCTCACCGGCAGCCGCTGCCGCATCGGCCTGCTCAATCAGGTGTTCGCGGCTGACAACGCTGTCCTGGTGATCGCCCAGCAGCGTCTGAATCGTCTTCGCCCGCCGGGCGATCTTGGTCTTGCCCGCTGCCGCGGCGGCGTAGCGCAGCCGCTTGGCCGCCTTGCGGATCCGGTGCAGTGC
Source organism: Mycolicibacter engbaekii (assembly GCF_002101585.1). Taxonomy (GTDB): domain Bacteria; phylum Actinomycetota; class Actinomycetes; order Mycobacteriales; family Mycobacteriaceae; genus Mycobacterium; species Mycobacterium engbaekii. Next base: position 9,153 of record NZ_LQOT01000022.1, on the reverse strand, counting down.
CGCGTCGCGGTCGGCGGCCGTCTTGACTGCCTTCACCGCCTTGCGCAGCCGCCGGTAGGCGATGTCCACGGAGGCCGACCGGGTGGCGGTCGGCGCGCTGATCAGATCATCGAGCCCGTCGAGCAGCCGGAAGTATCGAGGGGAGCGCATCGCGGCCAGGCTGCGCCGTCGCCCCGTCTGGTAGCGGCGCTGCGAACCGCCGACCAGACGTTCGCGCACCGGTCCGCGGACCAGTTCTGGTGCCAGCTCGTCGAGCTCCTGCTGGTAGCGCTGGGCCAGGACCTCGGCATCGCGCGCGACACCGAGCACCGCCCCGAGTTCGCGTAATTCGCCGAGCAGCGGGGCGTGGGCCTTCTCCTCGCCGTGCAGCAGGCTGCGGATCCGCCGGACCGCCACCCGCATCTGATGAACGGCGTCGTCGGCGTCGGCGCGCACCCCGCGGTCCCACACCAGCAGCAGCTCGACCTGCTCGGCCAGTGCCCGCTGCAGGCGATCGGTGGGGTGTGCGGGCGGCGCGGGTGCGCCGAGCACCCGGGCCAGTTTGGAGCCGTAGCCGGCCGGCCCGGCACCGGTGTCGAGCAGTCGGTTGCTCAGCCGGTCCAGCAGCTCGATGTCGCCGCAGCCCAGTTCCAGTTCCCATTCCCGCCAGAGCTGTTCGGCTTCTTTGTGGTCGGTGCCGGTGGCCGACGCGGTGACCTGATCGTCGCAGAACTCGGCCAGCACCTCATCGCTGTCGTCGCGCAGCACCACCACGCGGCGGGCGGTGCGGATCTGTGCCACCGGCGCCAGCGCCCGGTCCCGCACGAGCGCCCGCACCACGTCGAGCAACTCGTCTGGAACCTCGGGGCCCAGGGCAGCACGTACCTCGGTGCGGGTGTCCGGCCCGGCAGGAAGCTTCAGGTGCCAGCCGGCGTCGGGACCGCCGGTGCGCCGGCGCAGGGTGACCCGCCGGGCCGCCAGGTCGTGGCCGGCAGTGTCGTAGTACACGGCCGCCAGGGCCTGTGCCGGCAGGTGTTCGACGCGGGCGACTCCGGCGATGCCGTCGAAGGACGGCGAGATGGCCGACGCATCGACGTCGAACTTGCGTTCCACCTCGCGATAGGAGGTGGTGGGGTCGGCGGGGGACACGACATCCAGCCTGTCACACCCGGGCCGCCCGGATGCCTCTTTCTAGAAGCAGTGCTCCTCGGCGGGGAACGTTCCCGCCGCCACCTCGTGCGCGTACTGCTCTGCGGCGCGGCGCAATTCAGCTCCGACGTCACCGAAGCGCTTGACGAACCGGGCGGTCTTGCCGGTGGTCATCCCGGCCATGTCCTGCCACACCAGAACCTGGGCGTCGCAGTTGGGCCCGGCGCCGATACCGACGGTGGGAATGGTCAGCTTGCCGGTGATCTGGGTGGCCAGCTCGGCGGGCACCATCTCCATGACCACCGCGAAGGCACCCGCTTCGGCGACCGCGATCGCGTCGGCGATCGTCTGCTCGGCGGCGTCGCCGCGTCCCTGTACCCGGTAACCGCCCAGGGTGTTCACGCTCTGGGGAGTGAACCCGATATGGGCCATCACCGGGATGCCGGCCGCGGACAGCATGGCGATCTGGTCGGCCACCCGCTCGCCGCCCTCCAGCTTGACGGCGTGCGCGCCGCCCTCCTTCATGAACCGGGTGGCGGTGGCCAGGGCCGCAGCCGGTCCGCCTTCGTAGGAGCCGAACGGCAGGTCGGCCACCACCAATGCGTGCGGGGCGCCGCGCACCACCGCCCGTACCAGCGGGATCAGCTCGTCGATGGTGACCGCAACCGTGCTGTCGTAGCCGTAGACGACGTTGGCCGCGGAGTCCCCGACCAGCAGCACCGGGATGCCGGCGTCATCGAAGATCCGGGCCGAGGAGTAGTCGTAGGCCGTCAGCATCGACCATTTGCGTCCCTCGCCCTTCATCTCCTGCAGATGATGGACGCGGGTCTTCGGTGCGATGCGGACCGGATTGGGCGCAGCGTCATTGCCGGCGCCGTAAATGTGCTCAGACATCGTTGTCCCTTGACTCGGTCGGGTCGATCCTCGAAGCCCGCGCAGCGGGTCCCCGGGTCGTCTGACATGCCCAGTCTGCCACTCGGCGGGGCGCAGCTGAACCACACGGTGAAGTGGATTTCCTCACATCGGCACGCGCTGAGCCCACCGGGTGCCCGGGCTTGCCCGCGCGTGCATGGCAGCATGTGGTGTCATGAGCTCGCCGACGCGCCGCGACAGGATCACGCGCACCGTTTTGACCTGCCTCGCGATCGCGACAGTGGTGATCACCGTCGGCAGCTGCACCCGGCTGACGCCGGGCCACGCGGTGCTGGCCCTGCCGAAGGTCGGCCAGCCGGTCCAGTGGGACAAGTGCCGGTTCACCGCCGACACCAACATCAAGGTCCCCGCCGACGCCCAGTGCGGGTTCATCGCGGTGCCGGTCGACTACTCCGCGCCCCAAGGCGCCGTCGCCCGGCTGGCCATGATCCGTTTCCCGGCCACCAAGGACAAGATCGGTTCGCTGGTGATCAACCCGGGCGGGCCGGGGGAGTCCGGCATCGAGACCGCGGTGGGCCTGGTCAGCTCCCTGCCGCGTTCGGTCCGCGAGAGCTTCGACCTGGTCGGGTTCGACCCGCGCGGGGTGGCCTCGTCGCGGCCCGCGGTGTGGTGCAACTCCGACGAGGAGAACGACCGGCTGCGTGCTCTGAACCAGGTCGACTACAGCCCCGAGGGCGTGGCGCGCATCGAGAGCGAGACCAAGGAGTACGTCGCGCGCTGCCTGGAGAAGACCGGCAAGGAATTTCTGGCCAACGTCGGCACCGTGAACGTCGCCCGCGACCTGGACGCGATGCGCGCCGGACTGGGCGACGACAAGCTGACCTACCTGGGCTACTCCTACGGCACCCGGATCGGCGCGGCCTACGCCGAGGCCTACCCGCAGAACGTGCGGGCGATGATCCTCGACGGCGCGGTGGACCCCAACGCCGATCCGATCGAGGAGGACCTGCGGCAGGCGGAGGCCTTCCAGGGCGCGTTCGACGACTTCGCGGCCGACTGCGCCAAGGAGACCGACTGCCCGCTGGGCGACGATCCCGCCAAGGCGGTCGACGTCTACCACAGCCTGGTCGACCCGCTGGTGGACAAGCCGGCCAAGACCAAGGACCCGCGCGGACTGAGCTACAGCGACGCCATCGTGGGCACCATCATGGCGCTGTATTCGCCGACGTTCTGGACGCACCTCAACGACGGCCTGTCCGATCTGGCCGAGGGCCGCGGCGACATCATGCTGAGCCTGGCCGACCTGTACATGCGCCGGGACGCCAAGGGCCACTACACCAACGCCACCGATGCCCGGGTCGCGGTCAACTGTGTCGACCAGCCGCCGATCACCGACCGCGCCAAGGTGATCGAGGAGGACCGGCGTTCCCGTGAGGTCGCGCCGTTCATGAGCTACGGGAAGTTCACCGGCGACGCCCCGCTGGGGACCTGCGCCTTCTGGCCGGTGCCGCCCACCACGGAGCCGCACACTCTCTCGGTGCCCGACCTGGCCCCGACGATGGTGGTCTCCACCACCCGCGACCCGGCCACGCCGTACCAGGCCGGTGTGGACCTGGCCAAGCAGCTGGGCGGCTCGTTGGTGACGTTCAACGGAACTCAGCACACCGTGGTGTTTCAGGGCAACGAATGCGTGGACCGATACGCCGCGCGATACCTGGTTGACGGCACGCTGCCGCCAACCGATGCAAAATGCTGAGCGCTGATACGCTTCGCGGTATGGACCGTCAGAAGGAGTTTGTGCTCCGCACGCTGGAGGAACGCGACATCCGTTTCGTCCGGCTCTGGTTCACCGATGTGCTCGGTTACCTCAAGTCCGTGGCGATCGCTCCGGCGGAGCTCGAGGGCGCCTTCGACGAGGGCGTCGGCTTCGACGGCTCGGCGATAGAGGGTTTCGCCCGGGTCTCCGAATCCGACATGGTCGCCCATCCCGACCCGTCGACGTTCCAGCTGCTGCCGTGGACCTCGGATTCGGGCAAGCAGTACTCGGCGCGGATGTTCTGCGACATCACCATGCCGGACGGATCCCCGGCCTGGGCGTCCTCGCGCCACGTGCTGCGCCGGCAACTGGCCAAGGCGGGGGAGCTGGGGTTCGCCTGCTACGTGCACCCCGAGATCGAGTTCTTCCTGCTCGAGCCCGGCCCCTATGACGGGAGCACGCCGGTTCCGGCCGACGACGCGGGCTACTTCGACCAGTCGATCCACGGCTCGGCCGCCAACTTCCGCCGGCATGCGATCGACGCCTTGGAGTCGATGGGCATCTCGGTGGAGTACAGCCACCACGAAAACGCCCCGGGGCAACAGGAGATCGACCTGCGCTACGCCGACGCGCTGTCGATGGCCGACAACGTGATGACGTTCCGCTACCTGATCAAAGAGATCGCGCTCAAGGAGGGTGTCCGGGCGTCGTTCATGCCCAAACCTTTCCGGGAGCACGCCGGATCGGCCATGCACACCCACATGAGCCTGTTCGAGGGCGAGGTCAACGCGTTCCACAGCCCTGACGACCCGCTGCAGCTGTCGGCCACCGCGAAGTCGTTCATCGCCGGAATCCTTGAGCACGCCAACGAGATCAGCGCCGTCACCAACCAGTGGGTCAACTCCTACAAGCGGCTGATCCACGGCGGCGAGGCGCCCACCGCGGCGTCCTGGGGCGCCTCCAACCGCTCCGCGCTGGTGCGAGTGCCGATGTACAGCCCGCACAAGACGTCCTCGCGGCGTATCGAGGTGCGCAGCCCGGACTCGGCGTGCAATCCCTACCTGACCTTCGCGGTGCTGTTGGCCGCCGGGCTGCGCGGGGTGGAGCAGGGCTACGAGCTGGGCCCCGAGGCCGAGGACAACGTCTGGGCGTTGACTCCCGAGGAACGCCAGGCGATGGGCTACCGCGAGTTGCCCGGCACCTTGGAGCGGGCGCTGACCGAGATGGAGAACTCCGAGCTGGTCGCCGAGGCGCTGGGGGAGCAGGTCTTCGACTTCTTCCTGCGTAACAAGCGCCAGGAGTGGGCGAACTACCGCAGCCATGTGACGCCCTACGAGCTGCAGAACTACCTGGCGCTCTAGAGGGCCCGTACGGTCGTGGCCTACCCGGGAGCTCAGCGTCGCAAGCTGCCCAGCGTCGGGCGTCTGGGATTGGTCGACCGGTACGCCGCGGCCGATCTGACCGCGCTGGGCTGGTACAGCGCCTACACCCAACCGCACGTCGACGTGCTCTGGGCGCTGTCGCGTGCCCCCGACGCCGACCTGGCCCTGCGCACCCTGGTCCGGCTGTCCGAGGCGCCGGATATCGACTGGGCCGAACTGAGCGCCGCTCTCATGGCCGACCGCGGCCTGCGCGGGCGGCTGTTCAGCGTGCTGGGATCCTCACTGGCACTGGGCGATCACCTGATAGCCCAACCCGAGTCGTGGAAGTTGCTGGCCAGTCCCGCCGACACCGAGGACTACTCGCTGGCGCTGCCGTCGGGAACCGAGCTGCGCACGATATTCGCCGACTGCATCGACGCCACCACCGACGGCGCCTACGTCCAGCGGTTGCGGTCGCTCTACCGCGACCGGCTGCTGGTACTGGCCGCCATCGACCTGGCCGCCACCGTGGAGAACCTGCCGGTGCTGCCCTACGTGACCGTCGGCGAGCATCTGGCGGACCTGGCCGACGCCGCGCTGGCCGCCGCCCTGCAGGTGGCCGAGATCCGGGTGTGTGCCGATGCCGCCCCGCCCCGGCTTGCCGTGATCGCCATGGGCAAATGCGGTGCGCGGGAACTCAATTACGTCAGCGATGTCGATGTCATCTTCGTCGCCGAGGAAGCCGATTCCCTCACCACGCGAGTGGCCGGTGAACTGATGCGGGTGGCCGGCGAGGCGTTCTTCGAAGTCGACGCCAATCTGCGGCCCGAGGGACGCCACGGCGCGCTGGTGCGCACCCTGGAGTCCCATGTCGCCTACTACCAGCGGTGGGCCAAGACCTGGGAGTTTCAGGCACTGCTCAAGGCGCGCCCGGCGGCCGGCGACGCCGAACTGGGCCGCGACTACGTCGATGCGCTGCTGCCCATGGTGTGGACCGCCTGCGAGCGTGAGGATTTCGTGGCCGACGTGCAGGCCATGCGGCGCCGGGTGGCGCAGCTGGTGCCCGCTGAGATCCGGTCCCGCGAGATCAAGCTGGGCTCGGGGGGACTGCGCGACGTGGAGTTCGCCGTGCAGCTGCTGCAGTTGGTGCACGGACGCAGCGACGAGTCACTGCACGTGGCGTCCACGGTCGATGCGCTGGCGGCCCTGGGCGCCGGCGGCTACATCGGGCGGGACGACGCGGCCAACCTGACCGCCTCCTATGAGTTCCTGCGGCTGCTGGAACACCGGCTGCAGCTGCAGCGGCTCAAGCGCACCCACATGCTCCCGCCGCCCGAGGACGACGAGGCGATGCGCTGGCTGGCCCGCGCCGCCCATATCCGGCCCGACGGTCGCCACGACGCCCTGGGCGTACTGCGCGAAGAACTCAAGGCCCAAAACCTCCGGGTCTCAAGGCTGCACGCCAAGCTCTTCTACCAGCCGCTGCTGGAGGCGGTCGGACCGGCGGGGCTGGAGCTGGCCGGGGGGCTGACACCCGGTGCCGCGGAACGCCAGCTGGCGGCGCTGGGATACGAGGCGCCGCACAACGCTCTGACCCATCTGGCCGCGCTGACCAACCAGAGCGGTCGCCGGGGCCGGGTCCAGGCGGTCCTGCTGCCCACATTGCTCTACTGGCTGTCCAACACCCCCAATCCGGATGCCGGGCTGCTGGCCTACCGGCGTCTCAGCGAATCGATGGCGCAGCAGCGCTGGTATCTGAGCACCCTGCGCGACAGCAGTGCCGTGGCCAAGCGGCTGATGCGGGTGCTGGGCACCTCGGCCTACATTCCGGACCTGCTGATGCGCTCGCCCGACGTCATCCAGGCCTACGGCGACGGGCCGTCCGGGCCGAAGCTGCTCGACAGCGACCCCGACGCGGTGTCGCGGGCGCTGATCGCCTCGGCGGCACGCCATCCCGACCCGGAGCGCGCGATCGCCTCGGCGCGCAGCCTGCGCCGCCACGAGCTGGCCCGCATCGCCTCCGCGGACCTGCTGGGCATGCTCGAGGTGGTCGACGTCTGCCGGGCGCTGACCGCGGTGTGGGTGGCGGTGTTGCAGGCCGCGCTGGACGCGATCGTCCGGGTCAATCTGCCCGGAGAAGGCCAGGAGCCGCCGGCGCGGATCGCGGTGATCGGTATGGGCCGGCTGGGTGGAGGTGAGCTGGGCTACGGCTCGGACGCCGACGTCATGTTCGTGTGCGAGGCCAACGAGAAGGCGCCCGGCGTCGGCGACGGCGAGGCGGTGCGCTGGGCCACGTCCATCGTCGAACAGGTCCGGGCGCTGCTGGGCACCACCAGCGTCGACCCGCCGCTGCAGGTCGACATCAACCTTCGCCCCGAGGGCCGCAACGGTCCGCCGGTCCGCACGCTGGCCTCGTACGCGGCCTACTACGAGCAGTGGGCCCAGCCCTGGGAGATCCAGGCGCTCCTGCGGGCGCATTGCGTCGCCGGTGATGCGGATCTGGGTCTGCGGTTCCTGCGCATGGTCGATGCCACCCGCTATCCGCCCGGCGGGGTGTCGGCCGAGGCGGTGCGCGAGATCCGCCGGGTGAAGGCGCGGGTCGACGCCGAGCGGCTGCCCCGCGGGGCGGACCCCAACACCCACACCAAGCTGGGCAGGGGCGGGCTGGCCGATGTCGAGTGGACCGTCCAGCTGTTGCAGCTGCGCCACGCCCACCGTGTTCCGGCCCTGCACAACACCTCTACGCTGGAGACCCTGGACGCCATCGCCGAAGCCGGGCTGCTGGAGGCCGACGACGTGGACAAGCTCCGGCAGGCGTGGCTGCTGGCAACGCGTGCTCGCAACGCCCTGGTGCTGGTGCGCGGCAAGCCCACCGACCAGCTGCCCGGGCCGGGCCGCGCCCTCAACGCGGTGGCGGTGGCCGCCGGATGGCCCGGCGGTGACGGCGGTGAATTCCTGGATCACTACCTGCGAGTGACGCGGCGGGCGAAAGCCTTGGTGCGCAAGGTATTCGGGGACTAGAGGAGGAACTCAGTGGTGGATTTCGGGGCTGGCGCGGCGGTGCCCACAATCAGCGCGCAGGAGAGCGCGCGACTGTTGGAGCGCTACGGTCCGCTCGCCCAGGCGGTCCGTGAGTTGATCGACGTCACCATTCGCACCCAGGCCGACGCCGCCACCGTCGACGAGGCGACCAGCCAGGTTCGCCAGCTCACCGAGCGCCTTCGGGGCGGCAACCTCAGCGACTCGCCGGGACTGCGTTACGTCGTCGACGGCCGGCCGCTGGCGTGGGGGAACGCCGTGGTCGGGCTGCGCAACCCGATCGCTCCGCCGCTGGTGATCCAGCACGGGGGCAACGGCCACTGCTGGACCGACTTTCACCTGGGCGCGGCCTATGAGGGGCCGCCGAGCCTGGTCCACGGCGGGGTCAGTGCCCTGATCCTCGACCATGTGCTCGGCGAGGCGGCCAGCGACGGCCTGACCAAACCGAACTACACCGGCACCATCACCGTGAAGTACCTGCGGGGAACACCCTTGGGGCCGCTGCACGCCGAGGCCTCGGTGTACCGCAAAGACGGGGTCAAAACCTACGCGCGGGGCCATATCTCGGACGCCGCCGGGGTGACCGTGGAGGCCGACGGCGTCTTCATCACGCCGTCCTGGGCCCGCGACACGGTGGAGTGAGCGCCGCTCGCCGTCGTCGGTGATCCCGCCGGAGCCGTCGCGGGCCCCGGCGGTCGTCGCTCAGCAGTCGTAGTACAGCGAGAACTCGTAGGGATGCGGGCGCAGGTTCACCGGCGCGATCTCGTTCTCGCGCTTGAAGTTGATCCAGTTCTCGACCAGGTCCGGGGTGAACACGCCGCCCTCGGTGAGGTATTCGTGGTCGGCTTCCAGATTGTCGATCACCTGGGCCAGTGAGGTGGGGGCCTGCGGGATGTTGGCGGCCTCGTCGGGCGGCAGTTCGTAGAGGTCCTTGTCGACCGGGGCCGCCGGTTCGATCTTGTTCTTGATGCCGTCGATGCACGCCATCAGCATGGC
>NZ_LQOT01000021.1 GCF_002101585.1 Mycolicibacter engbaekii | reverse complement strand
TACGAGCAGGCCAACTCCCACGGTCAGAAGGTGCAGACCGCCGGCAACAACATGGCCAACACCGACGCGTCGGTTGGTTCCAGCTGGGCCTGAGCCCCAGCAAGCCCTCACGAAGCCGGCGCAGCCCACAGAGGCTGCGCCGGTTTCGTGCGTTTCGGGGGCCTGACCGTGCGAGAGCCACCAGGTTTCGGGCGCTCGGCGCTCCCTTGGGTTCGAGCCGCTGAAACCGTCCCGGGGAATGCGGACGCCGCCTCCCCGGGACGCGCCTCGTCACCGGGGCGCTGCAGCCGGCTGGCGGCAGTTAGCTGATAGCCGCCGACGAGCACGCCCCCAGCACCGTGGTGGACAGGAAGGTCGCGGCGTTGGCCAAGGAGTTGTCGGAGGGGTCGTAGGTCGGCAGTGCCAGCACGAACGCCCGCCGGTACTGCGCGGACAACTCCGCGAAGTCTTGCAGGGTGGGGTTGTTGCTGCGCCGGCCCAGCTGCTGCATCTTGTTGGCAAGGCTGATCATGACGGGCCCGACTGCCAGGTTGATCGCCTTCTGCTGCGGGTTCCAGTACGTCGCCGGGATGGTGGGATCCATGCCGTGCCACTCGGCGGCGTCGGCACCGAATTTGTCCAGCGTGGCCTTCCAATCCGCGCACACCGAGTTCGAGCCGGTCAGGTAACGCTGCGGGTTGGCGGGATTGCCCGGCGAAGCGACCTTGGTGGGGGAGGCCTGCGCCTCGACCAGCGGGCCGCGGGCAGCCGCCGAGCCGTTGTTGGCGGCCGCGCAGATCGCGGCCAGCGCCGACGCCGCGCTGTGCGCGGTCCCGGCCAGGGCGGCATCGCGCTCGGTGTAGCTGGGAATGTGCTCGACGAAGGTCCGCGCGTAGGCGATGAACTGCTCGTAGAGTTCCCGCATCACCCGGTGCGGGGTCAGCTTCACCAGACCGACGGCCTGGGCGGCAGCGTTGCGCACCACCTGCCCGGCGGCCATGTACTCCCGCTTCTGCTCGTCGTTCCATGCCGATGCCGGGATGGACTGGTCGCGCTCATTCCAGTGGCCGTGTCCCAACATCGACAACGTGCTGGACAGATTGCCACTGATCGAGACCCACGCGGTGCAGCTGGGGTCGTTGATGATGATCGAGACCGGCCCGGTGTCGTCCGCGCTGGCGATGCCCGCAGCGGCCGCGTTACGGCTGGAGGTTGAGCCGTCGAGCGTGCTCTTGCCGGGGTCGCCGCCCAGCAGCACGACTCCGACCAGGACCAGTGCGACCACGGCCAGCACGACAACGGCGGCCAGCCCCCACTTGAGGCTCTTGTTCTGTTTGGGCTCAGCGCCTTCGTCGTCATAGACCTCGTCCTCGTCGTCGTCGTAGTCGAAGTCGAGGTCATCGGTCCCGTTAGTCACAGTGAGCCAGCTTAAAGCACCGACCGGCGCGGGGCAGGGCGACAACAGGGCTCTAGACTTGGCGGCGGTCAAACCGTTACCGAACCATCCATCGCCAAGGGGGTATTCGTGCTGCGCAGCCACGACGCCGGCTCACTGCGGGCCACCGACGCCGGGCGCAGCGTCACGCTTGCCGGTTGGGTGGCGCGCCGGCGCGACCACGGCGGGGTCATCTTCATCGACCTGCGTGACGCTTCGGGAGTCGCACAGGTGGTGTTCCGGGACCCCGCTGTGCTCGAGCAGGCACACCGGCTGCGGGCCGAGTTCTGTGTGGCGGTGACCGGTGTTGTCGAGGTCCGGCCCGAGGGCAATGAGAATCCGGACCTGCCCACCGGGGCCATCGAACTGAACGCCACTGCGCTGACTGTGCTCAACGAGGCCGCGCCACTGCCGTTTCAGCTCGACGAGTCGGCCGGTGAGGAGGCCCGGCTCAAGCACCGGTACCTGGACCTGCGTCGTGAAGACGGTCCCGGCGCCGCGCTGCGGCTTCGTTCCCGGGCCAACGCGGCGGCCCGGGCGGTTCTGGCTGAGCACGACTTCGTCGAGATCGAAACTCCCACGCTGACGCGTTCCACGCCCGAGGGCGCCCGCGATTTCCTGGTCCCGGCGCGGCTGCAGCCCGGTTCCTTCTATGCGTTGCCGCAGAGTCCGCAGCTGTTCAAGCAGCTGCTGATGGTGGCCGGCATGGAGCGCTACTACCAGATCGCCCGGTGCTACCGCGACGAGGATTTTCGGGCCGACCGCCAGCCGGAGTTCACCCAGCTGGACCTCGAGATGAGCTTCGTCGACGCCGAGGATGTGATCGCCGTCGCCGAGCAGGTGCTCAAGGCGCTGTGGGCCCTGATCGGCTACGACCTGCCGCTGCCGTTGCCCCGCATCACCTACGCCGAAGCGATGCGCCGCTTCGGGTCCGACAAGCCCGATCTGCGTTTCGGACTGGAACTGGTGGAGTGCACAGAGTTCTTCTCCGACACCACTTTTCGGGTGTTTCAGGCTCCCTACGTGGGTGCGGTGGTCATGCCGGGCGGGGCATCGCAGCCGCGCCGCACGCTGGACGGCTGGCAGGAGTGGGCCAAGCAGCGCGGCCACAAGGGGCTGGCATATGTGCTGGTCGGCGAGGACGGGGAACTGTCCGGTCCGGTGGCCAAGAACCTCACCGATGCCGAACGGGCAGGGCTGGCCGGGCACGTCGGTGCCGCGCCGGGGGACTGCATCTTCTTCTCAGCCGGGCCGGCCAAGCCGTCCCGGGCATTGCTGGGGGCGGCTAGGGGCGAGATCGCCCGGCGTCTGGACCTGATCGACCCGAACGCCTGGGCGTTCACGTGGGTGGTGGACCCGCCACTGTTCGAACCGGCCGACGACGCCACCGCCGCCGGTGACGTGGCGGTCGGCTCCGGAGCCTGGACCGCGGTGCACCACGCCTTCACCTCGCCCAAGCCGGAACACGCCGATCGCATCGAGACCGACCCCGGCTCGGTGCTCGCGGACGCCTACGACGTGGTCTGCAACGGCAACGAGATCGGTGGCGGTTCTATCCGTATCCATCGGCGTGATGTCCAGCAGCAGGTCTTCAAGGTGATGGGAATCGACGAGGCGGCGGCCAACGAGAAGTTCGGATTCCTGCTGGACGCCTTCAGCTTCGGCGCTCCGCCACACGGCGGGCTGGCGTTCGGCTGGGACCGGGTGGTGGCGTTGCTGGCCGGTGTGGACTCGATCCGGGAGGTCATCGCCTTCCCCAAGTCCGGCGGGGGAATCGATCCGCTGACCGACGCTCCGGCGCCCATCACCGCGGCGCAGCGCAAGGAGGCCGGGATCGACGCGGTGCCTCAGCAGCGCTGAGGCACCCGCTGGACACCGATACCTCGGTGGTCGAAGCTGGCAGGCATGGATTCGGCTGAGTACGCCCGACTGGTTGTCGCCAACATGCCGTTCGCGGCGGTCCTGCAGATCCAATTCGCCGAACTGGCACCGCAACTGGTGCGTGCGACCATGGCGTGGGCCCCGGAGCGCTGCACCACCGGTGGCATGCTGCACGGGGGAGCGCTGATGGCGTTCGCCGACACGGCCGGCGCGGTCTGCGCGGTCATGAACCTGCCGCGGGGCGCCGCCACCTCGACCATCGAGTCGAAGACGAATTTCTTCCGCGCGGTGCGGGACGGCACGGTGACGGCAACCAGCGTTCCACTGCATGTCGGGCGGAGCACCATCGTGGTGCAGACCGATCTCGGCGACGACGACGGCGGGCTGGTGGCCCGGGTCACCCAGACCCAGGCGGTGCTGGCGGCTAAGGCGCGGTAGGCGCGCTCACCAGAACGGCTTGAGCAGCTGGCGCATGGCCGGCGGCACCCAGCCTTTGACCGATGACGGAAATACCCGGCCCGGTCCGCATTTCGGCCAGGCGTAGGGGCCCTGCTCGTCGAGGACCCGGTTGGCTACGGCGATCTGTTGCTCGCGAGTCGCCTTCGCCGGTGACCCCACCCCGCCGAATGCGCGCCACGTCGACGGTTTGAACTGCAGTCCGCCGTAAAAGCCGTTCCCGGTGTCGGCGGCCCAATTACCGCCCGATTCGCATTGTGCGACCGCGTCCCAGCCGATCGCCATATTGTCGGCGTGGGCTACCCCCGCCGAGGACAGCATGGTGCCCATGATCCCCCCGGTGATCAGCCCGGACGTGGCCCATCTCAGCCGTTGGCGTCCGAACCGCACGACACGCCGTGTCGTGTTCCGGTACATATCACAACCTCCGTGATAGGTGTATATCAATGAGGTTTCAGAGCATAACGCGATGAATGATAAAAAAACACATTTCGGTCACCTAATGATGCAAATGAGTTTATTGTTCTTATTGGGGCAAAAGTGAAAATAGATGTTCTAGTTAACTGAGTTGTTACTGTTACGTATGTTGCGAGAGATCTCTTAGAAATTAAGAAGTTATTGAGTGACTGGTGTTACTCAAGTGGCTGTTGTGTCAAGAGTGACAACTGAGGCGTCTGAACGCTGGCCGCGCCGCCGCCCGGAAAAAATCGCTGGAATCGCGCGTCCGGTTCACTCGCAGCGCGCCCGTGCGCCCCTAGGCTGCCTCGGGTGGCAGACCGCTATGGATCCGACATCCTCGCCGACAACCCGCACACCGCCCGCAAGATCCGCTCGGTCGAGGTCCCCGTGCAACGCGGCATGGTGGTCGAAGACGCCCAGAGCGGCTTCGTCGGCGCCGTCGTGCGAGTCGCCTACGGACGGATGGACTTAGAGGACCGGCACGGGCGTACCCGCGGTTTTCCCGTCGGCCCCGGTTATCTCATCGACGGCAAGCCGGTGATCCTGACCGAGCCCCGGCCGGCCGCTGCCCGCCCGCCGGCCCGCACGGCGTCGGGCTCGGTGGCGGTGCCCGGAGCGCGGGCCAAGGTCGCGCTGGCCAGCCGGATCTATGTGGAGGGCCGCCACGACGCCGAACTGGTCGAACAGGTCTGGGGTGAGGACCTGCGCGTCGAGGGAGTGGTGGTCGAGTACCTCGGTGGCATCGACGATCTGGCGGCAATCGTCGCCGAATTCCGGCCCGGACCCGGCCGCCGGCTCGGCGTGCTCGTCGATCACCTGGTCGCGGGATCCAAAGAGACCCGGATCGCCGAGACGGTGCGCCGGGGGCCGGGCGGCGCCCACACCCTGATCGTGGGGCATCCCTACGTCGACATCTGGCAGGCGGTGAAGCCGGCGCGACTGGGGCTGCGGGCGTGGCCGAAGATCCCGCGCAATGTGGAGTTCAAGCACGGTATCTGCGACGCCCTGGGCTGGCCGCACAACGGGCAGGCCGACATCGCGGCCGCCTGGCAACGCATCCGCGGCCGGGTGCGGGACTGGACCGATCTGGAGCCCGAGCTGATCGGCCGGGTCGAGGAACTGATCGACTTCGTGACGCAACCCGGCGGTTAGCGAGCCTCGACGCAGGAGAGGCGGCTTTTCCGCTGAACCGGGCCGCTGGAGTGCGCCGAGCCGGTTGGATGTGCCCATGAAAACAATTGCCGCCGTGGCCCATGCGCCCAACAAGCCATTCGAGATCGTGGAGCTCGACCTCGACGGGCCCGGCCCGGGCGAGGTGCTGATCAAGTTCGTCGCCGCCGGACTGTGCCATTCGGACCTGCACCTGGCCGACGGCGACTGGCCGTCCCGGTTCCCGATCGTCGGCGGGCACGAGGGCTCGGGGATCATCGAGGACGTCGGTCCAGGGGTCACCAAGGTCAAACCCGGCGATCACGTGGTGTGCTGTTTCATCCCCAGCTGCGGGGCCTGCCGGTACTGCTCGACCGGGCGGCAGAACCTGTGCGACATGGGAGCCACCATCCTGGAGGGCTGTATGCCCGACGGCACCTTCCGCTTCCACTCGGGTGGAACCGATTACGGCGGGTTCTGCATGTTGGGCACCTTCGCGGAGCGGGCCACGGTCTCGCAGCACTCGGTGGTCAAGGTCGACGACTGGCTGCCCCTGGAAACCGCGGTACTGGCCGGCTGCGGAGTGCCCACCGGCTGGGCGACGGCCAACTATGACGGTGGGGTGCGCGCCGGTGACACCGTGGTGGTCTATGGCATCGGCGGGGTCGGCATCAACGCCGTACAGGGCGCCGCGCACGCCGGTGCAAAGTATGTGGTGGCGGTCGACCCGGTGGAGTTCAAACGCGAGACCGCCTTGAAGCTGGGTGCCACGCATGCGTTCGCCACCGCTGATGAGGCGATGGACAAGATCGCCGAACTGACCTGGGGGCAGATGGCCGACCAGGCGCTGATCACCGTCGGTGACTTGGGTGAGGCGGTGACGACCGCCGCAATCAACACCGTCGGTAAGGGCGGCACCGTGGTCATCGCGGCGATGGCCCGCTTGGAGGACCTCGATGTGCAGGTGTCGGGCACGATGCTGGCGCTGTTCGGAAAGACGATCAAAGGCACGCTGTTCGGAGGGGCGAACCCGCAGTACGACATCGTGCGGCTGCTGCGCCTCTACGACGCCGGCCAGCTCAAGCTCGACGAGCTCATCACCCGCCGGTACACCCTGGAGCAGGTCAACGAGGGTTACCAGGACCTGCGCGACGGCAAGAACATCCGTGGCGTGATCATGCACCGCTGACGTCACGGCGTCCAGGCGGGAATGGTATGCCTGAAGGCGTGTCCGACGGACTGTTCGACCTCACCGGGGCGCCGGCGCCCGAACCCGGCGCGGCCCCGTCCACGCCGTTGGCGGTGCGGATGCGTCCGGCGTCCCTCGACGAGGTGGTCGGCCAGGATCACCTGCTGGGGCAGGGGTCTCCGCTGCGCCGGCTGGTCGACGGCTCCGGGGCTGCCTCGGTCATTCTCTACGGCCCGCCCGGCACCGGAAAGACCACGCTGGCCTCGCTGATCTCCGGCGCTACCGGCCGGCGCTTCGAGGCGCTCTCGGCGCTGAGTGCCGGGGTCAAAGAGGTGCGCGCCGTGATCGACACCGCGCGACGCGCGGCCGCCTACGGCGAGCAGACCGTGTTGTTCATCGATGAGGTGCACCGGTTCTCCAAGACCCAGCAGGACGCGTTGCTGGCCGCGGTGGAGAACCGGGTGGTGCTGCTGGTGGCCGCCACCACCGAGAACCCGTCGTTCTCGGTGGTCGCCCCGCTGCTGAGCCGGTCGCTGATCCTGCAGCTGCGGCCGCTGGGGCCCGAGGACATCGCCACCGTGGTGCGGCGCGCCATCGATGACGAACGCGGCCTGGGCGGGCGCATCGAGGTGACACCCGACGCCGTCGACCTGCTGGTTCGGTTGGCCGCCGGCGACGCCCGCCGGGCCTTGACCGCGCTGGAAGTGGCTGCTGAGGCCGGCCAGCGGGTGACCGTGGAGATCGTCGAGGGTTCCCTGGACCAGGCTGCGGTGCGCTACGACCGCGACGGCGACCAGCACTACGACGTCATCAGCGCCTTCATCAAATCGGTGCGCGGCTCCGACGTCGACGCCGCGTTGCACTACCTGGCCCGGATGCTGGTCGCGGGGGAGGACCCGCGGTTCATCGCGCGCCGGCTGATGATCCTGGCCAGCGAAGACATCGGGATGGGCGACCCGACCGCGCTGCAGACCGCGGTGGCCGCCGCGCAGACCGTCGCGCTGATCGGCATGCCCGAGGCGCAGCTCACCTTGGCGCACGCCACCGTGCACCTGGCGACCGCTCCGAAGTCCAACGCCGTGACCACAGCGCTGGGCGCGGCGATGGCCGACATCCGGGCCGGCAAGGCCGGGGCGGTTCCGGCGCACCTGCGCGACGGGCATTACGCGGGAGCGCAGTCACTGGGCAACGCGGTGGGCTACCGCTACGCCCACGACCATCCCGACGGGGTGGTGCCGCAGCAGTATCCGCCCGACGATCTGGTGGGCGTGGACTACTACCAGCCCACCAGCCGGGGAGCCGAACGCGAGATCAGCGGGCGCCTGGCGCGGCTGCGCGCGATCATTCGCCGTCGACCGTGACGGCGACCAGCCCGCTACGCCAGTTCGGGCACTCTCAAGTGAGCCAGTGCCAGTTCGAACTCGCACTCGTCGAGTTCTTCAGCGCCGGCCTCCCGCATCGATTGAGCTTTGATCTCAGCCGCCTGGTCGCGGCTTCGCTCCATGGCTGCCTGGCTGTCGAACGTGGTACACGAGACGCCGCGGCCCGATGCACGGTCGACCATCAGGCTCGCGCTGCTGAACCCGTCGAGACCCTCGAGTTGCGGTAGCACCGATGACTTGTAGTACTCGATGCCTTCGTCCATCCGCTCCGGTGGCACTTTCACCCAGGTGGCCCGGACGCATGCGCCGGCGTGCGTGGGGTGGTCGCGGTGCAGCGCCACAATGTCCCACTCTTCGACGGTGGGCGATCCGCCGAACGTCATCGCGGCCCGGTCCCGAATCGGCCGGACATGCTCGGTGCTGGATTGCATCGCCTCCTTGGTCTCCCACGAAGTGGTAGCGATGCAGCGGCCAGTCTGTCGATCGACCAACAGCGACACACCCACACACCCATCGATCTGTTGGAGTGCGGGCATGACCTCATCACGAATATGTGCAATCCCCTCGTCAAGCGGTAAGGATTGCGCGATCACAGTGGTGGAGCGTGCGTACACGATAGGGCTCCCTTGAACGGGGTAGCGCCCCGGTGACGCCACCGGCCTAGGTACCACCCTCCTCCGCCGAAGGGGGTGTGGCAATAGGCAATTCGGCTCATCCGGAGCTGCGTCGCGGCCGCAGGAAAACGTGCACGGTTGGACCCGGACGAGCGCGGTTACGTGGACTGACGGAGCCCGCCGGAACGTCCGTAGGCTGGACAGCGTGAACACCGAAGTGCTCGATGTCGACACCTCCCGGCGTCAAACCGTCGACCTGACCGCGCAGGTGCGCTCGTTCTGCGCCGGCCACGGTGACGGGCTGTGCAACGTCTTCGTGCCGCACGCGACGGCGGGAGTGGCGATCATCGAGACGGGCGCCGGGTCCGACTCCGATCTGGTCGCCACGCTGGAGCGACTCCTGCCGCGCGACGACCGCTATCGCCACGCGCACGGGTCGCCGGGGCACGGGGCCGACCATGTGTTGCCGGCGATCGTGGCGCCGTCGATCACCGTTCCGGTGGCGAACGGCGAGCCACTTCTGGGAATCTGGCAGTCGGTGGTTCTGGTCGACCTCAACCGTGACAACCCTCGCCGCAGCGTGCGACTGAGCTTTGTCGGTGCCGACGCCACCTGAGGATCCTTGCCTGCCGAGGCGACGATCGGCAGACCGGTACTGTAGTGCCGTCGAAACGGGCGAGACGGCGGGAAGCGATAGAAAGTGCAGACACACGAGATCAGGAAGCGCTTCCTCGATCACTTCGTGAAAGCGGGCCACACCGAAGTGCCGAGCGCTTCGGTCATCCTGGATGACCCCAACCTGTTGTTCATCAATGCGGGCATGGTGCAGTTCGTGCCGTATTTCCTGGGCCAACAGACCCCTCCGTATGCCACTGCCACGAGCATCCAAAAGTGCATCCGGACCCCGGACATCGACGAGGTGGGCATCACCACCCGGCACAACACCTTCTTCCAGATGGCCGGCAACTTCTCGTTCGGCGACTATTTCAAGCGCGGCGCCATCGAGCTGGCCTGGACGCTGCTGACCAACAGTGTCGATAACGGCGGATACGGGCTGGACCCGGAACGGCTGTGGGCCACTGTCTATCTCGACGACGACGAGGCCATCGCGTTGTGGCAGGAGATCGCGGGACTGCCGCTCGAGCGGATCCAGCGCCGCGGCATGGCCGACAACTACTGGTCGATGGGTATCCCGGGACCGTGCGGACCGTCGTCGGAGATCTACTACGACCGCGGCCCGGAGTTCGGTGTCGACGGCGGGCCGGTGGCCAACGAGGACCGCTACATCGAGATCTGGAACCTCGTCTTCATGCAGAACGAGCGGGGCGAGGGCACCTCCAAGGAGGACTTCGAGATCCTCGGACCGCTGCCGCGCCAGAACATCGACACCGGGATGGGGATCGAGCGGGTCGCCTTCCTGCTCCAGGGCGTGCCCAACGTCTACGAGACCGATCTGGTCCGCCCGGTCATCGACCTGGTCGCGACCCGGGCGCCGCGCGGCTACAACACCGGCAACCAAGCCGACGACGTGCGCTATCGGATCATCGCCGATCACTCCCGCACCGCGGCGATCCTGATCGGCGACGGGGTGAGCCCGGGCAATGACGGCCGCGGCTATGTGCTGCGCCGGCTGCTGCGCCGGGTGATCCGCTCGGCCAAGCTGCTGGGTATCGAGGGTCCGATAGTCGGCGACCTGATGGCCACCGTGCGCGACGCCATGGGGCCGTCATATCCGGAATTGGTCACCGACTTCGACCGGATCAGCCGGATCGCCGTGGCCGAGGAGACCGCGTTCAACCGGACCCTGGCGTCGGGATCCAAGCTGTTCGACGAAGCGGCGGCGGCGACCAAGGCCGCCGGGGTCACGGTGCTGTCCGGCAGCGATGCCTTCACCCTGCACGACACCTACGGTTTTCCGATCGAACTCACCTTGGAGATGGCCTCGGAGGCCGGTCTGCAGGTCGACGAGTCCGGTTTCCGCGCCCTGATGGCCGAGCAGCGCCGGCGCGCCAAAGCCGACGCGGCCGCCCGCAAGCACGCGCACGCCGACTTGACCGCCTACCGGGAGCTGATCGACGCCGGACCCACCGAGTTCACCGGGTTCGACACGCTCACCACCGACGCCCGCATTCTGGGCATCTTCGTCGACGGCAAGCGGGTGCCCGTGGTCTCCCACGACACGGCCGGTGTCGGGGGGCACCCCGATCGCGTCGAGCTGGTGCTCGACCGCACCCCGCTCTACGCCGAGGCCGGTGGGCAGATCGCCGATGTGGGGACCATCACCGCCGGGCCGTCCAAGGCCATGGTGACCGACGTGCAGAAGATCGCTCAGACGCTGTTCGTGCACCGGGTCAACGTCGAATCCGGCGAATTCGTCGAGGGCGACACGGTCACCGCGGCCGTCGACCCCACCTGGCGCAAGGGTGCCACCCAAGGCCACTCGGGCACCCACATGGTGCACGCCGCGTTGCGGCAAGTGCTGGGGCCCAACGCTGTTCAGGCCGGCTCGCTGAACCGGCCGGGCTATCTGCGGTTCGACTTCAACTGGCAGGGGGCGCTCTCCGATGAGCAGCGCCGCCAGGTCGAGGAGGTCACCAACGAGGCCGTACAGGCTGACTTCGAGGTCCACACCTTCACCGAAGAGCTCGAGAAGGCCAAGGCCATGGGGGCCATGGCGATGTTCGGCGAGCGCTACCCGGAGAAGGTGCGGGTCGTCGAGATCGGCGGCCCCTTCTCCCTGGAGCTGTGCGGCGGGACGCATGTGGGCAGCTCGGCGCAGATCGGTCCGGTGACCATCCTGGGCGAATCCTCGGTCGGCTCCGGGGTGCGCCGCGTCGAGGCCTACGTGGGGCTGGACTCTTTCCGGCATCTGGCCAAGGAGCGTGCACTGATGGCCGGCCTGGCCTCCTCGCTGAAGGTGCCCTCCGAGGAAGTGCCCGCCCGGGTGGCGACGCTGGTGGAACGGCTGCGCGCGGCCGAGAAGGAACTGGACCGCGTCCGGCTGGCCAATGCGCGGGCGGCGGCCTCGACCGCCGCGGCCGGCGCCGAGAAGGTCGGTGACGTCCGTCTCGTGGCGCAGCGGATGCCCGCGGGCATCGGTGCCGGCGACCTGCGGTCGCTGGTCGGCGATATTCGCGGCAAGCTGGGGCAGGAGGCCGCGGTGGTGGCGCTGATCGCCGACGGCGCAGACAGCGTGCCCTACGTGGTGGCCGCCAACGCCGCCGCGCAGGAACTCGGGCTGCGCGCAGACGATCTGGTCAAGGATGTGGCGGCGGCGGTCTCGGGCCGCGGCGGCGGCAAGGCCGACTTGGCGCAGGGCTCCGGCAAGGACCCCGGCGGAATCGATGCCGCGTTGGCGGCCCTCCGCGCGGCGGTCGCCCGGAGCGCGCCGGCGTGACCTCACCCCACCATCGCAGCCCCGACCGGCCCGGCGGACCGGACGATCCCGGCCGCGGCCGGCGGCTCGGGGTGGATGTGGGCAGCGTGCGAATCGGCGTGTCCTGCTGCGACCCCGACGGCCTGCTGGCGACCCCGGTGGAGACCGTTCGACGGCACTCGTCGGGATCGCACCTGCGCCGGCTGGCCGACCTGGCCGATGAATACGACGTCGTCGAAGTGGTGGTGGGCCTGCCCCGGACCCTGGCGGACCGGGCCGGGTCGGCCGCGCAGGACGCCCTCAGCGTGGCCGACGGCCTGGCGCGGGTGCTGGCGCAGCGCGGCCGGCGCGCCCCGGTGCGGCTGGCCGACGAACGCCTGAGCACCGTCAGCGCGGCGCGTGACCTGCACGCGGCCGGTGTCCGCTCCAAACGGCAGCGGTCGGTGATCGACCAAGCGGCCGCGGTGACGATCCTGCAGAGCTGGCTCGACCAGCGCCGGGCGATGACCGGCTCGGCCCTGCCGACGGAGGACGACGATGTCTGACGCCAGGTCGGGGAAGCGAGCCAAACCGGCAGCGGTCGGGCCGCCGCGGCGCCGGATGAGCCGGACCGAGCGGGCCCGTGAGAGACGGTCGCGGCGCCAGCGCAACCGGCAGCGCCGCCTGGTCCGCGGTCTTGGCGCCGGGGCGGTTGCCCTGGTGTTGATCGCCGCGGTGTTCGTGGGCTCCAAGCTGTGGCACGCGCGCGGTCCGGTGGTCGACTTCACCGGCGATGGCGGCCCCCAGGTGCTGATCGAGGTCCGCGAGGGCGACTACACGACCGCTGTCGGCGAGACGCTGCGCAGTGCCGGGGTGATCGCCGACGTCGCGACCTTCCTCAGTGCTGCGCAGGGCAACTCCGCCATTGCGGCGATCCAGCCTGGCTTCTACCGGCTGCGGACCGAGATCCCGGCCGCCAGTGCGGTGCGCCAGCTCACCGACCCGGCGAACCGGGTGGGCAAGCTGGTGATTCCCGAAGGGCGCCAGCTCGACGACACCACCGACATGAAGACCGAGCGGGTGACCGCTGGACTGTTCACGCTGATCGCCGAGGCCAGCTGTCTGGAACTCAACGGCGATCGGCACTGCCTGACCGTCCAAGAGCTGCGGCGCGCCGCCGAGACCGAGACTCCCGAGGCCCTGGCGGTCCCGGACTGGGCGCTGGGGCCGGTCACCCGGCTCGGGCACGACCACCGCCGCATCGAGGGGTTGATCACCGCCGGCACCTGGAACGTGGATCCCACCGCGACGGCGTCGACCGTGCTGGCGAAGCTGATCAGCCAGAGCAGCGCCGAGCTGGACCGCTCCGGCCTGCCCGCCATCGCTGAACAGTTGGGCATGACCCCCTACGAAATGCTGGTGGTGGCCTCGCTGGTGCAGCGGGAGGCGCTTCCGCACGACTTCGCCAAGGTGGCCCGGGTCATCGACAACCGGCTGGGGGTGCCGCAGCGCCTGGAATTCGACTCGACGGTCAACTATCCGCTGGACCGCCAGGAGGTGGCCACCACCGACGCCGACCGCGCCAAGGTGACGCCCTGGAACACCTATGCCTCCGAGGGACTGCCGGCCACGCCGATCTGCTCGCCGGGCAGAGACGCCCTCAACGCCGCCGAGCATCCCGAACCCGGAGACTGGCTGTACTTCGTGACGATCGACAAGGACGGCACCACATTGTTCACCCACAACTATCAGCAGCACCTGAGCAATATCGAGATGGCGCTGGACAACGGTGTCCTCGACAGTTCCCGCTGAGCCCGGGCCGCGCCGGGCCGCGGTACTGGGCTCGCCGATCGCCCACTCCCGCTCACCTCAGCTGCACCTGGCGGCCTACCGGGCCCTGGGCCTGCAGGACTGGACCTACGAACGCATCGAGTGCGGCGCGCAGGAATTGCCCGCACTGGTCGCCGGCCTCGGGCCGGAATGGGTCGGACTCTCGGTCACCATGCCGGGCAAATTCGCGGCCCTGGCGGTGGCCGACGAGCGGACCCGGCGCGCCGAGCGCATCGGTTCGGCGAACACGCTGGTACGCACCGCGACCGGGTGGTTGGCCGACAACACCGACGTCGACGGGGTGGCCGGGGCGCTGAGGACGGCCGGGCCGGTCTCCGGGGAGGCCGTCGTGCTGGGGTCGGGCGGCACCGCCCCGGCCGCGGTGGTGGGACTGGCCGAACTGGGAATCGGCCACATCACGGTGGCCGCCCGAAACCCTGACAAGGCTGCTCGGCTGGTCGCGCTGGCGACCGAGATGGGCGTGTCGGCTCGTTTCTGTGCCCTCGACGACCCGGCCCTGGCCCAGGCGGCCGGTGCCGCCTCGGTGCTGGTCAGCACACTGCCGGCCGAGGTCGCGGCGCGATACGCCCCGGTGCTGGGCGGGGTGCCGGTGCTGCTGGACGCGATCTACGACCCGTGGCCCACACCGCTGGCGGCTGCCGTCAGCGCCGCCGGGGGAACCGTGATCAGCGGCCTGCAGATGCTGCTGCACCAAGCGTTCACCCAGGTCGAGTTGTTCACCGGCCGGCCTGCGCCCCGCGCGGAGATGACTTGCGCGATCGCTGAGCCGGCCTGAGCATGACGCCATGGTGGCGGGCCTGGTCGTGGTATGGCTGACGCTGCTGAGCGGCTATGACCTCCGGCAACGCCGCCTGCCGAACTGGTTGACGCTGCCCGCCGCCGTGGCGGTGCCCGCGGCGGCTTTCGTGGCCGGCCGTGGGCCGGCCGCGCTGGCCGGTGCGGCAGCGCTGACCGGGGTGTATCTGGTGGTGCACCTGATCGCGCCGGACGGATTGGGGGCCGGCGACGTGAAGCTGGCGGTTGCGCTGGGGGCGCTCACCGGCTCCTTCGGGGCCGACGTCTGGCTGCTGGCCGCGGTGTCGGCGCCGCTGCTGACCGGGCTGTGCGGGCTGTGCACGGCGCTGGCACGGCGCGGCCGGACCGTCGCGCACGGGCCCTCGATGTGCCTGGCCAGTGCGGTGGCAACCGGCTTGGGAATGCGCTGAATACGGACTGTTCGCGGGGCGCATCCGGGTGCTGAGCTGAGGGAAAGCAAATTAACGGCGAATGTGATCTTGCCAGGATATGTTTGCCGCTCAGCCCATTTTTAGCTAATATCAACCGTATTGACCTGCTGTTTACCGGGTGTAGCCAAGAGGGGGTGACCGTGAAGCGAGCTGTGATTGGGGCCGTGGCCGCTGCTGGTGCGGTTGTCGTCGGCGGCACCGTTCTGGCCAGCAACATGGCTTCGCCGTCCCTGCCTGACGTGCAGGTGCCGGCGGTTCAGCTGTCCAGCGCCGAGGGAACCGACGCCACCGTGCAGTGGTTGGACCTGTTTGCGCAGACCTCGTCGGCCAACGCGGATGCGTTCGGCGGCTATCTGCTGGATCCGAATACCGCCGTGTCGCCAGGCGATTCTCCGCTGGTGCTGATCGATCCCGAGGCGTCCGCTGAGGATTTCGACCAGATCCTCGATGGGGTGGTCGGCAATGCCGGCAGCCAGCTCAAAGCGGTGACCTCGCCGAGCAACGGCCCGGATGCCGTCACCTACCTGATCCTTAAAAACGGTTCCTGAGCCGCCCTGCGGGTGCCGGCCGGACCTCCTGTTCGGTTCGTGCCGCCCCGGTAGTGCCTGTCCGCAACCGTAAACTCCTCCAAGCCCAGGTGGGCCTGACCGGCATGGGAAGATGAGACACGTGTTGCGTTGGATAACTGCCGGGGAGTCACACGGTCGCGCGCTGGTCGCCATGGTCGAGGGCATGGTCGCCGGGGTGACCGTCACCTCGGCCGACATCGCCGGGCAGCTTGCCCGCCGTCGGCTGGGCTATGGCCGCGGGGCGCGGATGAAGTTCGAGGCCGATGCGGTCACCGTGCTGTCCGGGGTGCGCCACGGGGTCACGCTGGGCGGTCCGATCGCCGTTGAGATCGGCAACACCGAATGGCCCAAGTGGGAGACGGTGATGGCCACCGATCCGGTGGACCCGGCCGTGCTGGCCGGCGAGGGCGGTGCCCGCAATGCGCCGCTCACCCGGCCCCGGCCCGGCCACGCGGACTTCGCGGGCATGCTCAAGTACGGCTTCGACGACGCCCGTCCGGTGCTCGAAAGGGCCAGCGCCCGCGAGACCGCCGCACGCGTCACCGCCGGGACCATTGCCCGGGCGTTTTTGGATCAGGCACTGGGGGTGCAGGTGATCTCCCACGTGATCTCGATCGGCGCCTCCGAACCCTACGACGGTCCGGTGCCGCAACCGTCGGACTTGGCGGCCATCGACGCCAGCCCGGTGCGCGCGTTCTGCGGGCAGGCCGAAGCGTCCATGATCGCCGAGATCGAGGCGGCCAAGGCCGACGGCGACACCCTGGGCGGCGTGGTCGAGGTGGTGGTGTCCGGCCTGCCGATCGGACTGGGCTCCTTCACCAGCGGCGATGACCGCCTGGACAGCCAGCTGGCCGCGGCGATCATGGGCATCCAGGCGATCAAGGGCGTCGAGATCGGCGACGGCTTCACCACCGCTCGCCGCCGGGGCAGCGCAGCGCACGACGAGATGTACCCCGGTCCGGACGGCGTGATGCGCTCCACCAACCGGGCCGGCGGCCTCGAAGGCGGGATGACCAACGGCCTGCCGTTACGGGTGCGCGCGGCGATGAAGCCGATCTCCACGGTGCCGCGGGCCCTGGCCACCGTGGACATGGCCACCGGCGAGGAAGCCGTCGCCATCCACCAGCGCTCGGACGTGTGCGCGGTACCGGCCGCCGGTGTGGTGGCCGAAGCCATGGTGGCGCTGGTCGTGGCACGTGCCGCGTTGGCCAAGTTCGGCGGCGACTCGCTGGCCGAAACCCGCCGCAACATCGAGGGCTATCGCCGTTCGGTGGCCGAGCGGGTGCCGGTCGCCGACCAGGATCTGGCATCGGGGTAGCCGCCGTGCTCACGCCGCCCTCTTCTGATCACTCCGTTCTGCATCGGCGGCAGCGGTGACGCCCAGAGCGGTTCTGGTGGGGTTGCCCGGGGCGGGCAAGTCCACCATCGGACGGCGCCTGGCCAAGGCCCTCGATGTGGAGTTCCTCGACACCGATGCCGCCATCGAAGCCCGCACCGGGCGGACCATCGCCGACATCTTCGCCACCGACGGCGAGCCGGAGTTCCGCCGTATCGAAGAAGAGGTGATCCGGGAGGCGCTGGCCGAGCACCCCGGTGTGCTGTCACTCGGCGGGGGAGCCGTGACCACCCCCGGAGTGCGTGACGCATTGGCCGGACATCCGGTGGTCTTCCTGGAGATCAGCGCCGCCGAAGGCATCCGGCGCACCGGGGGCAGCACGGTTCGGCCGCTGCTCGCCGGTCCCGGCCGGGCGGAGAAGTACCGAGAACTGATGTCGCAGCGGGTGCCGCTGTACCGGCGGCTCGCGACGATCCGGGTCAACACCAACCGGCGCAACCCCGGTGCAGTGGTGCGCTATATCGTGTCTCGGCTGGAGGCCGGCGCGACCACCGGCCGAACGACCCCGCCGCCGGCGGCACCCACCGGGGCGCCGCCCACCCCCGCCACCCTGGCCGCCCGACAGACCGGAGGACGCAAGTGACCGACATACCCGAGCCCGTCACCGTGACGGTGGCGACCAACCCGCCGTACCCGGTGGTGATCGGCAAAGGCCTGCTCGGTGATCTCGCCGAGCTGCTCGCCGGGCGAAACAAGGTCGCGATCCTGCACCAGCCGACGCTGGAGGCGACCGCGGAGGGCATCCGAACCTACCTCGCCGACAAGGGGATCGAGGCGCACCGCATCGAGATTCCCGACGCCGAGGACGGTAAGTCCCTGCAGGTGCTCGGATTCATCTGGGACGTGCTGGGGCGCATCGGCCTGGACCGCCGCGACGCACTGGTCAGTCTGGGCGGCGGCGCGGCGACCGATGTCGCGGGATTCGCCGCGGCGACCTGGTTGCGCGGCATTTCGATCGTGCATGTGCCCACCACGTTGCTGGCGATGGTGGACGCCGCGGTGGGCGGCAAGACCGGCATCAACACCGAAGCGGGCAAGAACCTGGTCGGGGCTTTTCACCAGCCCGCCGCGGTGGTCGTCGACCTGGCCACGCTGGAGACGTTGCCGAAGCGCGAGATCGTCGCGGGCATGCCGGAGATCGTCAAGGCCGGCTTCATCGCCGACCCGGTGATCCTGGACCTGATCGAGGCCGATCCCGCCGCGGCGATGGATCCGGCGGGCGAGGTGCTCGGTGAGCTGATCCGGCGGGCGATCACCGTCAAGGCCGAGGTGGTCGCAGCCGACGAGAAAGAGTCGGACCTACGCGAAATCCTCAACTACGGGCACACGTTGGCGCACGCCATCGAAGCCTTGGAGCACTACCAATGGCGCCACGGCGACGCGGTGTCGGTCGGGCTGGTGTTCGCCGCCGAACTGGCCCGCATCACCGGGCGCCTGGACGACGCGACCGCCGATCGGCATCGTTCGATCCTGCTGTCGCTGGGACTGCCGGTCAGCTACTACGAGGACGCGCTGCCGGCCCTGCTGGAATACATGATGGGGGACAAGAAGACTCGAGCCGGTGTGCTGCGGTTCGTGGTACTCGACGGACTGGCCAAGCCGGGCCGGCTGGAAGGCCCGGACCCGATGCTGCTGGCCGCCGCCTACGACGAGGTGGGGCGGCGATTCCGATTGGAGCGACGATGAGCCGAATCAACGTCATCAACGGCCCCAACCTGCAGCGGCTGGGCCGGCGTGAGCCGGAGGTGTACGGCAGCACCAGCTATGCGGACCTGCAGGCGCTGATCGAACGCGAAGCGGCCGAGCTCGGGGTCGAGGTGGTGGTGCGCCAGAGCGACAGCGAGGCCGAGCTGCTGGACTGGGTGCACGCCGCGGCCGACGCCGCCGAACCGGTGATCCTCAATGCCGGCGGACTGACGCACACCTCGGTGGCGCTGCGCGATGCCTGCGCCGAGCTGCGCGCCCCGCTCATCGAACTGCACATCTCCAACGTGCATGCGCGCGAAGACTTTCGGCGGCACTCCTACCTGAGCCCGGTCGCCGACGGGGTGATCGTCGGGCTCGGGGTGCGCGGGTATCTGCTGGCGTTGCGCTACTTGGCGGAGTCGTCGGCCGCCGAGTCGTCGGCCGCCGAGTCGTCGGACTGAGCCGCGACGGCGCCGTCGTCCTTGATCACCGGGAACTCGGTGGTGGCCTCGGCATCGGCGTCGGCCGGGAACTCCTCGGTGGTGAAGCCCGCTGAGGGGCCGGCCAGTGTCGCCTCGGGCGCGGTGTCAGCCGATACGGCGCCGGTCTCCTCGGCAGCGACAACCGGAGCCCCGACGGTGGCGAACACGTCGGTCGGCTGGCTCTGCGCCTCAGCGGCGGCCGGGATGGGGCGGCGCTCCGGGTGCTTCTCGTACTCCTTGTCGATGGCACGACGCCCGAGCGCAACGCCGGCCACCGCAACCACGAACACCAGCAGTGCGGTGAAGGCCGCGAAGCTGGTCAGCTCGTTGAAGAACGAGCTGATGTAGAGCCCCTTGTGGAACTGGCCGATAACCCACGAGACGAATCCACTGAGCAGCCCGGCCACCAGTCCGGCGCCCAGCCAGGTCATCGCGAGGTCGCTGCGCCGGTCCGGGTCGGCTTCGGCCTTGGCGTCCTCGCGGCCGTCGGAACGACCCCAGACGAACACGGCGATCGCGAACAAGATCATCAGCACCAGGCTGATCAGACCCGCCTGCGCTTCGAAGGCATTGATCAGCACCCCCTGGATGAGGCGGACCACGACCATCACCGCGGCGAAGACCAGTCCACGCCGAAACCACTTGCTCATGGGGCCACAGCGTAGCGAGTACCGTCACACCGCGTGACACATTCCTCCCGCAGGGCGAGTCTCAGTGCCGCAATCGCAGCCCTGGACCTGGACGCGATGCTGGTCACCGACCTGATCAACGTGCGCTATCTGTCCGGATTCACCGGCTCGGCCGGTGCGCTGCTGGTCTACGCCGATGATCGGGCACCGGTCCTGGCCACCGACGGCCGCTACCGGACCCAGGCCGCCCGGCAGGCACCCGACCTGCACGTCGCCATCGAACGCAGCGGCGCGCGCCACCTGATCGGCGAAGCCGCGGCGGCCGGCGCCCGCCGGGTCGGCTTCGAGGCGCACGTGGTGACCGTGGACCAATTCGACGCCCTGGCGGCGGCATTGCCGGCGCCAGCCACCGAAAAGCCCGTCGAGCTGGTCCGGGCCTCGAACACGGTGGAGGCGTTGCGGGAGGTCAAGGACGCCGGGGAAGTGGCCCTGCTGCGACTCGCCTGCGAGGCCGCCGACGCGGCCCTGACAGATCTGGTGGAGCGCGGCGGCCTGCGTCCGGAGCGTTCGGAGCGCCACGTCGCCCGTGAACTGGAAGCCCTGATGCTCGACCACGGTGCCGACGCGCCGTCGTTCGAGACGATCGTGGCGGCGGGTCCGCATTCGGCGATCCCGCATCACCGGCCCACCGACGCGGTGCTGGCTGCCGGCGACTTCGTCAAGATCGACTTCGGGGCGCTGGTGGCCGGCTACCACTCGGACATGACCCGCACTTTCGTGCTGGGGCCGCCCGCCGATTGGCAACGGGAGATCTATGCGGTGGTCGAGGCCGCGCAGCGGGCCGGCCGGGAGGCCCTGCGCCCGGGTGCGCCACTGCGCGAGGTGGACGCGGCCGCGCGGACGGTGATCGCCGAAGCCGGCTATGCCGAGACCTTCGGGCACGGCCTCGGGCACGGGGTGGGGCTGCGAATTCACGAAGCGCCCGGAATCAATGCGACGGCCGACGGTACACTGCTTGCCGGTGCTGTGGTGACCGTAGAGCCCGGCGTCTATCTGGCCGATCGTGGCGGCGTCCGCATCGAGGACACGCTGGTGGTAGGCGGTGGACCTTCAGCGCCCGCCGGGACACCCCCGGACCTGCTGACTCGGTTCCCCAAGGAACTGACCATCCTCTAGGAGACATAAAGCCGTGGCTTCAACTGCTGATTTCAAAAACGGGCTGGTACTGGTGATCGACGGCCAGCTCTGGCAGATCACCGAGTTCCAGCACGTCAAGCCGGGCAAGGGCCCGGCCTTCGTCCGCACCAAGCTCAAGAACGTGGTGTCGGGCAAGGTGGTCGACAAGACCTACAACGCGGGCGTGAAGGTGGAGACCGCCACCGTCGACCGCCGCGATGCCACCTACCTGTACCGCGACGGCAACGACTTCGTGTTCATGGACAGCGAAGACTACGAGCAGCACCCGCTGCCGGAGTCGCTGGTCGGTGACTCGGCCAACTACCTGCTGGAGAGCATGCTGGTGCAGATCGCCTTCCACAACGGGGTGCCGCTGTACCTGGAGCTGCCGGTCAGCGTCGAGTTGGTGGTCACCCACACCGAGCCCGGCCTGCAGGGAGACCGGTCCAGCGCGGGCACCAAGCCGGCCACCGTGGAGACCGGCGCCCAGATCAACGTGCCGCTGTTCATCAACACAGGAGACAAGCTGAAGATCGACACCCGCGACGGCAGCTATCTGGGACGGGTCAACTCCTGACCATGCCCGCTGGCAAGCCGGTAAAGGGCCGGCACCAGGCCCGCAAGCGCGCGGTCGATCTGCTCTTCGAGGCCGAGGCCCGGGGCCTGACCCCGGCCGAGGGCGCCGAGTTGCGGTCGAAGCTGGCCACTGAGCAGCCCGACGTCTCCCCGCTGCACCCCTACACCGTGCTGGTGGCGCGCGGGGTGACCGAGCACAGCGCGCACATCGACGACCTGATCACCTCGCACCTGCAGGGCTGGAAGCTCGAGCGGCTGCCCGCCGTGGACCGCGCGATCCTGCGGGTGGCGATCTGGGAGCTGCTGCACGCCGACGACGTGCCCGAGCCGGTGGCCGTGGACGAGGCGGTGAAGCTGGCCAAGGAGCTGTCCACCGACGACTCGCCGGGCTTCGTCAACGGCGTGCTCGGTCAGGTGATGCTGGTGACGCCGCAACTGCGGGCGGCGTCGCTGGCGGTCCGCGGGGCCACCGCGCCCGAGCCGGCCGAAGCGCAGGCGCACGAAGCTGAGCCCGCCGCGGAGTCCGACCCGCAGGACTGAAGCTGCGTCACCGGCGGACGTGGACGTCGGGCGAAAGCGCCCAGCAGCGGCCGTGGCGCAGGCACACTGGCCCTATGGTCGAGGGCTGGGACGCACCGAATCGGAGACTGCGGGTATCGGCGCTGGCGGCGGTGGCCAACCCGTCGTATTCGCGGGTCGACACCTGGAACCTGCTCGACGACGCCTGCCGGCAACTGGCCGAGGCCAACCGGGCCGGCCTGGACACCGCCCACCATGCCGCGCGGGTCAAGCGCCTGCTCGACCGGCTCGGCGCCTACGAGCGGTACTGGCTGTTTCCGGGCGCGGCGAACCTGGCCGTCTTCCGCGATCACTTGGCGTCGCTGGCGACGGTGTCGCTGACCGAGCGGGTGTCGCTGGTGGTGCGGCTGCTGTCGGACTACGGCGACCGGGCGGCGCTGTTCGATCTCGGCCTGCCGCTCTCCGAGCAGGAACTGGTGGCCCAAGCCCGCCAGCAGCAGTTCTACACGGTGCTGCTGGCCGACGACTCGCCCCCGGATGCGCCGGAGAGCCTGGCCGACAACCTGCGCCGGCTGCGCAACCCCGATGACGACGTACAGATCGAACTGCTGGTGGTGTCCAGCGTCGAAGACGCCGTCACCGCGGTAGCGCTCAACGGCGAGATCCAGGCCGCCATCGTGCGCCACGACCTGCCGTTGCGGTCGCGCGACCGCGTGCCGCTGATGACCACGCTGCTCGGCGCACAGGACGACGCGGTCGGCGCCGGGGGCGGCCGCGACGCCATCGAATGCGGTGAGTGGATGCGCCTGCTGCGCCCGCACATCGACCTGTACCTGCTGACCGACGAGTCGATCGCCGCCGACACCGAAGACGAGCCGGACGTCTACGATCGCAGCTTCTATCGGCTCAACGATGTCACCGACCTGCACAGCACGGTGCTTGCCGGTATCCGAAAGCGCTACGCCACACCGTTTTTCGATGCCCTACGTGCCTACGCGGCCGAGCCGGTCGGCCAGTTCCACGCGCTTCCGGTGGCGCGTGGCGCCAGCATCTTCAACTCGCGCACGCTGCAGGACATGGGAGAGTTCTACGGCCGCAACATCTTTATGGCCGAGACCTCCTCGACCTCCGGCGGCCTCGACTCGTTGCTCGACCCGCACGGCACTATCCGGGTGGCGATGAACAAGGCCGCCAAGACCTGGAACGCCGACCACACCTACTTCGTCACCAACGGGACCTCGACGGCCAACAAGATCGTGGTGCAGGCGCTGACCCGGCCCGGTGACATCGTCCTGATCGACCGGAACTGCCACAAGTCGCACCACTACGGGCTGGTGCTGGCCGGCGCCTACCCGCTGTACCTGGACGCCTATCCGCTGGCGCCGTTCGCGATCTACGGGGCGGTGGCGCTGCGCACCATCAAACGCGCCTTGCTCGACCTGGAGGCCGCCGGCCAGCTGCATCGCGTCCGGATGCTGCTGCTGACCAATTGCACCTTCGACGGCGTCGTCTACAACCCGCGCAGGGTGATGGAAGAGATCCTGGCGATCAAGCCCGACATCTGCTTCCTGTGGGACGAGGCGTGGTACGCGTTCGCCACCGCGGTGCCGTGGGCTCGCCAGCGCACCGCGATGGTGGCCGCCGAAGGGCTGGAGGCCACCCTGGGCTCGGCCCACTACGCCCGGGAGTATCAGGCGTGGCACGACCGCATGGAAGGCATCGACCGCGACCAGTGGAGCGAGCATCGACTGCTGCCGCACCCGTCGGCGCGGGTGCGGGTGTATGCGACCCATTCGACGCACAAATCGCTGTCGGCACTGCGCCAGGCGTCGATGATCCATATCCGCGACCAGGACTTCAACGCACTGGCCCGGGAATCGTTCGCCGAGGCGTTTTTGACCCACACCTCGACCTCGCCCAACCAGCAACTGCTCGCATCCCTGGACCTGGCCCGCCGCCAGGTGGATATCGAGGGCTTCGACATGGTGCGGCGGGTGTACGACATGGCGCTGGTGTTTCGCCACCGGGTCCGCAAGGACCGGCTGATCGGCAAGTGGTTCCACATCCTCGACGAGAGCGACCTGGTTCCCGATCGATTCCGGGAGTCCGCGGTCAGCTCCTACCGGGAGGTGCGCCAGGGGGCGCTGGGGTCGTGGAACGAGGCCTGGCGGTCCGACGAGTTCGTCCTCGACCCGACGCGGGTGACGCTGTACGTCGGCAAGACCGGGATGACCGGCTATGACTTCCGCGAGAAGGTCCTGATGCAGCGGTTCGGCATTCAGATCAACAAGACGTCGATCAACTCGGTGTTGTTGATCTTCACCATCGGGGTCACCTGGTCGAGCGTGCACTATCTGCTCGACGCGCTGCGGCGGGTCGCGGGCGAACTCGATCGAGCCTGGACCACCGCCGGCGCCGACGACCGTGCCCTGCAGCGTCGGCGGGTCACCGAGATCACCGAGGACCTGCCGCCGCTGCCGGACTTCAGCGCGTTTGCCCCGGCCTTTCGCCCCGGGGGCACCAGCAGCCCGATCGGCGACATGCGCGCGGCGTTCTACGACGGCTACGAGGAGGCCGACCGCGAGCATGTGCTGCTCGGGGATGCCGGTCGCCGGGTCGCGGACGGCAAGACGCTGGTGTCGACCACCTTCGTCGTGCCGTACCCGCCCGGCTTCCCGGTGCTGGTTCCCGGTCAGGTGATCTCCAAGGAGATCCTGTACTTCCTGGCCGAGCTCGACGTCAAGGAGATCCACGGCTACAACCCCGAACTGGGACTGGCGGTGTTCACCCAGGACGCCTTGGACCGCTACACCCGGGCCGTCCAGGCGGGTGCTTAGTACGGCCGTTCCGGCCGCAGGGCAGCGGCGTCGCACGGGCAGCCGCGCCGGAGGCGCCTGCGGTCACTACGCTGACTCGGCATGGCCACGACCGACGGTGCGCGCGGCGGCAATCGGCTGTCCGCGCAGGACTGGGTGCAGGCCGGGTTCCGGATTTTGGCCGAGGACGGCGTCAAGGCGCTGACCATCGACCGGCTGTGCCGGCGGCTCGGGGTCACCAAGGGCAGCTTTTACTGGCACTTCGCCGACATGAAGTCCTACCGGCAGGCGATGGTGGACACCTGGGCGGCGGTGCGCGACGAAGACCGCGGCGACTTCGATGCGCTCTCGTCGCTGCCGCCGCGCGAGCGCCTGTCGCACATGATGACCGCGCTGGTGAGCCCCGGCCACTGGATCCTCGAACGCGCGATGCGGGAATGGGCGCGTTCGGAGGAGGCCGTCGCCTCGGCGGTGGCCGCCTCGGACCGTCGGGTGCTGCACGCGGTCCGGCAGGTGTTCCTCGATGAGGGCTTCGCGCCCGAGGAGGCCGATATGCGGGCCAACGCCACCTTCGCCGCCGGTATCGGCTTTCTGCACCTGTCCGGTTCGGCGCCGAGCCCGCGCGCGGCGGGCCGCCGGGAGAAGTTCCTGGATGTGATGCTGCGGCACTGACGACCATACCAAAAGGTATGGTACGGTCCGGGCATGACGACCACGACCGCACCCGAGTTGACCGACGAATTCGTCGCGCGCCTGGCGCAGCGCGCCGCGGCAGCCGAAGAACTGCGCCGGTTGCCGGACGAGACCGTCGAGGACTTCCGCAACTCGGGGCTTGCCGGTCTGCTCCTGCCGGCGCGCTACGGCGGCCGGCAGGCCGAGTTCCCCGAGATCCTGGACCCGATTCGGCGCATGGCCCACGGTTGCGCGTCGAGCGCCTGGACGCTCGGGTTCTACATGCTGCACAACTGGATGCTGGCGCTCTTCGGCGAGCAGGCCCAGGACGAGGTGTTCGCCGGCGGGCCGGTGCTGTGCCCGGCGCCGCTGGCGCCGACCGGCCGCGGGGTGCCCGACGGCGACGGCATCCGGCTTTCCGGGCGGTGGTCGTGGGCCACCGGGGTGATGGAATGCGACTGGATCATGGTGGGGGCGATCTGCGGCCCCGACGACGCCCCTTACCCGGCGCTGGTGTTGTTGCCCGCCAACGACATCCGGGTCGAGGACGTCTGGCACACCGCGGGCATGCGGGCCACCGGCTCCAACGACGTGCTGATCGACGATGTGTTCGTCCCTGCGCACCGGCTGGTCAAGGTCGTCGACATCTACTCCGGCACCGCCCCGGGCGCCGACCTGCACGACGCGTCGGCGTATCGATGGCCGATGGTGCCGGCGCTGGCGCTGGCCGCGGCGATGCCCGCCCTCGGGTCGGCCGAATGGGTCACGGACCTGTTCGCCGAGCGTTTGACACAACGCGTGCTCGCCTATTCCGGTGCCGCGCAGAAGAACCAGCCGGCCGCCCAGATCCGCCTCGGCGACGCCCGGGTTCGGCTGCGCGCCCTGCGCGGGCTGCTCGAGGACACCGTCGGCCGGATTCAGGACGCCGTGGACGCCCGGGAGCGGATCAGCCGCTCCGCGCGTGCCGACGCGCGCGCGGCCGCCGCCCACATCGTCCACGAATCCCGGGCCGTGATCGCCGATCTGCTCGAAGCCTCCGGGGCCAGCGCGCAGTTCGTGACCAACCCGATGCAGCGCGCCAAACGCGACGTCGACGTCATCTGCGGCCACGTGGTGTTCGACTATGACGTGGCGCGTGAGCTGGCCGGCGCGCTCGAGGCGGGCGTGAAGATCTCGCCGATCTCGATGATCTGACGATGAAGACGCTGTGGGTGCGGGCAAGCCCCAAAGAAGAACATTCGCTGTCCTCGGCGCTGGCCGAGGCCTTCCTGCAGGCCGCACCCAGCGCCGCGGTCGGCGACGTCGAGCGGTTCTCGGTGTGGAGCGAGGAGATGCTGGTGTTCGGGCGGGAGGCCGCGTTCGCCAAGTTCGCCCCCCTCTACGGCGAACGCCGGACGCCGGAGCAGAAGCAGATCTGGTCGCAGGTGCTGGCCGAGATCGACCGGGTTCGCCAGTTCGACCGGCTGGTGATCTCCTCGCCGATGTGGAATTGGCATGTGCCGCACGCCCTCAAGGCATGGATCGACATCATCGTGCAGCCCATGGCCAGCTTCACCGTCAACGAGCGCGGCGAGCACGTGGGGACGCTGGGCGCCGGCAAGCCGGTTCAACTCATCTTGACCCGCTCCAGCGCCTACGACGGCAACCGGGCCGACCTGCAGGACTTTCAGCGGCCCTACCTGGAGTACGTGTTCACCATGCTCGGCTACACCGTCGAGACACTGGTGGTCGAGCCGACGACGCGGTGGACCGCCGAGGAGCGCGCCCAGATGCGCGAAACCGCCCTGGAAACGGCCCGCCGTGCCGGCGCCGGGCTTGCCGGCGGCGCTGGTTGAGCCGGCTTCACAAGCCCAGCGCCGCGTAGGTCCTGCGGACGAATTTCGGCTGCGCAACCCGCAGTTTGGCGACCGACGTGTTGCCGGCGATGGCGGACGCCGCATCCGGGGCCAACGTCGGCGAGTTCTGGATCAGGTAGATCAGGATCAGATCGGCGGACGGATCGGCCTGCCACCAGGTGCCGTAGGCGCCCGGCCAGCCGAACGCCCCCGCGCCGCCGGGTCCGAACAGCGGCTGCGACTTCGCCGGGTCGGAGACCACCGACAGGTTCAGCCCGAACCCGCGGCCGACCCAGAACGGCGCACCCAGAAACGAGTGTCGCTTCTGCTCGGGGGTGAGTCGGTCGGCGCGCATCGCCTGCGCCGATTTCGCCGACAGCACCCGGGTGCCGTCGAACACGCCGTCGGCCAACAGCATCCGGGCGAACGCCAGGTAGTCGTCGGCGGTGGACATCAAACCGCCGCCGGCGTTGGGAAAAGCCGGCATGCGGATGGGCATCGGCCCCATCGCGTCGTCGCGCAGCACATCGCCGTCCAGGCGGTACATGGTGGCGCCGCGGCCGCGCGCCTGCGGCGTCACGCAGAAACCGGTGTCGGTCATGCCCAGCGGTCCCAGAATCCGCTCCTCGAGCACCTGCGGCAGCGGCTTGCCCTCGATGCGTGACAGCAGCACGCCCAGCACGTCGGTGCCGTGCCCGTAGGTCACCCGTTCGCCGGGCTGATCCACCAGGGGCAGCGCGGCCAGCGCCGCCAGCCAGGCCTCCGGGCCGCGGCCGAAGGGCAACCGCTGGTACTCCCGTGCGATGGGTCCGGGCACCGAGAAGCCGTAGCCGATGCCGCAGCGGTGCGTCATCAGATCTTCGACGGTGAGCGCCCGACGCGCCGCGGTGGTCGCCTCGAGCGAACCGGAAGGGTCAGTCAGCACCCGCGGCGCGGAATACTCCGGCAGCCAGTGGGCGATGGGGTCGGTGAGCGCCAGTCGGCCCTCGTCCACCAGGGTCATCACGGCGGCGACGGTGACCGGCTTGGTCATGGAGGCGATCCGGAAGACGGTGTCGCGGGTCATCGGCAGTCCGGCCCGGACGTCGCGATACCCGATCTCGTTGACCTGCAGCACCGAGCCGCGCTGCCAGACGAGGGTCACCACACCGGCGAGCAGGCCGGTGTCGCACGCTTCGCGCAGGGATGCCTGGTTCGGATCGAGATTCACCCGGTCAGGTTAGCGGCGTAGCCGGCCGCAGTTTGCGTCACCAGCCGTGGCGCTCCCGGTCGATGTCCTCCTGGCGACGCTCCCAGGTGTCCTCGGTGCTCGCGGCGCCTCCGCCGGTATCGCAGGTCGCAGCCTCGCCCCGTAGGACGTGCCAGCGGGAGTCGGCGTCCACGTTTCCGTTGGCGTGTTGGACGACGTGCTGCCTGCCTCGGTGCACACAAGGCACAGCCTCGGCCTGCGGGGCCGGAGACAGAGCCAGCCCCCCGGCGGTCAGCACCAGGGCGGTGATTGCTCTAACCATCAGATGGTCCTCTCGGTCTCGGTGCAGACCAGTTTCAGGCCGGGTGCTGTTTCGATCATGGTTGTGTTCTGCCTCGGTGGTGTGCGGTTACGTTCAAAGCGGCCGGGCTGTTACCCTCGGAACCCGAGATTGCGGAGACGTAGTCTCGACAAAGCCCCTTTAATGATCCGTCCTGCGAGGCGGAGAAGGAGGTCCTGCGGTTTCGCATGGGCGCTGCCGGTAATTCCAGCACCGACCGGGAATTGATGTCCTCGGCGGATGTGGGTCGCACCATTTCTCGTATCGCACATCAGATCATCGAGAAGACCGCTCTCGACGACCCCGACAGGCCCGATGCCCCGCGGGTGGTGCTGTTGGGCATTCCCACCCGTGGCGTGATCCTGGCCCAGCGGCTGGCCGGGAAGATCAACGAGTTCTGCGGGGTAGAGGTCGGCTACGGCGCGCTGGACATCACCTTGTACCGCGACGACCTGATGCGACAGCCCCCGCGGGCACTGGAGCCCACCTCGATCCCGGCGGGCGGCATCGACGACGCCTGCGTGATTCTGGTCGATGACGTGCTGTTCGCCGGCCGCTCGGTGCGGGCCGCGCTGGACGCGCTGCGCGACGTGGGGCGCCCCCGCCTCGTGCAGTTGGCCGTGCTGGTGGACCGGGGGCACCGCGAACTGCCGGTGCGCGCCGACTACGTGGGCAAGAACGTGCCGACCGCGCGCGGCGAAAGCGTGCATGTGCTGCTGGCCGAACACGACGGCCGCGACCAGGTGGTGATCAGCCGATGAGTGCCCGGCACCTGCTGGCCGCCGCCGACCTGAGCCGCGACGAGGCCACCGCCATCCTCGACGACGCGGACCGCTTCGCCCAGGCGCTTGTCGGCCGCGAAGTCAAGAAGCTGCCCACCCTGCGCGGGCGCACCGTGATCACCATGTTCTACGAGAACTCCACCCGGACCCGGGTCTCCTTCGAGGTGGCCGGCAAGTGGATGAGCGCCGACGTGATCAACGTCTCGGCGTCGGGATCCTCGGTCAACAAGGGGGAGTCGCTGCGCGACACCGCGTTGACGTTGCGGGCAGCCGGTGCCGACGCGCTGATCATCCGCCACCCGTCCTCGGGGGCGGCGCACCTGCTCTCGGAGTGGACCGCCGGCGCCCCGGGCACCGGTGAGACCGGCCCCGCTGTGATCAACGCCGGTGACGGCACCCACGAGCATCCCACCCAGGCGTTGCTGGATGCGCTGACCCTGCGGCAGCGCCTCGGCACAATCGACGGACGCCGCATCGTCATCGTCGGTGACATCGTGCACAGCCGGGTGGCCCGTTCCAACGTGCGCCTGCTGTCCACCCTGGGCGCCGAGGTGGTGTTGGTGGCGCCGCCCACGCTGCTGCCGGTGGGGGTGGCCGACTGGCCGGTGACGGTCAGTCACGACCTGGACGCGGAGCTGCCCGCCGCCGACGCGGTACTGATGCTGCGGGTGCAGGCCGAGCGGATGACCGGCGGATTCTTCCCCTCGGCTCGGGAGTACTCGGTGCGCTACGGATTGAGCGAGAAGCGCCGCGCGCTGCTCGCCGACCACGCCGCGGTCCTGCACCCCGGCCCGATGCTGCGCGGCATGGAGATCTCCTCCTCGGTGGCGGACTCCTCGCAATCGGCGGTGCTGCAACAGGTGTCCAACGGGGTACATGTGCGGATGGCGGTGTTGTTCCACCTGTTGGTGGGTAACGAGACGGTGGGGCCCGCAGTGCAAGCCGGCTCGGCAGGGGAGGGGGCGCCGTGAGCGTGCTGATCCGCGGAGTGCGGTGTTACGGCGAAGGCGACCAGGTGGACGTCTTGGTGCAGGGCGGCCAGATCGCCGCGATCGGTGCGGGTCTGCCGGCGCCGGACGACTGCGAGGTCATCGATGCGCCGGGGCAGGTGTTGCTGCCCGGTTTCGTCGACTTGCACACCCACCTGCGCGAACCGGGCCGCGAGTACGCCGAAGACATTGAAACCGGCTCGGCGGCAGCGGCTCTGGGTGGTTACACCGCGGTGTTCGCGATGGCCAACACCGATCCCGTCGCCGATTCGCCGGTGGTCACCGACCACGTCTGGCAGCGCGGACAACAGGTCGGCCTGGTCGATGTGCATCCGGTGGGTGCGGTCACCGTCGGCCTCGGCGGCACGCAGCTGACCGAGATGGGCATGATGGCCGCCGGCGTCGCGGGGGTGCGGATGTTCTCCGACGACGGGCTCTGCGTAGCCGACCCGTTGGTGATGCGCCGCGCGCTGGAGTACGCGACCGGCCTGGGGGTGCTGATCGCCCAGCACGCCGAGGAGCCGCGGCTGACCGTCGGCTCGGTCGCCCACGAGGGGCCCAACGCCGCACGGCTGGGGCTGGCCGGCTGGCCGCGTGTCGCCGAGGAGTCGATCGTGGCCCGGGACGCCTTGTTGGCCCGCGACGCCGGTGCCCGCCTGCACATCTGCCACGCTTCCACGGCCGGCACGGTCGAGCTGCTCAAATGGGCTAAGGCGCAGGGCATCTCGGTGACCGCCGAGGTCACCCCCCATCATCTGATGCTTGACGACAGCCGGCTGGCCGACTACGACGGCCGCAACCGGGTCAACCCGCCGCTGCGGGAGGCATCGGATGCTCTCGCGCTGCGGCAGGCGCTGGCCGACGGTGTCATCGACTGCGTGGCCACCGACCACGCGCCGCACGCCGAACACGAGAAGAACTGTGAGTTCGCGGTGGCCCGGCCCGGCATGCTGGGCCTGCAGACCGCCCTGTCGGTGGTGGTGGCCACGATGGTGCAGACCGGCCTGATGACCTGGCGC
The DNA here is from genome assembly GCF_002101585.1 of Mycolicibacter engbaekii. Taxonomy (GTDB): domain Bacteria; phylum Actinomycetota; class Actinomycetes; order Mycobacteriales; family Mycobacteriaceae; genus Mycobacterium; species Mycobacterium engbaekii. The sequence goes on along the minus strand of NZ_LQOT01000021.1, from coordinate 83,137 downwards.
GACGTCGCCCGGGTGATGAGCGAGCGGCCGGCGCAGATCGTCGGTCTGCCCGATCAGGGCCGCCCCCTGGAAGTGGGCGAGCCGGCCAACCTCACGGTGGTCGATCCCGACAGCACCTGGGTGGTCGCCGGCGCAGCGCTGGCCAGCCGCTCGGCCAACACTCCTTATGAGGAGATGGCCCTGCCCGCGACCGTCACCGCCACCTTGCTGCGCGGCCGGATCACCGCCCGGGACGGGAAGAGCCCGGCATGAACACCCCCACGTTGATCGGTTCGCTGGTCTTCGCATTTGTGCTGGTGGTGCTGATCGGCGTGGTGATCCGGCTGATGATGCGCGGTTGGCGTCACCGCGGCCAGCTGCAGGACGCCTTGATCGGCACGCTGCCGTCGGTGCCCGACACGGTGGGTTCGCCCACCGTGGAGGCCACGCGCGGGCAGTACCTGGGCTGCACCCTGGCCCCGAAGTGGAACGACCGGGTGGTGGCCGGCGACCTCGGCTACCGCACCAAGGCGGTGCTGACCCGCTACCCCGAGGGGATCATGGTGCAGCGCAGCGGTGCCCGGCCCATCTGGATCCCCCAGGACGCGGTGATCGCGGTGCGGACCGAGCGCGGCATCGCCGGGCGCGCCATACCGGCGTTGCCCCACCGGCCTGACGACGGCGTGCTGGCGATCCGCTGGCGGCTGCCGTCGGGCACCGAGATCGACACCGGATTCCGCGCGGACGACCGCGCCGAACACCGCCGCTGGACAGAAGAAGACGAGTGATGCGTGCGCCGCTGAGATGGGGGCACCCCCGGCTGGGAGCCGGCGACGGGGACGTAGTGATGAACAGGAGTGGCGCAATTGGCTAACGCGCGTGCGGTGCTGGTTCTCGAGGACGGACGGACCTTCACCGGCATACCGTTCGGGGCCGTCGGACAGACCCTGGGCGAGGCGGTGTTCTCCACCGGGATGTCGGGGTACCAGGAGACGCTGACCGACCCCAGCTACCACCGGCAGATCGTGGTGGCCACCGCGCCGCAGATCGGCAACACCGGCTGGAACCACGAGGACGGCGAGAGCCGCGACGACAAGATCTGGGTGGCGGGCTACGTGGTGCGCGATCCGTCGCCGCGGGCGTCGAACTGGCGGGCCACCGGCACGCTGGAAGACGAGCTGGAACGCCAGGGCATCGTCGGTATCGCCGGCGTGGACACCCGCACCGTGGTGCGCCACCTGCGCAATTTCGGCTCCATGAAGGCCGGGGTGTTCTCCGGCGACGCGCTGGCATCGCCGGATGACCTGGTGAACCGGGTTCGCGAGCAGCCGTCGATGCTGGGCGCCGATCTGGCCGCGCAGGTCAGCACGGACGCGCCCTACGTGGTGCAACCCGACGGCGAGTGCCGATTCACCATCGCCGCGATCGATCTGGGCATCAAGACCAATACGCCGCGCAACTTCTCCCGACGGGGAATCCGCACCCATGTGCTTCCGTCGTCGGTGGACTTCGCGCAGATCGCCGAGCTGCGGCCCGACGGCGTCTTTCTGTCCAACGGGCCGGGGGATCCGGCCACCGCGCAGGCAGCGGTGGCGTTGACCCGTGAGGTGCTCGGAGCCGGAATCCCGCTCTTCGGAATCTGTTTCGGCAACCAGATCCTGGGCCGGGCGCTGGGGCTCAACACCTACAAGATGACGTTCGGGCATCGCGGCATCAATATCCCGGTGATGGACCATGCCACCGGCCGGGTGGCGGTGACCGCGCAGAATCACGGATTCGCCCTGGAGGGCGAAGCGGGCCAGCGCTTCGACACCGAGTTCGGGCCGGCGGTGGTCAGCCACACCTGCGCCAACGACGGCGTCGTGGAAGGCGTCAAGCTCGTCGACGGGCGGGCCTTCTCGGTGCAGTACCACCCCGAGGCCGCCGCCGGACCGCACGACGCGGAGTACCTGTTCGACCAGTTCGTCGACCTGATGGCAGGGGAGAAGTAATGCCGCGCCGTACCGATCTGCAGCACGTTCTGGTGATCGGCTCCGGGCCGATCGTGATCGGCCAGGCCTGCGAGTTCGACTACTCCGGGACCCAGGCCTGCCGGGTGCTCAAGGCCGAGGGCCTGCAGGTGAGCCTGGTCAACTCCAATCCGGCCACCATCATGACCGACCCCGAGTACGCCGACAACACCTACGTCGAGCCCATCACCTGGGAGTTCGTCGAGAAGGTGCTCGCCCAGCAGGCCGAGCGCGGCAACAAGGTCGATGCGCTGCTGGCCACGCTGGGCGGGCAGACCGCCCTGAACACCGCGGTGGCTCTGCACGAGCACGGGGTGCTGGAGCGCTACGGCGTCGAGTTGATCGGCGCCGACTTCGAGGCGATCCAGCGCGGGGAGGACCGTCAGCAGTTCAAGGACATCGTCGCCAAGGTCGGTGGCGAGTCGGCCCGTTCCCGGGTCTGCTACACCATGGCCGAGGTCGAGGAGACCGTCGCCGAACTCGGGCTGCCCGTCGTCGTCCGGCCCTCCTTCACCATGGGCGGTCTGGGATCGGGCCTGGCGGCCAGCCTCGACGAGGTGGCCCGGATGGCCGGCGACGGCCTGGCCGCCTCCCCGACGGCCAACGTGCTGATCGAAGAGTCCATCTACGGGTGGAAGGAGTTCGAGCTCGAGCTGATGCGCGACGGCAACGACAACGTCGTCGTGGTCTGCTCTATCGAGAACGTCGACCCGATGGGCGTGCACACCGGAGACTCGGTGACGGTCGCACCGGCGATGACCCTGACCGACCGCGAATACCAGCGCATGCGCGATCTGGGCATCGCCATCCTGCGCGAAGTCGGCGTGGACACCGGTGGCTGCAACATCCAGTTCGCGGTCAACCCCCAAGACGGCCGGCTCATCGTGATCGAGATGAACCCACGGGTGTCGCGGTCGAGCGCGCTGGCCTCGAAGGCGACCGGTTTCCCGATCGCCAAGATCGCCGCCAAGCTCGCGATCGGCTACACCCTCGACGAGATCGTCAACGACATCACCAAGGAGACCCCGGCCTGTTTCGAGCCGGCGCTGGACTATGTCGTGGTCAAGGCGCCGCGGTTTGCGTTCGAGAAGTTCCCGGGCGCCGATCCGCGGCTGACCACCACCATGAAATCGGTCGGCGAGGCGATGTCGCTGGGACGCAACTTCATCGAGTCGCTGGGCAAGGTGATGCGGTCGCTGGAGTCCGACCGTGCCGGATTCTGGACCAAACCCGACCCCGAGGGCGGCGCCGACGACGCGCTGGCGCGCCTGCGGGTCCCCACCGAGGGCCGGCTCTACGACATCGAGCTGGCGCTGCGCCTGGGAGCGTCGGTGGAACAGGTCGCCGAGGCCTCCGGGGTGGACCCCTGGTTCGTCGAACAGATCAACGGTCTGGTCGCGCTGCGCGCCGAGGTGGTCGACACCCCGGTGCTCGACGCCGACCTGCTGCGCCGCTGTAAATACAACGGTCTGTCCGATCACCAGATCGCGGTGTTGCGCCCGGAACTGGCCGGCGAGGACGGGGTGCGGCTGCTGCGGTCCCGACTGGGCATCCACCCGGTGTTCAAGACGGTCGACACCTGCGCCGCGGAGTTCGATTCCAAGACGCCGTATCACTACAGCACTTTCGAGCTCGACCCTGCCGCCGAGACCGAGGTGGCGCCGCAGAACCAACGGCCCAAGGTGCTGATCCTGGGATCCGGTCCCAACCGGATCGGCCAGGGGATCGAGTTCGACTACAGCTGCGTGCACGCCGCGATCACCTTGAGCCAGGCCGGGTTCGAGACCGTGATGATCAACTGCAACCCCGAGACGGTGTCCACCGACTACGACACCGCCGACCGGCTGTACTTCGAGCCGCTGACCTTCGAGGACGTACTCGAGGTCTACTACGCCGAGCAGCTGTCCGGTCAGGGCGGCCCGGGGGTGGTCGGCGTGATCGTGCAGCTGGGCGGGCAGACCCCGCTGCGGCTGGCCCAGCGGCTGGCCGACGCCGGGGTTCCCATCGTCGGAACCAGCCCGGAGGCCATCGATCTGGCCGAGGACCGCGGCGCCTTCGGCGACGTGCTGACGTCGGCCGGTCTGCCGGCGCCGCGGTACGGCACCGCGACCACCTTCGAGCAGGCCCGCAGGATTGCCGCCGACATCGGCTATCCCGTCCTGGTGCGCCCCTCCTATGTGCTCGGTGGACGGGGCATGGAGATCGTCTACGACGAGGAGACCCTGCGCGGCTACATCACCCGCGCCACCCAGCTGTCCCCGGAGCACCCGGTGCTGGTCGATCGCTTCTTGGAAGACGCCATCGAGATCGACGTGGACGCGCTGTGCGACGGCACCGAGGTCTACATCGGCGGCATCATGGAACACATCGAGGAAGCCGGAATCCACTCCGGCGACTCGGCCTGCGCGCTACCACCGGTGACACTGGGGCGCAGCGACATCGAGAAGGTGCGGCGCGCGACGGAGGCCATTGCGCACGGCGTCGGCGTGGTGGGGCTGCTCAACGTGCAGTTCGCGCTCAAAGACGACGTGCTCTATGTCTTGGAGGCCAACCCGCGGGCCAGTCGCACCGTCCCGTTCGTGTCCAAGGCGACCGCGGTGCCGCTGGCCAAGGCCTGCTCCCGAGTGATGCTGGGCGCCACCATCGCCGGGCTGCGGTCCGAAGGACTGCTGCCGGCGACCGGGGACGGGGCCACCGTCGGCCCGGACGCCCCGATCGCGGTCAAGGAGGCCGTGCTGCCGTTCCACCGCTTCCGCCGCGCGGACGGCTCGGGCATCGACTCCCTGCTCGGTCCGGAGATGAAATCCACCGGCGAGGTGATGGGCATCGACCGCGACTTCGGCACCGCGTTCGCCAAGAGTCAGACCGCGGCCTACGGTTCGTTGCCGGCCCAGGGCACGGTTTTCGTCTCGGTGGCCAACCACGACAAGCGATCCCTGGTCTTTCCGGTCAAGCGTCTCGCCGACCTGGGCTTTCGGGTCCTGGCTACCGAGGGGACCGCGGAAATGCTGCGTCGCAACGGTATTCCCTGTGATGTGGTGCGCAAGAACTTCGAGGAGCCCAGCCCGTCGCGTCCGGCCCTGTCCGCTGTGGACGCCATCCGGGCCGGTGAGGTGGACCTGGTGATCAACACCCCGTACGGAAATTCCGGCCCGCGGGTGGACGGCTACGAGATCCGCGCGGCGGCGGTCAGCGTGAACATCCCGTGCATCACCACCGTGCAGGGTGCGGCCGCGGCGGTGCAGGGCATCGAGGCCGGCATCCGGGGCGATATCGGGGTGCGTTCGCTGCAGGAGCTGCACAGCACGCTCGGCGGGCACTAGTGGCGGCGGGGTCCGGGGGATTCGGGGCGCGGCTGGCCGCGGCGACGGCGCAACGCGGACCGCTGTGCCTGGGCATCGACCCGCACCCCGAACTGCTGGCCGCGTGGGGCCTGCCCGCCTCGCCGGAGGGCCTGGAGGCGTTCAGCCAGACCTGCGTGAGCGCCTTCGCCGGTTTTGCCGTCGTCAAGCCGCAGGTGGCCTTCTTCGAGGCGTACGGCTCGGCCGGATTCGCCGTGCTCGAACGCACCATGGCGGCGCTGCGCGAGGCCGGTGTGCTGGTGCTGGCCGACGCCAAGCGCGGTGACATCGGTACCACGATGGCCGCCTACGCGGCCGCCTGGGCGGGGGAGTCGCCGTTGGCCGCCGATGCGGTGACGGCCTCGCCGTACCTGGGCTTCGGCTCGTTGCGGCCGCTGCTGGAGACCGCCGCCGAGCACCGGCGCGGGGTATTCGTGCTGGCGGCCACCTCCAACCCGGAGGGGGCGAGTGTGCAGCGCGCCCAGGGCGCCGACGGGCGCACCGTGGCGCAGGCGATCGTCGACGCGGCCGCGGAGGCGAACAGGGCGCAGGGTGCGGCCACCCTGGGCTCGATCGGGGTCGTGGTGGGCGCCACGCTGCCCGAGGTGCCCGATCTGAGTGCCCTGGGCGGGCCGGTGCTGGTTCCGGGCGTCGGGGCCCAGGGTGGCCGTCCTGAGGCGCTTGCGGGGCTGGGAGGGGCCGCCCCGGGCACCCTGTTGCCGGCGGTGTCGCGCGAGGTGCTGCGCGCCGGGCCCGACGTCGGGCAGCTGCGCGCCGCGGCCGAGCGGCTGCGCGACGCCGTGGCGTACCTGGCGGCCGGCTGACGCGACCGCGGGGCGGCCGGGCCGGGGCGGGCCCTGGGCCGGTGGCGCCCGCGCCGCGGGGGCAACTACGGGGCGTAGTTGGACCCGCTGCGACACGCGCGACACGCCGTGCGGCACCAATTCGATGACGCCCGGGTTCGGCAGGTCCGCCCGGCGCCCCGCGCAGGTGTGTGCAGCCCACCGCGACGGCCTCCCCGAGCCTATGGGAAACCCCAGCTAGAGGCCCTTTTTGCGGTCCGGTTTCGGGGCCCGTCAGCAGTCGGCGGCCGGTCGGTGAGGCCGCTGCCGAGGACGGGACGAGGGTCGGGTTCAGCCGCCATACGCTGCGCATTTGTAGCCGTAATCGGGGGGTGGGGTTAGATTTCGTCAGACGGCGTGGGTACGGTCGTCGTCTCTGGCCGGAGTACCTGGCCGGGACAAGGAAAACATCGACGGTGTCGATGATGACGAGACGGAGGAATCGTGGCCCTTCCCCAGTTGACCGACGAGCAGCGCGCCGCTGCGTTGGAGAAGGCGGCGGCCGCACGTCGGGCCCGAGCGGAGCTCAAGGACCGGCTCAAGCGTGGCGGCACCAACCTCAAGCAGGTGCTCAAGGACGCCGAGACCGACGAGGTCCTGGGCAAGATGAAGGTGTCTGCGCTGCTGGAGGCATTGCCGAAGGTCGGCAAGGTCAAGGCGCAGGAGATCATGACCGAGCTGGAGATCGCCCCCACCCGCCGGCTGCGCGGCCTGGGCGACCGGCAGCGCAAGGCGCTGCTGGAGAAGTTCGACTTCTCCTGACCCGGCAGTGAATACCGGTGGAGGGCCGGGCAGCACGCGCGCGGGACGCGTAGTGGTGCTGTCCGGTCCATCCGCGGTCGGTAAGTCGAGCGTGGTCCGGTGCCTGCGCGAGCGGGTACCGGACCTGTTTTTCAGTGTGTCGGCCACTACCCGGGCTCCCCGGCCCGGCGAGGTGGACGGCGTCGATTACCGATTTGTCACGCCGGCGCAGTTCGACCGGCTTATCGAGGAAAACGCGCTGCTGGAATGGGCCGACATCCACGGCGGCCTGCAGCGGTCGGGTACGCCCGCCGCCCCCGTCGCCGAGGCCACCCGCTGTGGCCGGCCCGTGCTGATCGAGGTCGACCTGGCTGGGGCCCGGGCCATCAAAAGGGCCCTGCCGGAGGCTGTGACGGTGTTTTTGGCCCCGCCGGACTGGCAGACGTTGGAGGCCCGGCTGGTGGGCCGCGGCACCGAGTCCGCCGACGTCATGCAACGCCGGCTGGCCACCGCACGCACCGAGTTGGCGGCGCAGGGCGACTTCGACACGGTGGTTGTCAACAGTCGATTGGAAACCGCCTGCTCAGAATTGGTATCCTTGCTGGTGGATTCCGCCCCGGGCGCGGTTTGAGCTACCCGGACGACACCCAGCAGGCGTGACCCGCCCCTTCGCCAACGAGCTTCAGGAGATTTTCTTACGTGAGTACTTCGCAGACCGACTCGGCCGTGGCGACTGACGCCGACACGTTCGACCCGGCGTTGATCGGCGGTTACGACACGCCGCTCGGCATCACCAACCCGCCCATCGACGAGCTGCTCCAGCGTGCGTCGAGCAAGTACGCCCTGGTGATCTACGCCGCTAAGCGGGCGCGGCAGATCAACGACTACTACAACCAGCTCGGCGAGGGCATCCTCGAGTACGTCGGGCCGCTGGTCGAGCCCGGCCTGCAGGAGAAGCCGCTGTCGATCGCGCTGCGCGAGATCCACAGCGACCTGCTCGAATACACCGAAGGCGAGTAGTCCGAGCCGGGCAGGGCGGATCGTGCCGATGGGCCAGAAGCGGGTCGTCGTCGGTGTCTCCGGGGGCATCGCCGCCTACAAGGCGTGCACCGTGGTCCGGCAGCTGACCGAGGCGGGCCACTCCGTACGGGTCGTACCGACGCAGTCCGCGCTGCGGTTCGTCGGGGCGGCCACCTTCGAGGCGCTCTCGGGCCAGCCGGTCCACACCGGGGTCTTCGACGACGTCCCCGGCGTCCCCCATGTCGCCATCGGCCAGCAGGCCGACCTGGTGGTGGTGGCGCCCGCCACCGCGGACCTGCTGGCCCGCGCGGTCGCCGGCCGCGCCGACGACCTGCTGACCGCCACCTTGCTCACCGCCCGTTGTCCGGTGCTGTTCGCCCCGGCCATGCACACCGAGATGTGGCAGCATCCGGCCACCGCCAGCAACGTGTCGACGCTGCGGCAGCGTGGCGCGGTCGTCCTTGAGCCCGCGTCGGGCCGGTTGACCGGCGCCGACACCGGCCCGGGCCGGCTGCCCGAGGCCGAGGAGATCACGACGCTGGCCTCGTTGCTGCTGGAGCGGGCCGACGCGCTGCCCTATGACCTGGCCGGCCAGAGGGTGCTGGTGACCGCCGGCGGCACCCGCGAGCCCATCGACCCGGTCCGGTTCATCGGCAACCGCAGCTCGGGCAAGCAGGGCTACGCCGTGGCCCGGGTGGCAGCCCAGCGCGGCGCCGAGGTCACCTTGATCGCCGCGCACACCGCCGGGCTGATCGATCCGGCCGGCGTTCATGTCGTACACGTCAGCTCCGCCCAGCAGTTGCAGGACGCGGTGGCTAAGCACGCCCCCGAGGCGCACGTGCTGGTGATGGCGGCGGCGGTGGCCGACTTCCGGCCGGCCCGTATGGCCCAGGCCAAGATCAAGAAGGGGCCCGACAGCGCCGGAGAGCCGACCATCGAGCTGGTGCGCAACGACGACGTGCTGGCCGGCGCGGTCCGGGCGCGCGCCGAGGGCCAGTTGCCCCACATGCGGGCCATTGTCGGGTTCGCCGCCGAGACCGGCGACGAGAACGGCGACGTGCTGTTCCACGCCCGCGCCAAGCTGCACCGCAAGGGCTGCGACCTGCTGGTGGTGAACGCGGTCGGGGACGGCCGCGCCTTCGAGGTAGACCACAACGACGGGTGGCTGCTGGCCGCCGACGGCGCCGAGTCCGCGCTGGAGCCGGGGTCCAAAACCCTGATGGCCAGCCGCATCGTGGACGCCGTCGTGGCGTTCCTGGGCGGCCATCGCGAGTGACGCCCGGGGCGGCAGCGCCACCGGCCCAGCGCACAACCATTGATCACCCAGCCCCGGTGGGCTAACTTTCGATTCGTAAGTTATTCGAGAGGAGCTGGGTGTGGACGATCGACGCTATGTGGTGATCGGGGGCGGCCTGGCGGGCCTGGCCTCGGCGGTGTGGCTGGCCGAGGCGGGCAAGAAGGTGACGCTGCTCGAGCGCCGCGGGCGGCTCGGCGGACGCACCCAGGCGATGAGCGTGCCGGGAATCGTCGACCCCGCCGACAACGGTCAGCATGTGATCGCCAGCGGCTATGAGCACCTGTTCCGCTACCTGACCAGCGTCGGCACCCGCTCGATGGTGGAGTTTCCGACCGGCGGCACGCTGCGCTGGCCCGGCGGGGCCAGCACCACCATGGTGACCCGGGGGATCGGTGCGGTGCGGTCGCTGTTCGGGCCGCACCCCGAGGCCAGCCTCGTCGACCGGCTGCGCACCGCCGTGGCGACCGTGCGCCTGGCGGGTGAGGCACTGTTTCAGCCCGCAGACCTGCCCAATCTCAGCACCGACAAGTGGCTTCGGCGGGTCGGGATGCCCGCCCGCGCACGGGAGGCGGTGTGGGACTGGCTGGCGCTGGGGATCGCCGCAGAGCCGGTCGATCGGGGTTCGGCCAAGGTCTTCGCCGACGTGCTCGCCACCGGCATCCGGCTCGGACTGCGCCATCGCCGGGCGGTGACCATCGGCTACCCGACCACCGACCTGGACACGCTCTACATCTCGGGAGCGCTCGACGTTTTCGACCGGCACGGCGTCGAGGTGCGCTATCGGGCCGTGGCCCGCCGGATCGTGGTGGCTGACAACGCGGTGCGCGCCGTCGTGCTGGCGGACGGCACCGAAGTGCCGGCCGATGCGGTGGTGTGCGCGGTGCCCAACTCCAATATCGCCGGGCTGCTCGACGATCTGCCCGAGCACGCCGAGATCTACGCCGCGGCGGAGAAGCTGCACTACACGCCGATCGTGAGCACCAACCTCTACCTGGACCGGCCGCTGGGAACCGAAGCGGCCATGGAGTCGATCATCGGCGGCACCGGTGTCATCGACGAGGTGTTCGACCGCCAGCGGATGCACCGCCGCGAGCCGGACGGCGCCTGGTTGTACTGCCTGACCACCAGCGGCGCCTACGAACAGATCCACCGGTCCAACGAGCAGATCGTGGCCGAGCAGATGGACCTGCTGCGTCGTTACTATCCCGCCGCCGCGGAGGCGAATGTGGTTGCCGCGCAGGTGGTCAAGATGCCCAAAGCCACCTTCTCGCAGGTGGTGGGCACCGACGGGCTGCGCCCGGACCAGCGCACGTCGGTTCCCGGGTTGGTGCTCGCCGGGGATTGGACCCGCGCCGACTGGTCGGCGACCATGGAGAGCGCCGTACAGAGCGCGGCCCGCGCCGTGGACCTGCTGCTCGAGCTGCCGGACCCCAGATGAACGCCCGGCCGCAGCCGCGGCGGCGGATGTCGGCGCAGGCCCGGCGATCGCAACTGCTCGACCACGCCCGTGACATCGTCGCCGCCGAGGGTTTCGCCGCGGTGAGCATCGAACGGGTGGCCCGTGCCGCCGAGGTCACCCGCACCGTGGTGTACCAGAATTTCGGCGACCTGGCCGGGCTGATGTCGGCCCTGCTGGACCGTGAGTCCGGGGTTGCGTTCGCCGGGATGCAAAGTGTGGAGGGCGCGCTGGCCGACGACCCGGACACGCTCGGGCGCGGCATCCTGGCCTATCTGCATGCCGCGCCCACCAGCTGGCGCATCATCCTGAGCCCGCCCGCAGGCGCCCCGCCGCAGTTGCAGGCCCGCACGGAGCTGGGCCGCCGCTATGCCCGCAACCTCGCCGCCGGACGGCTGTCGCGGCTGGTGGGCCGCCCCGTCGATGCCGGCGGTGCGACGGCGCGGCTGTTGCTGTCGTCCCTGGAGGAGCTGGCTCTGCTGCATCTGACCGACCCGCAGGCCTATCCCGACGAACTGGTGCTGCGCTATCTGCGGTCACTGGTGGGCTGGGCGGTGCGGGTGGAGACATCGGCGCCGTGATCGGGCGGCGCGCCAGGCCCGGTGCCCGGCGGCTCAACCCCGAGTGGCGGCGTGCGCGGCGGGCGGTAGAGTGGGCGCTCGCAGGGGCGATTCGTTCAGGTTCTCGCCGTGGGGGATGAGGCACCGGGCTGCCAGGCTGTCCCGAGGACCACATAGCTATATTTGCCCGAGCGAACGTGTGATCGATAACCCGGAAGGCGACATTGTGAGCGAAAAGGGACGGCTGTTCACCAGCGAGTCGGTGACAGAAGGCCACCCCGACAAGATCTGTGACGCCATCAGCGATTCGGTGCTCGACGCGCTGCTCGCCGATGACCCCCGCTCGCGTGTCGCCGTGGAGACCCTGGTCACCACCGGCCAGGTCCACGTCGTCGGTGAGGTCACGACCAACGCCCGCGAGGCGTTTGCCAACATCACCAACACCGTGCGTGAGCGCATCCTGGAGATCGGCTACGACTCGTCGGAGAAGGGCTTCGACGGCGCGAGCTGCGGCGTCAACATCGGCATCGGCGCACAGTCGCCCGACATCGCCCAGGGCGTCGACACCGCGCACGAAGCCCGCGTCGAGGGCGCGGCCGACCCGCTGGACTCTCAGGGCGCCGGCGACCAGGGCCTGATGTTCGGCTACGCGATCGCCGACACCCCGGAACTGATGCCCTTGCCCATCGCGCTGGCCCACCGACTCTCGCGGCGGCTGACCGAGGTTCGCAAGAACGGCACGCTGGACTACCTGCGTCCGGACGGCAAGACCCAGGTCACCATCGAGTACGAAGATGACGTCCCGACCCGGCTGGACACCGTGGTGATCTCCACCCAGCACGCCGAGGGCATCGACCTGGTCAAGACCCTGGACCCCGACCTGCGGGAGCACGTCATCTCCACCGTGCTTGCCGAGTTGGCCCACGAGACGCTGGACTCCTCGTCGACCCGCGTGCTGATCAATCCGACCGGCAACTTCGTCGTCGGCGGGCCGATGGGTGACGCCGGTCTGACCGGCCGCAAGATCATTGTCGACACCTACGGCGGCTGGGCTCGCCACGGCGGCGGCGCCTTCTCCGGTAAGGACCCGTCGAAGGTGGACCGCTCGGCCGCGTACGCGATGCGCTGGGTGGCCAAGAACATCGTCGCCGCGGGCTTGGCGCAGCGCGTCGAGGTGCAGGTCGCCTACGCCATCGGCAAGGCCGCACCGGTCGGCCTGTTCATCGAGACCTTCGGCACCGCCACCGTCGACCCGGTCAAGATCGAGAAGATCGTGCCCGAGGTCTTCGACCTGCGCCCCGGCGCGATCGTGCGTGACCTGGACCTGCTGCGGCCGATCTACGCCCCGACCGCCGCATACGGCCACTTCGGCCGCACCGACATCGAACTGCCGTGGGAGCAGCTCGACAAGGTCGACGACCTCAAGCGCGCCATCTGATCCGGTTCCCTCGCCGAGCAGATGCAAACGCCCCCATTTCGGACCGAAATTGGGGGCTTTTGCGTCTGCTCGCCGTAAAGTCAGGCGCTGAATCGGTAGTCGTCGAGGTCGAAGTGCCTACTGCGCCAGTAGGCCTCGACCGTGGTGGCGGGACGCAGCGGAACGTCGCCGTTCTTGTCGAAGTAGTAGCTGTTGGCCAACTGGCAGCTGTCCTGCCAGAAGATCTGCCGGTGCCGTTTGCGCATCATCTCGGCGAAGTAGCGGGCGTTGGCCGCCTCGGAGATCTCGATGCGCCGCGCCCCGCGGCTGCGCGCGCTTTTCAGGCATCGCACGATGTGGTGGGTCTGGGCCTCGATGAGCGCGAAATACGATGAGCCGACGTAGCCGTAGGGGCCGAACACGCTGAACATGTTGGGGAACCCCGGGATGCTGACCCCTTCGTAGGCCTGCAGCCGATTCTCCTCGAAGTACCGGCTCAAGGTCTGCCCGCCCGCCCCGGTGACGGCGAAGGTGGAAACGGTGTCGCTGTCCATCACCTTGAACCCGGTGGCCAGGATCAGGACATCGACTTCGTGCGCGGTTCCGTCTGCGGTCACGACCCCGGTGGGGGTGATCCGGTCGATGGGGTCGACCACCAGCGTCACGTTGTCGCGGTTGAAGGTCGACAGGTAACTGTTGTGGAAGCCGGGCCGTTTGCACCCGGGGGCGTAGCGCGGGGTGAGCTGCTCACGCAGCTGCGGATCGTGCACCTGCCGGCGCAGAAACGCCCGCCCGGCAGCCTCCATCCGCTTGGCCAGGGGAAACACCGTGAAGTACTGCGCTGCGATGGGGAAGGTCGCCTCGACGTAGGCCTGACTGGCCAGCCGCTGCAGCGCCTTGCCGCCGGGAAGGTGCATCGCCCAGCGGGCCGGGCCGGGCAGCGGCATATCGAACTTCGGAAAACACCAGATCGGGGTCCGCTGAAACACCGTGAGCGAGGAGACGACCGGTGCGATCTCCGGAATCACCTGTACCGCAGAGGCACCCGTGCCGATCACCGCCACGCGCTTGCCGGTCAGGTCTTGCGAGTGGTCCCAGCGTGCGGTGTGGATGCGCACCCCGGCGAAGGTGTCGACACCGGCGATGTCGGGCATCTTCGGAGTGGTCAGCACTCCGCTGGCGTTGATCAGGAACCGGGCGCTGACCTCGCCGCGGGCTCCGCGCGCTTCGGTCTGGACCCGCCAGCAGCCGCGGTCTTCGTCGAAGGTCGCCCCCAGCACGTTGGTGGCGAATCGGATTCGGGAGCGCAGACCGTATTTGTCGACGCAGTGCTCGGCGTAGGCCTTCAGTTCCCGGCCGGGGGCATACGTGCGCGACCAGTGCGCGCTCTGTTCGAAGGAGAACTGGTAGGAAAACGACGGGATGTCCACGGCGATACCGGGATAGGTGTTCCAGTGCCAGGTTCCGCCCACGCCGTCGCCGGCCTCGAGAATCGCATAGTCCGCCATTCCGGCGCGGTCGAGGTTGATCGCCGCCCCGATGCCGGAGAATCCGGCGCCGACGATCACAACCTCGTGGTCGGGCTGCTCGGTCACGCCTGATGCTCCTCATCGCCGATGTCGATCGAGGTCGACGGTAGCGCGCATGCCGCGGGGCCGGGGCGGTGTTAGGTCAAATCCTCCGGTGGCAGGCGCCACGGCGGATCACGCCTGGCGGCGCCGCCGTGGAACAGGCACAGCCGGTGGCCGTCGGGGTCGCGCAACCGGGCTTCCCGCCACAGCCACGGCATGTCGGCCGGCTCCTGGGCGAACTCGATCGATGCGCGCAACCGCTGGTACTGCTCGTCGACGTCGTCGACCTCGAAATAGATCGTCACCTGTTCGGCGGCCGGAACTGCACCGACGCGCGCCACCGAAAAGGTGCTGTCCCCCGACGGGCATTCGAAGCGCAGATAGTCCGCTGTCTTGACGATCAGCTGCAAACCCAGGAGCCGGTAGAACCGCTCGGCGCGGTCCAGGTCGGTGCTGCCGACGGTGACCTGGTTCAGCCGCATCGGACCATCACGCCGTTTCGGTCAGGGCCGCCTTCAGCGCGGCCAGCCCGCGATCGGCGGCCTCGGTTGCCGCCGGAATGACCCCGGCGTAACCCAGGTAGCCGTGAATCATCGTCTCGGCGTTGTGTACCTGCACCGGGACCCCGGCGGCGGCCAGCAGCTCGCCGTAACGGATGCCGTCGTCGCGCAGCGGATCGTGGCCGGCCACCGCGATGTAGGCCGGCGGCAGGCCGGCCAGATTCGCGGCGCGCGCCGGAGCCAGGGTGGGCGGCGGGTCGGTCAGATCGACGTGCCCGGCGTAGGCCAGCGTCAGGGCCGCGATCGCCTTGCTGTCGATGATCGGGGCCTGGGCGTTCTCGCTGAACGACGGCAGGCTGCCGTCGTAGGTGGTCGCCGGGTACCACAGCAGCTGGAAGGCGATCGCCGGTCCGCCGGCATCGCGGGCCAGTTGTGCGACCACCGCGGCCAGGTTGCCGCCGGCCGAGTCGCCGGCCACCGCCAGCCGGGCCGGATCCACGCCCAGTTCGCCGGCGTGTGCCGCCACCCACTCGACCGCCGCCAGCGCGTCGTGCACCGCGGCCGGAAACGGGTGCTCGGGGGCCAGCCGGTAGTCCACCGACACCACCACCGCCTCGGCGCCGGCGGCATGCATGCGGGCCGTGCCGTCGTGGGTCTCGAGGTCTCCGGCGACGAAACCGCCGCCGTGGAAGAACACCACCACCGGCGCGTCTCCGGATTCGCTGCCCGCGGGCCGGTAGATGCGGATCGGCAGGTCACCGCCCGGGCCTTCGATCACCCGGTCCTCGGCAGGCAGGTCCGGATGCACCGGGCGGCGCGGCAGGTCGCGCATCGCGCGGCGCGCCGCGACGACACCGTCGTCGAGGGTTAGTCGGAAAGGGACGGCGTCCAGTACCTTCAGCATTATGGGGTCGATTGCTGGCATGGAAACACCGTACGCAACCCGCCGGGTCTTCACCGGCTGGGCCGCGGCCGGATGGCTTGGCGTGGGTTACGGCATCTTCCTGACGGTGGTGGCGTTGCGGTCGGGGCCCGGTGAGGAGCTGACCGGGCAATGGATCGGCCAGCCGGCTTTCAAGGCGTCCATGGCGGTGCTGCTGGCCGTCGCCGCGGCGGCTCACCCGATCCTGCGGGAGGCACGGTGGCTGATTCCGGCGCTCGTCTTCTCGGCGACCGGTGACTGGCTGCTGGCGATCCCTTGGTGGGAACCGTCGTTCGTGGCGGGCCTGACCGCGTTTCTGGTGGCGCACCTGTGCTATCTCGGCGCGCTGTTGCCGCTGGCGGTGGTGTCGCGGCAACGGCTGATCGGGCCGGGGCTGGTCATTGCGAGCTGCCTGGTGCTGCTGGTCTGGTTCTGGCCGGGGTTGGCGCGCGAGGGTATGACCGTGCCGGTGGTGGTCTACGTCGGGGTGCTCGGCGCCATGGTGTGCGTCGCCCTGCTGGCGAAGCTGCCCACCCCCTGGACCGCGATCGGAGCGGTGTGTTTTGCGGCGTCGGACGCCATGATCGGCGCCAGTAAGTTCGTGCTGGGCAATGAACTGCTGGCGGTGCCGATCTGGTGGGCCTATGCCGCAGCCCAACTGCTCATCACCGCCGGGTTCTTCTTCGGCCGGTCGGGTGGTGACGCAAGGTCGTCCGCGAGCTGAAATCGGCTGGCGGTCAATGCCGGTGGCCGCCGGTGCCCAGTCGAAACCGTTCCGGATCGAAGGCCGGCAGGCGGCGCCGGTGCAGCGCGGTCATGTGGTGGCCAGCCAGCGCGTCGCCGTGCCCGGAGGCGATGTCGCCGATACTGAACAGCGACTCGCCGTCGGGATCGAAGTAGCTGCTGTGGCCGGTCGCGGGTAACGCGACACCGCGGACTTCGGCCTTGAAGCGGGTGGACCCGTAACCGTCGGCCGCCGGGTCGGCGCCCAGCCCCACCGTCGCCGACGTGCCCGGCAGGCTCAGTTGTGGCTGACCGCCCAGTCCGGCGATCGGATCCGACGACGCCGCCCCCACGTACACATGTCCTGATGCCGGTAGGTGAAAGTCGTTGGCGCTGCGCGCCAGGTCGGTTCCCGGCGATCCGACGAGCACCACGTCGTCGGCGCGCAGCCCCGCGCCGGCTGCGGCATCGGCCACCGTCGTGGAGCCGTAGGAGTGTCCCACCACCGTGACGTGGGCGGTGCCGATGTGCGACGCCGCCAGGGCGTTGAGGTCGGCGGCCAGCAGCCGGCCGCCGGCCCGGGCGGCAAACGGTTGCGCCACAGCCGGATCCAGCAGACTGTCTGGAGCGCGGTAACCCATCCACAGGATGACCGAGTTGGTGCGCTCGGGATCGGCCCGGGTCGCCTCGCGGTAGACGTTTCGGCCGTCCGGGCGCGACAGGTAGCCGGTCCGGACGCTGCTTTGTGCCCCGGGGATCAACACGGTGGTGTTGTCGGCGGTGTCGGGATCGCCGATCGCGATCACGGCCCGTCCCCGGCCGTCGAACGCCGCCGGTTCATAGGTGAGCAGCAGCACCGATTCGGCGCCGGCGTCGCCGTTGGCCGCGAGGGCCTCACGGACCCGCAGCGCGTTCTCGTACCGAGCGCCGACCGGGCGCGGCTCGCCGTCCGCGCGCCGGATGTCCTCGGCCAGTGCCTGCCGGTTGCTCCGGTCACGCACGCGGGCCGGTATCCCGTAGCCGGCACCGGCCGGGCGAATCAGGGCCGCCTGCAGCCGGTTGTGCGTCGCGGCGTCGGCGATCACCCGGCCGATGTCGCGGGCCTTGGCGGCCAGCACGAGCTGGAACTCGCGGCGGCCGGCCGGGCAGTCCCAGGCCGGCCCCGGGGGGTCGGCCAGCGCGGCGCGGATCTGCGCGCCGATGGCATCGAGGTGCCCCAGCCCGCTGTGGGCGCGCCCGGCGGCGTCGGCCACCGTCGCGACCAGCAACTGATCGGCCACCGCGGCGATGCGCAACCGCGCGGCGAGGCCGGATTCTGCGCCGCGCGCGGCGCGGGTATGGGCGCCACACTGGTCGGGCATACCGCAGCAAAGTAATGGGGCGCCGCCGGTGCTGTGTACGCCGATGCACAACCCGTTCCACCGGCGATCCACCGGCGGCCGGGGTCGGCGGCGTCTGCTAGACCTGCGTGGTGAGCGTCGACAGCGAAGGCCGCGAAACCGGCGCCACCGGCGAGCCGGTGGCGCGGGTGCTGCCGATGCTTTCGGTTCCGCATCTGGACCGCGAGTTCGACTATCTGGTCACGCCCGAGCAGTCCGCGGAGGCCCGGCCCGGGGCGCGGGTGCGGGTTCGCTTTCATGGCAGGTTGGTCGACGGCTTCATCTGGGAACGCCGCGCCGACACCGACCACGTGGGCCGGCTGGGCCGGCTGGAGCGGGTGGTCTCGGCCGAGCCGGTGCTCACCGGCGAAGTCCGTCGACTGGTGGAGGCCGTCGCCGCGCGCTATGCCGGCAGCCGGGCCGACGTGCTGCGCCTGGCGGTACCGCCGCGACACGCCCGGGTGGAACGCGAAGCGACGACGCCGCCCGAGCCGCCCGTGCTCGCCCCGGTCGACCCGGCCGGCTGGCAACGCTACGGAGCGGGCGCGTCCTGGCTGGCCGCGCTGGGGGAGGGCCGGGCCGCGCGCGCGGTGTGGCAGGCGCTGCCGGGCGAATCGTGGACCGAGCGCTTCGTCGACGCCGCCGCCCAGACCATGCGGGCCGGGCGCACCGCGCTGGCGATCGTGCCCGATCAGCGCGATGTCGATGCGCTGCACCGGGCCGTGACCGCACGAATCGAGGAGTCGGCGGTCGCGGCGCTGTCCTCGGGCCTGGGCCCGGCCACCCGCTACCGCCGGTGGCTGTCGGTGCTGCGGGGCCATGCACGGCTGGTGATCGGCACGCGCAGTTCGGTGTTCGCGCCGCTGGCCGATCTGGGCCTGGTGATGGTCTGGGATGACGGCGACGATTCCCTGGCCGAGCCGCGGGCGCCCTATCCGCATGCGCGCGAGGTCGCGATGCTGCGGGCCCATCTGGCGGGCTGTGCCGCCCTGATCGGTGGATTCGCCCGTACCGCAGAGGCGCACGCGCTGGTGACCAGTGGCTGGGCGCACGACGTGGTGGCGCCGCGAGCGGCGCTGCGGGCAGCGCGGCCGCGGGTGGTGGCTCTGGATGACACCGGCTACGCCGAGCAGCGCGACCCGGCGGCTCGCAGCGCGCGGCTTCCGGCGGTGGGGATGACGAGCGCGCGCAGCGCCCTGGCCGCCGGGGCACCGGTGCTGGTGCAGGTGCCGCGCCGCGGCTACCTGCCGTCGTTGGCCTGTGCCCGCTGCCGCACGATCGCCCGCTGCCGGCACTGCACCGGACCGTTGTCGCTGCCGGAGCGTGGTGGTGCGGCCGTCTGCCGCTGGTGTGGTCGCCAGGACCCGGCGCTGCGCTGTGCACGCTGCGGGTCGGATGCCGTGCGGGCGGTCGTCATCGGTGCCCGGCGAACCGCCGAAGAACTCGGCCGAGCCTTCCCGGGCACCCCGGTCGTCACCTCCGCCGGTGACACCATCGTCGACGCCATCGAGGACGGCGCAGCCCTGGTGATCGCCACACCCGGCGCCGAACCCCGCGCCCCGCGCGGCTACGGGGCGGCCTTGCTGCTGGACTGCTGGGCATTGCTGGGCCGTCAGGATCTGCGTGCCGCCGAAGACACGCTGCGGCGCTGGATGGCTGCGTCTGCCCTGGTGCGCGACCAGGCTTCGGGCGGGCAGGTGACGGTGGTCGCCGACTCCGCGATCCCGACCGTGCAGGCCCTCATCCGGTGGGACCCGGTCGGCCACGCCGACGCCGAACTGGCCACCCGGGCCGAGGTGGGCCTGCCGCCCGCCGTGCACCTCGCGGCACTCGACGGCGATCCGGCCTCGGTGACGGCGCTGTTGGAGCAGACCCGCCTGCCCGACGGCGCCGACCTGCTCGGGCCCGTGCCGCTACCGCCGGGCGTGCGCCGGCCGGCCGGTGTCCCCGAGGAGCTGAGCATCATCCGCATGCTGGTGCGGGTGGGCCGCGACCACGGCTTGGCGCTGGCCGCAGCGCTGCGCCACGGCGTCGGCGTGCTCAGTGCGCGGGGGTCGCGCCACCCGGTGCGAGTCCAGATCGATCCGCTGCACGTCGGGTAGCAGCGTCAGCCGCCGGACAGGCGCGAGCCGAAAACGGCCGCCTGGGTGCGCCGCTGCATATCCAGCTTGGCCAACAGACGCGAGACGTAGTTCTTGACGGTCTTCTCGGCCAGGAACATGCGCTCGGCGATCTGTTTGTTCGTCAGCCCCTCGGCCAGCAGCGCCAGCAGGGCCCGTTCCTGCTCGGTGAGCTTGGCCAGGGGGTCGGGCGCCTGGGCACCCATGCGGAGCCGGACCATCAGCGCCGCCGCCGCGTGGTTGTCCAGCAGCGAGCAGCCGGCGCCGACATCCTTGATCGACTGTGCCAGCTGCATGCCCCGGATGTCCTTGACGACGTAACCGCTGGCGCCGGCCAGAATCGCGTTCAACGCTGCTTCCTCGGAGCTGTCCGAGGTCAGCATCAGACACCGCAGAGCGGGCACCCGCGAGAGCAGTTCACGGCACAGTTCGATGCCGTTGCCGTCGGGCAGCCGCACGTCGAGCACGGCGACGTCGGGCAGCAGTGCGGGAATGCGGGCCAGGGCTTCCCGTACGGTTTCGGCTTCGCCGACCACGGTCAGGTCGGGGTCCGAGCTCAGCAGCGAGATCAGCCCGCGCCGGACCACCTCGTGATCGTCGACCAGGAAGACTTTCAGCTGGTCTGCCCCGGTAGCGGCAGCACCGTCGCCGGCGGTCACAACCACCACGTCCGATCGCAGACCAGCACGGCGCTGCCGGCGGATTCCACGACCGCCCGGCCCGCCGGAGCCAGCAGAACGTCCAACGGGCCGGGCCGGCGCGGTGCCACCACCGCCAGCTGGATCGCCGAGCCGCTGCGTTGCAGGCGCTCAAAGCAATTCAGCAGCCCCTCGTGATAGCCGACCGAATCTACGTCGAGGTCCGGGTGCTCTTGCCGGCAGCGGGATAGCCAGCGGTCGACGGCGGTCGGCAGCGGCGGGTCGGACGGCACGTCTGACTCGCCCGGTGCTGCCGGGCGGTGCTGCGGCAGTGCGAACACGCGCAGCGGCAGGCCGCGCAGTCGTGCCTCGGCAGCGCCGAGCTCCAACACGCCGTCGCCGGCCGAGGAACCGTCCACCACCGCCAGGACCAGTCCGGCGTGGCCCGTCCGGGCGGTGAAGGTGCGTGGCACGATGGCGACCGGGCAATGCGCCGACGTCGCCACGGCGGTGGCAGTGGACCCGACCCGGCTGCCCGGCTCGTGGTGGAACCCGATCGAGCCGAGGCAGATCACCGCCGCGGATCGCGAGGCTTCCAGCAGCGCGGTCACCGGCCGCCGGTGCACGATCTCGGCTTCCAGCTTGGGCGGCCGGTCGAGTGCCTCGATCGCTGCCATGGCGCTGCGCACCGCTGTCTCGGCCGCAGCCGCCGCGTTCGCGCCGGGGGAGCCGGAGTCGACTGCGCACAGCAGTCCCAGCGGAAGTTCGCGGTCGAGGGCTTCGTCGACAGCCCAGTAGGCGGCTTTGAGAGCGGCGCGTGATCCGTCCACACCGACGACTACGCGGGGGGCTGTCGATGACGCGAACATAAGCCCGCGCTACCCGCTGTGGATGGAAAGCACGTCGGACAGCGGCCGGCGCCGCGTGCGGGGCAGGGGTTCCTCGGTGCCGGGTGCCTGTCCGATCCGGACCAGGATCTGAGGAAAGGCGTTGCGGCCCACCAATGTCTCGACAATGTCCCTGGTCACCTGAACTTCGGTGAGATGCGTCAGCGGACAGGTGGCCAGGCCCGACATGGTGCACTCCAGCAGGACGGCCGAGAGGGC
This sequence comes from Mycolicibacter engbaekii, assembly GCF_002101585.1. Lineage (GTDB taxonomy): Bacteria > Actinomycetota > Actinomycetes > Mycobacteriales > Mycobacteriaceae > Mycobacterium > Mycobacterium engbaekii. Next base: position 61,516 of record NZ_LQOT01000021.1, on the reverse strand, counting down.
CTCGCCGACGATCAACGCGTCGGCGCGCAGGTCGGAGCGCGTGGACAGCACCACGATGGTCGCCTGATCACGCTGGATCTGCGCCCGTCGATCACCATGGTGCAGTCCGGGAAAGGCGCGACCGACATCGACCCGGCCGCCTTCTGCGTCCGAGGGCAGGGAGCTGTACGGGACGCCGGTGGAGGCTTCGAATGGCGTTGTCCACCGGTGTAACTCCGCGTGGTAGGTCGCGTCGTAGAGCCGCAGCGATTCGGCGAACTGCGACGCGTAGGCCAGTCGGGGGCGGGAATTCTCGGGCAGGACGTCGAGGTCGACCGCGTATTCCTCAAGGCGCGACCGTAGGAGCGGCTCGAAGGCCGCCCAGTTGGGCGGTGGCGACAACGGCAGCCTGTCGCTGCGCCGTACCCAGATCGCCGCTGCCCGGCATCGATGCCCTTCGGTGACATAGCTCATCTTGTCGAACTGGATCGATGCGAGATGGTTGGGATTGTTGGGATTGGGAAAGCGATCGACGTTGGCATGCAGGCCGGTTGCGGCCATCGCCACCCGGAGATGATCCAGCGCCGCGCCGCAACCGATCGTCGCTTCCCGGCCGGCGTGATCGGACGGCAGGACCCGGCTCTCGTCGAGGAACAGTTGCAGGCGGTCGGCTTCCAGGACCCACTGCCACGGCTGGATGTTGTGCAGCGACGGGGCGCGGCATGCCGCGCGCACGGCATCCTTGACGGCCTCGGTTTCCACCCGCACGGTGAGCATCTCGACCTCCGATCTGCACCTGGACTCAATAGTTCTGCGGCGCCCGGAGCCGGTGTTAGGGCCGTTGGTCCTCAGCGCAGCGCCGATCGGCCCGCCCTCGGCCCCATGACGGGCGATGACGTGGCCATGGCGGACAAGTCGAGGGATCTTGTCGTCGGTGCCGCGGCGGAGGATGATGAGCCGGTGGACTCCCGGGGTAGCAACCCCGCCGCGTTGGTCGACACGGCCGGACTTCACCACCTCGTCGATGTGCTGATCGAGCGCGGTTACCGCGTGGTGGGTCCGACACTGCGGGACAGCGCCATCGTGCTTGCCGAGTTGGGTTCGGCCGACGATCTGCCCCGCGGCTGGGGCGTCGACGTCGCTCCCGGCCGCTATCGGATACGGCGCCGTGCGGACCAGGCCGCCTTCGGCCATTGCACCGGAGCGCAGTCGTGGAAGCAGTTCCTGCATCCGCCGAGGCAGCTGCTGTGGTCGGCCGGCCGGGACGGCACCGCGGTCAGTGCACCCGAGGAGCCACCTGCCCGGTACGCATTCCTCGGGGTGCGGGGCTGTGACATGGCGGCGATCGCCACTTTGGACCGCGTACTCGGTGGTTCGGCCTACCCCAACACCGCATATGCCCAACGCCGCCGCCGGATCTTTGTGGTCGGGGTGAACTGCACCGAGCCGGGCGGGCTTTGCTTCTGCGCCTCGATGGGCACCGGACCGTCGGTCGGGCCGGGATATGACCTGGTGCTCAGCGAACTGTGCGAGGGAGACTCCGCGACGTACGTTGCCTACAGCGGCAGCCCGGAAGGCGCCGAGGTCTTGGCGGCGGTGCCGCACCGCGAAGCCACCGTCGCCGAGATCGACACGGCGCACGCTCACGTCGAAGCCGCCGCGGATCAGATGGGTCGATCCATGCCCGAGGCAGATCTGAGGAGTCTGCTGGGCCGATCGCGCGAGTCACCGCAGTGGGAGGAGGTGGCAAGCCGCTGCTTGACGTGCGGAAACTGCACGATGGTGTGTCCCACGTGTTTCTGCACGAGTACCGAAGACGTCAGTGACGTGCGTGGCGATCATGCCGAGCGGTGGCAGACCTGGGCATCGTGTTTCGAGATGGACTTCTCCTACCTGCACGGCGGAAGCGTCCGGCAATCCGGCGCTTCGCGCTACCGGCAGTGGCTGACCCACAAGCTGGGCACCTGGCACGACCAGTTCGGGATGTCGGGTTGTGTCGGTTGCGGACGCTGCATTGCCTGGTGTCCCACCGGCATCGACATCACCGAAGAGATGAACAAGATGGCCCGGGCGAACGGCGATGCTTGACAGCGGGGACCGTGGTGAACCGCAGATCCCGCCGCGATCGCCGATGGCCCCGGTGCCCTACCGGGTCCGGAGCCGGGTCGTGGGGCCGTATCGACGACGCCATCTGGCTGGCCGGGCAGCCCGACGTCATCTTCACCTGCTTCGGCGACATGATGCGGGTGCCCGGATCGCACGGAAGCCTGCTGGACGCAAAGGCCCGAGGCGCCGATGTCCGGTTCGTCTACTCGCCCCTGGATTCACTCGAGATCGCCGCGCGACACCCGGGCAAACGGGTGGTGTTTTTCGCGGTCGGCTTCGAGACCACGGCGCCGTCAACAGCGGTGACGCTGCTTCGCGCCCGTGAACTGGGCCTGACCAATTTCACCGTGTTCTGCAACCACGTACTGATCATTCCCCCGATCAAGGCGATTCTGCAGTCGGCCGACCTTCGGCTTTCCGGCTTCATCGGACCGGGTCACGTTTCGACCGTGGTGGGGGACAAGCCCTACCGGTTCGTCGCGGAGGTCTATCGAAAGCCATTGGTGATCAGTGGTTTCGAACCGCTGGACATCCTGGCGGCCGTGGCCATGCTGCTCACCCAGCTTCGGGAGGGCCGCTGCGAGATCGAGAACCAGTATTGCCGGGTGGTTCGCAGCGGCGGCAATCCGGCCGCGCTGGCGTTGATGGCTCAGGTGTTCGCGCTTCGCTCGTATTTCGAATGGCGTGGATTGGGCTTCATCTCCCAAAGCGCCCTGCGTCTACGCCCCGATTTCGCTGAGTTCGACGCCGAAGAGCAGTTCTCGATGCCCGCTGTCCGCGTCGCCGATCCGAAGGCATGTCAGTGTGGTGAGGTGCTCAAGGGGGTGCTCAAACCATGGGAGTGCAAGGTATTCGGCACGGCGTGTACCCCCGAAACCCCGATCGGGACGTGCATGGTGTCCCCGGAGGGGGCATGCGCGGCCTACTACAACTATGGCCGGCTCGGCGACGCGGCAGCAGGACGCGGGGCTTGATCTGACTTGGGGTGGCTTCGGGAAGCACTGCGCAGTGGCGCGGCGGTCCGCGGGGCGGACGCCACGCCGCGCCACTGTCCAGCGCTGCGTGCCGGGGTCAGCTGGCGGCTTTGACCTTGATGTGCTTCTCGGCTGGTGCGGCCGGCTTGGGAACCGCCACCGAGACCGTCAGAATCCCCTTGTCGTAGGAGGCGCTGATGTCTTCCTCGTTGGCGCCGGGGGGCAGCGAGACGGATCGGGTGAAGGAGCCGTAGGAGAACTCCGAACGCCCTTCGCCCTGGTTCTTCTCGGTGCGCTCGGCCTTGATGGTCAGGCGGCCGTCGCGAACGGTGATGTCGATGTCCTTGGCGGGATCCATACCCGGTAGTTCGGCCCGAACGACGTAGTGCCCGTCTTCCACCTGGTCTTCGAGGCGGATGAGGTGTTCTTCCGGCGCGGGCCATTGACCGGCCCAGGACGGAAATCCGCTGAACAGCTCGACGAGTCCCGGAAGCAGGGAACGGCGCGAAGCGTTGGCGGCGGGGAGGTTTTTCATGATGGTCCTCGGATCTTTGTGGTCTGGTCGATCTCTTGATTCGACTCGCATGTGGCTCCGGCGGGCAGGGCCGGAAGTCCCCACGCCGTAGGGGTATTCGTCGTCATCCAGACGAATCCGGCGTCCTGCGCCGGCGACAAAATTCATGGTCGTCACCACCGGGCCAGAACGGTTCCGAGATCCTTCGACCAACGGCCCCTGGAATCGGGACCTCATGCCCTTCCCCGACCCGGCCCCCACTGGGTCAGATCAGTGTTGTCAGTCCTAGACCAATCGGAGATGGCGCCATGACCGGTGAACTGCGATGACGAGCGCAGCCGAAGTCCGAAGGCGGCAACCGCGGCGCATATTCCGTGACCGCACCGAAGCCGGCCAGGTGCTGGCCGATCTGCTCGAGGCCTACCGAGACCGTGACGACGTGATCGTCCTCGGCCTGGCGCGCGGCGGAATCCCGGTCGCGTGGGAAGTCGCGGCGGCGCTCCGGGCCCCTCTGGACGCGTTCATCGTGCGCAAACTCGGAGCGCCCGGCCACGAGGAATTCGCGGTGGGCGCGCTGGCCAGCGGGGGCCGCGTGGTGGTCAACGACGACATGGTGCGCGCCCTGAAGATCACGCCGCAACAGCTACGCGACATCGCCGACCGGGAAGGCCGGGAGCTGTCCCGCCGGGAGGCCGCCTATCGCGGTGATCGCCCGCCCCGCGACGTGGCCGGCCGGACCGTCATCCTGGTCGACGACGGGCTGGCCACCGGCGCGAGCATGTTCGCCGCGGTGCAGGCGCTGCGGGACGCCGAACCGGCCCGTCTGGTCGTCGCCGTTCCGGCAGCCCCCGAATCGACCTGCCGGGAGTTCGCCGGCCTCGTCGACGAGGTGGTCTGCGCCACGATGCCCACCCCCTTCTTCGCCGTCGGCGAATCGTTCTGGGACTTCACCCAGGTCACCGACGAAGAGGTCCGCCGGCTTCTGACCACCCCGACCACCCGGCACCAGGCACCCGCGGCGCCGACCGCCGCGCAGATCGTCGGCGGTGTCGCCGTGGAGGCACCGGCCGGGGTCCCCCCACAGGTTGCGCTGGAAGAGCTGATCGGCGATGCGCGGATCGTGTTGATCGGCGAAAGCTCGCACGGCACGCACGAGTTCTACGCCGCCCGCGCCGAGATCACGAAGTGGCTGATCACAGCGAAGGGCTTCTGCGCGGTGGCCGCCGAGGCGGACTGGCCGGATGCCTACCGGGTGAACCGCTACGTCCGGGGCCTCGGCGAGGACCAGACCGCCGATGCCGCGCTGAGCGGCTTTCAGCGATTCCCGGCCTGGATGTGGCGCAACACGGTGGTCGCCGGATTCGTCGATTGGCTACGCGCCCACAACCGGGACCGCAGATCGGACGATCGGCGCCAAACCGGCTTCTACGGGCTTGACCTGTACAGCCTGCATCGCTCGATCGACGAAGTGATCACCTACCTGGACACCGTCGACCCGGTCGCGGCGGAGCGGGCCCGCGCGCGCTACGCCTGCTTCGACCATGCCTGCGCCGACGACGGCCAGGCGTACGGATTCGGTGCGGCGTTCGGCGCCGGTCCGTCATGCGAGGGAGAAGCCGTAGAGCAACTGATCGAAATGCAGCGCGACGCGGCGAACTATGTGCAGCGGGACGGACCGGTCGCCGAAGACGAACTGTTCTATGCGCTGCAGAACGCCCAAACCGTCCGGAACGCCGAGGAGTACTACCGGACCATGTTCAGCGGCCGCGTCTCGTCGTGGAATATCCGCGACCGGCACATGGCCCAGACCCTGGAGGCGCTGCTGGCCCATGCCGACCGCGGCCGCGACGCCGACGCACCGGCCCGCATCGTGGTCTGGGCGCACAACTCCCACGTGGGGGACGCCCGAGCCACCGAGATGGCCGGTGACGGCCAGCTCACCCTCGGTCAGCTGGTCCGTGAGCGACACAACGACCAGGTGCGCCTCATCGGGTTCAGCACCTATTCGGGAACGGTGACCGCCGCCAGCGAGTGGGGCGGACCGGCCGAACGCAAAGTGGTCCGCCCGGCGTTGCCCGGCAGCATCGAAGATCTCTTCCATGCCACCGGAAAACCGGCGTTCCTGGTGCCCATGCCGGCGGTGCCTGCCGCCGATCCGCTGGAAGCGGTGCGGTTGGGTCGCGCCATCGGAGTGATCTATCAACCCGCGACCGAGCGGCAAAGTCACTACTTCCATGTGCGGCCGACCGACCAGTTCGACGCGATCATCCACATCGATCAGACGCGCGCGCTGGAGCCGCTGGAGGTGACGAGCCTCTGGATCGCCGGCCAGACCCCCGAGACCTATCCGAGCGGTCTGTAGCCGTCGCGGACGAACGGAAGCGGTTGATCATGAAGACTCCGGCCCGGTCCGCGGTTCGAGCAACGCGGATCGTCACACTGACGTTGAATCCCGCACTCGACATCACCACCAGCATCGACCGGGTGCGCCCGACCGAAAAGCTGCGCTGCCGGCCCGCCCGCTACGACCCGGGCGGGGGCGGTGTCAACGTCGCCCGCATCGCGCACGTTCTCGGTGCACCCGTGTTGGCGATCCTGGCCGCCGGCGGACCGAGCGGCGGGTTGGTCACGGAATTACTGGAACAGGCCCGCGTGCCCGTAGCCCGCGTCCCGATCGCCGAACCGACCAGGGAGAGCTTCACCATCGACGAGCAAAGCACCGGAGGGCAGTATCGCTTCGTGCTGCCCGGTGCCCGAATGACGTTTGCCGAACAGGTGTACTGCTTGGACCAGCTCCGCGCGGCGACCGCATCGGCGGGGTTCGTGGTGGCCAGCGGCAGCCTTCCGCCCGGCGTGCCCGCCAACTACTACCAGCGTGTTGCCGACGTGTGCCGGCATGCCGGAGTCCCGTTGATTCTCGACACCTCCGGAGGTGGGCTGCGGCAGATCCGGTCGGGGGTGTTCCTGCTCAAGGCCAGCGTGCGGGAACTCTCGGAATGTGTCGGCCGCGACCTGGTCACCGAGACCGACCGGCTGACGGCCGCCCACCAGCTCATCGAGCAGCGACGGGCAGCCGCCGTGGTCGTGTCGCTGGGGGCCGAGGGAGCACTACTTGCCGCCCCTGCGGGAAGCTACCGATTCTCCGCCGTCCGGATGCGGGGAGGCAGCGGGGTCGGTGCCGGCGATGCGATGGTCGCCGCGATCGCCGTCGGCCTGAGTCGGGGCTGGCCGCTGGTCAAGTCAGTCCAGTGGGGCATTGCGGCGGGTGCGGCGATGCTGATGACACCGGGTACCGCGGTGTGCAGCCGTTCGGCGGTGGAAAACCTGTTCGCTCTGGTTGCCGAGCCCAGCGAGGTGCTAGGCCTCTCGGCGTAAGCCCGAGGGGCCCGGCGCGCCTGCCGTGAGCAGCCTGAGCAGCAAGGTATCGCCTGCCGGCCGTGGTTGTGTCAGCATATTGCTGGACGGTCGTGTGCCCGTGTTGCGGCGTGCGCACGGTTTGCAGGCACTAGCTCTTCGCTCCGCGGAAAGAATGGGTCGGATGGACGGCGGAGACAGCGAATCGGCGTTCCGGGGGCTCGGAGATCGGTCCCTCATCGACCGCATGCATCACCAGCTCGATGAGCTCGCCGTCACGCGGGACCAGATGGAGCATCTGCTCGCGGTGATCCTTGAGATCGGCTCCGACCTGCACCTCAACACCACGCTTCACCGGGTCGTCGTGGCCGCGATGAAGCTGACCTCGGCGCGCTACGGCGCTCTGGCGATCCGCGGTCCGCAGGGCAATCTCATCGAGTTCATCCACGCCGGCCTCGACGAGCAGACGATCCGCCGGATCGGCCATCTGCCCATCGGCAAGGGCGTCCTGGACGCCTCACTCGTCGAGTCCGAGCCGCTGCGGCTGGCCGACCTGACCGCTCACCCGGCCGCGGTCGGGTTCCCCGAACACCATCCGCCGATGCGGGCGCTGCTCAGCGTGCCCCTCATCACCTCCGGTGTCCTGATCGGCAACCTTTACCTGACCCACGAGCAGTCGGGCCGCACATTCGCCGAGTCCGACGAGAAGGTGGCCGTCGCTTTGGCGACCGCGGCAGCGGTCGCCGTCGACAACGCTCGTATGGTGGAACACCTGCGCGCGTCGGCGCATTGGATCGAGGCCAGCCGCGACATCACCACCGCGCTGTTGTCGGACTCCACCGGACCGGCGATGCGATCAGAGCCACTGCAGATCATCGCCGAGCGTGTCTGCGAGCTCGCCTCGGCCGAGCAGGCGATCGTGATGGTTCCGGCCGACGCGAGTCTGCCCATCGCCGACGTGGGAACCCTGACCGTGGCCGCAGCAGCCGGACTCAACGCCGACGAGGTGATCCGCCAGAAGATCGCGGTGGACGGCTCCACCACCGGCAGCGTCTTCCGGTCCGGCAGGCCCTTGATCACCGAAGCCCTCGACATCCCGATCCCCGGGTTCACCGACGTCGGACAGCGCCCGGTGGTGGTGGTGGCGCTGCGCTCCGACGGGGAGACGCTCGGAGTGCTCGCGATCGCCCGCAACGCGAATCACCGCGCTTTCGACGAGTCGGACCTGGACCTGGTGTATGACTTCGCGCGTCGCGCCGCCGTCGCCGTCGTGGTGGCCCGCGGGCGTGCCTGGGCGCGTGAACGCGACATTCTGGCCGACCGCGAACGCATCGCCCATGACTTGCACGATCACGTCATCCAGCAGTTGTTCGCCGCTGGGCTGGACCTGCAGGGCACGCTGGCCCTGGCGCATTCACCGGAGGTCGTCGCCCGGCTCGACGCCACGATCGACGACCTGCAGACCATCATCGCCGAGATCCGAACGACGATCTTCCGGCTCAAATCCCGGGCGGCCCTTGACGGGGGTTTCCAGAAGCGCGTTCAGGATGAGGTCGCGCGCCTGACGGAGAATCGCGACATCGTCGCGACGGTGCGCGTCGACGGATCGGTGACGCTCGTCGCCGACGAACTGGCCGAGCACGCCGAGGCCGTGATCATGGAAGCCGTCAGCAACGTCTGCCGGCACTCCGGGGCCACTCGGGTCAGCGTCGCGATCAGCGTGACCGACAGTCTGAACATCGTCGTCACCGACAACGGGCACGGTATCCCGGCGGACAATCACCGCCACAGCGGCCTGGCCAACATGGTGACCCGCGCCCAACTTCTGGGCGGTGCCTGCGAGATCAGCTCGCAGCCCGAAGGGGGAACCCGCGTGCACTGGAGCGCTCCGCTGGCCGGCCGTTAGCTGGTCTCAGTCGCGCACCACCAGCACCGAGCTACCGGCCGGTTCGATGACACCGACGTCGGGCAGGCCCACGATCCGGGGCACATCGTCGGCGTCGTGCTTGCCGATGACTGCGAGCTGGACAGGTTCGCCGATCTGGCCCAGCGCGTCCGGTAGTCCGCGCCGCAGGGGGGTGAGCCGAATGCGCACCCCGGGATAACGCGATGCCCAATGCTCGATCCGAAGGGTGTGCCGGCCGACGCGCCGCCACGGCTTGCTCTCTATCGCCAGGATCGGTGCATCGCGTAGCTGCGCTTCCCGGAAGGCGTGCTCCAGCAGCAGGTCGTCGCCCGGGGTGTGATCGACAGCGACCGCGATCCACCCCCGCGCTGCGCCTGTGCCACCGTGGGCGCGGATGACTGCCACCGGGCAGTGCGCGCCCTGGGCCAGTTCGGCAGCGGTCGACCCGAAGATCGCGCGGCTCAAGCACCCGATCCCGACGGAACCCACGCACACCATTGCCGCTTCGCGTGATTCGTCGATCAGGGCGGATCCGGGCGGCCCATGCGGCATCGCGGTCTCGACCTTGAGCTCGGACGCTTTCTCCCGGAGCAGCAGGTCGACATCGCGCAGCACCGTTTCGGCGTACTCCACGCCCAGATCCGGCTGTGTGGGCGCGGTTTCGGCGGCCTCCTCGGCGATGACGTGAACCAGGCGCAGGGGCAGGCCGCGCGCGCCGGCCTCAAGAGCCGCCCACGTCGCCGCATGGGCGGCCGCCTCCGAACCATCGATGCCGACCACGACCGACTGTGATGACATCGATTCGCTCATCGGCATCCTTCCGCTCACCGGGCTCGTCACGCGACGCTACGCAGGTGCGGACATTTCCCAGAGGGCCGTTGGCCCCCGAAAGGTCGGCGATGGTCCCTTTCACGCGGGGTTGCGCGGAGTTGGGGCCCAATTCCGCCGAAACTGCGGCCTTTCGGCCGCTCCGCTGCCGGACCCGCTGACCGAGACTCGACGCTGGGCCGCTCGCGACACCGGGCGGCACCGTCACGGGGCAGGCGGCGGCGCGATCGCGCAGCACCCGAAACGCTACCGACCAGAAGGGAGAACCAGAGATGGCAGTAGCGGTCGATGCCGACACGTGTGTTCGAGATTTCTCGGCGTTGGGGCTCGCCGATGCGGAGGAGGCCGGCGGCAAGGGCGCCAATCTGGGTGAACTGGTCAACGCGGGTCTTCCGGTTCCCCCGGGATTTGTGTTGCTGCGCAGCGGCTACCTGGTGTCGCTGCAAGCCGGGGGAGTCGACACCGAAGTGGCTGCCCTGCACCGCGAGGCTCTCGAGCGCATCGATGACAGCGCCGCGCTGGCCGAGCTGTGCCAGCGGATGCAGCATTTGGTCACCAAAGCCGGTGTCGCAGATCCGGTTCGCCGGCAACTCCTGGACGCCTACCATCGGCTCGGAGCGAATCGGGTTGTCGCGGTGCGTTCTTCGGCGACCGGCGAAGACGGGCGGGACGCCTCATTCGCCGGCATGAACCAGACGCTCACCAATGTGACCGGCGACGACGCTCTGGTTCATGCCGTGGAGCGTTGCTGGGCATCGCTTTTCACGCCGCGGGTGGTCAGCTACCGAGCGAGCCGAGGATTCGACGCGGAGCCCGCCATGGCGGTGGTGGTTCAGGAGATGATCGCCGCCGAACAGTCCGGGGTGGCATTCACCACCAACCCCGGCACCGGCGAGCGCGGCCAAGTCGTCATTGAAGCCGCCGTCGGCCAAGGAGAAGTCGTCGTGGCAGGCAAAGTGCAACCCGACACCTATGTCGTGGACAAACAGACCCGGGAGGTTCTCGACACCCGGATCGGGCACCAGGCGTTCAAGATCGAGCGCGGACCCGACGGCCACGATGCGGTGGTGCCCCTGGATCCGGCCCAGGCCGACGCGCCGGTGCTCGACGATGCCGCCTTGCGGCGCGTCACCGAACTGGCCATGGATGTCGAGGCGCACAACCGATGCCCACAGGATGTCGAGTGGGCGATCGCGTCCGGCACGGTCTGGTTGGTACAGGCCCGACCGATCACCACGCTCGGCGGAGAGGGCATCGGCACCGGCACGCCGGGGAAATCCGACGTGTTGCTGCGCGGTCTGCCCGCCGCGCCGGGTGCGGCAACCGGCGCGGTGCGCATCCTGCGCAGTCCGCACGAGGGGGACCGCATGCGCGACGGCGAGATCCTGGTCGCTGAGATGACCAACCCCGACTGGTTGCCGACCTTGCGCCGCGCCGCCGGACTGGTGACCGAGACCGGCGGAATGACGTGCCACGCCGCCATCGTGGCGCGCGAGCTCGGCGTCCCCTGTGTGGTGGGGACGGGTCGGGCAACCAGCGTCCTGCACGACGGACTCCGGATCACCGTGGACGGGACTCGCGGCGTCGTCACCTCGGGGGCGGTAGCCGCGCGGGTCTCGGCTGCGCCTCCCGCCGTCGCGGCGACCACCGCGATGACGCAGCCGACCGGCACCAAGATCTACGTCAACCTGGCGATGGCCGAAGCCGCCGAGACCGTCGCCGGCCAGGACGTCGACGGTGTGGGCCTGTTGCGTGCCGAATTCATGCTGACCGAGGCACTGTCCGGTCGTCATCCGCGTGACCTGATAGCGCACGGCGAACAGGGCACCATGATCGACGCGATGGTGGCCGCACTGAGTCGCATCGCCTCGGCGTTCGGGACGCGACCGGTGATCTACCGAACCACCGACTTCCGCAGCAACGAGTTCCGGGGCTTGGCGGGCGGGGAAGCCTATGAGCCGGTGGAGCACAATCCGATGATCGGCTACCGGGGCTGCTTCCGGTATGTGCACGAGCCGGAGGTGTTCGCACTCGAGCTCCAAGCACTGGCTCGCGTGCGCGAACGCCATCCCAACGTGCATCTGATGCTTCCGTTCGTCCGCACCCGGTGGGAGCTCGACGCCTGCCTGACGCTCATCGATGCGAGTCCACTGGGTTCGCAGCGCGGGCTGCACCGGTGGGTGATGGCCGAGGTGCCGTCGGTGGCGTATTGGCTTCCGGAGTATGTGGGACTGGGCATCGACGGCGTGTCCATCGGCAGCAATGACTTGACCCAGCTGATCCTCGGGGTCGATCGCGACTCGGATATCTGCGCCGAACTGTTCGACGAGTCCGATCCCGCCGTCCTGGATGCGATCGAGCGGATCGTCGAATCGGCGCGCATGCACGGCATCACCTCGTCGCTATGCGGTCAGGCGCCGTCGACGGACCCGTCCTTCGCCGAGCATCTGGTCCGGATGGGAATCACCTCGGTGTCGGTCAACCCGGACGCGGTCGAGGCGACCCGGCGTGCGGTGGCCGCCGCAGAACGGCGGCTCTTGCTGGAGTCCGCGCTGGCCCGCTCGTGAGAATCCGGCCGTGGGAGGCGCGCCAATGGGCCAACGAACCGTGGATTGGGGTCCAATGACCCCTGCCGAATCAGCCCGGCCGCAGTAACTTCAACGGCAGAACTGGCCGGTCGGCCCAGTGCTCAATCTGTGGGGAGGGCTGTGATGGCGCAATTCGGGACGACGAAAACCGGAATCGTGGTGGGGGTCGATGGATCACCGGAATCCGACGCGGCGGTGGCCTGGGCGACGCGGGAAGCGGTCATGCGCGACCAGCCGATCACCCTGCTGCATGTGGTGACCCCGCTGGAGGCCGGCTGGCCCCCCGGCCCGGTCACCGACGGCATTCCCAACTGGCAGGCCGATGAGGCGAAAAAGGTGCTGGCGAAGGCCCGCGATGTCGTCGACGCCACCCGGGGCGACGCCGCCGCACCGGAGGTGCGGGCCGAGGCGGCCTACGCCCCGGTGGTCTCGACATTGATCGACGCCGCCAAGAGCAGCTGGATGACCGTCGTCGGCTCGGTCGGCCTGGGTGCCATCGGCCGCCTGCTGCTGGGCTCGGTGAGCACCAGCCTCATTCACCATGCCCAAGGCGCGGTCGCGGTCATCCGTGCCGGTCGAGCGCACAGCGACGACGCACCCGTGGTGGTCGGAATCGACGGTTCGCCCGCATCCGAGCAGGCAACCGCGCTGGCCTTCGAGGAGGCCTCGTTCCGCGGGGTGCCGCTGGTGGCCTTGCACGCCTGGAGTGACATCAAGGTCATGCCGCTGCTCAACATGGACCGGCGTGACTACGAAGTCCAGGGACACGAAATCCTCTCCGAACGCCTGGCCGGCTACCAGGAGCGCTACCCCGACGTCGCCGTCGAGCGGCGCGTGGTCTGCGACCATCCCGCCCGCTGGCTGGTCGAGGCCGCCGAGCAGGCCCAACTGGTGGTGGTCGGCAGTCGCGGCCGCGGCGGCTTCACCAGCCAGCTTCTGGGTTCGGTCAGCTCGGCGGTGGTGCAGGCCGCCAGTGTCCCGGTGATCGTGGTCCGGCCCGCCTCAACGTGACCTCCGGCGACGCGCACGCCTCGTCGACCGCCCTCGGCGGCGCGGATGCGGCGATCACCGCGCCTGCTGTCGCGGCCCACGAGACACACTCCGGCGTGGTCATCCTGGCCGGCGATCGTGCCTACAAGGCCAAGAAGCCGCTGCAGACCGACTTCCTCGACTTTCGCACCGTCGAACAGCGCGAGGAGGCCTGCGCGCGCGAAGTCCGGCTCAACAGCCGGCTGGCGCCCGAGGCCTACTTCGGTGTCGCGCACCTCAGCGACCCCGCCGGCGGGGCCGCCGAACCGCTCGTGGTGATGCGCCGCTACCACGACGAGGATCGGTTGGCTTCGCTGGTCAAGCGCGGCAATGACGTCGAGCACGTGCTCGACGTCATTGCCGGAGTGCTGGCCGACTTCCACGACCGCTCGCCGCACGGCCCGGACATCGACGCGCAGGGCACGCCCGAGGCGATCCACCGCCGGTGGTTCGACAACTTCCCCACGTTGAACGGCCACGCCGGTATCGCGGTGTCCGCCGAATCGGTGCGCCGCGTCCAGGATCTGGCTGCCGCATACCTTGCGGGGCGGTCGGAGTTGTTCGCCCGGCGGATCGATGAGGGCCGCATCGTCGACGGCCATGCCGACCTGCTCGCCGACGACATCTTCTGGACGGACGACCGCCCGGTGCTGCTGGACTGCCTGGAGTTCAGCGACGAATTGCGCTACCTCGACCGCATCGACGACGCTGCCTTTCTGGCCATGGACCTGGAGTTCCTCGGGCGCAGAGACCTCGGCGACTACTTCCTGGCGCGCTACGCCGGCCGCTGCGGCGACACCGCGCCGCCGTCGCTGCGCGACTTCTACATCGCCTACCGCGCCGTGGTGCGCGCCAAGGTCGACTGCGTGCGGCTGAGTCAGGGCAAGCCGGGAGCCGGCGCGGCTGCGGCGCAGCACCTGGCCATCGCCCGGCGCCACCTCGAGGACGGGGCCACCCGCCTGGTGCTCGTCGGCGGCGGTCCGGGAACCGGGAAGTCGACCCTGGCCCGCGAGCTCGCCGCGCGGGCCGGGGCCACGGTGCTCTCGACCGACGACGTGCGCAAGGAACTGCACGGATCCGGACAGCTGCGCGGCCGGCCGGGCGACCTCGACGCCGGGCTGTACGCACCCGCCAACGTCGCCGCGGTCTACGCGGAGATCCTGCGGCGCGCGGGCCGCTGTCTTCGCAACGGACAGTCGGTGATCCTCGACGGCACCTGGCGGGATGAGGGAGTGCGTGCCCAGGCCCGCCGCCTGGCCGACGACACACGCACGGCGATCGCCGAGATCCAGTGCGTGCTGCCCGCAGACATCGCGGCCCAGCGCGTCAGAACCAGGGCGCCGGGCAATTCCGACGCGACGCCGCAGATCGCGGTGGCGCTCGGCACCCACGAGTTCGGATGGCCCGGCGCGCATCGGGTGGACACGGCGCGACCACTCGACGACTGCGTGCGCGAGGCCCACGAGCTCTGGCGCGCCGCGATCGAGCCGCCGGAGTGAGTGCTGCGGCAGCCGTCGCCGCCACGGGAGGCTTCCCTAAACTGGCCCGGTGCGCATCGTCTTCGCCGGCACCCCGGACACCGCGTTGCCGTCGTTGCAGCGGCTGATCGACTCGCCACGCCACGATGTGGTCGCGGTACTGACCCGGCCCGACGCGGCAGCCGGCCGACGGGGCCGCCCGCAGCCCTCGCCGGTGGCCCGCCGGGCCCTCGACCACGGCATTCCGGTGCTGCGGCCGGCCCGGCCCAATGCACCGGAGTCGGTCGCCGAGCTGGCCGAACTGGCGCCGGAGTGCTGTCCGGTGGTCGCCTACGGGGCGCTGCTGCGCGACGCCCTGCTGGCGGTACCGCCACGCGGCTGGGTCAACCTGCACTTCTCGCTGCTGCCGGCGTGGCGGGGCGCGGCCCCGGTGCAGGCCGCGATCGCCGCGGGTGACGCGGTCACCGGCGCGACGACGTTTCGCATCGAGCCGGAGCTGGATTCCGGGCCGGTCTACGGCGTCGCGACCGAAACGATCCGGCCCGACGACACCGCGGAGCAGCTGCTGGCCCGGCTGGCGGTCTCCGGAGCCGAACTGCTGGCCGCGACCCTGGACGGTATCGAAGATGGGGCGGTGCAGGCGGTGCCGCAGCCGCGCGACGGCGTCAGCTATGCGCCCAAGATCAGTGTCGAGGACGCGCGGGTGCAGTGGGAGCTGCCGGCCGCGGTGATCGAACGGCGAATCCGCGCCGTCACCCCCAACCCCGGGGCGTGGACCATGATCGGCGACCTGCGCGTCAAAGTCGGTCCGGTCACCATCGCCGAATCCACCGATGACGGGCGCAGCGAGCTGGCGCCGGGCCACATCCACGCCGGCCGCCGCGACCTCTGGGTCGGCACGGGCTCCCAACCCGTGCGGTTGGGACAGATTCAGCCACCGGGGAAGAAGCTCATGGACGCCGCCGACTGGGCGCGCGGTGCGCGCCTCGGCTCCGAGGTGCGGGCGTCATGACCGGACCGCAGCGTGGCCGGCCGCACCGTGACCGGCCGCAGCGCCCCCAAACCGGCCCGCGCAAACCCCGCCGCCGGCCGCTGGACCCGGCCCGGCGCGCCGCGTTCGACGTGCTGCAGGCGGTCTCGCAGCGCGACGCCTACGCCAACCTGGCCTTGCCGGCGCTGCTGGCCGAGCGCGGAATCACCGGCCGGGACGCCGCTTTCGCCACCGAACTGACCTACGGAACCTGCCGGGTCCGCGGCCTGCTCGACGCCATCATCGGGGCCGCTGCGCAACGCTCACCCGACACCATCAACCCGGTCTTGCTGGACCTGCTGCGGCTGGGCAGCTACCAACTCTTGCGCACCCGGGTCGAACCGCACGCCGCGGTGTCTACCACCGTCGAGCAGGCGGCCATCGAGTTCGACTCCGCCCGAGCGGGTTTCGTCAACGGCGTGCTGCGCACCATCAGCACGCGCGACGAACAGTCCTGGACCGCGGAACTGGCGCCGAGCGCCGAAGCCGACCCGATCGGGCACGCCGCCTTCGTCCACGCCCATCCGCGCTGGATCGCCCAGGCGTTCGCCGACGCGCTGGGCGCCGACGCCGGCGAACTCGACGCGGTGCTGGCCAGCGACGACGAGCGTCCCCGGGTGCATCTGGCCGCCCGGCCCGGTGTCCTGACCGCAGCGGAACTGGCCGCCGCCGTGGGCGGCGAAGTGGGCCGGTATTCACCGTATGCGGTGTACCTGCCCGGCGGCGACCCCGGGCAGCTCGAGCCGGTGCGGGCCGGTCAGGCACTGGTGCAGGACGAGGGCAGCCAGCTGGTGGCGCGGGCGTGCGCGCTGGCTCCGGTCGAGGGTGACACCGGCCGGTGGCTCGATCTGTGCGCCGGACCCGGCGGCAAGACCGCGCTGCTGGCGGCGCTGGCTGCCCAATCCGGGGCGCGGGTGACCGCGGTGGAACAGGCGCCGCACCGCGCCGCGATGGTCAGCGAGAACACCCGTGGCCTCAACGTGGAGGTGTTGACCGCCGATGGCCGCGACTCGGGACTGCAGCCCGGCTTCGACCGGGTCCTGGTGGACGTGCCGTGCACCGGTCTGGGCGCCCTGCGCCGGCGGCCCGAAGCGCGCTGGCGCCGCCAGCCCGCCGACATCCCGGCCCTGGCCAAACTGCAGCGCGAGCTGCTGGCCGCGGCGATCGGACTGACCCGGCCGGGGGGAGTGGTGCTGTATGCGACCTGCTCCCCGCACCTGGCCGAGACCGTGGGCGTGGTGGCGGACGCCGTGCGCCGGCATCCGGTGCGTGCCCTGGACACCCGCGAGCTGTTCGCGCCCGCCGATGCCCTCGGAAACGGCCCGCATGTGCAGCTGTGGCCGCACCGACACGGCACCGACGCCATGTTCGCTGCGGCCCTACAAGTACTCTAAAGCCCATGTCACGACCCATGATCGCGCCGTCGATCCTGTCGGCCGATTTCGCCCGCCTCGCCGATGAGGCCGCCGCCGTCAAGGGCGCGGACTGGCTGCACGTCGATGTGATGGACGCCCACTTCGTCCCGAACCTGACCTTGGGCCTGCCCGTGGTGCAGAGCCTGCTGGCGGCCACCGACATCCCGATGGACTGTCATCTGATGATCGAGGACCCCGGCCGGTGGGCGCCGCCGTATGCCGAGGCCGGTGCCTACAACGTCACCTTCCACGCCGAGGCCACCGACAACCCCGTCGCGGTGGCCCGCGACATCCGGGCTGCCGGCGCCAAGGCCGGACTGAGCATCAAACCCGGCACGCCGCTGGAGCCCTACCTGGAGATCCTGCGAGATTTCGACACCCTGCTGGTGATGTCGGTCGAGCCGGGCTTCGGCGGGCAGTCGTTCATCCCCGAGGTGCTGAGCAAGGTACGGGCGGTGCGCAAGCTCGTCGATTCCGGGGAATTGAACATCCTGGTGGAGATCGACGGCGGGATCAACGCCGACACCGTCGAACAGGCCGCCGCGGCCGGTGTCGACTGCTTCGTCGCCGGCTCGGCCGTCTACAGCGCGGCCGATCCGGGTGCCGCCGTGGAATCGCTGCGTCGTCAGGCCCTGGCGGCGTCACCGCATCTGCGCGCATGAGCGCTAAGCCGACCGCCGAGCACGCCGTCGACCACGATGCCGCGATGCTGCTGGCGATCGAGCAGTCCCAACGCGTCAAAGGCGCCACCTACCCCAATCCGCCGGTCGGCGCGGTCATCTTGGACCGCGACGGCGCGGTGGTGGGCGTCGGCGGGACCCGCCCGGCCGGTGAGGCTCACGCCGAGGTGGTGGCGTTGCGCCGGGCCGGCGAACTCAGCGCCGGCGGAACGGCCGTCGTCACCTTGGAGCCGTGCAATCACCACGGCAAGACCCCGCCGTGCGTGGACGCCCTGCTGGCCGCCGGGGTGGCGCAGGTGGTCTACGCCGTCGAGGACCCCAACCCGGCCGCCGCGGGCGGTGCCGCCAGACTCGCCGAGGCGGGCGTGCGGGTGATCGCCGGGGTGCAGGCCAAGGCGGTCAGCACCGGTCCGTTACGGGAATGGCTGCACAAGCAGCGCACCGGCCGACCGCACGTCACCTGGAAGTACGCCACCAGCATCGACGGGCGCAGCGCGGCCGCCGACGGTTCCAGCCAGTGGATCACCAGCGAAGCGGCCCGAGCCGACCTGCACCGCCGCCGCGCCGCGGCCGATGCCATCGTGGTGGGCACCGGGACCGTGCTCGTCGACGACCCCACGCTGACCGCCCGGCTTCCCGACGGCACCCTCGCCGATCGTCAGCCACTGCGGGTGGTGGTGGGCCGACGCGAGATCTCCGCGGACGCCCACGTGCTCAACGACGACTCGCGCACCATGGTGATCCGCACCCATGACCCCGCCGAAGTGCTGCGGGCGCTCTCCGACCGCACCGATGTGCTCCTCGAGGGCGGGCCGACCTTGGCCGGCGCCTTCCTGCGGGCCGGGGCCATCGACCGGATCCTGGCCTACGTGGCACCGATCCTGTTGGGCGGACCGGTCACCGCGGTCGACGACGTGGGCGTGCCCAACATCGCCCGCGCGCTGCGCTGGCGCTTTGACACCATGGAGCAGATCGGTCCCGACCTGCTGCTGAGCCTGGTGCCGCACTAGCCGCACCGCGGCTCAGCGCGCCAGGGCGGCTTCCGGCTCCGGCAGCTCCGGGTCCTCGGCGACTACCTTGTTGCTGCCGATGAGCAACCCGAGCACCGCGCCCACCACGCAGACGATCGCGGTGATCCAGAAGATCTCCCCGTACATCATCGCGAAGGCCACCTTGGAGTTGGCGGCCTTGTGCAGCATCTTCTCCGCCAGGGTGTCGCCGACAGCCTTGGGCCGGCTCGCCAGGATCTGGTTGAAGCGGTAGAGCCCCCACGCCGACAGCGCCGCCATCCCGACCAGCATGCCCGTCATCCGGGCCACCACCACGCTCGAGGCGGCAATGCCGTGCTCGCGGGGCGGAACAGCGCGCATCACCGCCGAGGTCAGCGGGCCGATAACCAGGCCGAGCCCGAAACCGGCCAGCATCTGGTCGGTGGCCAACGCGGGCAGGCTCACCACACCGAAGAGGTTGTGGTGGTAGTTGAGCAGGTCGACCGGCCACTTCGAGATCAGTGCGTAGCCGCCGGCGGCGATGAGCAGACCGGCGAACGCCACCAGCCGGTCCCCGACGCGGGTGGCGATCCAGCCGCCCACCAGGGCGCCGACCGGGAGCGCGATCAGGAACCGCAGCAGCAGGCCGGCCGCTTCGTTCTGGGTCATGCCCAGCACGCCCTGCCCGAACAGTTCGACATTGACCAGCGTCACCATCAACGCCGCGCCGGCGCACATCGAGGAGCCCAGCGCCGCCAGGAACGGGCCGAACCGGGTGCCGGCCGGGTCGATCAGCTTGGTGCGGGCGAACCGCTCCCAGACCGCGAACGCCAGCAGGGCCACCGCCGCGCCGACCAGCAGGGGCGGACCCCAGTCCGGCAGGGCCTGCTTGGCGGTGGGCTCGGGGTTGTAGAGACCCATCACCGCCAGACCCAGCATCACCGCCAGCAGCAGACCCCCGACCACGTCGACGCGTTCGGGGGGAGTGCCGTCCTGCTCGGTATCGGCGCGCGAGGGCAGGCTGAAGTGGATCATCACCATGGCGATCGCGGTCAGCGGCACGTTGATCCAGAACACGTCGCGCCAGTCCCGCAGCGCCCAGACGATGAAGATGCCGTACAGCGGGCCCAGCACGCTGCCGAGCTCCTGGGCGGCACCGATCCCGCCGAGCACGCCGGCCCGATTGCGCTGCGACCACAGGTCGGCGCCCAGCGCCAGGGTCACCGGCAGCAGGGCGCCGCTGGCGATGCCCTGAATGGTGCGCCCGGCGACCAAGGTCGTCAGATCCCCGGCAAGTGCCGTCACCACCGAACCGACCGCGAACGTGGCCAGGCTGACCTGCAGCAGCAGTTTGCGGCCGAACCGGTCGGAGGCCCGTCCCAGCAGCGGCATGGCCGCGATGTAGCCGAGCAGATAGCAGGTGATGATCGGGGTGAGCTGCTGAATCTTATTGATGGGGATGCCGACACCGGCCGGCTGCGGAGCCATGATGTCGCGCATGATCGTGACCACGACGTAGGTGTCGAGGGCACCGAGCAGGACGGCCAGGCTACCTGCGCTGATCGCGAGCCGGCGGTTGACTCGCATTACGCTCCCGCCGGCTTCTCGATCGTGACGGGGGCATTCCAATTCGACAGGGTCATCTGAATGGCGTTGCCCGCGCTGGGGTCGAGCTGGGCCTGCACCAGCTGGTGATCGCCGTCCTCGGAGATCCACACCGTGGCCGGGGTGGGTGCGGTGGCCTTCAGCTGCGGGGCCAGGGAGTTCACGGCGTCGGCGGGGGCGTTGCCGGTGACCCGCACGGCCTTCTGGCCGTTGATGGTGTCGCGGCCGACGGCCTGGGTGTCGGTCAGCTTGGCCAGCATGTTGGCCAGGCCCTTGTCCGGGCTCAGGATCGCGGCCACGTCGTAGATCTTGTCGGCGGCGCCGTAGTTGTCGTAGTCGTCGCCGGTGATCGCGGCGTAGAGGTCACCGTCGATCACGACGAACTTCGCGTCGACGTCCGAGCCCAGCATCATGATCGTGGCGTTGCCCTTGGCGGCGGTGGCCGGCTGGGTGGTCAGATCGCCCTCAAGGGTCTTGACCGGGAGGTTTTTGATCTGGCCGGTCACGGTCAGGGCCAGGTGTGCGCTCTGGAGGTTGGCGGTGGTGGTCGCCGATTCCGCGACCAGTGTCGTCGCGTCCGGCAGCGGACCGCCGGCGTCCTTGGATGAACAGCCGGCCAGCAGCGCGGCAGCGGTGGTCGCGGTGGCCAGGGCGATGAGAAGTCTGCGCATGGGGGACATCGTATAGAGGCCTCCCGGCCGAGGCGGGGCAGCGTAGACAACCACGGCCGACGCGCCCGAGTCCGCCGCGCCGGTGCCCGTCGCTAGCCTGTTGTGATGTTCACCGGAATTGTCGAGGAACTGGGCGAGCTGGTCGGCCGCGAGGACCTCGCCGACGCTGCGCGCCTGGTCATCCAGGGCCCCACCGTCACCTCCGATGCCCGCCACGGCGACTCGATCGCCGTCAACGGGGTGTGCCTGACCGTTGTCGAGGTGCAGCCCGGCGGTCGCTTCAGCGCCGATGTGATGCGCGAGACCCTGGAGCGTTCCAGCCTGGGATCTTTGCAGGTCGGCAGTGCGGTCAATCTCGAGCGGGCGGCGGCGCTGGGCAGCCGGCTGGGCGGGCACATCGTGCAGGGGCATGTCGACGGCACCGGGCGGGTCTTGGCCCGCACCCCCGGCCAGCACTGGGAGGTGGTGCGCATCGGCTTGCCGGCCGCCCTGGCGCGCTACGTGGTGGAGAAGGGCTCGATCACCGTCGACGGCACCTCGCTGACGGTGTCGGGGCTGGGCTGCGACGCCGCGGACAGCGGAGATTTCTTTGAAGTCTCGCTGATTCCTACCACCCTGGAACTGACGACACTGGGCCGCGCCCCGGTCGGTGCGCTGGTCAATCTGGAGGTCGACGTGATCGCCAAATACGTCGAACGGCTGGTGATTAAGCCCACGGAATGAGTCACGGAGCGAATGGTGGTTCCGGGGTGGTTCATACTGGACGGGCAGGTAGCGCCGTCCGGGTGCTCCCCGATGGCGAAAACAAGGTGACACAGATGACGAAGTTGGACACCGTCGAGCGGGCGGTTGCCGACATCGCGGCTGGAAAGGCCGTCGTCGTCATCGACGACGAAGACCGGGAAAACGAAGGCGACCTGATCTTCGCCGCCGAGAAGGCCACACCCGAGCTGGTGGCGTTCATGGTGCGCTACACCTCCGGTTACCTGTGTGTACCGCTGGACGGCGCGATCTGCGACCGGCTGGGCCTGCTGCCCATGTATGCGGTGAACCAGGACAAGCACGGAACCGCCTACACCGTGACCGTCGACGCCAAGAACAACGTCGGCACCGGGATCTCGGCATCGGACCGCGCGACGACCATGCGCCTGCTGGCCGATCCGACCAGTGCGGCCGACGACTTCACCCGTCCCGGCCATGTCGTGCCGCTGCGGGCCAAGGACGGTGGGGTGCTGCGCCGGCCCGGCCACACCGAGGCCGCGGTCGACCTGGCCCGGATGGCCGGCCTGCAGCCGGCCGGCGCGATCTGCGAGATCGTCAGCCAAAAGGACGAGGGCGCGATGGCCCAGACCGAGGAGCTGCGGGTCTTCGCCGACGAGCACGGCCTGGCGCTGATCTCCATCGCCGACATGATCGAGTGGCGGCGCAAGCACGAAAGGCACATCGAGCGGGTCGCCGAAGCCCGTATCCCGACCCGTCACGGCGAGTTCCGGGCGGTCGGCTATACCAGCATCTACGAGGACGTCGAGCACGTCGCGCTGGTCCGCGGCGAGATCGCCGGACCCGACAACGACGGCGACGACGTGCTCGTTCGTGTCCACTCGGAGTGTTTGACCGGTGACGTGTTCGGGTCGCGGCGCTGCGACTGCGGACCGCAGCTGGACGCCGCGCTGGCGATGGTGGCGCACGAGGGCCGCGGCGTGGTGCTCTACATGCGCGGGCACGAGGGCCGCGGGATCGGCCTGCTGCACAAACTGCAGGCCTACCAGCTGCAGGACGCCGGTGACGACACCGTCGACGCCAACCTCAAACTGGGGCTGCCGGCCGACGCGCGCGACTACGGGATCGGGGCGCAGATCCTCACCGATCTGGGCGTTCGCTCGATGCGGCTGCTCACCAACAACCCGGCCAAACGGGTTGGGCTCGACGGCTACGGTCTCCATATCATCGAGCGCGTGCCGCTGCCGGTTCGCGCCAACTCCGAGAACATCCGCTACCTGCTGACCAAACGCGACAGGATGGGCCACGACCTGACAGGACTCGAGGACTTCGACGACGCCGAGCAGCTGCCCGGCGAATTCGGCGGAGCGCTGTAGATGAGCCCAGCCGCAGGGGTCCCGGACATCCCGGCGCTCCACGCCTCCGACGTGCGCCTGGCCATTGTGGCCAGTACCTGGCACACCCGTATCTGTGACGCGCTGCTGGCGGGGGCCCGCAAGGTGGCCGCCGACGCCGGCATCCCCGAGCCGACCGTGGTGCGGGTGCTCGGCGCGATCG
The DNA here is from genome assembly GCF_002101585.1 of Mycolicibacter engbaekii. Taxonomy (GTDB): domain Bacteria; phylum Actinomycetota; class Actinomycetes; order Mycobacteriales; family Mycobacteriaceae; genus Mycobacterium; species Mycobacterium engbaekii. The sequence continues at coordinate 38,093 of NZ_LQOT01000021.1, read as the reverse complement.
AGATTCCCGTGGTGGCGCAGGAAGTGGCGCGCAACCACGACGCGGTAGTAGCCCTGGGTGTGGTGATCCGGGGCGCCACACCGCATTTCGACTACGTGTGCGACGCGGTGACGCAGGGCCTGACCCGGGTTTCGCTGGATGCCGCCACCCCGGTGGCCAACGGCGTGCTCACCGTCAACGACGAGGAGCAGGCGCTGGACCGCGCCGGACTGCCGGATTCCACCGAGGACAAGGGCGCTCAGGCGGCGGCCGCGGCGCTCAGTACGGCGCTGACCCTGCGCGAGCTGCGCACGGCGCCGTGACGCGCCCGTCCGGGGCCCCGCAGTGGGATCTCGAGGTGCGCCCACGCGTGATGCGTTACGGCATCTGGATGGTCGCGATCCTGATCGTGACGATCCACGTTGTGGTGAGTATGTTGCTGACGATTCGCGCCAGCGGCGTGATCTTTCGCACCTACGATCGGGTGGCGGTTGTTGTGCTGGGTCTCATCGTGGCCGGGGCGTTATTGATGTTGACGCGGGCGCGCGTCCGGGTCGGCGAATCCGGGGTGTCGGTGCGCAATGCGCTCGGCGACCGGTTGATTCCCTGGGCGCAGGTGGTGGGCGTCACCTTTCCGCCGGGCAAGCGCTGGGCCAGGCTGGAGTTGCCCGACGACGAATACATTCCCCTGGTGGCCATCCAGTCGGCCGACAAGGAACACGCCGTGGAGGCCATGCGGGCGCTGCGGGCACTGATGGCGCGCTACCGGCCCGCCCCGCCGCCGCTGGGCTGAGGCATTGCGCGGCGACCCGCTGCGCCCGACTCCGTCGCGCTTGCGATCGCCGCTAGCCTGGTTACGTGCCAGACCCTGCGACCTATCGTCCGGCGCCGGGCTCCATTCCCCTCGCGCCCGGCGTCTACCGGTTCGTCGACTCCCATGGCCGGGTCATCTACGTGGGCAAGGCGAAAAGCCTGCGGCCGCGGCTGACGTCGTACTTCGCCGACATCGCCGGGCTACACCCGCGGACGCGCCAGATGGTGACCACCGCCGCCAAGGTCGAGTGGACGGTGGTCAACACCGAAGTCGAGGCACTCCAGCTGGAATACAACTGGATCAAGGAGTTCGATCCCCGCTTCAACGTCCGCTACCGCGACGACAAGACCTACCCCGTGCTGGCGGTCACCTTGAACGAGGAATACCCCCGGCTGATGGTCTACCGCGGGCCGCGCCGCAAGGGCGTGCGCTATTTCGGGCCCTACTCGCACGCCTGGGCGATCCGGGAAACCCTGGACCTGCTGCTGCGGGTCTTCCCGGCCCGGACATGCTCGGCCGGGGTGTTCAAGCGTCACCAGCAGATCGGCAGGCCCTGCCTGCTGGGCTACATCGGCAAGTGCTCCGCGCCGTGCGTCGGGCGGGTCAGCGCCGCCGAGCACCGGCGGATCGTGGACGACTTCTGCGATTTCCTGGCCGGCAAGACCGACCGGCTGGTGCGCAGTCTCGAACAGCAGATGCTGGCCGCCTCCGACGCCCTCGACTTCGAGCGGGCCGCACGCCTGCGCGACGACGTCGCGGCGCTGCGGCGGGCCCTGGAGAAGCAGGCCGTCGTGCTCGGCGACGGCACCGACGCCGACGTGGTGGCGTTCGCCGACGACGAACTCGAGGCGGCTGTCCAGGTGTTTCACGTCCGCGGCGGGCGGGTGCGCGGACAGCGCGGCTGGATCGTCGAGAAGCCCGGCGACCCCGCCGACCCCGAGAGTTCACTCGAAGCCATGGTCGAGCAGTTCGTGACGCAGTTCTACGGCGATCAGGCCGAGCTGGACGGCGCAGCCGACGAGCCGACCAACCCGGTACCGCGCGAGGTCCTGGTGCCCTGTCTGCCGGCCAACGCCGAGGAGCTGACCAGTTGGCTGTCCGCGCTGCGGGGTTCGCGCGTCTCGCTTCGGGTGCCGCTGCGCGGCGACAAGCGGGTGCTGGCCGAGACGGTCGAGCGCAACGCCAAAGACGCCCTGCAGCAACACAAGATGAAGCGTGCCGGGGATTTCACCGCACGGTCGGCTGCGCTGCAGAATATCCAGGAATCCCTGGGCCTGCCCGATGCTCCGCTGCGCATCGAGTGCGTCGACATCAGCCATGTGCAGGGCACCGACGTGGTCGGATCCCTGGTGGTGTTCGAGGACGGACTGCCGCGCAAGTCCGACTACCGGCACTTCGCGATCCGGGAGGCCGCAGGTCAGGGCCGGTCCGACGATGTGGCCTCGATCGCAGAGGTCACCCGGCGACGGTTCCGGCGACATTTGGACGACGCCGAAGTCCTTGCTCCGGAAGGAAAGTCCCGCAAATTTGCCTACCCGCCGAATCTCTATGTCGTCGACGGCGGTGCGCCGCAGGTCAATGCCGCCGCCGAAGTGCTGGCCGAGCTCGGCATCACCGACGTGGCGGTCATCGGCCTGGCCAAACGACTCGAGGAGGTGTGGGTGCCCTCCGAACCGGATCCGATCATCCTGCCCCGGCAGAGCGAAGGGCTCTACCTGCTGCAGCGGATCCGCGACGAGGCGCACCGGTTCGCCATCACCTACCACCGCAGCAAGCGGTCCAAGCGGATGACCGAATCGGTGCTGGACTCGGTGCCCGGGCTCGGCGAGCACCGGCGCAAGGTGCTGATCTCCCGTTTCGGATCGGTGGCCCGGCTCAAACGGGCTACCGTCGAGGAGCTCACCTCGATCCCGGGGATCGGCGCGGCGACCGCCGCCGCCGTACTCGAGGCACTGGGAGCCGACGGCGCGACGGGCGCCGCTGAACAGCAACGGATGTCGGGATGACCACGGAATCACCCAAAGGCGTGCGGGCGCGCGATGTCGCCGGCCCGGGCGACGGCGCCGGAATCGACGTCGTGCTGGTGACCGGACTGTCCGGCGCCGGTCGCGGCACCGCGGCGAAGGTATTGGAGGATCTGGGCTGGTATGTCGCCGACAACCTGCCCCCGGACCTGATCACCCGGATGGTGGACCTGGGCCTGGCGGCGGGTTCGCGCATCACCCAGCTGGCAGTTGTGATGGACGTGCGCTCGGCCGGATTCACCGGGGACCTGGACTCGGTACGCACCGAATTGGCCACCCGCGGCATCAATCCCCGCGTGCTGTTCATGGAGGCCGGTGACGACGTGCTGGTCCGGCGCTATGAACACAACCGCCGCAGTCACCCGCTGCAGGGGCAGCAGACCCTCACCGAGGGCATCGCCGCCGAGCGGATCATGCTGGCGCCGGTTCGCGCCGCCGCCGACCTCGTCATCGACACCTCGGTGCTGAGCGTTCGCGAACTGCGGGAGAGCATCGAGGAGATGTTCGGCGGCGATGCCGTGAGCGCTCCGACATCCATCACCGTCGAGTCGTTCGGGTTCAAGTACGGCCTGCCGATGGACGCCGACATGGTGATGGACGTGCGCTTTCTGCCCAACCCCCATTGGGTCGACGAACTGCGCCGGCACACCGGGCAGCATCCGGCGGTGCGCGACTACGTGCTGAGCCAGCCGGGCGCCGACGAGTTCCTCAGGAGCTACCACCGGCTGCTGACCCTGGTGGTCGGCGGCTATCGACGAGAGGGAAAGCGTTACATGACCCTGGCCATCGGGTGCACCGGCGGCAAGCATCGCAGTGTCGCCATCGCCGAGGCCCTGGCGCGCCTGCTGGACGCCCAGGATTCCGGTGACGCGCTGTCGGTGCGGGTGCTGCACCGGGATCTGGGCCGCGAATGAGTTGCGCCGGCGACGATGCAGAGCGGAGTTTGCGGAGCGATGAGGAGGAGCGGCGCCAGTGAGCGTTGAACCCGCGCGTGGCAACCCGAGCATCGTCGCGCTCGGCGGGGGACACGGTCTGTATGCGACGCTGTCGGCCGCCCGCCGGCTGACCCCGCACGTCACCGCGGTGGTCACCGTGGCCGACGACGGCGGCTCCTCGGGCAGGTTGCGCAGCGAGCTGGACGTGATTCCGCCCGGAGATCTGCGCATGGCACTGGCGGCGCTGGCTTCCGACACCCCGATGGGCCAGCTGTGGGCGACCGTGCTGCAACACCGCTTCGGCGGCAGCGGCGCGCTGGCGGGTCATCCGATCGGCAACCTGCTGCTGGCCGGTCTCAACGAGGTGCTCGCCGACCCGGTGGCCGCCCTCGACGAGCTGGGCCGGATGCTGGGCGTCAAGGGCAGGGTGTTGCCCATGTGCCCGATCGCCCTGCAGATCGAGGCCGACGTGTCGGGGCTGGAAGCCGACCCGCGGCTGTTCCGGCTGATCCGCGGTCAGGTGGCGGTGGCGACCACCCCGGGCAAGGTGCGCCGGGTTCGGCTGCTGCCGGGTAACCCGCCGGCCACCCGGCAAGCGGTGGACGCCATCATGTCCGCGGATCTGGTGGTGCTCGGGCCCGGTTCGTGGTTCACCAGCGTGATCCCGCACCTGCTGGTGCCCGGTCTGGCCTCGGCGCTGCAGTCCACCACCGCCCGGCGCGCCCTAGTGCTCAATCTGGTGGCCGAACCGGGGGAGACCGCGGGCTTCTCCGTGGAACGCCACCTGCACGTCCTGGCCCAGCACGCGCCGGGATTCACCGTGGACCACATCATCATCGACGCAGGCCGGGTGCCCAGCGAACGCGAGCGCGAACAGCTGCGGCGGGCCGCCACCCTGTTCGCGGCGGAGGTTCGGTTCGTCGACGTCGCCCGACCTGGTACACCTTTACATGACCCAGGAAAGTTGGCGGCGGCGCTGGACGGGGTTCGGAGCGCATCGACGTTGACAGTTCCGACCCCGGTGGCGATGCAGTCCGAGGGCGGGGGCCGGCAAACCGGCGTGAGTGGACCGAGCGGGCTCGGGCCGGGAGGTGACAAGTCGTGGCGATGACGGCCGAAGTCAAGGACGAGCTGAGCCGTCTCGTGGTCAGTTCGGTGAGCGCCCGCCGCGCGGAGGTCGCGGCGCTGCTGCGCTTCGCCGGAGGCCTGCACATCGTGGCCGGCCGGGTGGTGGTCGAGGCCGAGGTGGACCTGGGCGTCATCGCACGTCGGCTGCGCAAGGACATCTTCGACCTGTACGGCTACAACGCGATCGTGCACGTACTGTCGGCCAGCGGAATGCGCAAGAGCACCCGCTACGTACTGCGGGTGACCAAGGACGGTGAGGCGCTGGCCCGCCAGACCGGACTGCTGGATCTGCGCGGGCGCCCGGTGCGGGGCCTGCCCGCCCAGGTCGTCGGTGGCAGCGTCGCCGACGCCGAAGCTGCCTGGCGGGGCGCGTTTTTGGCACACGGCTCACTGACCGAACCGGGCCGCTCGTCGGCGCTGGAGGTTGGCTGCCCGGGTCCGGAGGCCGCGCTGGCGCTGGTCGGTGCGGCGCGCCGGCTCGGCGTCACCGCCAAGGCCCGCGAGGTACGCGGCGCCGACCGCGTGGTGGTCCGCGACGGTGAGGCGATCGGGGCGCTGCTGACCCGGATGGGCGCCCAGGACACGCGGCTGGTCTGGGAGGAGCGCCGGATTCGCCGCGAGGTGCGTGCGACCGCCAACCGGCTGGCCAACTTCGACGACGCCAACCTGCGCCGGTCCGCGCGGGCGGCGGTGGCGGCGGCGGCACGCGTGGAACGGGCGCTGGCGATCCTCGGCGACACCGTGCCCGAGCACCTGGCCTCGGCCGGCCGGCTGCGCGTCGAGCACCGGCAGGCCTCGCTGGAGGAACTGGGCCGGCTGGCCGACCCGCCGATGACCAAAGACGCGGTGGCGGGGCGCATCCGGCGGCTGCTGTCGATGGCTGACCGCAAGGCCAAGCAGGACGGCATTCCCGACACCGAGTCCGCGGTCACCCCCGAACTGCTCGAAGACGCCTAGCTGCGCGCTTCTGCGCCCACCGCCCGCACAGCCGGGCCGCCGGGGTGCCCGGACCCGTCCGAATGCCCATCACCGGCCTGCTCTTGCCGCTATAACAGAACGGGCACACGGCAGGGAGTGAGGCAGTATGGGGTTCATCAAACCGTCGGTTCCCGACGTCGACCCCGCCACGTGGCGCAGCACCGATTGGCCGACCCGGATCCGGGTCTGCAGCAGGCACTGGGTCGACCAGGGCTTCGGCACCCCATCGGGGGTCTACCTGATCTATCTGCTCAAGATCGCGGCCTACGCCGTGGGCGCCGCGGCGGTGATCGGGTTGACTCCGGGCCTGGGCGGTCTGGGCCGCATCGCCGAATGGTGGACCCAGCCGATCGTCTACCAGAAGCTCGTCGTCTTCAGCCTGCTGTTCGAGGTCTTAGGCCTGGGCTGCGGGTCGGGTCCGTTGACCGCCCGATTCTGGCCGCCCATCGGCGGCGTCCTGTACTGGTTGCGGCCCAAGACGATCCGGCTGCCGCCGTGGCCGGACAAAGTCCCCTTCACTCGTGGCGACACCCGCACTCCTGTCGACGTGGTGCTTTACGCAGCGGTGCTGGCTGCCGGAATCTGGACGTTGCTGTCTGCCGGGCAGGGCGATCCCGGACCGGGCCTGCTCGACCCGGTGTTGGTGGCTCCGCTGGTGATCGCACTGGTCCTGCTGGGCCTGCGGGACAAGACGATCTTCCTGGCCGCTCGCGCCGAGCACTACGGCCTGACGTTGCTGGTCTTCTTCTTTCCCTACGTCGACCAGATGGCCGCGTTCAAACTCATCCTTCTCGGGTTATGGTGGGGCGCAGCCACTTCCAAACTGAATCACCACTTTCCCTATGTGGTTGCGGTGATGACGAGCAACAATGCCCTGCTGCGGGCAAAGATCTTCACCCGCGTCAAACACCTGATGTACCGGGATCACCGCAACGACCTGCGCCCCACCCGGATACCGCAGCTGATGGCGCACGTCGGCGGCACCACCGCCGAATTCGTGGTGCCGGCGCTGCTGGTGCTGGTCGCCGGAGATCACCCGTGGCGGTGGTTCCTGATCGCCTTCATGGTGATCTTCCATCTCAACATCTTGTCCAACCTGCCGATGGGTGTCCCGCTGGAGTGGAACGTGTTCTTCGGATTCTCGCTGTTCTTCCTGTTCGGCCAGCACCCCGAGATCAGCGTCTTTGACCTGCGATCGCCGCTGTTGATGGCGATTCTGTTCACCGGGCTGGTGGTGATCCCGGTGGCCGGGAACATGTTTCCGCAGCAGATCTCCTTCCTGCCGGCGATGCGGTACTACGCCGGAAACTGGGCGTCCAGCTTCTGGTGCTTCCGCACCGGTACCGAGGACGTCGTGGAGGCCAACGTCGTCAAGAGCTCGGCGCTGGTCATCAGCCAGTTGGCGAAGTTCTACGACCAGTCCACCGCCGACCTGGTGGCCGACAAGGTCCCGGGCGCATTCCGCGCCATGCACCTGCAAGGCCGTGCCCTCAACGGCCTGCTGCCCCGCGCGGTCGACAACGTGGCCGACTACACCATCCGCGACGGCGAGATCATCGCCGGCCCGCTGATCGGCTGGAACTTCGGTGAAGGCCACCTGCACAACGAGCAGCTGCTCGCGGCGGTGCAGCGCCGCTGCCGATTCGCCGAGGGCGACCTGCGCGTGATCGTGCTCGAAGGCCAGCCCATCCATCGGCGCGAGCAGGCTTACCGGATCGTCGACGCCAAATCCGGGCTGATCGAGGCGGGTTATGTGGCGGTGGCCGACATGCTGTCCCGTCAACCCTGGCCCGAAACCGGCGACGAGCTCCCGGTCCGGACCGTCCCCCGATAGTCGCGAGCCGGCGTCAGCGCGGCCTGACATAGGGGACGAGCACGTCATCGACGAGCTCGGTGATCAGCTCATCGGTGATCGGATCCCCGGAGATCAGAAGACGGTGCCACAGCACGCTCTGGGCGAGTTCGCGTGCGATCTCGATCGATACGTCGGCCCGCACGTCACCGCGTTGAATGCCGCGGGAAAGCAGGGCGGCCATCTCTTGTTTGCGCCACTCGATGACGCCGCCGCGAAATTCCGCGGCGAGCTCGGCGTCGTATGTCATCGCCGCGACCACCGCGGCAAGGGCAGCGGCCCGCGGACCGGTGAACAGCTGGGCCCAGCCTCACAGGACGGCCAGCATGTCCGTCCGGTAGCTGCCGGTGTCCTCATGCGGAATCGTGGCAACCGCCGCGCGCAGCAGCACGTCGCGAATCAATGCGCGGCGATCGGGCCAGCGGCGATACAGCACGGGCTTACTGGTCTTGGCGCGGGCGGCAACCGCCTCCATGGTGACGGCCCCGGGCCCGTGCGCGGCGAGCAAGTCGAGGACTGCGGTTTCGATCGCCGCCTCCAGCTCGGTGCCGTGTCGACGTTGCTCGGCCATCTGCCGTGCCTGGGTGCGCCACAACATCGAAGAGGTCGGCCGGCTCGAGCATCTGCTTCCCCAGCTGGCTGGCGTAGGGTGGCCGGCGCCGGGCAGCGCTGAGGCACCTTCGCGCCGCCGGCGGCCCGCCCACTAGGCTGGCCAGGAAAGCACATCGGTCGGCTTATAGACACAAGGAGAGCGCAGTGACGGTCCGGGTAGGCGTGAACGGCTTCGGCCGCATCGGGCGGAACTTCTTCAGGGCATTGGACGCACAGAAAGCCCTGGGCAACAACACCGACATCGAGATCGTCGCGGTCAACGACCTCACCGACAACGCCAGCCTGGCGCACCTGCTGAAGTTCGACTCCATCCTGGGCCGGCTTCCCCACGAGGTCAGCCTCGAAGGCGACGACACCATCGTCGTGGGCAACACCAAGATCAAGGCCCTCGAGGTCAAGGAAGGCCCCGCCGCCCTGCCCTGGGGTGACCTGGGTGTCGACGTCGTGGTCGAGTCCACCGGCATCTTCACCAACGCCGCCAAGGCCAAGGGTCACCTGGACGCCGGAGCCAAGAAGGTCATCATCTCCGCGCCGGCCACCGACGAGGACATCACCATCGTGCTGGGCGTCAACGACGACAAGTACGACGGCAGCCAGAACATCATCTCCAACGCCTCGTGCACCACGAACTGCCTCGGCCCGCTGGCCAAGGTGCTCAACGACGAGTTCGGCATCGTCAAGGGCCTGATGACCACCATCCACGCCTACACCCAGGACCAGAACCTGCAGGACGGTCCGCACAGCGACCTGCGTCGCGCCCGCGCCGCCGCGATCAACATCGTGCCCACCGGTACCGGTGCCGCCAAGGCGATCGGCCTGGTGCTGCCCGAGCTCAAGGGCAAGCTGGACGGCTACGCGCTGCGGGTGCCGATCCCCACCGGCTCGGTCACCGACCTGACCGCCGAACTGAGCAAGTCGGTGTCGGTCGAAGACATCAACGCCGCCATGAAGGCTGCCGCCGAGGGCCCGATGAAGGGCATCCTGAAGTACTACGACGCGCCGATCGTGTCGAGCGACATCGTCACCGACCCGCACTCGTCGCTCTACGACGCCGGGCTGACCAAGGTCATCGACAACCAGGCCAAGGTGGTCTCCTGGTACGACAACGAGTGGGGCTACTCCAACCGTCTGGTCGACCTGATCGCTCTCGTCGGCAAGTCGCTGTAACGCGATCGTGGCCGTCAAGTCAGTCCAAGACCTGATCGCCGAGGGTGTTTCGGGTCGGGGCGTGCTGGTGCGCTCCGACCTGAACGTCCCGCTCGACGACGGAAAGATCACCGACCTGGGCCGGATCACCGCATCGGTGCCCACGCTGCGTGCCTTGGTGGACGCCGGCGCCAAGGTCGTGGTGACCGCGCACCTGGGGCGGCCCAAAGGCGGGCCGGACCCCAAGTTGTCGCTGGCGCCGGTCGCGGCCGCGCTCAGCGAGCAGTTGGGCCGGCACGTTCAGCTGGCCGGTGATGTGGTCGGCACCGACGCCCTGGCCCGCGCCGAGGGTCTGACCGACGGCGACGTGCTGCTGCTGGAGAACATCCGCTTCGATCCGCGCGAGACCAGCAAGGACGACGGCGAGCGGCTGGCTCTGGCCCGGGAACTGGCCGAGCTGGTCGCCGCGCCGGACGGCTCGCCGGGGGCCTTCGTCTCCGACGGGTTCGGCGTGGTGCACCGCAAGCAGGCCTCGGTCTACGACATCGCCACGCTGCTGCCGGCCTACGCGGGGACGCTGGTCGCCGCGGAGATCCAGGTGTTGCAGCAGCTGACCGAGTCGACCGAGCGGCCCTACGCGGTGGTGCTGGGCGGATCGAAGGTCTCCGACAAGCTGGGCGTGATCAAGTCGCTGGCCACCAAAGCCGACTCCATCGTGATCGGCGGCGGCATGTGCTTCACCTTCCTGGCGGCACAAGGGCTTCAGGTCGGCACCTCGTTGCTGGAGGCCGACATGGTGGACACCTGCCGGCAACTGCTCGACGACTACGCCGACGTGCTGCGGTTGCCCGTGGACATCGTCGTCGCCGACAAGTTCGACGCCGCCGCCACCGGCGAGGTGGTGGCCGCGGACACCATCCCGGACGGCAAGATGGGCCTGGACATCGGTCCGGGTTCGGTGGAGCGGTTCGCCGCCCTGCTGGGCAACGCCAAGACCATCTTCTGGAACGGGCCGATGGGCGTGTTCGAGTTCCCGGCGTTCGAGGCCGGCACCAGGGGAGTGGCCGAAGCGATCGCAAACGCCACAGCCAAAGGCGCCTTCAGCGTTGTCGGCGGTGGTGACTCCGCCGCGGCGGTACGGGCGCTGGGTCTGCCAGAGGACGGTTTCTCCCACATCTCCACCGGCGGCGGCGCGTCCCTGGAATACCTTGAGGGCAAACCACTGCCAGGTCTGCAGGTCCTGGAGACCGGATTCGCAACCGGAGGGTCGCAATGAGTCGTAAGCCGCTGATCGCCGGCAACTGGAAGATGAACCTCAATCACTTCGAGGCCATCGCCCTGGTGCAGAAGGTGGCTTTCGCGCTGCCGGACAAGTACTTCGACAAGGTCGACGTCACGGTGCTGCCACCGTTCACCGACCTGCGCAGTGTTCAGACCCTGGTCGACGGGGACAAGCTTCGGCTGACCTTCGGCGCCCAGGATCTCTCCCAGCACGATGCGGGCGCCTACACCGGTGAGGTCAGCGGTGCGTTCCTGGCCAAGCTGGGTTGCACCTTCGTCGTCGTCGGGCACTCCGAGCGACGCAGCTACCACGGCGAGGACGACGCGCTGGTCGCCGCGAAGGCGGCCGCCGCCCTCAAGCACGGCCTCACCCCGATCATCTGCATCGGCGAGCACCTGGAGATCCGGGAGGCCGGCAACCACGTCGAGTACTGCCTGGAGCAGTTGCGGGGTTCGCTGGCCGGGCTGAGCGCCGAGCAGATCGGTGCCAGCGTCATCGCCTACGAACCGGTGTGGGCGATCGGCACGGGCCGGGTGGCCGGCGCCGCCGACGCGCAGGAGGTGTGCGCGGCGGTGCGCGCGGAACTGGGCAAGCTCGCCTCACCCAAGGTCGCCGACACCGTCCGGGTGCTCTACGGCGGCTCGGTCAACGCCAAGAACATCGGCGAACTCATCGGCCAGCCCGATGTGGACGGCGGTCTGGTAGGCGGTGCCTCGCTGGACGGCGAGCAGTTCGCGATGCTGGCGGCGCTGGCCGCCGGCGGGCCGCTGCCGTGACCCAGACGCCGGGGAAGCGCCGGCCGAACGGTAGGGTGACGGCATGATCTTGACGCTGCAGATTCTCTTGGTGATCACCAGCCTGCTGGTGATTCTGCTGGTGCTGCTGCACCGCGCCAAGGGCGGCGGCCTGTCGACTCTGTTCGGCGGCGGCGTGCAGTCCAGCCTGTCGGGTTCGACCGTGGTCGAGAAAAACCTGGACAGGCTGACCTACTTCGTCATCGCGATCTGGCTGATCTCGATCGTCGCGGTGGGCCTGCTGATCAAATACGCCTGACCCTGCCCCCAGTCGATCCTGCCCCCAGCCGGCTTAGGCCGGCTGGGGCTGGCTGACGCCGCCCGGAGGTGGCACCGGCAGCGGGGCAGAAGGCCGGTGCATCACGATGTCCTGCTCTGATCTGTACTGCTCGTAGAGCGCTTTGGGCGTCGCGATGCCGTGGCGGGCGAACGCCTGCGCCGGGGTGACGGTCGCTGCGGTGACCGGCGGGATGCCGAGCAGCGCCGGTGCGGCGATCGGCACGGTCGACGGGCTCAGGAAGCGCAGTGCGAGGATGGCGACCGTCGGTCGGGCCATCACCGCCATGCCGACCCGCAGAATCGGCCGGATCAACCAGTCGACCACCGCGCTCTGCCGGGTGTTGGCGAGGTCCCGCTGCCACCGGGGAAGCATCCGAATGACCCCGGCGCGCAACACAAAGCGGGCGGGCCACTTCACCGGGGTGAGCAGTCGCGGCAGGTCGGACAGGAACGCCTTGGCGTTCATCAGGTGCTGCATCGCGTATTGGGTCGCCTCGCTGGCGGCCAGCCGGGGCCGCATTCGCCGGAAGTAGTCCCGAACCTCGTCGCGGGTGCGCGGCACCGCAGCCGGGTCGATGGTCTGGAATTCCGCGGCTTTGGCGCAGTCGGCCCAGTAGCTGCGCTCATCGGCGTCGGAGAGCCTGCCCGGTCCGTAGGTCTCGTAGGCGTAGAGCACCGAATGCCAGCCGGTCACCAGAATCCACAGTTGCTGGTCGGGATTGTTGGGGTCTGACCACACTCCCGACACCGGCTCCACGCAGCCGGCGTGCGCGTGCACCTTCGTCAGCGTCTCGGCCGCCTTGGCCGCTGACAGGGAGTCGCCGATGGCGATCGTGGCGAAGTAGGCGATGGTGCGCTCCAGGCGGACGCGGGGCTGGTTGTAGATCCGGCCGGTGGCGTTGACGGTCGCCGTCAAGAACGGGTCAAGCTCTTCGATCACCACTGCTCGACTGATCGCGACGGTGGGAGTGGTCGGGTACGTCCATACCCGCCACGCCACCGAGTCCGGCCCGAACACCCCGTAGTCGAGCAGCGGCTGGTAATCGCGCCGGCGGACCCGGGTGATCACCGAGCGCAATGAGCCGCCGGTGGCCTCGGTCCGCGCCGGCATCTGCGTGGTGCGGTGCTGTTTCATTGGTTTCCCCCTATCGGTGCGGCTTTATGCCGCGCGGAATGCGCTGCACATGATTCGTCCGTACAAGATGCCGAGATCGTCGGGGGTCCAGTCGCTTTGGCTGTCCAGCAAGGAGCGCGACGCGGCCTCACCGGCCGACATGAACAGTTCGATGAGAACGGGCAGCTTGCGATCCAGATCGGCGGTCTGCCACCACGTGCGCAGGGCCGGCGCGATCCAGCGGGTGGCGCTGGCCGCGACGGCCTGGCGTGCCTCTGCGACCACGTCGGCCACCGAGGGATCTGGGCTGACCGCGAAGATCAGCCGCCAGGTGTCGGGATGCTCGTCGACCATGTGCAACAGGTGCTGGTAGCCGGTGATGAAGGCAGCCTCGGGATCATCGCCCCGGGCGGTGTGCAACGCGTCGAGCAGTCGGGCCACCATGGTGTTGCGCTCGCGCTCGACCAGCGCCTTGATCAGGGCGACCCGGTCGGGGAAGCAGGAATACACCACCGGGCGGGTGACACCCAGGCGCTCGGCGACGGCGCCGATGGTCACCGCGGTGGTACCCGAGGCGGCCGCGATGGCCAGCGCTGCATCCAGTACCAGGGGCCGACGGCGTTCCGGGCCCAGATGCGCGGCACGCTCCCGTTGGTTGGCCGTGACAGTCACTACATCAATGTAGCAAAATCCTTCACCTGTGTAGAAAAGTCGCTCACGATGAGCAGGCGCGCAACGCCTCGGTGGTGAGTCCGTGACCGCTCAGCGCATCCGGTTGCGCATGGCGTTGAGCATCCCGCGCAGTGCGTTCTCCGTCATCGACAGCGGTGACATGGCCGTCTCGCCGACGGCTACCAGGTAGTCGATCCGGTTGACGATGGCTTCCACCGGCTCTATCAGGGTGACCAGCCGGCGGGCCAGATCGTCCAGGCTGCCCATGGTCGACTCAAGATGGTCCAGGCCGCTGCCCAGGCGTTCGATCGTGGCGTTGAGATTGGCCAGGGAACTGTTGAGCTCGTTCATGGTGCTGCCGAGGCCACCGAGCACGTCTTCAAGCTGGCCGACGGTCACGTCGGCGTTCAGCGCCGCCTGAGCCAAGGTCTTGAGCCGCTTGCGTTCGGTGCCGCTTCCCGCGGTTCTGTCTGCCATAGCGCTCATTATGAACGGCCGACGGGCGCGGCTTGTGGGGATCGCCGGACGCGTCGCAACCCGGCCGAGCAGAACGCCGGCCGCGGGCTAGGAGGGCTGCCCGGACAGCAGCGACGCGGCGGCCTCGTCGAGCAGCCACACCGTCTGCTCACGGCCGATCGCACCGGCGGCGGGAACCTCGACCGGGTCCGCACCGCCCATCGCGGCGGCCACCGCCTCGGCCTTGGACTCCCCGGCAACCACCAGCCACACCTCCCGCGAGCGCCGGATCGCCGGCAGGGTCAGCGTGATTCGGCGCGGCGGCGGCTTGGGTGAATCGCTCACCCCGACCACCATGCGCGTGGTCTCCCGGACGGCAGCGGTGTCGGGGAACAGCGAGTTGACGTGCCCCTCAGCGCCCATACCCAGCAGGTGCACGTCGAACTCCGGCGCGGGTTGGCCCGCATCGGCCTGGGCCGCCAGCACCTCCTGGTAGGCCTGCGCGGCGGCCTCGAGGTCGTCGCCGTACGCGCCGTCGCTGGCCGGCATCGCGTGCACGTTCTCCGCCGGTATCTCGATGCGGCCCAACAGCGCCTCGCGCGCCTGCTTGTCGTTGCGATCGGCGTCGTGGGCTGCAACGAAGCGATCGTCACCGAAGAACAGATGCACGCGAGCCCAGTCGATCCGCGCGGCATGCTCGCCGAGGCGACGCAGCAGCGCGATGCCGTTGCCGCCCCCGGTCAGCACAACCAGTGCCCGGCCGCGGGCGGCGATGGCCGCCTCCACCGCGTCGGCCAGCCGGTCGCCGGCGGCGGCGACCAGGGCATCGGCGTCGGGGTAGGTCGCAACGATCACAGGTACTCCACTTCCTCAAGGCCCGTCAGGGCGGCTCCGTAAACACCGTCGGGGTCCAGCCGGCGCAGGTCCTCGGCGAGGCATTCCGCGGTCACCCGGCGCGGCAGCGGGACCAGGGCCTCGGGCCTGCCGGTGCGGCTCAAGGTCGCGATCACGCCCTCTTGCGGACGGCTCAGCGACACGATCTCGCTGTCGCGCATCAACTCGATCCGCAAAGCGCCGACGGCACGCCGTACCGGCCCGTCGATGCGACTGGCCAACCAGCCGGCCAGGATGTCCAGAGTCGGTTCGGTCGCCAGTCCGGAGACCACCGCCGAGCGGATCGGCTCATACGGCGGCTGATCCAGGGCTGCGGCAAGCAGGGCGCGCCAGTAGGTGATTCGGCTCCACGACAGGTCGGTGTCTCCGGCGGTGTAGCCGTCTCGGCGGCTTCGGATCGCGGCCCGGGGATCGGAGGCGTTGGTGGCGTCGGTGATCCGCCGCAACGCCAAGGCGCCCAGCGGGTCGGCGGCCGGTGCCGGCGGGGCGACGTCGGGCCACCACGCGACCACCGGGATGTCGGGGAGCAGGAACGGAGTGACGACGGCGTCGGCGTGTCCGGCCAGCGGGCCGTACAGCCTCAGCACCACCACCTCGCCGCCGCCGGCATCACCGAGCATCCGCAGCTCGGCGTCCAGGCGAGCCGAGCCCGAGTCGGCTTCGCCGGTGATCACCACGATCACCCGGCTGGGGTGCTCCTGGCTGGCGATGTAGGCCGCGGCGATGGACTCATCGAGCAGTGCGTCGTCGCACAGGGCGATGATCAGAGTCAGGACCCGGCCCGTGGTCGCCGCGCCGACCTGCTCGCGCAGCTCGTCGAGCCTCTTGTTGATGGCGTTGGTGGAGGTGTCGGGCAGCTCGACAATCATGGGCGCCGCCATTCCCGGCCGGAACGCCTGAGCATCTCGAACGCCCCCTTGGGCCCCCAGCTGCCAGCCGGATACGGTTCGGGCTTGCCGTGTTCGGCCCAATTCTCGAGCACCGGATCGAGTATCTCCCAAGATAATTCGACCTCGGCATTGACGGGGAACAGGGACGGCTCGCCCAGCAGTACATCCAGGATCAGGCGTTCGTAGGCCTCCGGCGAATCTTCGGAGAACGTCGATCCGTAGGAGAAGTCCATGTTGACGTCGCGGACTTCCATCAGATGGCCGGGAACCTTGGAACCGAACCGCATGGTGATTCCCTCGTCGGGCTGCACCCTGATCACCAAGGCGTTGGTCCCCAATTCGTCGGTCATCGTGTCGTCGAACGGCAGATGGGGTGCGCGCTTGAACACCAGCGCGATCTCGGTGACCCGCCGGCCCAGGCGCTTGCCGGTCCGCAGGTAGAACGGGACGCCGGCCCAGCGTCGGGTGTCGACCTCCAGGGTGATCGCCGCAAAGGTCTCGGTCCGTGAATCGTGGGCGAACCCGTCTTCGTCGAGCAGGCCCACCACGTGCTCGCCGCCCTGCCAGCCGGCGGCGTACTGACCGCGACAGGTGGTCTCGTCCAGCGGCTGCGCCAGCCGCACGGCCGAGAGCACCTTGATCTTCTCGGCCTGCAATTCGGCGGGGGAGAAGCTCACCGGCTCCTCCATCGCGGTGAGCGCCAGCAGTTGCAGCAGGTGGTTCTGGATCACGTCGCGGGCCGCGCCGATGCCGTCGTAGTAGCCGGCGCGGCCGCCCAGGCCGATGTCTTCGGCCATGGTGATCTGCACGTGATCGACGTAGTGGGCGTTCCAGATCGGGTCGAACAGCTGGTTGGCGAAGCGCAGCGCCAGGATGTTCTGCACCGTCTCCTTGCCCAGGTAGTGGTCGATCCGGAACACCGACTCCTCCGGGAACACGCTGTTGACCACCGCGTTGAGTTCGCGCGCGCTGGCCAAGTCGTGACCGAACGGCTTCTCGATCACCACCCGGCTCCAGCGGCCGTCCCGCGGGCGGGCCAGCCCGGTGGAGTGCAGCTTCTCGCACACCAGCGGAAAGGCTGCCGGCGGGACCGACAGGTAGAAGGCGTGGTTGCCTGCGGTGCCGCGCTCGGCGTCGAGGGCTTCCAGAGTCTGAGCCAGGCGCGCGAATGCCTCGTCGTCGTCGAACGTGCCTGTCACGAAACGGAATCCCGCTGCCAGGCGATCCCACACCACCTGACGGAAGGGGGTGCGGGCATGCTGCTTGACGGCCTGGTAGACCACCTCGGCGAAATCCTCGTCGGCCCAGTCCCGGCGGGCGAAGCCCACCAGCGCGAAGGCCGGCGGCAGCAGTCCCCGGTTGGCCAGGTCGTAGATGGCCGGCATGAGCTTGCGGCGGGCGAGGTCGCCGGTGACGCCGAAAATCACCACGCCGCACGGACCGGCGATACGCGGCAGGCGTTTGTCTCGCTTGTCCCGCAGGGGGTTCTGCCACCCCGCGGGGTTTTTCCGCCCTGCCCCGCCCCCGGCCATCAGATCACTTGGCCTCGTTCAGCTGCCTTGCGGTGGCGTCCAGCAGTTCGGCCCAGGACGCCTCGAACTTCTCGACGCCCTCCCTCTCCAGCACCTCGAAAACGTCGGGCAGGTCTATACCCACCGCCGAGAGCTGCTCGAAGACCTGCTGGGACGCCGGCGCGGTTCCGGCGATGGTGTCGCCGGAGATCACGCCGTGGTCGGCCACCGCCTCCAGCGTCGGCTCCGGCATGGTGTTGACGGTGTGGGGCGCAACCAGCTCGGTGACGTAGAGGGTGTCCGGGTAGTCCGGGTTCTTGACCCCGGTCGAGGCCCACAGGGGCCGCTGGACGCGTGCGCCCCGGGCCGCCAGCGCGGCGAAACGCTCGCCGCCGAACACCTCCTCGTAGGCGGCGTAGGCCAGCCGCGCGTTGGCCAGGCCCGCCTTGCCGCGCAGTTCCAGCGCCGCAGCCGAACCGATGTTCTCCAACCGGGTGTCGATCTCGGAGTCCACCCGCGACACGAAGAACGACGCCACCGAGTGCACGGTGGACAGGTCGTGCCCGGCAGCCGCGGCGGCCTCCAGACCGGCCAGGTAGGCGTCCATCACTTCGCGGTGTCGCTCGACCGAGAAGATCAGCGTGACGTTGACCGAGATCCCTTCGGCGAGCACCGCGGTGATGGCGGGCAGCCCCGCCCGGGTGGCCGGAATCTTGATGAACAGGTTGGGGCGGTCGACGATCTTCCACAGCTCGACGGCCTGGGCGACGGTCTTGTCGGTGTCATGGGCCAGCCGGGGATCGACCTCGATCGAGACGCGCCCGTCCACGCCGTCGGAGGCCTTCCAGGCCGCGGCCAGCACGTCGCAGGCGTTGCGGACGTCGTCGGTGGTGACGGTGCGGATCACCGCGTCCACGTCGGCGCCCCGGGCGGCCAGTTCGGACAGTTGCCCGTCGTAGGCGTGCCCTTTCTCCAGCGCCTTCTGGAAGATGGTCGGGTTGGTGGTCACCCCGACCACACTGCGGGTGGCGACCAGCTCGGCCAGGTTGCCCGAGTTCAGCCGGTCGCGGGACAGATCATCGAGCCACACCGATACGCCGGCGGCGCTCAGAGCGGCAAGCGTTGGATTCTGAGTCATGTTGCGCTCCTTCTCAATCGACCGCTGTGCGGGCGATCGACGTCAGTTTTCCAGGGTCCGCTCAGCGGCGGCGACAACGGCCTCCGCGGTCAGACCGAACTCGCGGAAAAGAGTCTGGTAATCGGCGGACTCGCCGTAGTGCTCGATCGACACGATCTCGCCGGTGTCGCCGACGATCTTGTGCCAGCACTGCGCGATGCCGGCCTCCACGGCCACGCGCGCCGAGACCGAGGGCGGCAGCACCGTGTCCCGGTAATCGGCCGGCTGCGACTCGAACCATTCCAGACACGTCATCGACACCACGCGCGCGATGATGTCCTTGTCCGCCAACAGCTTCTGCGCCTCAACCGCCAGCTGCACCTCCGAACCGGTGGCGATCAGCAGCACGTCGGGTTCGTCGGTTTCGGCGTCCAGGCCGCCCAGCACGTACCCGCCGCGCGCCACGCCCTCGGCGTCGGTGCCCTCCAGGATCGGCACGTTCTGCCGGGTCAGGATCAATCCGACCGGACCGCTGTCGGCGCCGCGCGCCAGCACGGTGCGCCAGGCGTAGGCCGTCTCGTTGGCGTCTGCGGGCCGCACCACCGACAGCCGGGGGATGGCGCGCAACGCCGCCAGGTGCTCGATCGGCTGGTGGGTGGGGCCGTCTTCGCCGAGCCCGATCGAGTCATGGGTCCAGACGTAGATCGGGTCGATGTCCATCAGTGCGGCCAGTCGCACCGCGGGCCGCATGTAGTCGGAGAACTGCAGGAAGGTGCCGCCGTAGGCCCGGGTGGGCCCGTGCAGCACGATCCCGGACAGGATCGCGCCCATCGCGTGCTCACGGATACCGAAGTGCAGGGTGCGGCCGTACGGGTCGGCGGTGTATTCGTCGGTGGAGATCGACGCCGGCCCGAAGGATTTGACGCCGTCGATGGTGGTGTTGTTGCTGCCCGCCAGATCAGCTGAGCCGCCCCACAATTCGGGAAGCTTGGGGCCCAGCGCATTGAGCACCTTGCCGGATGCGGCGCGGGTGGCGACGGCCTTGGATCCCGGCTCCCAGGACGGCAGCTCGGCATCCCAGCCCTGCGGCAGCTGCCCGGCGAGCAACCGGTCCAGCAGGGCTTTGCGCTCCGGCTCGCGAGCCGCCCAGGCTTCGAACTGCTCCTGCCATTCGGCGTGCGCCTGCTTGCCGCGCCCCACCAGCTGGCGGGTGTGGGTGAGGACGTCCTCGCGGACGTCGAAGCTCTTGTCCGGGTCGAAACCGAGCGCGGTCTTGGTGGCGGCGACCTCGTCGGCGCCCAGCGCCGAACCGTGGATGGTGCCCGTGTTCATCTTGCCCGGGGACGGGAAGCCGATGATGGTGCGCAGCGAGATGAACGACGGCTTGTCGGTGACGGCCTTGGCCGCCGCGATCGCCTCCTCGATGCCGGTCACGTTCTCGCCGCCCTCGACCTCCTGAACGTGCCAGCCGTAGGACCGGTACCGGGCCGCGGTGTCCTCGCAGAACGCGATCGCGGTGTCGTCTTCGATGGAGATCTTGTTGTGGTCGTAGAACACGATGAGGT
Organism: Mycolicibacter engbaekii; assembly: GCF_002101585.1. GTDB lineage: Bacteria > Actinomycetota > Actinomycetes > Mycobacteriales > Mycobacteriaceae > Mycobacterium > Mycobacterium engbaekii. The sequence continues at coordinate 18,051 of NZ_LQOT01000021.1, read as the reverse complement.
TGCCCAGCTGCTGGACGCCGGCCAGCGACGAGGCCTCACTGGTGACGCCTTCCTGGATGTCGCCGTCGGAGGCGATCACGTAGACGAAGTGGTCGAACGGGCTCGTCCCGGGTGCGGCATCGGGGTCGAACAGCCCGCGCTCATAGCGTGCGGCCATGGCCATCCCGACCGCTGAGGCAAGTCCCTGGCCGAGCGGTCCGGTGGTGATCTCCACACCCTTGGTGTGCCGGAATTCCGGGTGGCCCGGGGTCTTGGACCCCCAGGTGCGCAGTGCCTCGATGTCGGCCAGTTCCAGCCCGAAGCCGCCGAGGTACAGCTGGATGTAGAGGGTCAGGCTGGAGTGCCCGCAGGACAGCACGAACCGGTCACGGCCCAGCCATGCGGTGTCGGACGGGTCGTGGCGCATCACCCGCTGAAACAGCGTGTAGGCCAGCGGCGCCAGGCTCATCGCGGTGCCCGGATGGCCGTTTCCGACCTTCTGCACCGCATCGGCCGCCAGCACCCGGGCGGTGTCTACGGCGAGGGTGTCGATCTCGGCCCAGTCGCCGGGGTGGTGCGGGCGGGTAAGAGCGGAGATCTCTGCAGCAGTGGTCACGAACGTACGGTCCTCATCTTCGCGATAGGTCTTCAGAACAAGCCGGGCTTCGGTCTCAGCCTAATGCGAGCGTGTGCGGTATTGCAGGTCCGGTAGTGGTGTGGATTCCCAAGGAATCGACCCTGCGATTCGGACGACCCGGCCAGGCGGTCTACCATCGTCCGTAGTAGAAGCTGGCGTCGCAGCTGCCATCGTAGGAGTCATCACGTGAGTATTCGGGAGCGCGCTCAGCCGCGCCGAATACGCGCCATGCGCAACACGTTGTTGGCGTATCTGTCCCTGACCAAGCCGCGGATCATCGAGTTGCTGCTGGTCACGACTATTCCGGCGATGCTGCTGGCGGACCGTGGCACGGTCAATCCGCTGCTGATCTTCAACACGCTGATCGGCGGGATGCTGGCCGCCGCCAGTGCCAATGCGCTGAACTGCGTCGTCGACGCCGACATCGACAAGGTGATGAAGCGCACGGCGCTTCGCCCGCTGGCGCGCGACGCCGTGCCGACCCGCAGCGCTCTGGTGTTCAGCCTGGGGCTCGGCGCCGCTTCGTTCGTCTGGTTGTGGCGCACCACGAACCTGATCTCGGGCCTGCTGGCGATGGCCACCATCGCCTTCTACGTGTTCGTCTACTCGATGATGCTCAAGCGGCGCACCTCCCAAAACGTGGTGTGGGGCGGCGCGGCCGGCTGCATGCCCGTGGTGATCGGTTGGTCGGCGGTCACCGGCACCATCGGCTGGCAGGCGCTGGTGATGTTCCTGGTGATCTTCTTCTGGACGCCGCCGCACACCTGGGCGCTGGCGATGCGCTACAAGGAGGACTACGCGGCGGCCGGGGTGCCCATGCTGCCGGTGGTCGCCAGCGAGCGCGTCGTCACCCACCGGATCGTGGTCTACACCTGGGCCACGGTGCTCGCGACGTTGGCGTTGGTACCCGCTGCGGGGTGGCTGTACGCGGCGGTCGCGGTTCTGGCCGGTGCCTGGTTCCTGGCCATGGCCCACCAGCTCTACGCGGGGGTCCGGCGTGGTGAGCCGGTCAAACCTCTGCGGCTGTTCCTGCAGTCCAACAATTACCTGGCGCTGGTCTTCTGTGCGCTGGCGGTGGACTCGGTGATCGGCCTGCCCACCCTGTTCTAGGTTTCGCCGCCCCGGCGAACCCCCGCGATTTCGCGCCAGGAGTTCGGTGACCCGAAACTTAAGATTCGCTACAGTGAATTCTTGTGTTGGGCCCGGTGTGGATGGCGTCTCCTCCTGAGGTGCACTCGACGCTGCTCAGTGCGGGTCCCGGGCCCGGTCCGCTGCTCGCCGCCGCGGGTGCGTGGTCGTCGTTGAGTGCGCTCTACACGGCGACCGCCGAGGACCTGAGCACGCTGCTGGGATCGGTGGCCGCGGGGCTGTGGCGCGGCGCCGCCGCTGAGCAGTACCAGGCCGCCCACCAGCCGTATCTGGAGTGGCTGTACCGCGCCAGCGCCGACGGCGCCCGGATGGCGGCCGCCCACCAGGAGGTGGCAGCGGCCTACACCGCCGCGCTGGCGGCGATGCCCACGCTGGCGGAGTTGGCTGCCAACCACGCCACCCATGCGGTGCTGGTGGCCACGAACTTCTTCGGGATCAACACCATTCCCATCGCCGCCAACGAGGCCGACTACTTCCGCATGTGGGTGCAGGCCGCCACCACCATGGCGGCCTATCAGGTGGCCTCTGAGGCCTCGCTGGCAGCGACCCACACCGTCACTCCCGCGGCCCCGATCCAGCGGCCGGCGGTGTCGGTGTGGCCGTCGCAGCCGATCACCGAGAATCCGCTGCAGGGCCTACTCGATTTCCTCGAGCCGCTGCTGAAGAGCCTGGGAATAGATTCTGGCCGACCAGGGCTCGACACCATCCCCAATGCCCTGACGATCGCCATGGCGGATTTCCTGCAGAACTTCGGGATCAATTGGGATCCAGCCGCCGGAGCGCTCAACGGCCTGGACTACGAGCTCTACGTCGATGCCACCCAACCGATCTGGTATCTCGTGCGAACTCTGGAGCTGTACCAGGACTTCCTGATGATCACCCAGGACCCGACTCAGATCATCCCGGCGCTGCAGTATTTCGTGGCCCTGGTGTTGTTCGACTGGCCGACCCATATCGCTCAGTTGCTGCAGGCGGTAAGCCAGCCGGCGGCGATGGCCGCCGCGGCGGGTGCGATGGTGGTGGCGCCTGTCGGTGGCCTGTCGGGCCTGGCTGGGTTGGCGCAGCCGGTTCCCCTACCGGACGCTGCTGCTGCGGCCGGTCCGGTGAGCCCGGTGGCCGGCCCCCCGATGGTGACCACCGGTGCCCCGGCCGTGGCGGCCGCACCGCCACCGGGAGGGGCACCGCCCGCCGGGACTTCGGCCCCTGCGGCTCCGGCGCCCGCGGCGGCGACGCCGCCGGCCACCGCACCGGCGGCGATCCCGCTGTACCCCTACCTGATCGGCGGCGGACCGCGCATCGACTACGGCTCGGGCATCGGAGCGCATGCCCAGGCGGCGGAGGGCGCCCAGAAGAAGCGGCCGACCCCAGAGACCAGCCCGGCCGCCGCAGCCGCGCAGGCGCGGACCAGGCGCCAGCGGCGACGCGTGACCCGTCCCGGCCACGGAAATGAAGTCATGGACCTGACGGTCGGGGTGATCCCGGACTGGGAGCCGGCCCCGGTGTCCGATCGGGGCGCCGGCGAACTGGGCCGCGCCGGGGCCGCAGGCACCGGCGAGCCCCGGCCCACCGGTCTGACCCACCTGGCCGCAGCCGAGTTGGGCGACGGTCCGCGGCTTCCGTTGCTGCCCGAGACCTGGGACGGCTCCTAGGCCTCGAGCACCAGGGAACCGACCGTGCGGCGGGCCTGCAGGTCCCGATGCGCCTGGGCGGCGTCGGCCAGCGGGTAGCGCCGGCTCACCGTCACCGCGACGGTGCCGTTGCCGATCGCCTCGAACAGTTCGCCGGCACGCCAGGTGAACTCGGCGGCGGTCCGGGTGAAGTGGGCCAGGTTGGGCCGCGTCAGGTAGACCGAACCCGCCGCATTGAGCCGCTGGGGGTCGACCGGCGGCACCGGACCGCTGGCGGCGCCGAACAGCGCCAGGGTGCCCCGCACGGCCAGGCTGGCCAAGCTGGCGTCGAACGTCGCCGCACCCACCCCGTCATAGACGGCCACCACGCCGCCATCAGTCAACGTCTTGACCTTGGCGCCGAACGCCGCCGCCTCCTCGGGACCCGCGCCGGGGTAGTCGAGAACCTCCACGGCGCCGGCCTGGCGGGACAACTGCGCTTTGTCCGCACTGGAGACCGTGGTGATCACCCGAGCGCCCAGCGCGGTGGCCCATTGGGTCAGGATCAACCCCACACCACCGGCTCCGGCGTGCAGCAACACGGTGTCGCCGGGCTGTACCGGATACACCGACGTGATCAGATAGTGCGCCGTCAAGCCCTTCAGCAGTGCGGCGGCGGCCACCCCGGCGTCCAGGCCGTCTGGGATCGGCGCGGTCAAAGCCGCTGGCGCCGTGCAGTATTGGGCGTAAGCGCCGGTGGCGGCCGCTGTCACCACGCGGTCGCCGACGCGCAGCGCGGTCACTCCCGCGCCGACCTCGGCCACCGTGCCCGCGGCCTCATTGCCCACCACGAACGGCAGTTCGGCGGGGTAGATGCCCGACCGGAAGTACGTGTCGATGAAGTTGACCCCCACGGCCTCGACCCGGATCAACACCTGGCCGGAGGCAGGGGAGGGCTGTGGCTTCTCGACGTAGTTCAAGACCTCAGGGCCACCGGTCGCGGCCACTTCCACGGCGTACATGGTGACTATCATCTCCGAGTGTGAGGTCTGCATGAAGTTGGCCCGGCCCGACATCTTCCACCCGCGCATCGTGCTGGCGGTCGACTCACGGCACGGCCATCACGAGAGCGCACACCAGTCGGCGGCCGCCGAAGGCGACGCCGGCCTGGTCGCGGCGTTGCGGCACCGGGGGCTGCATGCCCGGCTGTTGCCCTGGGACGATCCGGAAACCCTGGAAGCCGACCTGGTGATCCTGCGCACAGCCGGCGACCCGGCGCGGCACGCCGAATTCCTGGCGTGGACCACCCGGGTGGCAAATCTGCTGAACCCGCCGGAAGCCGTCGCCTGGAACGCCAATCGCCGCTACCTGGCGGACTTGCAGTGCGACGGGGTGCCGACGGCGCCGGGCGGGCGGCCGGACGAGCTGAGCACCCTGGTGTTCTTCGGCGCCGGCCGGTCGCATGCCTTCGGCGCCGCCGGCTCGGACCCGGATTTCGAACTGTGGGACGTCGGGCGGTGGGCGCTGCGGGCGGCCGCCGAACGCTTGAGCATCCGGATCGAGGAGTTGCTCTACGCACGCGCCGACGTCGCCGGCACGGCAGTCGATGCGCGCCTGGTGAGCCTGGATCTGATTGCGCCGGACCTGGGCTGGCACGAGCTCGCCGCCGAGGAACGCGACCGGGCGCAGCGCCGGTTCGCCGTGGAGGTCGCCGCGGCGCTAGAGCGGTTGGGGCTGGGTCCGCTCGCGCAGCGACGCCCATAGCGACGCGGTCGCGCCGGTAACCAGCACCGCGCCCGCGACGTGCAGGGTGACCAGCACGGCCGGCACCCCGGTGAAGTACTGAACGACACCGATCAGCCCCTGGCCCAACGCCAGGGCGACCACCAGCGCCAGCCGGCGGGTCACCGGCTTTGCCGCGTGCACCGCGGCGAGCCCAAAGGCCAGGCCGACCAGCAGCCCGAGGAACCCGATCAGCAACGACTCGTGCAGGTGGGCCAGGGTGGCGATCTCCACCTTGAGGCGGGCCACCGTGCGGGCCGCGCTCTTGTCGCCGGCATGGGGGCCGGCTGCGGTCACCAGGGTGCCGGTCACCAGCACCGCGGCCAGGGCGACGGCACACAGCGCCGTAAGGACCCGCAGCGGCGCCGGGATCCGATAGACCACCACCGCCGACGCGTCGTCGGGCTGACCGACCTTGGCGTAGAACTGCACCGCCAGCCACACCATGAGCATCGAGACCAGCAGGTGCACCGCCACCGTCCACCAGGCCAGGCCGGTGCGCACGGTGATCCCGCCGATCACCGCCTGCAGCACCGTCGACCCGGGCATCAGCCAGGCGTAGACCAGCACCTCGGTGCGCCGCCGGGCCCGGATCACGGCCAGCACGGCCAGCGCCGCGGTGATCACGACCGCGAAGGTGACCATGCGGTTGCCGAATTCGATGGCTTGGTGGATCCGCGGCACCTCCGAAACCGCGACCGGGACATAGCTGCCCGGGAAGCACTGCGGCCAGGTCGGGCAGCCCAGACCGGAGGCGGTGACGCGGACGACCGCGCCGGTCACCGCGATGAATCCCTGGGTGAAGACCACCGCGGCGGCCAGCCACCGCTGGGTGCGCAGGCCCGGTTCGGGCAGCAGGTCCACCAGGCGCATCAGGAACCGTCCCACGGGCCTGATCGTAGAGGATCGGTAACTACATCCCGTAGTAGGTCAGCTGAAGCGGAACCAGCGCACCGCGCCGACGGCGGCGAGCACGCCCCAGACCGCCACCACCGCGATGCCGAACCAGTCGACGGAGACGCTCAGCGCCTGCGCCAGGGCTTCGGTCAGCGCCCCCGAGGGGGTCAGCCGGGCCAGCCAGCGGACCGCGCCGGGAACCAGTTCGGTCTCCACGGTCAACGCGGAGAAGCCGCCGAACACGAACCACATCAAGTTGGCGCCGGCCAGCACGATCTCGGCACGCAGGCTGCCGCCGAGCAGCAGCCCCAGGGCGGCAAAGCACGCGGTCCCCAGGGCGATGATCACCGCCCCCAGGCACAGGCCGGCCACCGTCGGCCGCCAGCCCAAGACGGCGCCGATGGCCCCGAGCAGCACGGACTGCAGCAGAACCACGGTGGCCACCGACAGGGACTTGCCGGCGATGATGCCCCACACCGGCAGCGCGGTGGCGCCCAGACGTTTGAGGGCCCCGTAACGCCGGTCGAATGCCACCGCGATCGCCTGCCCGGTGAACGCGGTGGCGATCACCGCCAGCGACATGATCACCGGCAGCACGGTGGTGGCGCGCTGGGCGTGCCCCTCGCCGAACGGGCCCAGCGGCAGCACGGTGAGTCCGATCAGCAGCGTGATCGGGATGAACATGGTCAACAGCAGCTGCTCGCCGTTGCGCAGCAGCAGGGTCAGCTCCAACCGGAACTGTGCGGCCAGCATCGCGGGCACGCCCGCCGGACGCGGGTCGGGGGCGAAGGTGCCCGGCGCGAAGACCTGCTCGGTGTTCGTGCGACTCATGGGCGCAGCTCCCGTCCGGTCAGTTCCAAGAACACGTCCTCCAGGCTGCGCTGCTCCACCCGCAGCTGGGTGGCCAGCACGTCCAGCCGGGCGCACCACGACGTCACCGTGGCGAGCACCTGGGGGTCCACCGTGCCCTCTACGAGGTACTCCCCGGGCAGCACTTCGCTGGCCCGGTAACCCTCCGGCAATGCCGTGACCAGCAACGACAGATCCAACCGCGGCGGTGCGGTGAACCGCAGCTGTCCCTGGGCGCCGCTGCGGGTCAACTCCGCAGGGGTGCCTGCGGCAACCACCGCGCCGTGGTCGATGATCAGCAGCCGGTCGGCCAGTTCCTCGGCCTCGCGCAGATGGTGTGTGGTCAGCACCACCGTCACGCCGTCGCGGCGCAGCGCGTCGATCAGCTCCCACACCAGCAGGCGGGCGTGGGCGTCCATGCCCGCGGTCGGCTCGTCGAGAAACACCAGCTCCGGGCGGCCCACCAGGGCGCAGGCCAAGGCGAGTCGCTGCTGTTGGCCTCCGGAGAGCCGCCGGTAGGTGGTGCGCGCCGCATCGGTCAGGCCGAGAGTGTCCAGCAGCCATTGCGGGTCGAGCGGGTTGGCCGAATACGACGCCACCAGTTTGAGCATCTCCCCGGCGCGGGCGGCCGGGTAAGCGCCGCCGCCTTGCAGCATGACCCCGATGCGTGCGCGCAGCCGGTCGTTGTCGGCCACCGGGTCCAGGCCGAGCACCTCGATGGTCCCGGCGTCGGGGCGGACGAAGCCCTCGCACATCTCGACCGTGGTCGTCTTGCCGGCGCCGTTGGGCCCCAGCAGGGCGAACACTTCGGCGGTCTGGACCTCGAAATCCAGGCCGGCGACCGCTTCGATCGCAGACGGACCGGTCCCGTAGCGCTTGCGCACCCCGCATAAGCGCACCGCGACAGCTGAGTTCACGGAGAATCAGCGTAGGCGTCGGTGACAGCGGCCGGGCGCGGGGTGGGTTCCACGGCCGGTGCGTCGTCGTTCGGGCGTTCGGCTTGGGCCGGCAACTCGCGCCACGGCAGGCGCCGGTAGGTCGCCAGCAACAACACCAGCACCACGACTGCGCTGGCCAGGGTGGCGTCCACGATCTGGAACAGCGCGAAGCGATCGCCGTTGGCCGTCGGGCCGAAGATGCCCACCACCAGCGTGACCGCGATCACCGCGATCCGGAAGTTCGGCCGGGTCGCCCAGGCGGCCAGCGGGATGATCGCCCAGAGCAGATACCAGGGTTGCACGACCGGGAACAGCAGGACGGTGATGCCCAGCGCGACGCCGAGCCCGCCCACCGGATGCAGCCGGCCGTGGAACACCACCAACAGCAGCCACACCACCAGCACCCCGATGATCAGCACGCCGATGGCACGGGTGAGCGACAGCACCGCGGTGGTGTGATCGCCCAGTCCCAGCAGGATGCCGACTTGACCGGTGCCGAGGGCGATCAGCGTCGGTGGGGACATCCAGCTGCGCACCACGTTGGCGGTACCCAGGGTGAAGACCCAACCAAAACCCAGCCCGCTGGCCCAGCCGATCAAGCCCATCACCGCCGCGGCCAGGGCGGACATGCTGGTGCTGGCCAGCACGAACGCGCGGAGATCGCCGCCCAGCCGCCAGCCCAGCGCCATCGTGACGAAGCCCAGCGCCAGCAGTGAGGGCAGCTTGACCTGCGATGACAGCGCGATCAGCACGGCGCCGGCGACAAGTTCGGCCAGTGGCACCCAGTCCCGCAAGGTCAGCGGGGCTGCCTGGGTCGGGCGCGGCAGCAGCGGCTGGGCGGCGGTGATCCCGCGCAGGGCGAACTCCGTGCCGGTGAGCATCAGGCCGAGCATCAGGGCCTCGTTGTGGATCCCGGCGACCAGGTGCATGAGCAGCAGCGGATTGGCGGCGCCGAGCCACATTGCGCTGACCTCGGCCACCCCGCAGCGCGCCGCCAGCCTGGGCACCGCCCACACGATCATGCCTACCCCGATCAGCACCACCACCCGGTGGCACAACACCGCGGTGACGATGTTCTCGCCGGTCAGCGCCGAGATTCCGCGGCCGATCCACAAGAACAGCGGCCCGTAGGGCGCCGGGGTCTCCCGCCAGAGGCTGGGCACCGACAGCGTGAACACGTGGTCGAGGCCCAGGGCCGGTGCCGGGCCCACACGGTAGGGGTCCAGGCCCAGCCGGGATATCTGGCTCTGGGCCAGGTAGGAGTAGACGTCCTTGCTGTACATCGGCGGGGCGACCAGCAGTGGCAGCATCCACAGCAGCAGGGTGCGATCGAGCTGGCTGCGCGACATCCGTCGCCGCCCCAGGGCGAACCGACCGAGCATCAGCCACGCCAGCGCCATCATCACCGCGCCGGTGGTGGTCATGGTCAGGGCCACGGTCTGCAACCGCGAGGGCAGGTTGAGCAGCCGGACCCCGAAGGTCGGGTCCTGCACCACCGGCCGCGCCCCGGCGCCGAGCGCCCCGATCGCCATCAGGACCGTTCCGGTGGCGCCGAAAAGCCGGGTTCGCCGGAGTGCGACCAGCTCGGCGGGGTTGAGCGGTGAGCCCACGGTGCGCTCGTCGCCGTGCAGATGCGCGATCGACGAGCTCAACGAATGCCGTCGGGCTGCCATCCCAGCAGCGTAACGGCCGCTCTGCCCTGACCGGGCCCGCCGGGCTGCCGGGCGGAGTGTGATCAGCGCAACGGCCGAGCGGCGCCGAACTGAGGTAACCCTTTGTAGACCGGGCCCTGGAATTGCGTCACACTGGTGTTGTGAAATTCGAGGCCGAGGTGAAGGCCGCAACCGATGCCGCCGGCGCTGGCTCCGGCGATGCGGTTGCGGTGGGCACCCCGGTGGCCGCCGAGCTCGCGGGCGGCCATGACACCCGGCATGCGGTGGTGCGCCTGCTCATGGAGTCCGGATCGATCACCGCGGGCGAGATCGGGGCCCGGTTGGGTCTGTCGGCGGCGGGGGTACGCCGCCACCTCGACGCCCTGATCGAGCTGGGCGACGCCGAGGCGCATGCGGCGGCATCCTGGCAGCAGGTGGGCCGCGGGCGGCCGGCGAAGCGGTTTCAGCTCACCGAGGCCGGCCGCAGCAAGCTGGGGCACCGCTACGACGACCTGGCGGTGGCGGCCATGCGTCAACTGCGCGAGATCGGCGGGGAGGACGCGGTGGTGGCCTTCGCCCGGCAGCGCATCGACGCGATCCTGGCCAAGGTCGCGGCCGCGGCGGCTGACGGCGCCGGAGACGACGGCGATCTGGAAGCCACCGCGCAGCGGATCGCCGGTGCGTTGACCGAGGCCGGGTACGCCGCCACCACCGCACGGGTTCAGGGCGGGGTTCCCGGCGTGCAGATCCTGCAGCACCACTGCCCGGTGGCCAACGTCGCCAAGGAGTTCCCGGAGTTGTGCAGCGCCGAGCGGCAGGCGATGGCCGAGGTCCTGGGCACGCACGTGCAGCGGCTGGCAACCATCGCCGACGGCGGCTACGTCTGCACCACGCATGTACCGCTGACCATCCGCAACGCCAAAGCCGGAAAGGCCGGCAAGTCCAGCGCGGTCGGGGCCGTCACAAAACAGCATTAGCAGCACCGATCGACCTTCGCCGCACACCCTGCGCCGAAGCCATCACGAGCACCGAAGGAGCGTCATCATGACACTCACGCCGGAGGCCACCGCCGCAGCGGAGCCGACCCAGGACGAAACGATCGCGTCACTGGGCCGGTACGAATACGGCTGGGCCGACACCGATGTCGCGGGCGCCGCCGCCCAGCGTGGCCTGTCCGAGGACGTGGTGCGCGACATCTCGGCGAAGAAGAACGAGCCGGAATGGATGTTGCAGGCCCGGCTGCGTGCCTACCGGACCTTCATGAAGAAGCCGATGCCCCATTGGGGTTCGGATCTGTCCGGCATCGACTTCGAGAACATCAAGTACTTCGTGCGTTCCACCGAGAAGCAGGCCCAGACCTGGGACGACCTGCCCGACGACATCCGCAACACCTATGACCGGCTGGGCATCCCGGAGGCCGAGAAGCAGCGCTACATCGGCGGTGTGGCGGCTCAGTACGAGTCCGAGGTCGTCTACCACAAGATCCGCGAAGACCTTGAGGAACAGGGCGTCATCTTCCTCGACACCGACACCGCACTGCGGGAGCACGAGGAGCTGTTCCGCGAGTACTTCGGCACGGTGATCCCGGCCGGCGACAACAAGTTCTCCGCGCTCAACACCGCCGTCTGGAGTGGGGGATCGTTCATCTACGTGCCCAAGGGGGTGCACGTCGACATCCCGCTGCAGGCCTACTTCCGGATCAACACCGAGAACATGGGCCAGTTCGAGCGCACGCTGATGATCATCGACGAAGACGCCTACGTGCACTACATCGAGGGCTGCACCGCGCCGGTGTACACCTCGGACTCGCTGCACTCCGCGGTGGTGGAGATCGTGGTCAAGCCGGGCGGCCGCTGCCGCTACACCACCATCCAGAACTGGTCGGTCAACGTCTACAACCTGGTCACCAAGCGGGCCCGGGCCGAGGCGGGCGCCACCATGGAATGGGTCGACGGCAACATCGGTTCCAAGGTCACCATGAAGTACCCGGCGGTCTGGATGACCGGCGAGCACGCCAAGGGCGAGGTGCTCTCGGTGGCTTTCGCCGGCGAGGACCAGCACCAGGACACCGGCGCCAAGATGCTGCACCTGGCGCCGAACACCTCGAGCAACATCGTCTCCAAGTCGGTGTCGCGCGGCGGAGGCCGGTCCTCGTACCGCGGCCTGGTGGAGATCCACAAGGGCGCGCACGGAGCCAAGTCGAGCGTGAAATGCGATGCGCTGCTGGTCGACAACGTCAGCCGCAGCGACACCTACCCCTACGTCGACATCCGTGAGGACGACGTCACCGTCGGCCACGAGGCGACCGTGTCCAAGGTCAGCGAGAACCAGCTGTTCTACCTGATGAGTCGCGGCCTGACCGAGGACGAGGCGATGGCGATGGTGGTGCGCGGGTTCATCGAGCCGATCGCCAAGGAGCTCCCGATGGAGTACGCGCTGGAACTCAACAAGCTGATCCAGCTGCAGATGGAAGGCTCGGTGGGCTAGTGGCCTCGACTGAAGTACGGCCCGCCTCGACGGCCGGGCTGACCGCCGCGGCCGAAGGCGTCCACAAGGGAATGCAGTTCACCTCCTTCGACGTGCAGGCCTTCGAGGTGCCGCAGGGCCGCGACGAGGCCTGGCGCTTCACGCCGCTGCGCCGGCTGCGCGGCCTGCACGACGGCTCCGCGGTCGCCGACGCCTCCGCCGGAATCGAAGTCCAGGGCGCCGGCGTGGTGCGGACCGAGATCGTCCAGCGCGGCGACGACAGGCTCGGTGCGGCGGGTGTTCCCGCGGACCGGGTTGCAGCACAAGCATTCTCGTCGTTCCGCGACGCAACCGTGGTGACCGTGCCCAAGGGTGCCGACGTCGAGGAGCCCATCACGATCACCGTGACGGGCCCCGGCACGGCAGCGACGGCCTACGGCCACCTACAGCTGCGCGCCGAGGAACTGTCGCGAGCCACCGTGGTGATCGACGTACGGGGCAGCGGAACCTACGCCGACAACGTCGAATTCGTGGTCGGCGACGGGGCGCAGCTGACCGTGGTGTGGATCGCCGACGGCGCCGCGGATCTGGTGCATGTCAGCGCCCACCACGCGGCGCTGGGCAAGGACGCCGTGTTGCGGCACAGTGCCGTGCTGTTGGGTGGGGAACTGGTGCGGCTGAGCGGACGGGTCCGGTTCGACGGCCCGGGCGGGGACGCCGAACTGCTCGGGCTGTACTTCGCCGACGCCGGTCAGCACCTCGAATCGCGGCTGCTGGTCGACCACGCTCAGCCGCACTGCCGGTCCAACGTGCTCTACAAGGGAGCCCTGCAGGGCGATCCCGGCTCCGGACTGCCCGACGCCCACACCGTCTGGGTCGGCGACGTGCTGATCCGCGCGAGCGGGGTCGGCACCGACACCTTCGAGGTGAACCGCAACCTGGTGCTGGCCGACGGCGCCCGGGCCGATTCGATACCCAACCTGGAGATCGAGACCGGGGAGATCGTGCAGGCCGGACACGCCAGTGCGACCGGACGATTCGACGACCTCCAGTTGTTCTACCTGCAGGCCCGCGGCATCCCCGAAGAACAGGCCCGGCGCCTGATCGTGCGCGGCTTCTTCGGCGAGATCATCGCCAAGATCCCGGTGCCGGCCGTGCAGGAGCGCCTCACCGAAGCCGTCGAGCGCGAACTCGCGGTCACCGAGAACAAGTAAATCTCAACGCATCAGCTAAGGACACGAATCAGCAATGAGCACACTGGAAATCAAGGGCCTGCATGTGAGTGTGTCGCCCGGCGGCGCCGGCGACGACGGCGCGGCCGACATTCCGATCCTGCACGGTGTGGACCTGACGGTGAACTCCGGTGAGACGCATGCCCTGATGGGGCCGAACGGGTCGGGCAAGTCCACGCTGTCCTACGCGATCGCCGGCCACCCCAAGTACACCGTGACGTCCGGGTCGATCACCCTCGACGGTGAAGACGTGCTGGCGATGACCGTCGACGAGCGTGCACGCGCGGGACTGTTCCTGGCCATGCAATATCCGGTCGAGGTGCCGGGGGTGTCGATGTCGAACTTCCTGCGCACCGCGGTGACCGCCGTGCGCGGAGAGGCGCCGAAGCTGCGGACCTGGATCAAGGAGCAGCGGGCGGCGTTCGCCGAGCTGGGCATCGACTCCGCGTTCGCCGAACGCAACGTCAACGAGGGCTTCTCCGGTGGCGAGAAGAAGCGCCACGAGATCCTCCAGTTGAGCCTGCTCAAGCCCAAGATCGCGATCCTCGACGAGACCGACTCCGGGCTGGACGTCGACGCGCTGCGGGTGGTCAGCGAGGGGGTCAACCGTTACCAGGAGACCGAGCACGGCGGCGTGCTGGTCATCACCCACTACACCCGAATCCTGCGCTACATCCAGCCGCAGTTCGTGCACGTCTTCGCCGGCGGGCGGATCGTCGAGTCCGGCGGACCCGAGCTGGCCGACGAGCTGGAAGAGAAGGGCTACGAGCGCTTCACCCACGAACCGGCGGCAGGGGCGGGAGCCTGACATGACGGCGTCGGACACGACGTTGTCGGTCAGGGGTCCTGCGGCACCGGACCTGGAGGCGATCAGGGCCGATTTCCCGATCCTGAACCGTGTCATGCGCGGCGGAAGCCGGCTGGCCTACCTGGACTCCGGGGCCACCTCGCAGCGCCCGCTGCCGGTGCTCGACGCCGAGCGGGAGTTCCTGCTGACCTCCAACGGCGCGGTGCACCGCGGCGCGCACCAGCTGATGGAGGAGGCCACCGACGCCTACGAGGACGGCCGGTCCGCGATCGCACGCTTCGTCGGCGCCGAGCCGGACGAGCTGGTGTTCACCAAGAACGCCACCGAGTCGCTGAATCTGGTGTCCTATGTGCTCGGCGACGACCGCTTCGAGGCGGCGGTCGGCCCGGGTGACGTCATCGTCACCACCGAACTGGAACACCACGCCAATCTGATTCCCTGGCAGGAGCTGGCGCGGCGCACCGGCGCCACCCTGCAGTGGTACGAGGTCACGCCTGAGGGGCGCATCGACCTGGACTCGCTGCAACTCGATGAGCGGGTCAAAGTCGTTGCGTTCACGCACCACTCCAACGTGACCGGCGCGCTTGCCCCGGTCGCCGAACTGGTGTCGCGGGCCCGCGCAGTCGGCGCGCTCACCGTGCTGGACGCCTGCCAGTCGGTTCCGCACCAGCCCGTCGACTTCCACGCGCTCGGGGTCGACTTCGCGGCATTCTCCGGGCACAAGATGCTGGGGCCCAACGGGATCGGCGTGCTCTACGCGCGCCGGGAGCTGCTGGCCGCGCTGCCCCCGTTCCTCACCGGTGGATCGATGATCGAGACGGTGACCATGGCGTCGAGCACCTACGCGCCGGCGCCACAACGCTTCGAGGCGGGCACGCCGATGACCTCACAGGTGGTCGGGCTGGCCGCGGCCGCGCGGTATCTGGATGCGATCGGAATGGATGTGGTGGCCGCTCACGAGCGTGAGCTGGTGGCCGCCGCCCTCGAAGGCCTCGCTGGCATTCCCGGCGTGCGTATCGTCGGGCCGACCACCACCGTCGACCGCGGCTCGCCGGTGTCGTTCGTGATCGACGGGGTGCACGCGCACGACGTCGGGCAGGTGCTCGACGATGACGGTGTCGCGGTCCGGGTGGGTCACCACTGCGCAATGCCGTTGCACCGCAAGTTCAATGTTGCCGCCACCGCCCGCGCCTCGTTCGCGGTGTACAACACCGCTGAGGAGGTGGAGCGCCTGCTGGCGGGTGTTCGCCGGGCCGTGGAATTCTTCGGGGGAGTGTGAGACGTTGCGTCTTGAGCAGTTCTATCAAGAGGTGATCCTCGATCACTACAAACATCCGCAGCATCGCGGTCTGCGTGAGCCCTTCGGCGCCCAGGTGCACCACGTCAACCCCACCTGCGGTGACGAGCTGACGCTGCGGGTGGCGCTCGACGGGGAGCAGATCGCCGACGTCTCCTACGACGGGCAGGGCTGCTCTATCTCGCAGGCCGCGACCTCGGTGCTGGCCAGCCAGGTGATCGGCTTGAGCGTGGATCAGGCGTTGGCGACGTTCGATGCGTTCCACGAGATGGTGTCCTCACGCGGCACCGTGGAAGGCGACGAGGATGTGCTCGGCGACGGCATCGCGTTCGCCGGGGTGGCCAAGTACCCGGCGCGGGTCAAATGCGCACTGCTTGGCTGGATGGCATTCAAAGATGCGCTGGCACAGGCGCTTTCGAAGACAGAAGAACAGGAACTGGCCGCCGCCAGTGTCTCAACCCAGGAGATGAACCGATGAGCGAATTGGGGCCGGACGAGCTGCTCGCCGAACTCGAGGAATCCATGCACGACGTCATCGACCCCGAGATCGGCATCAATGTCGTGGACCTGGGCCTGATGTATGACCTGTCGGTCCGGCAGGACGAAGACGGTCCGGCCGCGGTCGTCACCATGACCCTCACCTCACCGGCCTGCCCGCTGCAGGACATGATCGTCGAACAGATCCAGAACGCCACGGTGGGCGCCGGTTTGGTCAAGAAGGCCGACGTCAACTGGGTCTGGGAGCCCGCCTGGGGGCCGGACAAGATCACCGACGAGGGCCGCGAAATGATGCGCGCAGTCGGTTTCACGGTCTGACCCGTGCCGGCATCGGAGTTCTGGCTGTGCCGGACGTGCGGTGTCGAACACGATGCCACGCCGCAGGTGTGTGCGATCTGCGCGGACGACCGGCAATGGGTGCCATCCGACGGCCAGCACTGGGCCACCCTGGACGCCCTGGCCGCCGAGGGGATGCGGTCCTACACCTGTGAACTCGAACCCGGGCTGATCGGGATCGGCGCTGATCCACCGCTCGGCATCGGTCAGTTGGGCAAGCTGGTGTGCACCAGCGGCGGCAACATGCTGTGGGACCCCTCGGGGTTCGTCGACGACGCCGGGGTCGCCGCGGCGCTCGAACACGGGCCGGTGCTCGGCGTCGTCGCCAGCCACCCCCACATGTTCGGCGCCCAAGTGGAGTGGGGCCGACGGCTCGGCGGAGTGCCCGTGTATGTCAACGCCGCAGACCGGCAGTGGGTGATGCGCCCGGACCCGTTGATCCGATACTGGTCGGGCCGCCTTGAGCTCGCTGACGGGTTGACCGTGGTTCAGATCGGCGGCCACTTTCCGGGCAGCTCCGTCGCGTGCTGGGACGCCGGTGCCGCAGGGCGCGGGGTGCTTCTGGTGGGCGACACCGTCTTTCCCAACCCCGACCGGCGCACCGTGGCCTTCCTGCGCAGCTATCCGAACCGGATTCCGCTGTCCGCGGCGGTCGCCCAGCGGATGGCCGCATCGATGGAACAGCTGCGCTTCGACCGCATCTACGGGCTGCACACCAACACGATCGACTCCGATGCGGTGGCCGCGGTCCGATTCTCCGCGGACCGCCACGCGGCTTGGGCGCGCGGCGACCACGACGACCTGACGTAGCGCGTCGTCAAGGGGCGCAGACCCTCAACGCCGCCCGGCAACTGCGGCTGAACACCGAGATCGGCAGCCTGGAAGCCGGCAAGTACGCCGATCTGGTGGTGCTGTCGCACAACCCCCGCCGGGTTCCGCCGGACGAACTGCGTGACGTGGCTGTGGAGGCCACTTATCTGATGGGTCGGCAGACCTACGGGAAGGTGCTGGGGTAGGGGGCGAAAGGGGGTGGAGGTTCCAGCCTCATCCGAAAGCCCAGTGCCATGCTCGATTGACAGGGGCAAGAACACCCCATGACGAGCTGTTCCCGGCCGGCGTATCCGTGGAGTCCTCGTCATCACTTGGGCGCTTACGGTCGAGCTCAAGGGACTGCTTGAGCTCCTTATAGGCCGCCACGAGGGCGGTCACCTCGTCGGCATTGTCCGACGATGGGCCATCCGCTGGGGCAGCGGCGCCGTACAGCGCCGCATCCAGTCGACTGGCTATTTCTTCACGTTGCTGGGCGATGCGTGCACGCTCGCGTTCCTGCTTCAGGGATTCATCGATACGGCGTGCCTGTGCCGCACATTCCTCAAGGAGCTTTACGCGAGTGTTAGCTCGCCGCCACAATTTCTCGGCGCTGCGCTTTGCGGCGTCGAGGCGCTCCCGGTCCGCATCGGTCTGCTCGGGCAGCGCTTTGAGTTCGTTTGCCAGCCTGCGCAGATGCGCGCTGGCCTCTACATTCGCGGTGATCATCGTGATGTCGGGGCTGAAATCTAGTTCGCCCGGGTCACCGAGCCACCCCATGGAGGCAGCCTCGGTCCTCACGACCCTTTCCGACGCTGATTCTGCCCGTTCGATGAGTTTGACAGCGGATTCGCCGAGTTCTTCTACCCGCCTTCGACGTTCGGCCTCCTGCCTTCTACGTTCGACCTTCTGTCGCGCGATCGCTCGTCGTTGAGCTTCCTCAGCCTGCTTAAGACGGGTCTCGCGCTCTTGTGCCTCGGCTTTCTTACGTTCTGCGATTTTCCGCCGACGTTCCAGAATGGCCGCGGCGCGCCGCCGTTGTGAGGTGAGCCCCTCGTAGTGGTCCAGTTGTTGTGCGACTCTGATGCCCGGTGTTCGGGCAGGAAGAATCAGCAAC
>NZ_LQOT01000020.1 GCF_002101585.1 Mycolicibacter engbaekii | reverse complement strand
CCCGCCCTTCTCGGCGGAGCCACACGGGTGGGGAATTTCGATGAGCGTCAGTGGGGAATTTCAGTGAGCGCGGTCAGTTGAAGTTAGGCGTGACTTCGAACTGATCCCAGAACCCGCGAACCCCTTCGACCCCTGGGCGATCGCGGTCCGGGCGGACGGTCGCACAGTTGGTTATCTCGCCAGGGAAGACGCCCCAACCTGGGCTGGCACTGTGCGGCGGGTACTGGCATCGGGTTACACCCCGATCGTGCCCGGGCGGGTCTACGCCTTCTTTACAACTAACTGGGACGGTTGGGATGGTGACGGGGAGCCGCCGAAGGACTTCGCCGCAAAGATTCAGCTGAAGCTGGACGAACGGAGCGCCCAGCTTCCAGTCAACGATCCACCCGCGAAGCCCTACACCTTGCTGCCCAGCTCATCCCTCGTCCAGGTCACGAAGGAAGATCACTTCGCCGATGCGGTCCTGAAGTTCGTTCCTCCCAGTGGTTACGGCCCAGTCATTGCGAGCTTGCACGAACTCGACGTGAGTCGCGGCAGCGTCGAACGAACGGTGGTCGAGGTACGGATTGATGACACCTGCGTGGGCCAACTGACTCCGCAGATGAGCCAGCGTTACCTACCGCTCGTCAGGCACCTTCAGTCACGCGGACTGATCACGGCATGCTGGGGCGACATCACCGGATCTGCCGTCGCAGCCGAGGTTCGCATTGCCGCAATCAAAGCCAACGAAGCCAGCGTCGCGGTTTTGGACGGGGAACCGATAACAGTGCCTCGTCTGGTTCCGACGCAGCGTGACCCGCTCGCCTATCAATTGCCTGAGGCTATCTTCACCGGCGCGCACCAACCGGAAGCTCGATACAGAGCGGGCGGTCGGACGTCGACGTACTCCCCATCCGGGGAACCCGCCCCGCCGCTGCCGCCGGCAGGTTGGTATTTGGACCCGCATCATCCGCACCTTCTTCGATATTGGGACGGCTCGGCCTGGACCCAGCACACCGCCCCAATTCGCACGCGCTAGCGCGAATATCGCCGAGATCCGGCGACGCCCTGCCGAACCCAACCCGTTTCAAGGTTGCGCGCGGACGCGAGACGGCGCCGATAGGAGTTCAGCTTCGGGCCACGTCCGGTCTTCCTAGCGATATTCTGCTGAAGTGATCGACTTTCAGAGTGGCGGTTTGTTTGCGCGGCTTGCACCCAGCGATCCGCGAGCTCTTGCTTCCGAGCTGGCACCAATCCTCGTTGACGGGGAAGCTGTGCACCTTAGCTTCAGGGGAGTGCGTGACTCGGTGGTCTTCACCAACAAGCGCCTCATCGCGATAAATGTTCAGGGTTTGACCGGAAAGAAGCGCGATTACTCGTCTCTTCCCTATAGCAAGATCCAGGCCTGGAGCATCGAGACGGCAGGACGGTTCGACCTCGATGCCGAGTTAGAACTATGGTTCTCTGGCCTTGGCAAGGTCCGTCTGGATTTCAAAGGGCAGGTCGATATCGGTCAAGTCCTTTGACGTGGTGTACGACGTCGTCGTGTGATTCTTCGTTGTGATGGTTCAGGCGGTCAGTGCCGCGG